>NZ_FNJD01000021.1 GCF_900103185.1 Sulfitobacter litoralis
TCGGCGATTCCTATGATAATGCCCTCGCTGAATGCGTCATTGGCCTGTTCAAAACAGAGGTCATCAACCAGATCGGTCCATGGAAATCGAGGCGCGAAGTCGAATGGGAAGCGCTGAAATGGGTCGATTGGTATAACAACCGTCGGCTATTCGGTCCCATCGGATACATCACACCCGCAGAAGCAGAGGAGGTATTCTATGCAAATCTAAACACACTCGATAAAGTAGCCTGACGTTGAACAAAGCACCCTCCGGTAAAATCGGGGCGGTTCACACCTGTTTGCATGGGAATGCCCTTAATCAGGAAAGACAGACCGGAACCCGGCCCGGACCCATCTGAGGGACCCCAAAGGCCCTCATCCGTCAGTCACAAAACCCGAAGGACACTTTCACTCTTTAGGGATCTGATGCCGGAGATTGTTAAATGCGAAGCTCATGAGAACGCAGGATCCTGCACTTTCCGGCATCAGACCCCGATGAGGAACAGGATCAAGCCGGTTCAACCCTCTTTCGGGCACCCTCTCTCCGACACCCTCAGGCCTGACCCTCTCCGGCCCTCCTCTTCCTCTCAAACCCCATGATTTCCGGAGGTGGCTTGTATTTGTTCCCGTTATGTTCTTTTTTAAGAACCGAGCTAAGAAGGGAAATCCCCGATGGAAAGCACTACTTACGCCCTGCCCGCGACGCCAAAGCAGATTGCCTATGCGCGGTTGCTGGCCCTGCGCAACCAGACGCTTCTGCCGTGGGAGGTTCAGCAAGATCGGCGCTCCTTGAGTGCCTGGATCGACGCACAAGCCAAGTTGAACCCGGGCGCGCAGGACAGCCGCCCGACATCGAAGCAGGTCGCCTTCGCCGAGCGTCTCGCCCGGATCAAACGCCGCGCCGTCCCGGATGAGTGTTTCCGCGACAAGGGGCTGATGTCAAAATGGATCGATGGGAACAAATGAAGCTGGGTAGCCCCTGCGGTGATTGAGACTACTTCAGCCGATCAACAATCGATGCCCCGCCCGACCTGGCAAGCGCGATCAGGCTGGACTGGATTTTGAATGTGAAGACGGAACTGAACGCGCCGATGGGCGTGCGGTCCTCCCAGACATAGGACCGCTCCAGAATATCGGTGTTGATCTTGTCCAGCATGACCCATTTGCGGACATGGGTCTCCAACCCCACACGCTGCGACTCGATCTGTGGCACCTCGATGCACTTGCGCGAGGGCAAGGGCGGTTGCGTCGTGATCGGCAGGATGAACACCACGGTCTCGCTATCGGACTTGGCGACAGTGACGGCGATACAGACAGGCCGTGTCTTGCGGCCCTCGGTCTCGCCCGCCATCTGCTCGCGTTTCCATAGGAACGGGTAGCGGAAAACCTCTCCCGCACTCGGCTTAGTCATCCGCCCGCGTCAAGTCCCGCTCGAGCCCTTCAATCATCAGCGCCTTGAGATCCTCGGGCATCTCGTCAACCATATGAGTCTGTTGCGTGGCCCCCCGCGCGAGCTGCTGGTACTGGTCCATGCTCATCAGCACGAATTTCGGCTTGCGATGCTTGGTGATCGCAATCGGCGACCGAATGGCCGCGTCAAACAGGTCACTTGTGTGCCGCGTCAGGTCGGCCGCCTTGAACTCGGGAAGCTCATGCATGATCTGGGTCTCCATTCGTGCAGAATATACGTACATTCTGGATATTCTGCAAGAGATGGGTTGAGCCTTCCCATGTGTCATCCGAACCGCCGCACGGTCCAGTGTAGGCGTACTCTTAGGCGGTGTTGCCGTCTTCAACGGACTCGTCCGAGGTCAGGTGGTCGTAGCCGCGAGAGACTGCCAGCGCGCCGTAGCGGTCAAACATGACGAAGGCCCCTGCCCGCCCGATGTCTGTCGGATTGAAGGCTAACGGCCGGATCTCGATCTTTTGGATCTCTGCTTCCAACACGCCAAGCTGAGTATCAATCTCGGGGGGTTCATCTTGTCTAGCGTACTCTTCTTCCAAGGCCTGATACTCGGAGAGTAGTTTGGTATGGGTCGCTTGTTCATCCGTCACCAGCCAATCGAGCAGCATTGTATCACCCTCGGCGTTATAAGCATTAACACAGACAAACACGACGGTAAGGTTGGCCACTTGGGCCGAGGCGTCTGTGAACATCTAGCAAACCTAGAATGGCTTCTTGTTCCATGATAAGCTACAACATTCCAGACTTGCACCTGACGCGGGTGATCTGAAGTGTGCCGCAATTGTCTCTTGATCTTCGATGGCTATGCAGACTCACCAGCCGGTCGAGTTTATGTGGCAAGAGCATCAGTTTCCTTGCCTCATCATAGCATCAAGGTAGGCGTTGTTGTTTTTCACCTGTCCTAAGCTGGCTCTCAAAATTAATTCGTTGAGTGCAATAAGGAGCTGCCCTGGACCTCGTTCTCTAAGGTGTTTCATGATCCTGCCCTGTTCTATTCTTAGCAATCTTCCGACATCGGCCAATATTTCGAGAACTGATTGATGATCTCTTGGTTCATGCGGGAAGAAGTCCGATATGTTTTTCAGGTCCGTCCATGCCATAATTGTTGGATCTCGGCGTTCCTGAAAACCAGAGGTGCAGTGTGCATCTGCTCTATCTTTTTTTATATTCAATCTTGTGGGTTCTACGTGCCGGACATTTTGTCCGTCGTCGCCGGACATTTGGTCGGGCATTGTTTCCTGAGCGTCATGGTTTCCGGCCGGAAACTCTCTGATGGTCGCTCCGACCAACTCTGCCAGCCTCTTGATAAGCTCTATGATTTCGTCGGCTTTGAGAGTTGCACGGCGTAGGATGTTTCGTACGTTCTGGAGAAATGAGACAGTCTCAACATCCTTTGCTTGGCGCAAAGCCTCGACACGAAGGGCCACTGCCTCCGCCTTGAGTGACCGTAGCTTTTCCTGATCGCCCACAAGCTGTTCTGCGTGTTCGGTGAACTCTCTTTCCCGATCATACATTGGCTGCAGATCGAAGCCAAAGGCATCTCTGATCAATCCACCGTAGCGAAGAGGGAACCGTTTGCGGGTTGCGCTATCCCTGCGCTGGATCAGCCCGGCATCCACGAGGTGTCCGATACACCGTCGAATCGTTCTCTCGTTCAGGCCGTTCGTTCTCTCAGACAATGATGCGTTTGAGGGAAAGACGATAGTCATTGGAGCTGTTTGTCCGGCCTTCTTCGGCATGAAGCTGATCAAGGCCTGCAGTGTTACCAGGTCATTTGGTGTCAGACCGAGTTCTTTGCGAATCGCTCGGATTGGCTCGATTACCCTGTACGGGTTCGTACCGGGTATAGTAGATCGTTCCGCCAAGGCGGGTGTGTGAGAAAATACCTGTCTCATGATGATTTCGGCTGAAAAAGCTTCCCCGTTCACCGCGAACGGTGTTGAAAACGATTCGGCTTCGGGGTATCAATCAGGTGTCTAAGCTAATCGAGGCCCTTCGGAAGCACTGCTTTCGGGGGGTCTTTCCTTTTCTGGCCTGTCCTCCTTTCTGCTCAGTTTTTGTTATCGTCTATGTCAGGACCATCAAGATCCTGATCCCTGCCGGAGACTGGGTTACCTATGGGTTCCATTTTCTCTGGGGTAATGATCTGCCCTGGACCAGCGGCCTTCGCGTTCGCCAACGCTAGAAGAGCGGCCTCTGGATTCTCAGAGATCCACTTGTGAAGCCCGTCATTTCCGTTCTTGACGGTGATGATCACATTTCTTTTGGTGACCTTCACCATCCCGAGTTTTGTCTTGATTGCCGATGGGGCAGGGGGCTTGTGCTGTTTTAGGAGCCCTTCGAAGATCGCAAAGCGTTCGTCGGAGGTCTTGCCTGAACCTCTGGATTCCATGAGAGCATCATGGAATTCTCGGTTTCCGGCCGGAAACCCTTCATCTCCAGAGAAGCCAAGGCTCTCATAAGCCTTTGCGGCAGCATACCAACGATCCCGTCCAACCCCGGGTGCCGCCCCGATCTTTTGGATGAGTTCAGTCGGAATACAGGAAGTGACTTGTTTCATGCGAGCAAGTCCCGTGAGCTTGTCACCGGCTTTCCTGGCTTTCTGATCGATGTTGAGGGCGTCACAGACCAGTCCCTCATCCTTGCCGGACTCTATGAGAGAACGTGCAAACAGGGCTTTCTCGATCCAGCTGAGGTCTTTTCGGAAGCTGTTCTCTTGGCCTTGTGCAAGAATCGCTTGATCCTCATCCAAGCCTCTGATGAGAGCCTTTGCGGGCTTGCCGATAAGTCGAAGGGCGGCTAATCGCCTGCGCCCATAGATGATCCTGTACCGCCCCCCTTCGGGGCTCAGAAGTATCGGGATAAGCTGTCCCTGCTTGTCAATGCTTTCAGCCAGTTCCCTGATGTCATCTTCGTCATCCAGGGCCAGACGATCCTGGAACTCGGAATCATCAATAAGGTCGGTACTGATTTCTTGAATTGAAGATTGTGCCGCATCCTGAAGAGAACGGGCCATTCCCGAAAGGGCAGGGGCTCGTGACTGGGTTCGAGTCGGAGAAATCGACGAGCTCTGCTGCTTTTCTTCATCCTCGGGAATGTCGAATGTGACTTTGCGGGCCATTACTTACGCCCCCATGCCGTTTTGATGAGCCCTTCGACCTCCGCCACAACCCCGTTGATGGACTCGATAGCCCGATCGTACGTCTGGCGATGAAAATCCGTTCTGGCGATCTCGAACAGTGTCTGTTGCGTGAGTCCAGCGTCAGAGACTGCGGAGGATTTCAGGAAAGGCTGAGTAAGAACGTCATCCGTGAACATGGTCCGCAGGAATGCCGCCATCTGAGTTTGGGGGCCGTCATTGGGCTCGAAACGAGTGATTAGAAATCTCATGAAGTCCCAGTCGGGCGATGCGCCCACATCAGCAATTGTTGCCATGAGGCTGGATGTGAGCTGCAGGAATTGGGCCATCGAGGCGACGTCAAGCATGCTTGGAATGACAGTGACGACTAGGGACGTCGACGCTACCA
This sequence comes from Sulfitobacter litoralis, assembly GCF_900103185.1. Classification (GTDB taxonomy): domain Bacteria; phylum Pseudomonadota; class Alphaproteobacteria; order Rhodobacterales; family Rhodobacteraceae; genus Sulfitobacter; species Sulfitobacter litoralis. The sequence goes on from NZ_FNJD01000021.1 coordinate 4,974, forward strand.
AAGCCGATAGTGTGGTAAACCCGAGTTGCGGTGGGCAGTCGATGACGACAATGTCGTAGTCTGTCTCGACTTCATTAATGCAAAGAGCAAGCCGCTGATAGAACGGCGGCCTGATATTGTTTCGAAGCGCGTGTGCGGTTTCGGTCTCGAACTCAGAGAGCAACAAGCCGGCCGCGGCTAGATCGAGGTTGTGGAAATACGTTTTGCGCACAACGTCTCTAAATGGGATAGGGTCCTCATACCGGAGGGCATCGTACACCGTTCCGGCCTCAGGGAAGTCGATTTCCGGCCGGAAACCGAACATGGTGGTCATTGAGGCTTGTGGGTCGAGATCGATTGCCAGAACTCGATAACCATCAAGGGCAAGCTTTTGGGCCAGATGGATCGCCGTTGTCGTCTTCCCGGCCCCCCCTTTGAAGTTGGCGATCGAAATGATCTGGATATGCTCCCCATCCCGACGACGAGGAACGATATGCTGGAACTTGGTGCTTGACCGGGCTATTTCGTGGCGCGCTATATCGATTTGCTCTGCAGTGTAGAACCTGCGGCCGCGGGCGTCTGTCTCGATATCACCGAGATCGAGCTTGTCCTCGAAAAACATCTTCCGCAAAAAATCTTGGCTTACCCCGAGGATCTGGGCAACTTCCGTGGATGAGAAGCGTCTGAGAGCCTTTCGTTCATCAGGTAGAAACGACTTGCGCATATTCACATCAAGCGATTTGCTTAGACGTGTCGCCATCGTTTGGATCTTTTGATCCATTCTGATCCGCTGCTCGTTCATGCCCGTCCCGCCGCCCGTCTTCCGGGTCTATCTTGAGAAGGAACGCAAAACCGCCGGAAACTGATGGTTAGCGTTCTTCCGCAAAAATGTCAGGAAAGCGTTTGACAGGCAAGGATTTTTTCAAATGGTGGGCCGGTATCCGGTGAAATCATTTATTTACAATGACTTATCTTATTTTGCGGATCCAGCGCGTCAAGTGCTTGTGTCGCTGCCATCTCTTAAACGCAAGATGTACTCGATTCACATAGGCGGTTTTGCTTCCAAAGAACGAATCTGAGTCTCTTAAATCATTCCCAGACTCTCGGCTCGCTCCAACAGCATCTTGACCGATGAGGGCTGCCATCTCGTTCGGCCACGGGGCGTGCGTTCGCGCATAGCTTCCAGCCGTTCACAGATCGCTCGAAGCGTGATGTCAGGATCTGCGCCCTTGATGCCAGCAATAATGGCGGGCAGGCGGTCGTCGGTTTCGCGGCGCCCGGCGCGGGCCAGAACCTCGGCAGGCAGGAAGCCGTCGCGGACATATGCCTTCACAGCGCGCAAGAGACGGCTTTGGGTCCAGCTACGCGCCTCGGGCAAGGGGCCGTTGATGATGCGCAACACGTCTTCCCAGGCCAAGTCGGGGCGCAACCGGCGCACATGGGGCACCCAGTCTTGTGCCGTCTCGTTCAGGCGCTCCATGTAGCCGTCCTGTCTTGCCAGCCTTACCTTACGAAGAACGGCAGGGTCTTTGGCGCGCAGCCCAGGGTTCCCGCCCACGCGGCCCTTTGTGCGCGCGCTGGCGAGGCCGGCCTTGGTACGTTCCCGGATCAGGGCGCGTTCGAACTCGGCCGCGGCCCCCAGCACTTGCAACGTGAACTTGCCCTGCGGGGATCCGGTGTCGATGGGGTCGTGAATGGAACGAAAGAACGCGCCCCTGGCCTCCAGCCGCTCGATCACCTCCAGCAGATGCGACAGGGATCGCGCAAGGCGGTCGATCCGCACGACCACCAGCGTGTCGCCCTTGCCGATGCGCTCCAACACCCGCGCCAGCACCGGCCGCGCACGATTGCCGCCCGAGGCCTGTTCTTCATGGATCTCGGCGCAGCCCACGGATTTCAGGGCCTGCGTCTGGGGCAGGGGGGTCTGATCCTCGGTCGAGACCCGAGCGTAACCTATCAGGGGCATCAAAACAGTCTTTTTGCAGTTTTATGTATCGCTAATAAACGACCGTTTGTAAATGAATGCAAGGGCGCGCTCTGTGGCGCTGTTCATCAGAAAGCCCTTGGTTTCCATACGCAGAGCGCGATCAGGGAGGTCTCGCGGACCATCGCGCGCGCGTGCTATGTAAGGTGTACAAACGCACTCTGATAAAACCCTTGGGTAAAGCTCAAAATAGCTGTATTTTGCGCATATGAGGCCTGGAACCCCCGCATTGTATGATGAATCCGACGCGCTCGGCATTTATGCTGAGGAGGTCGAACAGGCGTCTGAGGACGACCTGTGGTTTCTGCCCGGTCCGATGGACGACGAGCCGGACTATTTGCCGCCGGGACCACGGGCCGAACCGCGTGAAACCGAGGTCCTCGACGAATGGCGGAAGGCAGAGGGCGGGCAGGCCGCGCGTCTTGCCCGTGTGGCCGGTCGCGTCGGCGCGCTGGACGACCGGTTGAAGCGCGGACCGGAAGGATGGCGGCATCGGCTTGCGCTGATGGAGGCCGCAGATTTGAGCTGGCACACCGGTGACCGCATCAGCCAAGACCGGCTGGCGCTCTGGATCTCGCTGCGCCTGTCCGGTGTCCAGGACGACACGGCGGCGCTGGCGCGAGTCGGATGGGCGATTCGGCGACTGACGGGTGGACCGGGACCGGAGCAGGACCTTTCCGCCTTCCTCGACCGTCGCGACCCCGAGAACATCAGTGATGAGACCGAGCCGTTCGTGGATCGCGCGAGCGGTTGGCTGGATCTGATGGGGCAGGCCACGGACCTGCACCCGATCACTCGCGCTTGCGCGGGCTTTCACCTCTGGCGCCTCGCGGGGCTCGGGCAGCACGACGACCGTATGGAAGCGGCTGTCGCAGCTGCGCGGATCGCGGCCAGCGATGGAAGAGGCGCAGTCTTCACGCCTCTGGCCATGGGCGGGGCAGGGGGACTACGAGCCGGTGGTTCACCGTTCGAACGTCTGGAACGCTGGCTATACGGGATGGAAGCCGCGTGCCTGACCGCGGTGCGGCACCTTGACGATATCGAGGCATGGTCGGCGCGGGCGGAAGCCGAAATGACATTGCTCTCGGGCAGGACGCCGCCGGCCTTGCGCGCAGTGCTGACCGAATGGCCGCTCGTCTCTGCGCCAATGGCCCAGGCCCTGACGAGTGCCAGTCGCGCCGCTGTTCAGCGCAACCTTGCATGGATGCAAGAGCGGGGTCTGATCCGCGAGGTGACAGGACAGGGGCGGTTCAGGATGTGGAAGGCGACAAACTGAAGGTTAGCGTGGGTCTCACCCGCTCACTCGACAGCAGCGATAACCGCGAGCACGCGGCAGGGCGCGCAGAAACTCACCAACACTTAATGCATTTGTTGCACTTATTTCATATATGGTGGTAGAGAACAGAAACCGGAGAGGAGACCACCATGAACATGCTGGCACACCGACATCTTCCGCCCACGCCGCAGGACGCAGCGATTGCGCGCGTCTCTGGCCAGGCATTGTCACGCTTCGCCCAGGCGCGCGCGCCGTTGAAACTTCGTGTGACGGACTCCGAGCAGATGGAGCCGATCGAGCTTCCTGCGGGCGCCGTATCGCTGCTCATGGAGATCCTCGAGGCGATGGCAGCGGGGCGGGGGGTCACCATCATCCCCGAGAACGCCGAACTCTCGACCGTACAGGCCGCTGAGGTTCTGAACGTCTCGCGTCCGTTCCTGATCAAGCTGCTCGAGGATGGTGCCATACCGCATCGGAAGGTCGGCAAGCATCGCCGCGTCCGCATGGAAGACGTGATGTCCTACAAGGCCGCGATCGATACCGAGCGTGAAGCTGCGCTCGATCAACTGGCCGCCGACGCTCAAGAGCAGGACATGGGCTACCGCTCGAAATGAGCCAGTACACGGTCCTGTTCGATGCGAACGTCCTTTATCCCGCGCCGATGCGCGATGCACTGATGCAGTTGGCGGTCACAGACCTTTTCAAGGCCAAGTGGACGGCCGATATCCATCGGGAGTGGATTGATGCGCTTCTGCGCAATGAACCTCATCGGGAGCGCGCCGCGCTGGAACGAACTCGCGACTTGATGGACAGGGCCACACGCGACTGTCTGGTCACCGGCTACGAGGCATTGGTGCCGGCCCTAACACTGCCGGACCCTGACGATCGGCACGTTCTGGCGGCGGCAATCGTTGGGCGCTGTGACGCGATCGTCACGCAGAACCTGAAGGACTTCCCACCAGCGGCACTTGCGCCCTTTGGCATCGAGACCCAACACCCTGACGACTTTTTCCGGAACCAACTGTCTCTCGCGCCCGGTCTGGTCTGTTCCGCGCTGCGGAAAGTTCGCGCGCGCCTCAAGAATCCGCTCAAAAGCGTCGACGAGTATCTCGCGATCCTGACACAGCAGGGGTTGGTCGCCACGGTTGCCGACCTGGAGCAATTCGCCGACCTGCTTTGATCCCAGAACTGCCCTGACTGAATACGTTCTGGCCAGAGTTGTGGCACCCGATCCATCATCACCGCGAGATTTCGCCCGCCAGGACTGCACGCCCGTGGACTGCAAGCGTAGCAGTGAACCTCGGGCAACCGAACTGCCGGATCACGGCGACAATGCGCGCATCGTACGCCGCTTGCCCTATGACGCGACACAGGTCTGACGCGTGAAACTGGCGGTTCGAGCTTGGCGCAGCCTTGATCTGTTCGTGCAGCTCGCGCTCTCGTGGCTCTTGAACCGGCTGTGGTGCGGGGAGAGCCGGTGGGCGCGTCGCTTCTCCAAGCGAGGTGCGCCACCGGCGCATGAAGCCGAGCAGGAAACCGGCCGGAACCTTGCTGTTCCCACGGGCCCGGTTGAAGGCAAGGAAGCGTTCCCAGATCACTTGCGTATCGACGTTCCAGCAGGGTAGGGCGCTCTTCGCGGCCTTGATCAGCTCGGCCCAGCATGTTCGGAACACGTTCGAGCAACCGTCAATGTTGATCTGTCCTGTGAATATAGTTTTGTTAGATTCTTCTCTAGATAGTGATGTGTCGTCTCCGTCTGACACGAGATCGTGGGTCTGTTCGCCGTCGTCAAAGGCCGCGAAGCGGAAGAGCCAGGGGGCGAACTTGCCGTTCGACTTCTCGCGCTCAAGCTTCAGTTCAGAAGTTTCAAGCTCACTCAGCAGAACGCTCAGGTACTGGCGCGAGACGCCCATCTTCGCTGCCAGAGAGGACAGGGTGAAGGCAGCCGTGCCGCGGGGCAGGCCGTTATACCCGTCCTTCCACGCAATTCCGTCGAGGATGAGCGTGGCCAGTTTGTGCGCCGAAACAGAGAGGTCTGTCTGCGTGATCCGCCTTAGGATCAGGCCAGTCGTTGGTTCCATGGTCGTATCTCCTGAGAGAGACGATGCCATGTCGAGAGCAAACAACATTCTTGCCAGCAAAAACACTTTGCTGGTTGCAGGGGTTCGGACACTGCGCTAGAAGAACCGTGTTCAGGGGTTTTTTTCTAGCGCGGCGTCAGGCTTCTCGGTCTGGCGTCGTTTCCCTTTTTTTGGGTGATGCACTGGGCGTTGTTGCAGAACTCAGTCGGTGAAGGATTCACATCGGGAATCCATGCGGTTAGACGATCTGCATGAGCAAGCCCAAGCCCGCCCGCTACCGCACGACGAACTGGTCCAGCTACAACGATGCGCTCAGGAAGCGCGGATCGCTGCTGATCTGGCTGGACAAGGAGATGACCTGGCACGCGCCGCATGAGGGACGCCCAGGGCGCCCGCCGGTCTTTTCGAATGCCGCGATCCAGTTTTGCCTGTCGCTCAAGGTTCTGTTCAAGCTACCGCTCAGGCAGACAGCCGGAATGGTCGCGAGCCTCCTGCGCCTGGCAGGGCTAGACTGGCCCGTTCCGGACTACTCGACGCTGTGCCGCAGACAGAAGACCCTCAAGGTGCAGATCCCCTATCGCCGTGCCGAAGGGCCGCTGAATCTTCTGGTGGACAGCACCGGCATCAAGTTTCTTGGCGACGGCGAATGGCAGGCCCGCAAGCATGGCGTTCAGGGCCGCCGCCAATGGCGCAAGGTGCATCTGGCGATGGATATCGCCACCTCGGATATCCGGGCCGTCGAGTTCACCCCTAGCCGGGAAGGCGACAGCCCAGTCCTGCCGGACCTGTTGGGCCAGATCCCCGAGGACGAGGACATCGGCACCGTGACCGCGGATGGTGCCTACGATACCCGCCGCTGCCACGGCGCCGTCATCGCACGCGGTGGCACGGCAATCATACCGACCCGAAGGAACGGTCGAGCTTGGAAAGAGGACTGCCCGGCTGCCAAGGCGCGCAACGAAACCCTGCGCGCCACGCGTCACTACGGTCGGGCATTCTGGAAGCGGTGGACCGGATACCACGCCCGTAGCCGAGTGGAGGCCAAGATGCGATGCCTGAAGGCCTTCGGTGAGCGCATCGCCGCGCGGGATCCAGATCGCCAAACCGCCGAAATCCACATCCGGGTCGCCCTTGTCAATCGCTTCAACGCGCTCGGCACCGCCCACGTCGTCCGCGTGGCATGAAACTGAATGGGAAAGGGGCACTCACAACTCAGGCCGACTTTCTGCAACAACGCCCATCGCGCCCCATGTTCAAGGTGGAGCGCTGGTGAATTGAGGGCAGAAACTGAAGACGACGGCCGCATCGCCCTCATTCAATCGGACATCTGGATCGGCTTTCCCCGAGCGGAGCAAGTGCTGGACCGGCTGCATGGTCTGATTGAGATGTCGCGGCAGACCCGCATGCCTGGCCTTCTGGTGCATGGGGCGTCCGGCATCGGCAAAACAATGATCGCCCGCAACCTGTCGCGACGCTATGCGCCGGAGTATGATCCGGAGTCGGGCGTCACCCACACCCCGTTACTTCTGTTGCAGGCGCCACCCGCTCCTGATGAGCGGCGGTTCTATATGCACATCCTCGCAGCCGTCGGAGCCCCGTCGTCGACGCTGAGCCTGAAGGCGCAGAGTGTTGCCTCGCTGGAAGTTCGGGTCGTGGGCCTTTTGCGCGACCTCGGGCTGCGGATGATCATGATCGACGAAGTCCACAACCTTCTTGCGGGCACGCATAGGGAACAGCGCCGGTTCCTCAATGTCTTGAGGTATCTCAGCAACGAGCTGGAGGCATCTTTGGTCTGCTACGGTGTCAGCGAAGCCGTCGATGCCATTCGCGGCGATGTCCAACTGGCCCGTCGGCTTGATGAACACCACCTGCCGAATTGGCGCGATGATGCCGAGTTTTCGGATATGATCCAGACATTGATCGCGGCCATGCCGCTGGAGAAGAAATCCAATCTGCAAGTGCGGTCGCTCAAGCAGATCCTCGCATTAACTGGCGGGGTGACGTCCCGCATCTTTGCCTTGGTCAAGGATCTGTCCATCGACGCGATCATCAGCGGTGACGAGTGCGTCACTGATGATGCCATCGCAAAATGGACACCGGTCTGGTCGCGCCATGCAAACGCTCAGCGACGGCTCGAGAAATCTGGGGCGTGACGTGTATCCCGCTGCCGATATCGGTGACGCCAGTGCCGGACGAGTTGCTTTCTGGTTGGTTATCGCGACTGGCCGCTTCCAATCATTGCGAGGTAGCAGACCTGCTCGCCCATATCGGGATCGACGCAAAATATGCTGCAGCCCTTGATTTTGATCTCGACATGCTGGCCGCGGATAGGATTTCCGTTGCGGCGCGCTTCGATCCAGCGTTCGTGTCGTCGATGACTTTCGCGGCGATGCCGGAAGCAGAGATGCGGTTGACCGCACAGGTGCCGTTCCAGGCTTGCACAAGCTGCGCTGATGGCGGCCTTGAGCTCAGGCACTGGCGTAGGGCCTGGGCGTTCGACTGCCAGATTTGTGGTGCCCGGCTTCTTCCAAAGGCCGACAGGCAAAATGGCGCAGCGGTCTCCGAAAAGCTGGTTGATCGTGCCCGCCGGGGGGCACGGATCCTGGAGCGTGTCGCGGTGTCGGGCAGCGCGCGTCAACTACGCCGAGCCATGCGGGCGGTCACCTTCGCGATGGGACTCAAAGCTTTATGTGGAGACCCTTTCTTCGCGCTTCAAAGCCCCCGCCCGAACATAAGGCTCTTCTGCCTTGCCGCCATTGCCTCCGCCCAATCACGTCCACTGGTAAAGGCTGCGTTGTGCAGCATGGACATCGACGTCTACGCACGAGTTGCCCTGCTTCGCGCCTACGATAAGGAGCCCCGACTGCTTGCAACCGTCGACCAGATTGCTCAGCGGATGCGACTACGCGTCGGCGGTTCAGCCACCTCATCTCAAATTTAAGGGCAAGAAAGGCCGGAAAACGCGCCGTGTCTCGGATTTAAGGGCAAGGCGACACCCACTTCCGAGAGAACCAGGAACGCCATTCGAACCCCCATCGGCGGCTCGAGAAGTCCGGGGTGTGAAGCCGCACCCGCTGCCCAAGACTGTCGCGCCGCTGCCAGACGAGTTGTTGTCAGGTTGGTTGTCTCGGCTAGCGGCGGCCAACTACTGTGATGATGCGGAACTACTGGCTCATCTCAGAATCGATACCGCGCATGGCACCGCCTTGAACTTCAACGTCGACGCGGCTGCGGCGGCGAAGATTGCCAACGCCGCACGGATTGACCCAGATGTTGTGCGATCTTTGACCTTCCCAGCAATGACGACACGAGAAGCCTCGCTGACGGCCCAGATACCATTCCAGCATTGCCTGCAATGTTCCAGAGAGGGCCTTTCGCTCAAGCATTGGAGGCGAGCCTGGGCATTCGACTGCCAGGTTTGTGGGACGAGACTTGTGCCGACGCTCGGCAAGGCCAGTGGCGAACAGATGCCCGAAAAGCTGATAAATCGTGCGCGCAACGGCGCCGCGCGGCTTGAATACGCCGCGCGATTACGCAGCTCCAAGCAATTTCGGCGCGCAATGCGCGCGGTCACCTTTGCCATATCATTAAAGGCCTTCCGCGGAGATCCGTTATACGCTCTTCAGGGCCACAGGCTGGAAGTAAGGCTGTTTGGCCTTGCTGCAATTGATGCAGCCCAATCCCGTCCACTGGTCAAAGCGGCCATCTCAAGCTCCGGCATCGACGACTATGCAAGGGTTGCTCTATTGCGCGCCTTCGATAAGGAGCCACGTCTGCTTGCCGCGGTCGATTACATCGCCCGGCAGCGCGCGAAAAGCATAGGCGCGATGGCAGTGGAATCTCATAATTAAGGGCAAAAAATATCCCCGAACGCGTCGTGTCTCAGATTTAAGGGCAACGCGACAGTTGCCTGACCATGCTGCGGCTGCCATCCATGCGTTGATCTGCCAAGCGGAGGCGATTGCCGATCAGGCTGAGGCCCTGGAGAAACGGATCCTCGAGTGGCACCGGACGCACGAGACGAGCCGGCGACTGGCGACCATTCCCGGTATCGGACCGATCACCGCCAGCGCAATTGCTGCAAATGTTCCGGATCCGAGCCTGTTCCGCTCGGCACGACAGTTCGCGGCCTGGCTAGGCCTGACGCCACGGGCGAACTCAAGCAGTGGCAAGGATCGACAGACCGGGATCAGCAAGCAGGGTGATGGATATATCCGGCGACTGCTCGTTTCCGGCGCGACTGCGGTGCTTCGCTTTGCAAGGCAGGGCGATGCCGGCAAGGCTTGGATGCTTGGGCTTAAAGCACGCAAGCGACCGAAAGTCGTTGCGGTCGCGCTCGCCAACAAGACTGCCCGGATCGCTTGGGCGCTCCTGCGCCGCAACGAGATCTACGCGGCCCCTGTCTCCTGAGCGCGGAACCGCTGACGGAATGCGTGAAGCTGAGAAGAGATGACAAACCGGTCGAACCGGGGATCGGGACACCCCAGGGGGTCAAGGCGCAGAAAGCGCGCAATTTTGATTGGGACCCGATCCGCGGACTTCATCTGGGCCAGCGGCTAGACCGCACCACAAAGGCCGTAGACATGACTGCTTTCGGCATAGGCGCGTCAATTCCCAGCTTGCGCAGCAGGGGTCGTCCAGACATGGGAACACTTGCCCTCGCCAGAGATGCCCACTGCGCGTTGGCGACGGTCCACCAATGACTTGCGCCACCGGACCTGTGGGGGAACCGGCGCAGCGCCAGTTCCCCATCGGCTCATTCTGCCGGAACCCAGGGCCGGTTATAGGCTGCCACGCGCCAATCACCGTGTTCGATGAACCGGGGGGCGCTCCCGGTTTCCAGCGCCTCGGCTGCGGCGTTCAGCGCCTCGGGCGATGTCTCGGGCCAGGCGCCCGTTTCGATCCGTTCGACCAGGGTCTCGACGATGGCCGTGCTTTCGGCAGCCGTGAACTCGCAATGGCCCGTGCCCTGGACCAGCGACTGCCGATACAGATCGCCGGTACCCTGCTCCTGCACCAGCGCGCCGTAGCCTTCCATCAGCGTGTAGGGAATGGCCCAGTCGCCCAGCATGTGGATGCGGATCGCCGGAACCTGCAGATCGCCGGTCGTCGTGCGCCCGTCTGCGGCCCAGAAATCGCGCGCATAATCCGAGGCCGCGATGCGGGGGGCGGCGTCGATCCTGGCAATGTCGGCCTGAAGGTCCAAACCGGCCTGTTCGTAGAGCGCCTCAACCGTCCGCGCCATCGCGGGTGCGGCATTCTGGTAGAAGGCGGCATAGTCGACCCCCTCGTTCCCGGAAAGTTGCTGCCCCGATGCGGCGTTTTCGAACAGAAGCCGCGAGGACCCGCCAACATTACCGCCGATGCGCAGCGCCGAGGCCACGATCATGTCGGCCATGGCGCCGGCATCCGCGGTGTCGGGTAGTTCGGTCCCCTCGACCATCCACGGCGACCACTGTCCGATGGCGAAGGCAAGCGCCAGCCGCGCGCGGCCCTCCGGGCTTTCGCCCGCCGTTTCGATGGCGGCCATCCAGGACGCACGGATCGCGTCAAGGCTGCGCTCGCCACCCGCTCCGGCATTGGGCAGGCCGACGATGGCGAGATCGCTGGCCGGACCGTGCCCAGCGGCCTCATAGCTTTCGCCCAGCAGGGTCTGCATGGCGAACCAGCCATCCAGGAAACTGCTCATGATCCAGACCGGCGTATGGGCGGCAAGCACGGCGGCACCGTCGATCCTGTCCGGGTAATCCTCGGCCGAAGCGAGGCTGTCGAGCCCTCCGCCAGAACAGCCGTATTGCAGCACCATGTCAGGAGCGCGCTCCAGGTCCGTGAAAATGTCCTGAACAGCTTGTAGATTCAGGATTTCACGCTGCGGATCGTATTGCCACAGGCGCAGCGGGTGCCGGGCGAGCCCGGCGAAGGCATAGCCACGACCGAGCAGGTCGTCATACCGCTGGACCGCTGACGCGACCGAAACGTTGCTGGCGAAATCCAGATCCCTGAGTAGTCGACCATTCCAGTTCTCGGGCACGCGGATCAGCCATGCCGTCCCGTCCGGCAGGGTTCCCGCATGTTCGTTGAAGGCGGGCTGCTCCTGCGCCGACGCGAGCGGGGCGAAGCCCGCGGTCAGAGCGAGGCAAAGCACCACCATTCCGGTCCGCGAACGCGGGCCGGCCAAATTGGCTGTCCGTGACATGAATTTCCTCCAGTTTGATGCAGCGATGAAATCCGGCTCCTCTTCCGGGGAACCATCGCCGGGAAAAACATAGATAGCTAATTATTAGTGTCAAGGGCTCTGATGCACAAATCGGCTTAAGGCCGAGGTTCCCCTTTCCCCGGACGGACTTATCCCACAGCTTCCGTGACGGGTATTCCGAGCGCGGTGTAGCCGTTCAGGACGGCGATGCGGACCTGGAGTTCGGCGACCTGTCGATCGAAGTCCCGTGCCATGAGCCGCTGGCCCAGCAACTTGATACAATGCATCTTTGTCTCGACGCGGCTTCGGCGGTGGTATCCACTCCATCGTCGCCAGAGCGCGCGGCCCAGGTATTTCGCCGCGCGCAGGGCCTCATTTCGCGCCACGGCTCCGGCGGTGATCGTCTTCCAGGGCTTCGCGTTCTTGCGGGGCGGGATGACGGCATGGGCACCGCGATCTGCAATCGCATCGTGGCATTTGCGCGTGTCGTAGGCGCCATCAGCCGTAACGCTACCGATTTCCTGGTCCTGCGGGATTTGGTCGAGAAGGTGGGTAGGATGGGCGCATCACCGATGTGGCTCCCGGTGACTTCGACGGCCCGGATCTCCAACGTTTCTTCATCGATCCCAAGGTGGAGCTTGCGCCAGACGCGCCGTTTCGGGCCGCCATGCTTGCGTGCGTGCCACTCGCCTTCACCTTCGACCTTGATCCCGGTGCTGTCGATCAGCAGGTGCAACGGCCCCTTGGAGCCGCGGTAGGGGATGTTCACGGCCAAGGTCTTCTGGCGGCGAGATAGCGTGCTGAAGTCGGGCACCGTCCAGTTCAGGCCGACCAGCCGTAGCAGGCTCTCGACGAACCCGGTCGTCTGCCGGAGCGCCATGCCGAACAGCACTTTCATCGAGAGGCACGTCTGGATAGCGGCATCGCTGTAGGTCTGCTGGCGGCCACGCCTGCCTGTCGGCGCGGCATCCCAGCTCATCTCGGGGTCAAACCAGATCGTCAGCGAGCCCCGGCGCTTGACTGCTTCATTGTAGGCTGGCCAGTTCCTGGTCTTGTAGGTCGGGGGTATGGGTCTGCTCATGCAGCCTGACTAACAGACTGGATTCGCAAGGTGAAACCTTCACAGCATTTGCGCAACATGTATAACCGCCCCTTGCGCAAGAGGGTTTCTGGATCAGTTTCGCGCGGTGTCGGGTGCTGACATGTATCCGGCCTCTGTTGCGGCCATCATCACGCCGCGGGCCCGTATGGTGTTCGCAGGTCGGGTCCAGATCAAAGCCGCGTGCTCGATGGCACTCTGTTGCGCTCTGGTTCTCCCGATCCCGTCTCACGACCGTGCGCCAAACGTCTCCTTGCCCTCTTCCGCTCCGACGTCCTCGCGACCAGTGACGGCTTACGCCGCAGCGGTCGGAGACTGGTAGGCGCCGCCTCGGGCCATCAGCGCCCAGACGATCCGCGCCATTTTGTTCGCCAGCGCGACCCGCACCAGCATCGGCGGCTTGCGCGTCAGCATCTCGCCAAGCCATGTGCCCGGCCGGGCAGCGGCATGAACATGCCTGTCGCGTAGCCCTTAATTGTGAGATGAGAAATCCAACGAAATCAACGGCCTTGCTTTGCCCTTAAATATGATATTTTGCCTTTAAACCCGATATTTTTGCCCTTAAACCTGAGACAGGGTTCGCAGCTTCGTGTGGCAAATATTGATGGATGATGATCGCGAAGACTTCGTTGCCGCTGGTGCTGAGGAGGCGCGCAGGGCGGCCGTTCTGCGTCCGCTTGTTCAGGCATATCTCAAAGGAACTGGCAGTCTGGAAAGTGGCATCAATGACGCCGTTTGGGAGCTTGGTGTCAGCAGGGCGACTGTCTGGCGCTGGATAAAGCGTCTGGCCGAAGAGGGTGGGCGCACCAGCGCGCTGGCTTCTCGGAAACGGGGCCGCCCGACTGGTACAACCTTGATATCCGGCAAGGTGGAAGCGGTGATCGAAGAACATCTTCGCCGTTATTTCTTACGGCGGGAACGCCCAAGCCTGTCGCGCATCGTGACAGAAATCCGAAGCGCGTGCTGGCAGCAGGGCTTGCAACCGCCGACACGTCGGACGGTTCAGCGCAGGCTGGATGCAATGGATGCCCGTGAAATTGCCAAGGCACGCGAAGGCGCAAAGGCGGCCCGCCAGAAATTTGCGCCGGTCGTAGGCGACAACAAGGCAAACCGGCCACTGGAGGTCGTGCAAATCGACCATACGCCTGCGGACATCATTCTCGTCGACAGTTTTGAACGCAAACCAATTGGGCGGCCTTGGGTCACGCTGGCGATCGACGTCGCAACGCGGATGGTGACCGGATATTACACCTCTCTCGAGGCACCTTCGCGTCTGTCGGTGGCGCTTTGCCTGACACAGGCTGTGGCCCCCAAGGCGGAACTTCTGGCGGAATTGGTGCGCAATGTTCCTTGGCCCGCGCAGGGTAAACCGCATAGCATCCACGTCGATAACGGGCGCGATTTCCGGTCGCATGCCTTTCGGTCGGCATGTGCGGAATGGGGGATCGATCTGGTCTATCGGCCGCCAGGCAGTCCTCATTTCGGAGGGCACATCGAACGATTGATCGGCACGATGATGGGGGCCGTGCACCTGTTGCCTGGAACAACGCAATCCTCGGTCGTGGCCAAGGGCGACTATGACGCCGAGGGCATGGCCACGATGACCTTAAGCGACTTCGATCGCTGGTTTGCTCTGGAAATCTGCCGCTACAACAACAGCATTCATTCAAGTCTTGGCTGCACGCCCGTTGCCAAATGGGAGGCGCTCTCAGAGCAAATGATGGGCGATATCCCCTTCGAGATTGAAGCCTTTCGGGTGAGCTTTCTGCCAAGTGAACTGCGCAAGGTCAGGCGTGACGGCATCCATCTGTTCCAGATACGGTACTGGTCCGATGCGCTTGCAGGCCACATCGGGCGCGGGGATGGAAAGGTGGTCGTCCGCTACGACCCTCGCGACCTCTCGGTGATCTGGGTCGAACTGGATAATGACCGATACGTCGAAGCTCGGTACCGAAACCTGGAAATTCCGCCTGTGTCGCTCTGGGAATATCGCGAAGCCATGAGGAATGCCCGTGCCCTTGGCAAGTCCGGGTCCAATGAGCTGGTCCTGGCTGAGCTGATCCGACAGCAACGCCAAATCGAGTCTGAAAGCCGGAGCCTGACGAGGGCCGAACGCCGATCCCGTGAAAGAAAAGGGACATTGGAGGGCGCCAACTCGGCCGTCTCAACAACCGAAGGGCTGCGCGCGATCGATACGGGTGATACATCGCGCCCATTGTTCAAGGTGGAGAGATGGTGAATTGAGGGCAGGAAAAACAGAGGAAGACGGTCGGATCACCCTCATTCAATCGGATATCTGGATTGGCTTTCCGCGGGCCGAACAAGTTCTGGACCGTTTGCAGTGTATGATCGAAGCGCCAAGGCAAACCCGTATGCCTGGCCTTCTTGTGCATGGCGCGTCCGGGATCGGAAAGACGATGATCGCCCGCAATCTTTCGCGCAGATATGCACCGGAATATGACCCAGCATCGGGAATTACGCGAACGCCGCTGTTACTGTTACAAGCACCACCAGCTCCCGACGAACGACGGTTCTATCTGCACATCCTGGCGACCGTCGGGGCACCGGCCACGGCACTGAGCGCGCGCGCTCAAAATGTGGCCTCCCTCGAAGTCCGTGTCGTCGCGCTCTTGCGCGACCTTGGCCTGCGGATGATCATGATCGACGAAGTCCACAACCTCTTGGCCGGGACCCACCGCGAACAGCGCCGCTTTCTCAATGTTCTGCGGTATCTCAGCAATGAACTCGAAGTGTCGCTGGTCTGCCTGGGGGTCAGCGAGGCCGTCGATGCCATCCGTGGTGATATCCAGCTTGCCAGGCGGCTGGACGAACATCACCTTCCAAACTGGCGCGACGACGCCGAGTTCTCGGACATGATCCAGACACTCATCGCGGCAATGCCCCTCGAGAAGAAATCCAATCTGAAGGTCAAGTCACTAAAGCAGATACTTGCGCTGACCGGCGGGGTGACCTCGCGCATCTTCGCCCTGATCAAGGATCTTTCCATCGACGCCATTGTCACAGGTGATGAATGCATCACCGATGACGCAATCGCAAAATGGACGCCGGTTTGGTCGCGCCATGCGAACCCCCATCGGCGGCTCGAGAAGTCCGGGGTGTGAAGCCGCACCCGCTGCCCAAGACTGTCGCGCCGCTGCCCGACGAGTTGTTGTCAGGTTGGTTGTCTAGGCTAGCGGCGGCCAACTACTGTGATGATGCGGAACTACTGGCTCATCTCAGAATCGATACCGCGCATGGCACCGCCTTGAACTTCAACGTCGACGCGGCTGCGGCGGCGAAGATTGCCAACGCCGCACGGGTTGATCCAGATGTTGTGCGATCTTTGACCTTTCCAGCAATGACGACACGAGAAGCCTCGCTGACGGCCCAGATGCCATTCCAGCATTGCCTGCAATGCTCCAGAGAGGGCCTTTCGCTCAAGCATTGGAGGCGAGCCTGGGCATTCGACTGCCAGGTTTGCGGGACGAGACTTGTGCCGACGCTCGGCAAGCTCAGTGGCGAACAGATGCCCGAAAAGCTGATAAATCGTGCGCGCAACGGCGCCGCGCGGCTTGAATACGCCGCGCGATTACGCAGCCCCAAGCAACTTCGGCGCGCAATGCGCGCGGTCACCTTTGCCGTATCATTAAAGGCCTTCCGCGGAGATCCGTTATACGCTCTTCAGAGCCACAGGCCGGAAGTAAGGCTGTTTGGCCTTGCTGCAATTGATGCAGCCCAATCCCGTCCACTGGTCAAAGCGGCCATCTCAAGCTCCTGCATCGACGACTATGCAAGGGTTGCTCTATTGCGCGCCTTCGATAAGGAGCCACGTCTGCTTGCCGCGGTTGATCACATCGCCCGGCAGCGCGCGAAAAGCATAGGCGCGATAGCAGTCGAATCTCATAATTAAGGGCAAAAAATATCCCCGAACGCGTCGTGTCTCAGATTTAAGGGCAACGCGACAGCAGAGGTGACGCTATTTGAAGCGCCTTGCTGGGTCCCAAGACGGGCGATCGTATTCAACGCCCATCTTACTACCTTGGTATCACGCGCGTTTACGGCCAAATATCCAGCTTGGATCTCAAAATCGCGCCTTGCCTCGGGCGATAGGGCCTGCCCACCCCTATATCGGCGGCAGAGGTCTTGGAGGGCCGTTTTCTGCCGCCGGGTATCTTGGCTTTCGAGTTCGAACTTTAAAAAGGCGGCCTCAAGGTTGCTAATTCTACCTCTGCGCAAACCCTACCCTATCCTTTGCAGCAAGTAAGCCTAGGATGTGTGCGCTCCAAGGTTCGAAATCGTCAATGTCGTTTGGAAGAGCTCTAGTATGAATCCAGTCTGGATCATTAAGTGAGAGGCGTTTCGTTGTTGGCTCGAACCATTCGGGACTTTCCCACGTGACAACTATCACCAAATCGAGTTGGCCATCCATGTCGGTAAGGGCTGTCACGCACTCAATCTTAGGAGACTGCTCCACAGAACGCTCGAAAGTGGCAAGGGACAAGTCGAGGTCCTGTTGAAGAACGGCGACGGAGCAGTCTTGAATACCTAGGCGGTCCGTTGAAAAAAGCGAGGCGTCTTCTGCTGCGAGCGCTCCAGGAAAACCTATTGACCGACGGTTGGCGAACGTGTCGCGATCATCGCGGTAGCGTCCGATCCGGTAGGCTAGGATCTGGTCACGTTTTCGAACGACTGAAAAGGTCCAGATCGCACAATACCCATCTTTTTTCATGTCTTCGGGGTGCATCGTGGTGATCGAGTTGGAGCCGTTTAATCGTTCAGCGAACTCCGACATTGAAATGGTAGTGTTTTCAAGCGATGCTGCCATTGTATAGCGAATGGCGAGGCTGTCGGGCCGTTTGAGGTCGCGGGTCCGCCGCCGAGCGGGGAACTCAACCTTCCATTTCGATGGAAAATCTGGATCGGTTAGAAATTCCTTCAGCGCGAACTGCCCAGGCTCGGTTCGATAGAACGAAGATCCTTCGCGCGCTCGGAGAATATCTTCACTCAAACGCGCCTGTAAGGTTTTCTGCTGAGTTCTTCCGTGGAGATGCTCGGGAAGGATTTCCGCTTTGCGGGCAGCATCAAGGATGGACTTCGCCCCCATCGGGCGTCGCCGCGCCCGCAGTACGACCTTCGCGATATCCAAATATGAATCCACAGCGCCTCCAGCTTCACTATGGAGGATTGGCTTGGGAGGCGCAATCTACGAGAAGGCCTTGACTGGCGATTACGGCGGCTTGGCGTCGACCAAAGGCACTTCGGTAAATTCATCAGATCATATGTTTGCGTTGCAACAAGTTGATTTTCCTGAGTTATTTGCCGCTGAATTTCTGGACATTGCTGCGTCGAGCGAGCGAAACAAAATCGAAACAGGACCAAACCTAACTGTCGGCCGCTGTTCGTTGGGAGTGCGCTTATTGCGGGCGATCGTCATGATTGCGATTGTACAAAAAGTATAAGTGTCTTCGTGTCAAAATCCGCAAACCAGAACCCCGAACAGGTCGCTCCCGATCAGATTGACAAGCGACTGCTGGCTGCAGGTTGGGTGGTGCAGGATAAGGTGTCGCTTAATCCCAGTGCGGCCTCGGGAGTAGCGGTGCGGGAATATCCGACGGACACTGGACCGGCCGACTATGTCCTTTTCGTCGACGGTCGTGCTGTCGGCGTGGTCGAGGCGAAACCGGACAGCTTGGGTGAGCGTCTGACAACGGTAGAGGAGCAATCCTCAGGTTATGCGACTGCTAAGTTGAAATGGGTCGCCGGCGCGGAGCCGTTGCCGTTTATTTACGAGAGCACCGCCGTCGTCACCCGGTTCCCGACGGCCGAGATCCGCACCCCCGGTCACGCGAGGTATTCACGTTTCACCGTACTGAAACGCTGAAGGCATGGCGCAATGATCCGTTGTCCCTGCGGTCCGGGTTGCAGACGCTGCCGCACCTGAAAACCGACGGCCTGCGCGCGTGCCAGATCACGGCGATCACCAATCTCGAAACGTCATTGCAACGCGGTAAGCCCCGTGCGCTGGCGCAAATGGCCACCGGGTCAGGTAAGACGTTCACTGCCATCACCGAGGACCTCGACAACCTCCCGGAACCAGATGTCTTGATGTCCGAGATTATGGAAAACTTGGAAGCAGCGATGGAGCAGTTCGCGGCGGCCAGCCGGGCTTAAACTGAAATGGTGTTCACGGATCAAATAGGAAAAAATTAAACTCTGGAAATATCACCATCGCGCAGAAATGAAAGTGCAGCAATGAGCCCCGGTCGCTCGGTCTTGGCACCAGAGACACCGCGGTCTTCAAAGATGTGGGCAGCCCCGACGGCATTCAAAGCGTCAAGCTGAAGGGAGATCTTGCTCTGCAGTCAAGACCCTCGCGTATCCAATGAGGGACAAGATTTTCCTCTAGGCTTGGGTAGGGTCATGAGGCGTCTCCGACAAACCTATCTGTCCGCAAACCCATTCAAAAATCAAGTTGTCCAAGAACACGGTGCGAAGGCATTTTAGGACTGCCTTTGCGCTTGTCCATCAAACGCACGTTGGATGGATCAAGCCTTGTACAGCGTTAATCAGGTTAGGCTCATCCGAATGAGCAGCTGCCAGAGCGAGAGGCAGATACTTCTGATTTAGCACTTAGAAGCTTGGAGTGTTGCAGTTTGACAAGATGACCGGAGAACGCTCCGATCATCTTTTACTTGGGTTTCGTAAACTCTAGTACTGTGCGGCCAGATACGCAGCGATGATATCGCCATCCTCTTCGGTAATTGGCGCACCGTAGATTGCGATCATCTTGTGTACTTCGGCCTTCCAGAAGTCAGGGCCTTTGCCGGGAGGCTGGTATTCGATGTAATCGGTCGAATGGCAGGTTATGCAATTGGCTTCGGCCACATCTGATCCGTCTCCGGCGCGGAACACGACGGAGCCATCATAGGGCATGTCATAGATGACGGAATCCGCGATGGCGGCTTGGGCCAGGAAGGTCAGTCCAGCCAAAGCGGCTATGTGAAAGGTTTTCATTGTCATCTCCTCAGGCTGCCGTGAGACGTGTGGTTTCGACGACGTTGCGCATATAGCCCGATGGGTTCCATTGCGCTTGCATCGGTTGGGTCTGGCCGTTCGCATTTGTCGCGCGCACCAACAGTGACACCTCACCCGACGCCACGGGCATCGACAGCGTCCATTCGCGGAATGCGTATTTTCCCATGTCCTCGCCCAAGGATGCTTTTTGCCATGTCTTGCCGTCATCTGCGGAGACGCTGACCTCGGTAATGCCAGATCCGCCATCGAACGCTATTCCCCGCAGTGCGAGCGGCGCATTCGCAGCTACTGCCGCGCCATCCAGCACATTGGTGATAAAGGACCGGACGTTGAAGCGGGCGATCGGCACGGTCGTTTCAGGCTTGGTGCCAGGTTCGACACATGCGCAACTGTTGTCCGGGATGCGATAGGCCGTCGTCATCCAGAACGAGTCCAATGGCGTGTCGCGCACGATTATCTGGTTGAGGTGCTTGACCCAGTAGGTGCCGTAGTGCCCCGGGACCACAAGACGGAGAGGATAGCCATTCAGCCAGGGCAGATCTTCGCCATTCATGGCCCACGCCAGCATGACTTCGCCGTCCATGGCATGGGCCAGTTCCAGCGACTTGGTAAAGTCGGGGGTGTCGGGCAGGACAGGCCCATCCAACCCTTCGAATGCGACCTGAATCGCCCCGTCTTGCACGCCCGCCTTTTCAAGGACGGATTTTAGGGAAACGCCAGTCCAGCGTGCGTTACCCATCAAGCCATTCCCTGCCTGCCCACCACCGACACGTGGCGTGACAAAGCCACGGCTGTTGCCTGAACATTGATGAACTGCGACCAGATCAATCGTATCGAATTGCGATTTCAGGTCAGCGAGAGACAGCGACATGGGCGTGGCCACTGTGCCGGCGATCTCGAGTGTGAAGGTGTCAGGATCAATCTCGGTCGGGATGTCAGCCAAGTGGTACCGCACGAAAAACGCGTCATTGGGGGTCAACATGCCTTCATTGAACACACTGAACGGCGTCTCCAACTGCGGCGGTCGGGATGACAGCTGCAGCAAAGGCCGCTTCCCCGGATAGGCGACCAGCGACCGATCTCCATTTTCAAAACCCAGCGATACTGTTTCAGCGAGCAATGGCGTGCCGCCAGCCATCACGAATCCGGCAGCAGCCCCGGTGGATGCGATCATCTGTCGTCTGTTGAACATGGTTCCCCCATTTTTCTGCGATCGCTATGACGTGCTTGTCATGTTTGAGATCGTCGCAAGTTCAGACGATTGGCAGGGGGCGTTTATTCCTCATGATGCAAAATAAACTTGTCCATCAGCCCAGACAGGGCTGGCGTGCCGTCGCCAGAGAGGAGAGCAAATCGGGATGTATCTCATTGGGTGCGTCAGTCCCATTGCGCAGAGCCAGCGCGAGAATGGCGAAGCGAGTCGCGTTCATGGATCGCGAGACCATCGTCATCTGCTGATGGGGTCCGGCCCATTGTGCAATCAGGACATGGCCGTCATCTGAGATTGCGAGACCGGCCGGGCGATCTCCGGCATGCGCGGTCACATAGAGCCCAAGATGGCAATTGCTGGGACCGACAAAACCCAGTGCGTCCGCTTTGCGCCCAAGTGGCAAGGTGACTCTTTCTAGTGACGTCTGCTGCAACCCATTGGCTTGAACGATTGCGGCGATGCCGATGAGCGGACCCTCCGTTGTCACGTTCTGAGCGCCACTTGCCCACTTATCGAAATGTGCGATCATCGTGGCAAGGTCAGAACTTTCTGCAATGATGATCTGTGCCGGAATATCATCCGAAATGGGACCAGTCAGGACTAACCACCATACTGCGCCGGCTGCGATCAAGATGGCAGAGGCGGCCAGCACGGCAGGACGCCATGCAGGCCTTCCTGCTCCTGAGTATCGCTCAGGGATCGCGATGATGACTGTGTCTGACGCCAGTGACGCGACCCCTGCCCGCAAAGCCTGATAATGGGCCACATGGCTGGCAAGCGCCGGATCGCGTGCGATTGCCTCGGCCATCCGAGCCGCGTCTTGCGGATCTAGTGCGCCATCGACATATGCGCTGACCTGTTCGTCTCGAGTTCGTTCATCAACCACGGCGCATCCCTTTGCCCTTTCGCGGCAATTCCACGACATGCGGACCTGAAAGCTTTTCTGCCAGGGCGGCACGCGCACGGCTCACGCGGCTCATCACCGTGCCGCGTTTAATCCGCAAAAGTTCAGCGGTTTCGTCATAAGTAAGCCCGCCGATGTCCACAAGCGCCAGCACATCCCGGTGATTTTCCGACAGCAAAAAGAATGCCTCGCGGACTGCCAGATGGGTGACCGTGATATCGTAGAGTGCACCGCTTGTGCGTTGATCCAGGTCGGCCGCCTCTTGCATGGCGCGCCGTCGGCGCCACGATCGCAATCGATCGAACCATAAATGCCGTGCGATGGTGAACAGCCACGCGCGAAATGCACGTTCGTCCTGGGGCGCCTGCTTGGCTGAGATGGCACGCACGACACAATCTTGCACGAGATCTGCGGCTGAATCGCGATTGCGTGTCAACGCCAACGCGTAGCCGAACAATCCGCCAGCGGCAGCGGTGAGCATCTGGCGTTGGTTGGCATTCAGCATAGCGCACTCACGACAGGTCATCCGTACTCGACGGCGGGAACAGGCGGACACTCAGACACTAGCGTGCCTGACGTACTTGACGCCAATCTTTCATCACGCGGATTTGGTTTCCTGCATAGACATGACCGCCATCCGTCATCGCATGGTTGTCAGCCGGCTGCCCCGTCTCGTGTGTCATTGCAATTCGGGCAACGGCAGCGGTCGCACCCGAAGGCAGAAAAATACGATTTCCCGTTATGCCATGTCCTTTTCTGCGATAAGTGGGAAGGCCTGTTCGAACCTGTCAATCGTCCTTCAGGCAGGGTGCTGCAAACAGATCCCCACGCCAGGCGCCGCAGACCGTGCGCGTTCCGACGACGATCCACGCAGCGCCCAACAGTGCCACCAATATCAGGCCAAAAACATAAATCGCAGTAATCGGCAGCAAGCTCGCAAGCTTCAATGAAGCAACGGCAAATACACCCAGCGGGAATGTATAACCCCACCAACCAAGGTTGAATGGCAGACCGTCGCGTGCATAGCGCCCGGTGATGAGCACTGCCATCGCAAACCACCACAGCCCATAGCCCCACATCAGCAATCCGCCGATGAGACCGATGCCCGCCGCGGCGCTGCTATACTGACCCAGATCATTCGCCGCAAAGATGGCAGGGGCGGCCTGGCCTAACGTCATAAGGCCCAATGCCCCGGTGCCGATCGGTCCAAGCGCCAGCCAACTGGAGGCCGCCATGGAAACGTGCGGCAACTTGTGGATGGCGAGCCGCAGGATCAGGACGACAAGGACGCTCATCGCAATGGGGACCGACAGGGCCCAGAGGACGTAAGACCACACCAGCACCAGCAGTTGGGTATGTGCGTCGGCAAGGTGCGGGGCCAGCAACCCCCCCGACACCGCTGCGACCTCGGCTGCAACCATTGGCAACAGCCAGACGGCAGTCATCTGATCGATGGCGTGGCTTTGGCGGGTGAACATCAAATAGGGTATGGCGATGCCACAAAGTGCTGCCATACCGACATCAATCCACCATAAGACGGTCGCGACCTCGATCGCGATGCTGCCCATTGATGGCAGTCCAAAGATCAAAAATCCGTTGATGATCGTGGCCAACCCCATCGGGATACAGCCAAAAAACATCGAGACGACCGAGTGACCGAAAATCCGCTTCGCTTCGTGGAAGAATAAGATCCATCGTGCCGCATAGAGCGCCGAAAACAGCGTGAACAGGGCAATATTGAACAGCCAAAGCGCTTTGCCAAGGGAGCTGAACGCGTCGGGAAGTTGTGCCAGCGCAATTGCGAGGATGCCCGTTCCCATCGTGGCCGCAAACCAGTTGGGGGTGAACTGGCGAATAATTTCCATTGGGCTGGTCAGCTGCGAAAAAGGCTGCAATCCCAGCGATACTGCGCGCATTTTGTAGAATGTCATTGTGGATCTCCTGTTCTTAACCTCGATAGACGAAGCGAACCAAACGATCCAACGGATTGAATTTGTAAAACAGATCGATTTTACTGATGGGTGAGAGTGAGGTGTAGAGATCATGACGCTTGAACAACTTCGCATCTTCATTGCTGTGGCGGAACGTCAGCATATGACTGATGCGGCTCATGCGCTGAACCTGACCCAATCTGCCGTGAGTGCCGCCATTGCTGCGTTGGAAGAACGCCATGATGTGCTGCTGTTCGACCGCATTGGGCGCGGTATCGTGCTGACAAATCTTGGTCGTGATTTTCTGCCGGAAGCGCGCGCGGTTCTCGCCCGGGCAGACGAGGCTGCGGGCTGCCTCAGCGCATCCACCGCCCTTGCCCACGGCAAGCTGCGGCTTGTGTCCAGCCAGACGGTTGCAAACTACTGGCTTCCGCCCCGCATGCAGAGCTTCCACACAGCCTTTCCGGGAATTGATCTGTCACTGCGCATTCTGAACACCCATGCCGCCTGTCAGGCCATCGTCACGGGCGAAGCCGATCTGGGCTTCGTTGAAGATCACGTTGCGGACCCGCAAATCACCCTGATCCCCGCCGCTACAGATCACCTGGTGCTGGTCGCTCGCGCAGATCAGGCCGCGCACGGTGATGATCTGCGGACGGCACCGTGGGTCTTTCGCGAGCCTGGCTCGGGCACGCGTGCTATACTCGAGCAGGCACTGAAAGAGGCGGGCATTGCCGTCATGGATTTGTCTGTTGTCCTCGAGCTTCCCTCGAATGAAGCGGTGCGCGCTGCTGTCGAAGCTGGCGCCGGTATTGCGGCGCTGTCGCATCTGGTTGTCGCAGACGCCCTGCAGGTGGGGCGCCTGGCCCGATTAGCGTTCAAGCTGCCCGAGCGGAAGTTCTTTGCCGTAAATGCGACACAGCGTCATGTCAGTCGCGCGACCCAGGCATTTATCCAACATGTCATTGCGCCATGACGGTTGCCGCCATCATAACGTTATTGGAGCAAATTGAGGGATCGGATCGGCTGTTTAATCCCTATCGCGACCATGATCCCGCGCTCGAGAGCGCGGATGCACCAGAAATACGGCGGGCGAACCTGACGCTCTATCTGCAGGCAATGCAAGTTCGACGTCCTCGCGTCATGTGGTTGGCCGAGGCCATGTCCAGACGTGGTGCCCGGCGGACCGGGCTGCCCTTGACCGGCGACCGGATGCTGCTGCCATTAGCAACGCGGTTGAAAATGGTCGTGCCGTTTCGCCATCCAACCGCGCAACACGACGATCCAGGCTCTGTCACCGCGCGTGCAATCTGGGAAGCAATGCCAGACGATGTGCCGTTACTTTGGAACGCGGTCATGCAAGTCCCGCACCGCAGCGCACCAGACTATGCCATCCGCACACCGTCAGCGCCGGAAATACGGGCCAATCTGGCTGTACTTGCGGCACTCGCAGCGATGTTTGCACCACAGAAAATCTTGTGTATCGGACGTGTCGCAGAGCGCTGTGCCCAGCCCGTCGGAGTGTCGCTGACCTATGTCAGGCATCCGGCCCAAGGCGGGCTATCCGCGTTTCGCGAAGGCTGTACCACCTTCCTGTCTAGTTAGAGCGCCACGCAGACGTGATGCCGCGAAAACCATGAATTTGACTTTGTGATGGAATAAACTGACCCTCCGGTTCGTTCTTCCTGCAATCGCCGCGACCGCCACATGGCAACTGCGGACGACTGGTACCGGAGAACGAAGATGAAACTAATTTCATATGTGGCCCTGAATATGGCCATGGTGACCCCGGCTTTTGCGCAAGACACGGTGATGTTTGATCCCGACATTGTTCATGAGGCGAAGGACGGTGTTGTCCGCCTATATGGGGCGGGCGGCCCCCATACAGCACTTCAAAAAGTGGCCGATCTTTGGCAAGAGCAAACGGGAGGTGCCGTCGCGATCACCTTCGGTCCCGAACCCAAATGGTCTCAGCAGGCCCAGGCAGATGCCGACATCATCTGGGGCACGTCCGAACAGTCGATGACGGCCTTTCTGGAGACCTACAAATCATTCTCGTCGGATCAAGTGATGCCGATTTACCTGCGTCCCGCCATTATTGCGGTCAAGGCCGGCAACCCCAAATCCATTACCGGTTTCGACGACCTGCTGGCAGAAGGCATCAAGGTCGTGGTGACCGAAGGCGCAGGCGTCGGAAACACATCTGGCACCGGCGTCTGGGAAGATGTGGCCGGACGTACGGGCAGCCTGTCGGACGTTGTCGGATTGCGTAAGAATATCGTCGCGTTTGAACATGGATCAGGTGCTGGTTTTAAAGCTTTTACCGATCTGGACGCTGACGCCTGGATCACTTGGCCTGACTGGACATCGCGTAACCCTGAAAAGATCGAGGCCGTTGCGTTCTCTCCTGACCGCGCAATCTGGCGCGATTTGAACGTCGCCCTGGCACCTGATGCTGATCCGGAGGCGCAGGCTTTTCTGAATTTTCTGGTGACCGATGAAGCACAGTCCCTGATGAAAACTGAAGGCTGGACCCGGTAACAGACCCCGCATACCGGGCCGGGTCAAACGTCCGGTCCGGTATGTGACACGGAATTTTGGTAGTGAGCCATTTCAGGCCGCTGCGGGACTTCAAAACGCATTCAGAACACCTTGCGGTGGGCGTTGGTCGTCGCATTGAGCGTACTTGAAGGCGATAGACTATCTCAATATCCTATATCTTCTGTCCATCCTGATTTCTGAATATGGCCAACGGTTCAAATCTGGCGTCTAGATTCAAAAATATCTGAATCAAGCCTCAGCCAACCATTTCGGTAGAAATTAAACCTGCATTATCAGGCCAAGTTAGAGTGTCTTCGTGGGTATTGGCATTGA
Source organism: Sulfitobacter litoralis (assembly GCF_900103185.1). GTDB lineage: Bacteria > Pseudomonadota > Alphaproteobacteria > Rhodobacterales > Rhodobacteraceae > Sulfitobacter > Sulfitobacter litoralis. The sequence continues at coordinate 31,543 of NZ_FNJD01000021.1, forward strand.
TGAGACGGGGCTATCATGGCTGGGGCTACGCTTTTTAGTTCGCCCTGAATAAGTCACAAGCATATGAATTTGTTTGTAGATTTCGTAAAAACTGTAGCAGAAAATTGCAGGGTTTCGTATGCTGGGTCGCGAAACCTTGCAAATTCCGGAGCCGTGATGAAGCCTCATCCCCGCACTGACGAGCAGGACGATCTCCTGCGTCCCCGCCTGACTGAGATGATCGATCTTCGCCACGCATTGGCGAAACTGGAAAAGCTGATTGACTGGGAGTTCTTCGAAACCGAATGGGCCAGTTTCTTTCCTGCCACGACAGGGCGGCCAGCAACATCGCCGCGCCTAGTCGCGGGGCTGCTGTATCTCCAACATGCCTATCGTTTGTCCGACGACGCCGTCGTCGCCCGATGGGTCGAGAACCCTTACTACCAGCACTTCACCGGTGAGACGTTCTTCCAGCACCGCCCCCCTGTCGATCCGTCCTGCTTGACCCGCTGGCGTCAGCGGATCGGAGAGGAAGGGGCCGAGTGGCTGCTGACCAAGACGATCGAAGCTGGGGTCACGTCCGGGGCCGTGGAGGATTGCAGTCTCGCGCGCATTGCCGTGGACACGACGGTGATGGAGAAGAACATCGCGCATCCAACGGATGCGCGCCTGTATGAAAAGGCACGTCGCCAGCTTGTGGCCTTGGCCCACGAAGGCGAGATCACGCTGCGGCAGAACTACAATCGACTGGCACCCCGCCTCGCGATGCAGATCGGGCGCTACGCCCACGCCCGGCAATTCAAGCGCATGCGCAAAGCCCTGAAAAAGTTGAAGGGCTACACCGGCCGCATCCTCCGCGACATCCGCCGTCAGCTCGAAAAAATTCCGGGTGGCGCCTTCCGTGAGCGTGCTCTGGACACCCTCGTGCTCGTCAGTCGCCTGCTGCATCAGAACCCAAAGGGCCATGGCAAGATTTACGCCCTGCATGAACCCGAGGTCGACTGCATCTCCAAAGGCAAGGCCCGTAAACGCTATGAGTTCGGAACCAAGGTCAGTCTGGCCACTACCATCGACGAGGGCTTCGTCGTCGGCATGCGCGCCCTGCCGGGCAATCCCTACGATGGGAACACTTTGCCCGAAGCCCTGGAGCAGGTCGCGATCCTGACCGGTCGGACTCCGGATCTGGCCGTCGTGGACCGCGGCTATCGCGGCCACGGTGTATCGACGACAAAAGTGCTGATCAGCGGCACGCGCCGGGGCCTGACGCCAAAGCTGAAGACATTGCTGAGGCGGCGAAGCGCCATAGAACCAGAGATTGGACACATGAAAACTGACGGACGTCTGTCGCGATGCCCGCTCAAGGGGACGTTCGGCGACGCGGTCTTCGCCGTGCTCTGTGGCTGCGGCCATAACATCCGCAAGATACTGGCCCACCTCAGGGCTTTGTTGTCCCTCATCCTGGCCGCATTGTGCGCCGCCGCAACTGACAGGATCAGGCCGGCAAACTGCTAACTTGTCGCCGGATCGCGTTGTTCAGCGTGAACTACGGAGAAGGAAATACGTGTTGCGGACTGCATAGAGACGAAGCGCTGCAATCCAACCGGTGATCGGAAGCCCTGCATTACTCGCTCTCGTTTTCAGAAAGGCAAATGACTGTTCTTTGCTCGGTTATTGCCATCAACACAGCCGGTGCTGGATCTAATGACATTCTCTTCGAGGGACTGAGTCACTCGCAGCAATTTCCGCATCTTTGGATTTACGTTGCGCCACAAGTGCGCATGCGAAAAGCTGCGTCAGGTGGTAGAGCATCAGCGGCAGCACCGTCGTCCCTAGCGTCGCGGCGGGCACAAGCGCCGTCGCGATCGCCAACCCGCTGGCAAGGCCTTTTGTCGATCCGCAAAAGAACAACACGGCGCGATCCTCGTCCGGCAACTTCAGGGCGCGGCCCGTAAAGGTCATGATCCCCATCGCGAGCGCCAGGAACAGCACGACCACACCGTAAAGCAGAATCAGGCTGGGCCCCGAAATTGCATACCACAGCCCCGAAACAGTGCCCGCGCTGAACGCCGAATAGACGATCAGCAGGATCGAGCCACGGTCAACCATAAGCGTCGTCGCCCTGTGCCGCTTCACCAGATCGCCGACCAGCGGACGCGCAATCTGACCGACGACGAAGGGCAGCAGGATCTGCAGCGCGATCTTGACTACGGCCGCCCCGCTGATGGCGCCGCCCCCCTGATGCAAGAGCACGGCCACCAGAGCAGGTGTCAGCGCCACGCCGATCAGGTTGGAAAAGGACGCGGCACAGATCGCCGCCGGCACGTTGCCCCCCGCCATGCCGGTAAAGGCGATCGACGACTGGATGGTGGACGGCAGCACCGACAGGAAGATCAGGCCAAAGATCAGGTCGGGGCCCAGCACGCTGCCGAACACGAACGCAACGCCCAGTCCCAGCAGCGGAGATAGCAGGTAGGTCGCAGCGACGGTCAGCCCCTGCAGCCGCCAGTTCAGCATCCCGGACCGGATGGCCGCGGCGTCAAGCTTGGCACCGTAGAGAAAGAACAGCAGCGCCACCGCCCAGAAGGTGATCTGCTTCAGTGCGTCGGCGGCCACGCCGCGCACCGGCAGAATCAAGCCAATGATCACCGTGGCAATCAGCAACAGCATGTAGGTGTCGATGCCAAAGCGTCTGAGATACGTCATGTGTCCGTCCGGCATCAGGGATAATGCTGTTTCATGTACCGGCTTTGGCCGCCAGTCCGCATCGAAAAGATCAGTATCCCAGCGGGATATCATCTTTTCGGCTGTCCGATCCACCCTCCAGCAGCCCATCCGTCATCCGGATCGCCTGACTGCCTCCGATGGGAGAGGTCACAACCTTGATCTGATGACCCCGCGCGGCGAGTGCCGTTCGGACCTCCTCGGGCAATGCCGGCGCGATTACATCGCCGCGGCGCGTGCGGTGGGGTCATTAACGCCGCGCTTCCTACTGACCGAGATCATGCCCGATATCTTTAACAATCTGATAGTGGTGATCACGCTGAAAATAGCGCGTGCGATCCTTCTCGAAGGAGCGCTCAGCTTTCTTGGCCTTCATCGTGCTCGTCGGTCGCCTGCTGCATCAGAACCCAAAGAACCATGGCAAGATTTACGCCCTGCATGAACCCGAGGTCGACTGCATCTCCAAAGGCAAGGCCCGCAAGCGCTATGAGTTCGGGACCAAGGTCAGCCTGGCTACTACCATCGACGAGGGCTTCGTCGTCGGCATGCGCGCCCTGCCGGGCAATCCCTACGATGGGCATACTTTGCCCGAAGCCCTGGAGGAGGTCGCGATCCTGACCGGTCGGCCTCCGGATCTGGCCGTCGTGGACCGCGGCTATCGCGGCCACGGTGTATCGACGACAAAAGTGCTGATCAGCGGCACGCGCCTGGGCCTGACGCCAAAGCTGAAGACACTGCTGAGGCGGCGCAGCGCCATAGAACCAGAGATTAAACACATGAAAACTGACGGACGTCTGCCGCGATGCCCACTCAAGGGGACGTTCGGCGACGCGATTTTCGCCGTGCTATGTGGCTGCGGCCATAAAATCCGCAAGATCTTGGTCCACCTCAGGGCTTTGTTGCCCCTCATTCTGGCCGTATTGTGCGCCGCCGCAACTGGCAGGATCAGGCCTGCAAACTGCTATCTTGTCGCCGGATCGCGTTGTTCAGCGTGAACTTTTTACTTCTGCAGCTTTGTAAGGGCTGGGGTTTTTGTTGATGCCTCGTCTACCCGGCGTCGGCCTTCCCCCCGGACACTGACAAATAGGGGTAGATTCCGGCTGGGTGCAGAATAGTACGTTAGGCTCCGAGGACGCGCTTGCCGTAGTCTCGCAGATTGCCGTTCGGGTCGACGTAGCGATAGAGAGTAACGGGCCTCACGCCTAATTCTTTGCAAAGTTCTGAAACAGACGTGTCGCGGTTTGCCATTGCGGCCTGTGCCATGCGCACCTGTGATTTTGACAGCGCGAATTTTCGTCCGCCTTTCCTCCCCCGCGCCCGGGCTGCCTGAAGACCGGCCACTGTGCGTTCACGGATCAACTCGCTTTCAAATTCGGCGAGAGCGGCAAAGATGCCGAATGAAAGCCGTCCTGCCGCAGTTGTTGTGTCGATCTGCGCACCTTGCCCGGTGAGCACTTTAAGGCCAACCCCGCGCTCAGACAGCATACTGACGGTCTTGACCAGATGATGCAGGCTACGCCCCAAACGATCGAGCTTCCACACAACCAGAACATCGCCGTCACGCAATGCCTTGAGGCAGGCCTCCAACCCTGGCCGGTCATCCTTTTTGCCAGATGCCAGATCCGAGTAAATCTGCTCCTCTCCAACGCTCGCCGCGATCAAGGCATCCCGTTGCAGGTCAAGAGACTGCCTGCCATCGGCTTTAGAGACGCGCGCATAGCCAATCAGCATGTGTCACAAACGTTGGTTTGTGATGCTTGGGTTCGGCGGTCGCTTTCGGGCAACGGATTTATTCCTTATCTCATATCATAAATAAATATACTCAATACCTCCCATGAAAGCAAAAGAAGCATGGCGCATCGCACCATTCTGACCGAGCGCCAGCGCGCGACACTATTTGATCTGCCAACCAGTGAAGCGGCACTACTTCACCATTACACGTTGGCCGATGATGACATCGAACATGTTCGTCTGCGAAGACGATCACAAAACCGGCTTGGGTTTGCCCTTCAGCTTTGCGCGTTTCGACACCCCGGCCGCCTCCTGACGGCTGGAGAGGTCATCCCAGAAAAAGCGATCAGGTTCATCGCGGCTCAGCTGGGAATGCAAGCGGTTGAGTTGGAGGGCTACGCCGTCCGCGAAGAGACTCGGCGGGATCATCTGATCGAGCTTAGAGCGATCTATGGCTACAAGATGTTTACCGGACGTGGTGCCCGCGACCTGAAGGTTTGGCTTGAAACTGAGGCTGAGGTTGCGCGCTCTAATGAGGAGCTGGCGCGTCGGTTCGTGACAGAATGCCGCCGGAGCCAGACCATTCTGCCCGGGGTGTCGGTGATCGAACGGCTCTGCGCTGATGCGCTTGTCGCCGCCGAACGTCGGATGGAAACGCGCATCGCCGACCGTCTCGACGCGCCCATGAGAGGCAGGCTGGATGCCCTGCTTTCGGAAGACGTCGATGACCGGGTCAGCCGTTTTGTCTGGTTGCGCCAATTTGAGGTTGGCAAGAACTCGGCAGACGCGAACCGCCTGCTGGACCGGTTGGAGTTTCTGCAAGGTCTCGGGCTTGCGACCGCTGCCCTTGATGGCGTTCCACCCCACCGGATCACCCGACTTCGTCGCCAAGGCGAACGATATTTCTCGGATGATTTGCGCGACATTTCCAGCGATCGGCGGTGGGCGATCATGACCGTCTGTGCTGTGGAATGGCAGGCTGCGATAGCTGATGCAGTGATTGAGACCCATGATCGGATCGTGGGTAAAACCTGGCGCGATGCCAAGAGGTTATGTGATGTGCAGATTACCGGCGCCAAAGCAGCATTGCAGGACACACTTCGTTCTTTCTCAGGCTTGGGGGCCGCTCTCCTGGAAGCGCATGGCGATGGCGCACCCCTTGAGAGCGCGGTTACGACCGCCTGCGGTTGGCGTGATCTGGAAGGACTTGTCGCCACGGCGATGCAGTTGACCAGTACAATGGCTGCCAATCCCTTGGCCCATGTCGCCCAAGGCTATCATCGGTTCCGGCGCTACGCGCCGCGCATGTTGAGGGCGCTCGATATTCAGGCAGCATCGGTCGCCGAACCTTTGGTCGAAGCTACTCGGCTTGTCGCAAAGGGCGGACAAGAGACCGTTCGGCCAACAACCTTTCTGCGCCGCAGTTCCAAATGGCACCAGCACCTTCATGCGCAGCCCCCCGATGACCATCGGCTTTGGGAAGTCGCCGTGTTGTTCCATCTGCGCGATGCCTTTCGCTCCGGCGATATCTGGTTGGTGCAGTCCCGGCGCTATGCCGACCTGAAGCAGGCGCTGGTGCCAATAGCAGAGGCGCGGGCCACACCCAGATTGGCAGTGCCCTTCGACCCGGCGGATTGGCTGGGAGATCGCAAAACCCGTATGATTGAGGGACTGAAACGCTTGGCACGCGCTGCCCGTGCCGGGGCAATTCCGGGTGGCTCTATTGAGGACGGAATGCTGAAGATCGACAGGCTCACCGCCGCAGTGCCCGCCGAGGCCCATGAACTTGTTCTGGATTTATACAAAAGGTTGCCCGATGTGCGGATCACCGATCTGCTTCTGGAGGTGGACAATGCCACAGGCTTCACGGAAGCCTTCACCCATATACGCACCGGAGCACCTTGCACTGACAGGATCGGACTGCTGACCGTGCTGCTGGCGGAAGGCCTGAACCTCGGCCTCAGCAAGATGGCCGAAGCCACCAGCACCCATGATTATTCCCAGCTCTCGCGCATCTCACGGTGGCATGTTGAAGGCGACGCGCTGAACCGCGCCTTGGCCATGGTGATCGCGGCGCAATCCACCCTGCCCATGGCCCGTTTCTGGGGTGGCGGCACCACCGCCTCCAGCGACGGGCAGTTCTTTCCAACCACACGTCAAGGTGAGGCAATGAACCTGATCAACGCCAAATATGGCAATGAACCGGGGCTGAAAGCCTATACCCATGTTTCCGATCAGTTCGGCCCCTTTGCCACTCAAACCATCCCGGCGACCGTGAGCGAGGCCCCTTACATCCTCGATGGCCTGCTGATGAATGAGACCGGCAGAAATATCCGCGAACAATATGCTGACACCGGCGGCTTCACCGATCATGTCTTCGCCGTCACAGCCCTTCTGGGCTTCCAGTTCATTCCGCGCATCCGTGATCTGCCCTCCAAGCGGCTCTATGTCTTCGATCCAAGTGCTGTCCCGAAGGAACTGAAAGGCCTGATTGGTGGCAAGGTCAGGCAAAGCATCATCACCACCAACTGGCCCGACATCCTGCGCAGTGCCGCTACCATGGTCGCGGGCGTCATGCCGCCCAGTCAACTGCTGCGAAAGTTTTCAGCCTATCCCCGCCAGCATGAGCTGGCCGAAGCCCTCAAAGAAATCGGACGCGTTGAACGGACGCTGTTCATCATCGACTGGCTACTTGACGCCGACATGCAGCGCCGCGCTCAGATCGGGCTAAACAAAGGCGAAGCACACCACGCCCTGAAAAACGCCCTCCGCATCGGTCGCCAAGGTGAAATCCGCGACCGCACCGCCGAAGGTCAGCACTTCCGCATGGCAGGCCTCAACCTCCTCGCCGCCATCGTCATCCACTGGAACAGCAAACACCTTGGTCAAGCTGTCGCCGCACGAAAACGCGACGGGTTGGATTGCTCACCAATGCTACTGGCACATACCTCACCCCTCGGATGGGCACATATCCTCCTCACAGGCGAATACAGGTGGCCAAAACAGTAAACCAAGGGGCTTAACGTACGATCCTGCACTCTCCGGTATCAGACCCCGAAAAGCCGGGTGGTATCGGGCAGGGCAAGGATGGATTGGATCGACGCCCAAAGCTCCTCCGTCGTGCCGCCCGGGAAATCGGCGCGCGCCGTGCCACTGTCGGGATACATCAGCGTGTCATGCACAAAGGCCGCATCGCCCGCGACATAGGTGACCGAGCCGAGGGTATGGCCGGGGGAGAGCATCACTTGGAAATACAGATCGCCGATGGCAAAGGTTTCGCCCTCGGCAAACATCCGGTCAAAACACCGCGCCGGATCAAATGCGTCCGGCAGGTTGTAAAGATCGCGCCAGATGGCCGCGATTTCAGTGACCTTCTGACCGATCGCCGTCGGCGCGCCGGTCTCCTCCTTCAACCACGCGGCGGCGGTCATGTGGTCGGCATGGGGGTGGGTGTCGAGGATCATCGCCACCTCCAGCCCCTCACGATTGACCAGATCCAGTACAGCCTTTGCGCTGTCTGTCGAAGTGGATGCGGCCTTCGGATCAAAGTCCAGAACCACGTCGATCAGCGCGGCCTGCCCGGTCGCGGGGCAGGCAGCGACATACTGGATGGATCCCGTTTCCTCTTCATAAAGCCCCCAGACATCCGGAGAGGTAGGGCCGTTGGACGGGCTGTGGCGTGTGATCGTCATAATGCCTCGTTTTGGTTGGGGTGTCAGATGGGGGCGCGTCTGTCAGTCATCGGGTTCCGGGGCGTCCGCGTCGTCGGTGCAGAAAATTTGGTAAAGGGTGGTCAGCAGACGCTTTGCGTTTTCGCCCGCAAGCGCATAGTGGATCGTCTGCCCATCCCGCCGCCCTTGCACCAACCCGTCGCGGCGCAAAAGCCCGAGATGCTGGGAAATCACGCTTTCGCGCACCCCAAGGGCCTTTGCGAGTGCGCCGACCGACCTTTCGCCTTCGACAAGCGTACACAAGATCATCAGGCGATTCCGGCTGGCCATCGCCTTGAGCAGCGCCTCAGCCTTGTCCGCGTTTTCTTGCATCTGCTTTACCTTCATACATTCGCATATGCGACGGTATGAATTTATTTCAAGCTCTGACCGGACTTTTCCAGCGCTCCTTGTTTGCTTTGACCCCACCTGCAAACGCGGTACGGTTCGTCATGGCGCAGCTGACCTCCATTGAAATCCTATTGCCTGAACTTCGGGCCTATGCGATAGCCATTTGCCATTCCCGCGACGAGGCTGAAGATCTTGTTCAGGATGCTGTGGAACGGGGGCTGCGATCAGGTGGGAGGCCAGACCCGATCGGGGAACTACGGCCCTGGATGTTCCGTGTCATTCGCAACCTGCATTACGATGAGCTGAGAAAAAGGCGCGTGCGTCGGGAATATTTCGCGGCCGAAAAACGTCTATCCAATGAAGCGGGTGCGTCGGACACCGCGCGGGATGTGTTGATCCGGCTGGCCTTTAAGAAACTGCCGCCCGAGACCCGCGAGGTTCTGTGCCTCGTTGATATCATGGGGTTGAAGTACGCCGAGGCGGCGAAAGTGATGGATGTGCCGAACGGAACGGTGATGAGCCGGATCAGCCGTGCCCGCAAGGCGTTGCTGGAAATCGTCGATGGGGCCGAAACGGCAAAGCAGGAAGTGACGCGGAAGACATGAATGAACTGAACGACAAGGACTGGGAACAGGTCAACGCTTACCACGATGGTGAGTTGTGCGCGGCCGACATGCGCGCATTCGAGGGGCGGCCTGCATCCGAGCCCGCGCTTGCCGCAGCGCTTGAGGACGTGCGGAACGTGTCCGTCAGCTTGGCGGCCTTGCGACCGGACCTCGTGCATTCGGAATCTATGCCGGAAACTAGTGCCGCAAATAGTAGCTGGCACCCCCGGCGCTGGCTGGCGGGCGGTGCTGTCGCTGCGGGAATTGCCTTGGCTGTGGTATTCGGACCCGCTTTTGTTGCCACCCCGACAGCTTTTGACATTCACGCTGAACTGGCCGCTGAGATGTATGACGTCGAAACCGCCGATCTGCGGCCCGCCGCGACAGGCGGTGCGGTGGGCGTACCCGACCTGTCCGTCGCAAACCTGACGGCTGTTGCCTTCCGCACATCGGACAACGGCGAAGTCATGCATTACGCGGGTCAGAATGGATGCAGGTTGACCTATTTTCGCGGCGCGTTCGTTTCCCCAGAGGGCAACGACACACCCGGTCAGCAGATCGCAACCTGGCTGTCCGGGGATCACCTTCGTCATATAGTTGTCGCGACAGGGATGGACCGCACGCGGTTCGATGCCATCGCCAGTTATCTGATGCTTGAAACCCGCGAACGTGTTTCCGAAAGCGTGATGGCGTCGCTTTCGGAGGCAACCCGGACGGCACGGTCCTGCGTCGGCTAGGTCAGTTGGTTTTTGCGGTGTCCGTCAAGCTGTCAAGATAGGCAATGACATCGGCCTGATCCTGCGCCTTGCGCAGGCCACTGAACCCCATCTTGGTGCCACGCACTTCTTTCCGGGGATTTGCAAGAAACGCGGCAAGCCGATCAGGTGTCCAATCGCCCCCGTATTCAACCAGCGCGTCGGAATAGCGAAAGCCGTCGACCGTTGCCACGGGTGCCCCGACGATACCATAAAGGTTGGGACCGACACGATTGGACCCACCTTCGTCTACCGTATGGCAAGCCTTGCATTTCCTGAACGTCTTTTCGCCGGCAGCCGGGTCGCCCTGCGCAAGGATCTCAGCGCCGGGAGTTTCAACCTCCTCCGCATCTGCGGAATCTGTCGCTTCAGTAGCGGCATCTGTGCCGGTTGCAGTCTCCGACCCTCCCGTGACCTGGGCCACGTATTTCGAAACCGTTTCGATTTCTTCCTTGGTCAGCGTTTCCGAAAAGGCTGGCATGACTCCGATTCCACTGGTCACGGCTGCGCGCACCTGATCGACTGTCGGTTTGAATTCATCAAGGTTGGGGCCGATCTCGGCCTCCGAACCCACATCTTTCAGCGCGTGGCAAAGGGCGCAGGCGGGTTGCGCGGTTTCAGTGAATATCTTACGGCCCGCATCCAGATCAGCCTCGGCGCTCGCAGCACCGGCCATCAAGGCAAGAAAAACTGCGCCGCCGAGTCGTGGCGTCGTTCGGGTGGTCATGTTCATGTCTCCGGTTTTTTTGTTGTCAAACCGGTGGCAGAGGATGCCGCCGGTCAGTCAGCTCAGCTGACGGTCACGTCGACGGCATGGGCGCGCCAGCCGTTATTGCCATAACCCCGTTCGTTGGGCGGAAAAATCTCGGGTTGGGTATCGCCTGCTTCGTTGGTGGCACGGCTCGCCAGCATATGTGTGCCTTCGGACAGCTCCGTGATCAGCACGAATGGCCGCCATGCATAGGGGCCAAGGTCCGGGCCAAGGAACTGCGCTTCTGCCCAGTTTTGCCCCCCGTCGGTGGACACCTCGATCTTGTCCAGACCGCTGACACCGCCCATGGCGACGCCGTGGACCTGCACCTTGCCGGTCGCCGCATCCATCAGAGGGCCGGTGATCCAGGATTTGACGGCCATCTCGTACATCGACGGCTGAGAGGGATCGCCCTTTACCCCCACGGAGCGCACGCGATAGCCGGTTTGCTGGATTTTATTGGGCGATTCCTCGGCCGTCATTGCCAGACGTTTGAGATACTTGACGTTGTTCACGCCATAATACCCCGGAATCACCAGCCGCAGGGGGCCTCCATGGGCGAGTGGCAAAGGCTCACCGTTCATCTCCCACGCCAGGATAGCCTGATCCATCGCGACCTTTGGAACCGACCGTTCGACCTGGATCGTCTCGGGTGGAAGACCTTCGGGGATCTCTTCGCCACCTGTACCGGTCAGGAACACGGCGCCCGCATTCGCGCCGCCCATCGCGTCAATCACGGCGCGCACCGGCACGCCGGTCCACACCACGTTGCCCGCAGCACCAACCGACCACTGCGAGCCGCTGGTTTCATGATCGAAAAAAGCGCGCCCGTTGCCCGAGCATTGCAGCACACAAACCACGGTTTCGACCGCGAGCGTCTTCATCTCGCCCACAGTCATCTTACCCGGGTTCGCGACCCCGTCGATCTCGACCTCCCAGGCATCGCGATCTGCGACGATCTCGTCGGGTGGGGCGGGCAGGTTATTGCGTATGTAAAGCTCGGTACTGGGCGTGATCAGCTCCGAACCTTGCGCGGCGCGCTTCGTCTCAAGCGTCTGCTTGGAATGGACGATCATGTCCTCGGCGTCTTTCCATGCGACGTAATCTGGCAACGGCTCCCCGTCTGATTGCGCCATCCCCGGTGCCCCGACTGCAGCAGCCACCATCGTGCCCGCTGATCCTATCAGGAAATGCCGACGCTTTACTTTTTCTATGATTTTCATGTCTTTCCTCCCGTGGTTCGAAGCATTTGCACTCCACGGTATGCAGCAGCTCCATGCGTAACTAACGTGTTGAGGGTGCATTTTATTCCCGCGGAACGAAAAAATATTCGCGAAGCTCCAAATAAGTGGATGCACGTGGCCGGGTCGGCTGGCCAAAGGACGGTGCCCGCTTGTGCGGTCGCTCTGCTTGCCGGATAACCCATTTTGGTAATTGGGGTCGTGCAGTTCCGATGCTCAGTCAGTTGGATATGGGGGGCGCACGGCTCCCGGAGGCTGCGCCAACAGATCAGAGCTATAACCGGCAGGGTTGTCGGATGGAAAAGCGTAGGAGCCGTCGCGCAATACAAGAATAACCACCGCCGAAAGTCCCTGGGAAGACCCGTATGTTGTATTCAACCGAGGGGCAGGGTCAGAACGTTGCGACGGATCAAGATCGATGGATGCGGTCAGGTGCCGTGTCAGCGCAGTCGGCGCCACGTAATTGAGAAACCGCACGGCAACGCGGTTTGTCCGGAAATAGATGCCCGCCATCGCGCGACTTCCAGATAGCTGAACCACGGCAGCAGCGACTTCGACGCTGGTACCGTCCTATTTCTATATCTGAGAAACACGCCGCTGCGACAGCTCAGACGGTCGCCGCTCCGATGGCGAAAAGCTCACGAAAATAAAACTTCCGGGTCAGGAACAGGGCGCAGACCGTGAACCGGTGTTCGGCCTTGCGGGGAGGACTGAAGTCCGTTCGGCGTCACCGGGCAATCAGGGCTGTGTCATCAAGCAACTCATGTTCCGAAAGTCCTTTAGGCCCCGGCTAAGCAGCGGGGCCTAAAGACAAAACGTCCAATCATGTTGGTTTATTCCGCATGTTGCGAAAGTTGTCGGATCAACCGCACTATCGCTGCCAGCCTTCGGTTGCCATGAGTTCCTGCGCTTCATCCGTGATGAGGAAGTCAAGGAAGGCTTGCGCCTCCGGATCGGCATCGGGCGAAAGCACGACATTCACGTCGCGGTAGATCACACGATCCGCAGACAGTTCGACCATGTCGAGGTCGTCCTTTGTGATCGGCCAATTGGGCCAGGTGATCCAAGCGTCGGCATCACCGTTTGAGATGACCCCATAGGAGGCACCCGATCCAAGCGCATAGGCCACGATATTGCGTCGCAGGTCGGAGATGTCATCGAGGCTCCCCAAACGGCCCGCTACGTCTTCCCATGTGCCAGTGCCGGAGGTGTTGTAGACCCCTGCGCCCTCGGTCACGACAACCCGCACCCCGTCGGCCAGAAGGTCATCGAAGTCATCAATGTTCAGCGGGTTGCCGGCCTTCACTGCGATCACGGTCGGCCGCAGGTAGATCGGCTCGACTTTCGCGGGATCGAAGGCCGTGTAGGTCAGCAGGAAGGCTGTCATCGACTGCTCGGATGTGCCCCAAAGAATGTCGGCGTCGGCCTGGGCGTCTGCGGTCCATTTCGATTCCGGGCCCGCGATCACTTCGACGGAGGTTCCCGTCTGCTCTTCAAAGACGGCTGCGACCTTGCGGAATGCCGTGTGCGGACCACCCGCGCCGTAAAGCTTTACGACGCCGTCTTGCGGCGCGTGTTCGATAGATGGATCGTTGAACGCGGTATCACCGCGGCGGTCGGCTGCGGTGTCGGCGAATGCCGGGGCGGCGGCAAGGATTGTGGTGGTGAAAAGCGTTGTCAGTCGCATGGTATCTCCTGTCAGGGTCGTGGATCGGCCTCCACCGATTGCGGGCGGCCTTCACAAGACTGACGCGCCGACATCCAGAACCCTTCCCGAATTTATGATCACGCTTCCGTGAGATCAGGTTGGCGCGCCTGGATCCTCGAACTGAGCCTGCAGCAAATGAGCGATTTCCAGAAGGCGCGCGCGCGGCAAAGCACCGGTCAGGGCGTAGGCGAACTCGGTGTCGCTCCAGTAGAACGCCTGCTCGGTGGCCGTTTCGGCAAATCGGAAACTTGGATCGCCTTCGCTGCCGCGTCGCAGATAGAGCGTCAGGCGCTGACCGTTGCCGTCTTCGTACATCAATTGTGCCGCTGGTTCGGTGGGCGAGGGAAGGAGCCGCCCACCGACCAGCGACAGACCCACGACACGCAGGTCGGGGATAGCAAACGGACGATCCAGCCGATTGGTCAGCCAAGTGGCCAGATGGCCCTTGTTCTCCGCCCCGACCTCGACCGGGTGCGCGACCTCGACAACGAAAGTGCGATGTGCGGCGAAGGCTTCGGCCACAAGGCCCGACATCGGCTGCGGGGCTGTGTCGGGGCGCAGGACCCAACCTGCCGTACCGCCTATCATCAGCGCCATCGCAACTGACGCAACCCATGCCAACGGCATGTGCCTGCGCCGTTCGGCAACCGGCAGCGTCGCCATCGGATGATCGGCAACCAGCCCCGCAAAGGCATGGCGCAGATCGCGGGCGATGGCCATGTCGGCTTCCACCCGACGGGCGGCTTCTGGTGTGTCATTCAGATAGGCTTCGACTTGTTTTCTCCGATCAGGCGGCAAGGCGTCGTCCACGTAGGCGACAAGATCCTCTTCACGAATATCCTTCGGCGCGCTTGTCATGTCACGCTCCTCAGTCTTGGGGCCGTCTCAGCCGTTGCCCCGCGCAAAGCGGCGCGGGCCCGGCTTACGCGGCTCAGGATCGTGCCTTCTGGGACGCCAAGCGTCTGAGCGGCCTCTCGGTAGGTGAAGCCTTCAACGCTGACCAGTATCAAAGCCACACGCTGATCGTCGGGCAGAGACATGACGCGCGCCAACAACCGGTTCAACTCGACATGGTTTTCCTGGGTCGGCGGTATCGCGGGCGGTGATGTCATGGTCTCAAGCGATTCCGTCTGACGTCGTTTCGCCTGCCGCCACCCATCAACATGCAGATTGCGCATCATCGTGAACAGCCAGGCCCGCAGGGGGACACCTGCGCGCCGCAGCGTCCACTTGCGCAAGGCTCGTTCCATGCAATCCTGCACCAGGTCATCGGCGGTGTGCACGTCGCGCGTCAGCGTGATCGCGTACCGCTTCATGGCGTCGGCCTCTTGGGCAAGGGCGTGATGGGTCGGCACGCTGCCTCCGTTTGCATGCATTCACATAAGTAACGCGCGCGGTCGCCGGATTATTCCCGGAAATCTTTTGAAAATTGTCGATCACGGGTTCGTGAACAAAAACTTGGGAAGGGTTCCAGGCTGTCGGTCGTGAACCTTGCAAGCTCCGCCCAAAGCGGCGCTCCAACCGAATTCAAAGGAGAGTTCTCATGAACGCTACGAAGAAAGTTATCGCCACAATCGCGGTCCTGACCGCCACTGCGTCCGTCGCCCTCGCTGACGGCCACGTGTCCAACGCGCTCGAAACCGCAGAGCAGGAACTGAGCCACGCCGTCGTGGTCAAGTCCGTGACCGCCGCCGCGGATGGTTGGGTCGTGATCCACGCAATCAAGGACGGCAAGCCGGTCGTTCCGGCCTCGATCGGGCATACCTATGTCAAGGCTGGCATGACCGAAAATGTCTACGTTCCGCTGACCGGTGACTATGACGGAGACAAAGTCATCGCGATGTTGCACGTCGATGATGGCGAACTCGGCGTCTACGAATTCGGACCCGGAAGCGTTGCGAACGACAAGCCGGTGGTTGTCGATGGCGGCCCGCTGGTCAGCCCGATTTCGATCGACGACTGATCCCTTTGGCCGGGCGCTCTTCGCATCGCCCGGCCAGATCGTTTTTTTGGAGGTGCAATATGTCGAACCAGGAACCGGACTTCGAGAAATCGAAAAAATGGCATTGGATCCCGTTGGCGGGCATAGCGGCGGCCGTCGCCTTCGCGCTGTTTGCCGCGCTCTATGAGGATGCTTCGGACGAGCCACTGAATGACGCGGCGAATGATGTCGAACATCTGAACTAATTACACCTCCTCCAATCTAGGCAAACTCAATTCTGTGAGTAAGCAGAGCTTTTCGACAGTCAAATAGATGAGGACGAAACCATACACTTCGCATCAGCCCAGGCAAAATCCAATGACTGCTTCCAGGATATGCGCAGATGTCGAACGGCATGTTTGCCGCAGTTGCATAGCGATGCTGCGTCAGCAATAGCCGCAACTGCATAAGTTTGGTTTGTCCGCACTGTGTGAGTCCATGCGCCTCGTAGCCAAGGTCCGCTGTCCTGCGTATCATTTTTTTTGGCCATTTGTATTCTCCTGTCAGCAGAATGTGCGCCCACCCGAGTGGCGATGTATGCGCAAGGAGGTCAGGCTGAATAGGCAGGCCCGCGTCTTGGCGCTGCACCACCGCCTCACCGAGCCGGGCGGTGTTCCAGTATATGACGATGGCCGCCAGCAGATTGAGCGCCGCCATACGATAGTGCTGTCCTTCGGTCGTGCGGTCTTGTATTTCGCCCTGCCTGCCGATGCGCAGAGCATTCTTCAGCGCGTGATGCGCCTCACCTTTGTTCAATTCGATCTGCACTCGCCGCTGCATATCCGCGTTGAGTACCCAATCCAGCATGAACAATGTGCGTTCGACACGGCCGACTTCCCTCAAAGCAACGCGAGATCGTTCTGGCGTGGATACGAAGCCAGTTTGCGGAGGATTTGGCTTGGCGCGACCGTCCCCGCCGTCATTGTGGCTGCAATCCTGAGAATGTCAGGCCAGTTTGACGCGATCAGGCCTTCGCGGATTTTGCCGCCAATCATTCCTTTAAGGTTCTGTGGCGTTCCTCCGGCATCGGACACATAAAGCCGCTTTGATGGCAGATCCCAGATGCGCGGAATGAACCGATGGCCCAGGATCGACGTGACCGCAAAGAGGTGATCAGTGAAGCCGCCTGTGTCCGCATATTGTTCCTTGATCCGTTTGCCGACATCATTGTTCAGCAACCCATCAAGGATGTAAGCTGCCTCGCTGACCGTGGCCGGAATGGTCTGAGATGCAAACGGCGCAAACTGGTCCGAAACATGCGTGTAGGCTTTCAGCACCGGCTCATTTCCGTATTTGGCATTGATCAGATTCATCGCCTCGCCTTGTCGGGTGGTTGGAAAGAACTGATCGTCGCTGGATGCGGTTATCCCCATGCCCCAGAACTACGCCATAGGTAGTTTGGCCTGAGCGTCCACGATATTCGCAAGCGCCCGTCCGTAGGCTCCAGACTCATTGATGATCAAAGCCAGAACAAGACGGTCGCGGCGAGTGCGATGGCTGAGAGGAAGACCTTCGGGCATCTGTCGTAGCGAGTGGCAACCCGGCGCCAATCCTTCAGGCGACCAAACATAATTTCGATCCTGTTACGACGTTTGTATCGACGCTTGTCGTATTTGACGGGCTTTGCTCGCGACTTCCGGCCAGGGATGCACGGCTTTATGCCCTTGTTTTGCAAGCCTTCACGGAACCAGTCGGCATCATAACCTCTGTCGGCCAGAAGCCATTGCGCAGGAGGAAGACTGTTCAGCAATGCCGCTGCACCAGTATAATCGCTGGCCTCGCCTGCGCTCATGAAGAAGCTGATCGGGCGGCCGTTTTCATCTGTGACGGCATGCAACTTGGTGTTCATGCCGCCCTTTGTTCGGCCAATCAGGCGACCGCGCCCCCCTTTTTCAACCCAAGGCTCGAAGCCGTGCGGTGTGCTTTGAGATAGGTCGCGTCGATCATTACCATCTTCGGAACTGTCGCCTCAGAGGCCAACCCCTCCATCATCCTCGCGAAGACGCCCATGTCGCCCCACCGCTTCCATCGGTTGTAGAGGGTCTTTGCCGGGCCGTATTCCTTCGGCGCGTCGGACCACCGCAAGCCATTGCGATTCATGAATATTATTCCACTCAGAACGCGCCTGTCATCCACGCGTGGCTTGCCATGGCTCTTTGGAAAGAACGGCCGAAGCCGCGCCATTTGTTCGTCCGTCAGCCAGTAAAGATTGCTCATAATGCCCCCAGATTTTGGGAGTTTGAATCATGCAAGCTTGGCAGCCTCAAGCGGATTAATGGGTCTGGAGCCTAGGCTTCACTTTCAATGTGCCACCGCGAAATACGCATCAATTCCCAAAACCCATGCGAATTACTCGCCTTAGCCATCTTGCTCAATCCAAGATTCAAGCCTTCCGAAAGCAGCACATTCAGCAAGCCAATCCGATCCTTCGGCGGTGCCCCTGTCCGTAGATGTGTGAACGCATCGGTGAACCCAGTTGCATCATCGACCAGCAACATGATGTCGGTGATGCGCGTATCCGGGACACGCTTATACAGATCAAAGAGCAGATCAGCCGCGCCGTTCGGGTTTTGTGTAGGCAATCGGCTGAGCTGCAGGACACCGTCTTCGATGGCCCCGCCGGGGATCGTTCCGCGTTTCGCCGCCTTTGAGAGTTTTTCCAGACCGATTTCCATCTGGGCATGGCGGTCTGCCAACCATTGCTCGGGATCAAGCGGCACAGCAAGCCGCGCATTTGCCGCTGCCGTTGTTGCGGGAACCAGAACCTGCTTGAGATCACCGTAGCGCTTGGATTGTGCCAGCCAGATATCGCCGGATCGGAAGGCGTCCCGCAAATGGAACAGAACCGCCACCTCCCACAAGCGTTGATCACTCGGTTGCTGCATCTTCAGGTGCTGGTGCCACTTCGAGGTGCGTCGCAGAAAATCTGTTGGCACAGAATGCCTTGCGCCATTTTTGATCAAATCGATGGCAGCCAAGAGCGGCGTAGCCACATGCGCCCCGTCGATCTTAAGAAGATGGAGCATTCTCGGGACATAGCGCCGGAATCGGTTATGACCCTGCACCGGTGCGGCACACGCGCAGGAGGTCGAGGTCTGGCGCGACGAAACCACCTTTACGCTTGCACCCGGCGACAGTGCCGAGTGGAAGCTGGTCATGGAAGAGGGCCAGACGGAAGAATACCGAATGCTGGTCGATGGCGGGCGTGTGAACTTCAACATGCACGGCCATGGCGAGGGCAATTCGGTGACCTATGAAAAGGGCCCCGGTTCGACGGGCGACGAGGGCGAGATCATCGCGACATTTGACGACGAACACGGATGGTTTTGGCGGAATCGGGACAGCCAGCCCGCAACCGTGACTGTCCAGGTGCGCGGTGAATACACCGAATTCAAAGACGCAAGTTGACACAAGGGCAGCCACCAGCATGAAAGGATGCGGGTGGTTGCCTGGCTCCGAAAAAGACCTTGGATGAGTCCGCAGTCTCGCCTCAGATTTTCCCCCGAAACCAACCTCGGGCATCCGTTGGCCAATCAGTCAGTACCCGCGTGGCAATGTCACGCCTATGTTACAGGATACTTCTTGACCTCCCCCTACTGGAAGCTTGCATAAGAACTGCATGATCCGCTTTTTCCGCCTCATTTTGATTCTTGCATTGAGCTTCGGTGCCGTGGTTGCGCCGGATGTATCGGCAGTGAATGCGGCTGAGGCAGCAATGGCTCAGATGGCGGGCGCCGAAAGCGCGGACGACCATTGCAGCGGATGCGATCCGATCGGATTTGCTGACGGGATATCCTGCGAGGGTGGGTGTACAGTCCCTTGTGGCGCGGGAAGTACGGCCGGTATCGTAGCTCGTACGTCAGCGATGACGCTTGAGATGGCCTTCGGAGTTGTCATCCCGGTCGCGGGACCTGTGATCCCGATTGGCTCGGTTCCCTCCCTTGATCCATTTCCTCCCAAGCTGCCTGTCTGAACCTGATAACGACCTCGCTTGTTGCGGGGCCTGACCGTTGCCTTGGCCGAAGCTGGCTGAGTGCGACCCTTTCAGATCAAGGCAGAAGTAATGACCCTCAACAGACTGATTTCACGGCGGCACGTGCTGTGCACCGGTGCCGCTTTCACGGCCATATCCGCTCTGTCACCGGCACGAGTAGCGATGGCAGGTCCGACAGAGGACCCATTCTTGCTACGCGCTGCGGCCGGACAAGCCGCCCTGCGACCGGCACCCTACGGCTCTACCGACGTCTGGAGCTACAACGGATCCCTCCCCGGCCCCGAGATCCGGGTGCTGCAGGGAGACCGAATTCGGGTTCTGGCCGAGAACGGGCTAAATGAAGGGACGACGGTCCACTGGCATGGCATTCGCACACCCAATGCGATGGACGGCGTGCCTTTCCTGACACAGGACCCGATCCCGGTCGGTGGCAAGTTTCTCTACGAATTCGATGCGCTGGACGCAGGTACGTTCTGGTATCACCCGCACCAGCGCAGTTCAGAACAGGTCGGCCGTGGCCTTTACGGGCCGCTGATCGTCGAGGAGGCGGACCCGATCCGTGTGGATCGCGACCTGACTTGGATGCTCGATGACTGGCGCATGACCCGAGAAGGACAGATTGCCGGGGACTTCGGAAGCCGTCACGACGCCATGCACGGCGGCCGCATAGGCAATTCCGTGACCATCAACGGCCAGATGCCGGAACGCATCTCCGTGCGATCCGGAGAACGCATCCGCCTGCGGTTGATCAACGCGGCGAATGCCCGGATCTTCGGGCTGAATTTCAGTGGTCTTGCGCCGGTCGTGGTCGCTCTGGACGGTCAACCCGTATCACCTCATGTACCAGTCGATGACATCGTGGTGGTCGGTCCGGCCATGCGTGTCGATCTGGTGATTGATATGATCGGCAAGCCCGGAGAGAGCCTGACCATCACCGATGTCTTCTACAGGGATCTGGAATACCGTCTGGTCGATCTCGCCTACGGGCCGGATCGGTTACGGGACGCGGTCCCGGACTGGTCGATGGCGCTGCCTCCCAACCCGCTGGCCGAACCCGATATGCAAGCCGCCACGCGGCATCAGATCGTCTTCAACGGCGGCATGATGGGGCAGATGATGATGGGCGGCGGCATGGGGTCCATGATGGAGCAGATGCGCGAAGGCAACATGTGGTTCATCAACGGCAAAGCAGCAACGGGGCACATGATGGATCCATTGCTGCTCCTGCAGCAGGGCACGTCGCATGTGCTCCAGATGGACAATCGCACCGCGTGGCATCACCCGATGCATCTTCATGGACATTCGTTCCGTGTGATCGCACGGAACGGACAACCGACACGGCATCGCGAATGGCAGGACACCGTCCTGTTGGCACCCGAGGAACGGGTCGAAATCGCCTTCGTGGCGGACAATCCGGGAGACTGGATGTTCCATTGTCACATCCTCGAACACCAGGCGGCCGGCATGATGGGCATCATACGTGTCGATCCTGGCACGACCAAAACCTGAAACAATCTCACGTAACGATCACCACGAAAGGAAAGAACCGATGAAGAAACTAATTGGACTTGCCAGTCTTGGCACCGCAGGTGCTGCCGCTGTCTTTGCAATGAGCCTGAATGCCGCGCCTGCCGCAGCGCAAGAGGCCACGCTCTACAAGAACCCGCAATGCGGATGCTGCGAGAGCTATGCGGACTACCTGCGCGAGAATGGCTTCACGGTCGAGGTAAAGCCGACCCATGATCTTGCTCAGATCAGCCGTGATGCAGGTATCCCGGACGATTTCCAGGGCTGCCATACGACCTTTCTGGGTGACTACGTCGTCAGCGGTCATGTGCCAATTGATGTCGTCAGCAAGTTGCTTGATGAGCGCCCGGACATCGCCGGTCTGACACTTCCCGGCATGCCGTTGGGATCGCCGGGTATGGGGGGCGCGAAGCAGGAACCGTTCAAGATTTACACCGTCGAAGAAGGTGTGAACCCGACCGTATATGCGGTCGAATGATCAATTGCGCGGTCTGGTGCGATCCCGTGCCTGACCGGTTTCAAGGGAAAACAAAGGATGAAGTGCATGATGATGGATGGTGGAATGATGGGTGGCGGCATGATGATCGCGATGGGACTGGTTTGGTTACTCATCGTGGCGGTGCTGGTGCTCGCGGCAATCGCCTTGGTCAAATACATCCGCTCGGACAGCGGAAAATAGAAATGCGCCAAGATGCGGAATGAGGGCGACAGCAACGGCGACGGCCTGTTGTCGATGGGGATTGGTCTGGGGGCGTCCGTCCTGCTTGTCGTGGCATCGATAGTCGCACTCTCGTTGTATTTGGATAGCCAGAAGAAGGCACAAGCGACATGAAAATTACCATTAGGCTCGCAGCACTTTTGCTGGCTGCAACGGTCTTGCCCGTTTCGGCGCAGGATGACTCGCTCGCGGGCGAACGCCTTTATCAGGAGAATTGCGCCAGTTGCCATGGCGCAAACCTGGAGGGGCAGCCCGATTGGCGCTCCAGATTGCCGAACGGCCGGTTGCCTGCCCCGCCGCATGACGCCTCGGGCCATACTTGGCACCATACGGACCGCGTGCTTTTGGACATCGTGAAGCGCGGAACGGCGGCGATTGTCGGGAATGGCTATGAAAGCGACATGCCCGGTTTCAAGGAGGTGCTGACGGATGAAGAGATCACGGCGATCATCGATTACATCAAGAGCACATGGCCCGATCGGATCCGCGCTTCGCAGGAAAGCCGTACCCTTGCGGATGAGCAGGTGCAGCCATGACGCAAGAGGTCGTCAGCAAAATCGACCCCGTACCGCGGCGCAGGATCTCCGGGTTTGTGCTGGTGCCGCTGATAGCTTTTGCCCTCATGGTCTTGTTCGGCTGGGGGCTTTTCAGGGGCGGCGACGACTTGCCATCGGCGCTTCTCGACAAACCTGTGCCGGAGTTTGCGCTTGCTCCGGTGCTCGGCCGCGAGGAAGGTCTTTCGACGCAGGACCTGATCGGCCATGTCTCGCTGGTGAACGTCTTTGCCTCGTGGTGTGTGCCCTGTCGGGCCGAACACCCGCTGTTCATGGAGCTGAGCGCCACCGGTGAGGTGCCGCTCTACGGGATCAACTACAAGGACCCACCCGAGCAGGCGCGCGCCTGGCTCGACGAATTGGGCGATCCCTACGCGCGCATCGGGGCCGACATCGACGGACGTGCTGGCATCGAATGGGGCGTTTACGGCGTGCCCGAAACCTATGTCATCACGTCCGACGGCGCCATTGCCTACCGCCATGTCGGCCCCATCACGCGAGCGATTCTGGAGGAAACCCTTTTGCCGATCGTCCGTGATCTGAAAACCCAAGCTGGCAAGGAGCCAACGCCATGAAATATCTCAAAACGGCGCTGCTCGTCTGGGCATTGTCCGTCGGCACGGCGTTTGCCGGGCCGCAAGGCTTCGCACTGCACGACACGCCGCAGCCGGTGATCAATGTGCGCTTCGAGACCGAGGACGGCAGCCGTGGGGACATGGAGGATTTTCGTGGCAAGGTGATCCTCGTGAACGTTTGGGCAACCTGGTGCGTCCCCTGCCGGGAAGAGATGCCGACGCTGGATGCACTTCAGGCGGAACTTGGCGGCGACCGTTTCGAGGTTGTCGCCCTGTCCATCGACAGGGCCGGGTCGCCCGTCGTGCGGCGGTTCTACGACGAGATCGGTGTCAACAATCTCAAGATGTATGTCGACAAGACCATGCTGTCGATGACCGCGCTGCGCACCGTCGGTCTGCCGACAACGATCCTGATCGACGCGCAGGGGCGGGAGCTTGGGAGACTGGTCGGCCCGGCCGAATGGGATGATCCCGAGATGGTCTCCTTCTTGCGAGGCTTTATCGAATAAGCGCCCCTGAAAGAGCGCCGCCCGCCCTTGACCGTCCAGTTCTCAAAATGACCAGTACTCAAACTTCAAAAGGATTTTCCGGATGACCGACATATCATCTTCCAACGATGCGGGCGCCGTCGGCACCGAAAGCGCCGGCAACCGGCTCCGGTGGTTGCCGCGCAGACGATTGCTGTTCGTCGGTGCGGCAACCGTGATGGGCGGCGGCATGGCCCTGAACTGGGGATGGCTCACCGCGATCGGTCTCGCGCCTGTCCTGGTCTCGCTGGCACCCTGTGCCGCGATGTGCGGGCTTGGTCTGTGCATGAAGGGCGGGTCCGGCGGGAAATGCAACGATGCGGGTGGTGGCAAGCCCGATCAATCCGAAAGGTGATGCAGTTGATTATCTATCTAACCCGGCGCGCCGCCTTGGCGACACTTGCGGCCACGATCTCCTCTGCGGCCTCCGCCGATCATCCGGGTGAAAATCTGGATGCGCGGATGTTCGAGATGGAGCCATATTTCCAGGCCATCGACGCAGCACAGGCCCCGGATTTCGAGTTGCAGAATGCGGAGGGCAATTCTGTGCGCCTGTCCGATTTCAGCGACAAGGTTGTCATCCTGCATTTCATCTACGCCAACTGCCCGGATATCTGCCCGCTCCATGCGGAAAAGATCGCGGCGGTCCAGGCTTCGATCAACGACGGGCCGATGAGGGATCTGGTGCAATTCATCTCGATCACAACCGATCCCGTGAATGACACGCCTGACGTTCTGCGCGGGTACGGGGACCGGCATGGGTTCGATCCGACCAACTGGGTCATTCTGACCAAACGGCCTGATCAGGCTGAGGACGCGACGCGCCTTCTGGCGCGGGACTATGGGCTAGAATTCACGATGACCACCGACAGCGACATGATGATGCACGGTGCGGTCACCCATGTCGTGGATATCGGGGGGCGGTTCGCCGCAAAGTTCCATGGCATGGAATTCAAGAATGTGAACCTGATCCTCTATGTCAGCGAGTTGATCAACAAGGCCCAGCACCGACGTCGCGAACGCGGTTGGTGGGATCGGCTGACGGGGGCGTTTCAATGAGCGATATCGCGATTGGCGTTATGCAGTCCGCGCCGGATGGAATTTCCCTGACAGCACTCCGTCGGTATTTTTTGGTGATCATCCCGGCTAATCTGATCTGGGAGTTCGCCCACTTGCCGCTCTACACGATCTGGAACGAGGGCACCTGGGGTGAGATCATCTTCGCTGCGGTTCATTGCACGGGTGGCGACATCCTGATTGCCATGAGCGCGCTGATGCTTGCCTTGATGCTGACGGGCCGCAGCTGGCCCTTCGTGAATCCGACACGACGATCGGTGACCGTGCTGACAATATTGTTCGGGTTGGGATATACGCTGTTCAGTGAATGGCTCAACATCGTGATCCGCGCGGCATGGGCCTATTCGGACCTGATGCCGATCATTCCGATTCTCGATGCAGGGTTGTCGCCGGTATTGCAGTGGATCGTCATCCCGCTGATTGCCTTCTGGTGGGCGACGCGACCCTTCAGCGCCGAGCATAAAACATGATGGATATTTCCGGCATCGGCATCTTCGCGGCCTTTCTGGCGGGGGTGTCTGACGTCAGCACCTGTGGGACAGATTTGATGATTTGAACAACGGAGGGTTTCTGGTTCATCGTAGCCTTTAAGGAGCGAAGATGAACAAGAAGCCCGGAACATCGAAAGATGCAGCTGACAAGCTGGTCAAAAACATCCGCCGCAAGACCCGCCAGACCTACTCGGCGGAGGAGAAGATCCGCATTGTTTTGGCCGGATTGCGCGGGGAGGAAAGCATCTCGGCGTTATGTCGCCGCGAGGGTATCTCTGACAGTCTGTATTATACTTGGTCGAAGGAATTCCTTGAGGCTGGAAAGCGACGCCTTTCCGGGGACACAGCGCGTCAGGCGACATCGCCTGAGGTGAAGGATCTGCGATCCGAGGCCGTGGCTCTGAAGGAATGCGTGGCTGACCTAACCCTTGAGAACCGTCTGCTCAAAAAAAGCATGACAGGGGCTGGGGAGTTCGAGGAATGAGATATCCTGCGTCTGAGAAACTGGAGATCATCCGCACCGTTGAGGGATCACATCTGCCGGTGAAACAAACCCTCGACATGCTGGGCATCCCACGCACGACATTCTACCGATGGTATGATCGCTATGTCGACGGCGGGTTCGATGCGCTGGCTGACAGATCCCCACGCCCAGGATCGGTCTGGAACCGCATCCCTGATGCTCGTCGTGATGACCTGATCGAGTTCGCGCTGGAACATGAGGCGCTGACCGCACGCGAACTGGCCGTCAAATATACTGATGAGAAGCGGTATTTTATATCTGAATCATCGACTTACCGCATTCTAAAAACTGCCGATCTGATCACGGCACCCGAGTATGTGGTGATCAAGGCTGCCGATGAGTTCTCGGACAAAACCACGGCGATCAATCAGATGTGGCAGACCGACTTCACCTACTTCAAGATCATCGGCTGGGGCTGGTATTACCTCAGCACGATCCTGGACGATTACAGCCGGTATATCATTGCCTGGAAGCTCTGCACGACCATGCGGGCCGAGGACGTGACAGACACCATTGAGCTGGCTCTTACGGCGTCTGGCTGCGACCAAGCCGTGGTCCGACACAAGCCGCGCCTGCTCAGCGACAACGGGTCGTGCTACATATCCGGCGACCTGGCCAAATGGCTGGGGGACCAGAAAATGGATCACGTTCGCGGTGCGCCGTTCCATCCGCAAACCCAGGGCAAAATCGAGCGCTGGCATCAAACCATGAAGAACCGGGTTCTACTGGAAAACTACTACCTGCCCGGCGATCTTGAACGCCAGATCGGGGCCTTCGTCGACTATTACAACAACCAGCGCTACCACGAGGGCCTGTGCAACGTCACACCCGCTGACGTCTATTTTGGACGTGACAAAGCCATCATCAGAGAAAGGGAAAAGATCAAGAAAATGACAATCCAAAGCCGCCGCTTGCAACATCAAAAACAAGCAGCATAATCAATCACGCAACCGAACCAGAGCCTCCAATGTTTAAGCCGCTCTGATGTCCCATTTTATATGACGACGGACAGCACCGGTTGGGGATCACGCACGTGAACCCTCGCTTTCAACACTGCCCGATGGTCGGATCGTGATGAGTTGGACCGAAGGTAACAACGCCGTTCGGATGGCCCTGTTCGATGGCACCTCTTGGACGGAGGCGCGTACAATTCATCAATCTGAGACACTGTTTGTGAACTGGGCCGACTTTCCGTCAGTCGTTGGGCTTAGCGATGGGACGCTTGCAGCGCATTGGTTGGAATTGAATGGGCCGGGCAGCTATCAATACGACGTAAAGATCGCTTTCTCCTTCGATGAGGGTTTGAACTGGACAACGCCAATCATACCCCACGATGACCGATCAAAGCGTGAACATGGTTTCGTGTCGCTAATCCCTGATGATAGCGCTGGTTTGACAGCTCTTTGGCTAGATGGTCGTGCATACGATAATCAAGCCGCAGAGGACAGCTATGAGAATGCCATGCAGGTCCGCGCACGTCGCATTGCGCCGGACGGTTCAATGGGACCGGAAAGCCTGCTCGACCCACGCGCTTGTACGTGCTGCGCGTTTCGCATGATGGCGGGCGCTGATTTCAGCTGATCGTGGGCAGCGATTTCATGGGAAGGCGGGCACCTGTTTCACGCGATCGCGGGCAGTGATTTCACGCGATCATGGGCAGGACTGGCCAACGAACTGCAGTTACTCCACCTCCTGAAGAACAGGAGGATTGGGATGCCGACAGGACGTTTGACCATGCGCCGTATTCGGGACGTATTGAGATTGAGATTTGCCCAAGGGCTGAGCGAGCGTGCGATTGCCGCCTCGCTGGGGCTTGGGAAAGGAAGTGTTGGGACCTATCTGCGCCGCGCACGTGATGCTGGGTTGGCGTGGCCACTGCCGGAAGGTCTGGATGACGACAGCCTCGAGCTGTTGCTGTTTCCAAACGCGTCAGATGTATCTGACCCAGACCGCCCGGTGCCGGATTGGGCGGTGATTGATAAAGATCTGCGTCGGCGCAGCGTGACCCGCATGCTGCTGTGGCAGGAATATCGTGCGCAGCATCCCAACGGGTTTGGCTACACTTGGTTTTGCACCCATTTTGAGGCGTGGAAGGGCCGCGTCCGGCCAAGCATGCGGCAAACACATGTCGGCGGCGAGAAGGGGCGGTGAAAGTCAATATTCCGTCCTACTCTTAGAACCCCGCAAACGGATTATTCTAGCCTTGGAGGTTTATCGCTGCGCGAGAATCTCGTAGCCAAACAATCTGGTCACTAGAGCTTCGAAATCGTGAAATCTTTAGATCAAGAGCGCAACAATTGGACCGTCGAGGAATCGCTTCAAGATCGTCGGTAAACCATGGATAAAGATCCCGTCATTATTTACGGGACTGGTGTGATTGTTGTAGGTGCTTCAAGTTGTTGTGCGCCTTACTGTTTTCGAAAACATGCTGCGAAGAGACAGCGAAGGTGGAGTTTGGACTTTGTGACATTTAGCCAGATTGAATGACCGCATTGGCAACTTGAGCTGCAACGCAGCGACAAACCTGCCGCATGCGCGAAGCCGTGCTGCGTCAGCGAAATATGAAAAACGAATGACGGCATTGTCCCGCGATGTGCACCTTTACCAAGCATAAGCGAAGGTCGGCATTAGCCGGAGAAGAAATAACATAAACTTCATTATGCGTAGTTATGCTTAGTATTGGGCACATTCCATTTTGGATTGCATCACTAGATAAATTTCTGATGCAGATCAGGAGGATGTGATGAGACGACCCTACCGCAAATTGAACTTAGATGAACGCAGAATCTTAGCACAGATGCTGCAGGCGAAAGCGACGAAGACCAAGATCGCTGAGGTGCTTGGCCGTGACCGCTCTACGATCCACCGTGAGATCAAGCGCAACTGGTGGCACGATGAAGACGTTCCGCAGGCTGATGGCTATTGGCATGTGACAGCGCAGACGCTCGCAGATCGGCGTCATCTCAGGCGCCGCAAGCTGGAACAGCACGAGGATTTGCGCAACGAAGTGATCGGCAAATTGAAAAACGGCTGGTCGCCCGAACAGATTGCGGGCCGTTTGAAGATCGAACCGCGTGCTCCTTACCGAATTTGTCACGAGACGATCTATCAGTACGTCTATTCCGAGAATGGTCAGTCTCAAGAACTTGGCCGGTATCTTCCTGAACGCCAAAAGAAGCGTAAATCACGCTACGCACGCAAAGCCCGTGATCGTGTGTTCCCCTTGAAAACAAGCATTCACAACCGCCCTGATGTGATTAACGACCGCAGCCAGTTCGGCAACTGGGAAGGTGATTTGATGATCTTTGAGCGCGCGCAGGGCAACGCCAATGTCGCCACGCTGATCGAGCGGAAGACGCGCTACACCCTGCTGCTGCGCAACAACGATCGCAAGTCACGACCACTGATGAATAAGCTGATCAATGAAATGTCACCCCTGCCCGCTAATGCGCGGCGCAGCATCACGTTCGATCGGGGTTTTGAGTTCACATCCTGGCGTGAACTGCACAAAGGCATGGGCACCAAAGCGTGGTTCTGCGATCCACAGGCACCATGGCAAAAAGGCTCGGTTGAGAACATGAACAAACGGGTGCGCCGATACCTGCCCCGAGACACCGCTCTGCTGTCGCTCCCAAATCGGTATATGAAGTCGATTTGCGACCGCCTAAACGCGACACCGCGCAAATGTCTGGGCTATCGGACCCCGGCCGAGGCCTTTCGAGATGAACTGATGAAACTGGAGGAGACATGAGCTACCTTACTCAAGCAAACCGATGCAATCGAAATGGAACTCACATTGCGATAGTATATTATCGCATGTATGCTGAACTCCTCTCCCGGAGGTTTCGCAGCATGCACCATCTAATCAAGAAGCTTCTCCCCTCGGTCGCTGTCGCTTTGACTGTGACAGGTTTTACGCTGCCGGCACCCGCCCGCGCGCAGACATACCCGATTGACTGCGCGATCCTCTTGTGCCTGTCTGGCGGCTGGCCTGCATCCGTCCCGTGCGCCCGGGCTCGCGCCGAATTCATCAGGCGGATCACGCCCTGGCCAGTGGAACCGCCGCTGCAAATCTGGCGCTGTCCCATGGGCGCCTCCTATGAGAACGATCGGCCACCAAAAAACGCTGGCCGCATCTTTGAAGCCTTGTACCAGGCGGACAACCGTCGACCGCTCCAATCCTTGCCAGTCGACGATCTCGTGCCCACCGACGAGGCACTCCGGCGCGTTCAGGACCGCGCAGACCTCGATATCAGCGGACCTGAGTTCAATTTCGTGCGTTCCATCCGCGTCTTCGATGTACGGTATGCACGACAGCACGATTCCGGGCGCGATGGTGACTGCAACCGAAGCGCGACCGTGGTTCTCGGCACCTATGGGACCCAAGGCGATTTCTCATGGCAGCGATCTTCCATAACTGCCCTGCCCGAGGCGCATGTGGGACTTGAACGTTGGGGCCAGAATTGCCCGGGTATCTATCACCGATCTGTCTTCGTCGATTGGCGTGACTATGAGGGCAACTACGGCTTCGAACAGGTGAACTACTAGCGCTGACAAAGACAGAGGTGGTCGCGGAAATTCGGACCGGCTGTTAAGATGGATCGCATGATGAAAGTGACGATCCAAAATGACAAAACGAAAGAACCATTCGCCAGAATTCAAAGCCCGTGTTGCGCTTGAAGCGATCCGTGAGGAGATGACGCTGGCAGAGCTGTCCAAGAAATACGGCGTTCATCCGACTCAGATCGGCACATGGAAGCGGGCGGCGATAGAAAATATGGCGACGGCATTCACGCGCCGAGGTGCTGCACCAGAACAGGTTAACGCGGCTGAAGTCGATAAGCTGCATTCCAAGATTGGCCAACTCGTGGTGGAGCGAGATTTTTTGGCCGATGCCTCGCACCAACTTCTCGGGACGCGAGGCAAAAAATGGTGAGCAAGGACCACAAGCTGAGCGTCCGCCGCCAATGTGCCCTGCTAACGCTGACGCGGTCGAGTCTTTACTATGAGCCAAAGGGCGAGAGTGCCGAGAACCTGCGGTTCATGGGGATCATTGATAAGCAGTTTTTGGAAACGCCATGGTATGGGTCACGCCAGATGGCTCGATACATGAAGCGCAATAATCACCAATGTGGCCGTCACCGTGTCCGGCGGTTGATGCGTCTTATGCGTCTGGTTCCGATTTATCAGGAACCCAACACCAGCAAAAAGCATCCGCAGCATAAGATCTGGCCATATCTGTTGCGCAATCTGGTGATCGACCGCCCGAACCAGGTCTGGTGCGCTGACATTACATACATCCCGATGCAGCGTGGTTTTCTGTATCTCGTGGCGATCATGGATTGGCACAGTCGCAAGGTTCTGAGCTGGCGATTATCGAACAGCATGGACGCGGGGTTCTGCATCGAGGCCCTGAAAGAGGCCTTGGCCAAACACGGCGCGCCGGAAATATTCAACACGGATCAGGGAAGCCAATTTACCAGCGGCGACTGGATCGACGTGCTCATCGAGGCAAAGGTAAAGATCAGCATGGATGGCAAAGGCGCATGGCGCGATAATCGCATGATCGAACGGCTGTGGCGGTCATTGAAGTATGAATGCGTCTACCTGCATGCCTTCGAAAGTGGTTCAGAGACAAAGGCTGGTATCAGAAAGTGGCTGGCCTATTACAACGGCGAACGCCCGCACTCCACGCACGGAATCTTGACCCCTGACGAGGCATATGACAGCAAGACAGAACCAATGAGATTAGCGGCCTGAAATGAAATCCTGATCCATCTTAACAAGGCTGCATACTGGTCGAAAATCCAGGACCACCTCTGA
>NZ_FNJD01000010.1 GCF_900103185.1 Sulfitobacter litoralis
GCGATCACATCTGACGGGAAACGGTGCCGGTGATAGAGCGAAGAAGGGCTAGATTTGGTCATGCCTTCCCTTCGCATATCAACAGACCCGGTGCATTAAGTTTACGGTGCCCTCGGAGTGGTTTCGATACTAACTCAGGGCTCGCGAACCTTTAAGGACCCAATGTTGCGCACCGTGATCATGGTCTCGGGAATGTTTTCCAAACCCTTTTCCCATGTGTGGATGCCCCGTTTGATGCAAGAGATTTTTTTCAACGGTTCGAACATGTGATCGGGTACGGTCATGTGTCAGGCCTCAGTTTGCGACTTTTCACATGCCGCGGGCCGGTATGGCGATGCGAAGGTCGGGTCCAAATCAATGCCGCGAGCGCGAAGCTCTTTGGGAAGGCCTGGTTTTCCTAACCTCGATCTAATCGATCATTTTGTCCTTACTGTCTCTGTGTCCTTCTCACATCATACCGAGCGTTGCAGTTTACACAGCCGCGATCGGATCTCGATAATCTTCATGCTTCGTCATCATTGCCCAGATGGTGCGCGCTGTTTTGTTGGCCAGCGCAATCGCCACCAACATGCGCGGCTTGCGCTCCAACATCTGCTCCAGCCATGAGCCTTTCGGCGGGCCATTCTTGATCGCCCATCTGACCCGGGACATGGCACCAATGATCAACAATCTACGGATATCGCGTTGCCCCATCTTCGATGTCTTGCCTAATATTTGCCTGCCGCCGGTGGATTTCTGGACAGGGACCAACCCAAGCCATGCGGCATAATCACGTCCTCTCTTGAAGCCCTCCAGTGGGGGTGAGAACGCTTTGATTGCCATGGCGCTGACTGGGCCAATGCCCGGTGCTGTCTGCAAACGGATCGTCTCCGGGTCAGATTTCGACTCCTCCTTTAGACGTCGCTCTATCGCGACAACCTTGTCCGTGATGACACTGAGCTGATCCAGATGCACACGGCTAAGTTCCATGACAATTGAAGGCAGGTCACTATCTGGGTTTTCAATCTGTTCAGCTAATTTCTTCACAAAATTTCGGCCGGGTGGAGCGATGATGCCGTATTCCATCAAATGGCCGCGCAACGCGTTAATGATCGCATTGCGTTGCCGAACGAACAAATCTCGCGTCTTAAAAACCATAGAACGGGATTGTTGTTCAGCCGATTTGACCGGCACAAACCGCATCGTTGGCCGGACGGCTGCTTCTGCAATGGCCTCGGCATCGTTCGCGTCATTCTTCTGACGCTTGACGAATGGCTTCACATAGATCGGCGGGATCAAGCGGACGTCATGGCCGAGCTTCATGATCTCACGTCCCCAGTAATGCGATGAGGCACAAGCCTCCATCGCCACCACACAGGGCGGATGTTCGCTGAGGAACTTTAAGAACTGCCCTCGAGATAATTTCTTACGGAACACGGGTTCACCCGTCGCTGTCGCGCCATGCGCTTGGAAAACTGACTTTGCCAAGTCTACGCCAATCATTGTAACTTCGTTCATGGATGCCTCCTCCGGTTTGGTGCTTTCAACATCACCACTATGGCACAGTTTGATGCCGGTTTCGGGGTGGGGCATCCACACCATCAATACCGGATGATCTCGCCATTATTCCACGTGTAGTCGCTCTAAACCACAATGGCGGGTTCATCTGAAAGAATGACGCCCTCTTGAGCAATATTCGCTTTTAGGCGTTTGGATTTCTTCGGGCTTGGTTTTGAGCTTTCATCGGCAATTTCCATCGGGCGAAACACTCCCTTTTCTTTATCGAAGCGTTGTACAAACTGGAAAGGCTCGTCTCCGACAAGCAGCCAGGACGGCACGACATTCAAGGCCGTCACGATCCTCTCAACCATGTCCAAACTGGCCGAATTCTTCGCATTCTCCAGCTTGCCCATATAGCCACGATTGACCTTCGCCATCAGCGCAAGATCTTCCTGACTGATGCCGCGTTCGCGGCGCAGTTTCTGAATGTTGAGACCCACTTGGTGACGAAGTTTCATGTGACTGAAAACGCCACAGTGGGTCACATTTAGCCACTCACTATATTATACATTCGGTGAAGGAATGAAAGAAAAGGGTATGTTTTTAAAGGGGAAAATCAAAAAGGTAAAAGAGGCGGCACTGAAAGGTTCAGTGCCGCCAGTACTTCACTCACAGGGAGGAGGTAGAGGATGAAATGCGATTTTCGCCAGGACTCGGCGACGTACGAAAGTGGGACGGGTCAAGACAACAGATTCACTGTCGATAATACAGCTTAACCCATTGCTACCATCGCAACACCAATCGCGGCGACTATTGTCGCCAGGATCATCGCGCGGCCCGGCACAGGTTCGCTCTTGAACAGAAAGGCTGCAAAATATGCACCGACAAACATCTCGAGCGACCCAATGATCGCAACCACCGCGACAGGTGCCGAAAGCAAAGCAAAGAACAGCAGGATTTGCCCAAAAGACATTCCGAGGGCAGCCATCCACTGCCAGATGCCGGACGACTTCAAAACAGAGGTTATCGCCATGCGATATCGAACACTTATGCACGCCGCGATAAAATACCACACAACACCGGTCAAAGCGCCCACAAGCGCGCCCAAGGCAGCGTCTGGCAGGTCCTCCAATGCCAATTTGCGCGCGACATAAGCGAGAGCATAACAAAGGGCTGAAACCGCTGCCAGCAAGAGGCCGAGCTGGAGATTACCCGTGGGTATTGCGGACGCTTTAGCGGAGATTTGTGGCACCCGTACCCACATTGCAACGGCGATGCTGCACAGGATCACGATCATACCCACAAGAACCATTACCGAGTAACGCTCTTGAAGCAGGACAAAAGCAAGTGCTGTGGAAAACACCGGGATCAGCCGCCTGAACAGGCTGGAGCGAATAGCACCGGATAGCGCAATAGACCGGAAATTCGTCAACCGCCCAAAAACTGTCGCTAATACACCCGCGGAGATGAAGAACCCGATGCCGATCAGAAATGAGCGCGTGTCGTCAACGGTTGTGAGGTCGATGCCGCACGCCAGCCAGATCACGCTCGACAGGGCGAGCGTAAGCATGATTGAAAGGAAGACACCGTTGTCGCCCTTCGCTTTGGAGGCACCCTTGGCGACAGCGGCACCGGCGATGCCAAAACTTACCGCCGAAAGTAGTGCATATATCTCACCCATATTGGCTGCCCTTCAATTCTTTAGCGGCCTGTCTAAGCTAGACTCGCTGAAATCGGTTGGCCATTCCGCAAGTGCAAACAAACTGCGCACCCACCTTTGACAGGTCGGTGCGCAGTTTGGCCTAGAAAACACAGCTTACTCGGCGGCTTGATCTGCCGACGGGGAAGAAACAAGTGTACGCCAATCGACTTCTTTCGGATGAACACCTTCGTGGGACGCAATTTGCCCCTGCGGGATTTCGGACTCCGTTCCGATCGCCTTGCCGCCATCTGCCACTTTCTGCGCGGCATCTGCCATCAAGCGGCGAAACTCGACAATCGCCAGGTCGGACGCGCCAAGTGTATCGGTAGAACGCTGTACCCGGCTGCCCATGGACACCCACATGATGATATCTTCGTTCGGAATACCGGGAACACCTGTGAAATGGCCCTCTTTCATCAACTCACGGTCTTGCATGAAGTCATTTTCGAGTGTCCGCTTGGTCCGCCACTTCTTGTCCACATCCTTACCTGGAACCGCGTGGTTAAACGCGCGCCATTCGGCATTCGATGGTACATTGGGGCCACCAAATGCCAGAAAGTGAAATGCGGTTTCGTCGTCATTAATTGGCACGATCACGCTGGCCACTTTGTAATTGTTGTTTGGCGGAATCAGTGAGTAGTAAGGCGCGATGAACTCGGTGATCCGGAGATAGTTGTGCGTCTTTGCATTCTTGATTGGCTTGCGGATCGCGGCGTAGTGGAAACCATAGCTCGTCGTTTCGGTCTGCATGCGCGGTGACTTGTCCGTCGAGGGACGGTACCAGGCCTTGTCATCTGCCGACGCACTTTCGACCCGGGCGGGCTTCATTGTGGACGAGTGCAAAGAGGAAGAGTGGGCAGAATCAATCTGACCTTCGTGGATTTGGGCCCAGTTTGCAGGAACACGGATCTTGAGTACCGCAACCGGTGTATCCTCCTCCGG
Organism: Sulfitobacter litoralis; assembly: GCF_900103185.1. Classification (GTDB taxonomy): domain Bacteria; phylum Pseudomonadota; class Alphaproteobacteria; order Rhodobacterales; family Rhodobacteraceae; genus Sulfitobacter; species Sulfitobacter litoralis. The sequence goes on from NZ_FNJD01000010.1 coordinate 4,124, forward strand.
CGCAAATGCGGGCGGTTGGAATTCTGGCATGTCGTCTTTTTCACCCAGCCATGCCCAGACAAAACCACCCCATTCACGTAACGGGTAGGCGCGCGCCTTGACCTTGTCCATCAACGGGCTGCCTTCGGGCTCCGACGACATAGCGACAATATTGCCATCAACGTCCATCTTCCAGCCGTGATACAAGCAACGAAGCCCGCATTCTTCGTTGCGTCCATATACGAGAGAAGCTTTGCGGTGCGGGCAAAGCTCATCGAGCATCCCAAGGCGACCTTTTGTATCTCTGAAAGCAACGTAAGTTTCGCCGAGTACCTCCACACGCAAAGGATTGCCGTCGGGTGTATCGACTTCTTCGACAAGGCACACCGGTGTCCAGTGTTGACGCATGAGCTGCGCCATGGGAGCATCGTTTTCAACACGTGTAAGAAGCTCGTTTTCTTCGTGAGTAAGCATAAGTTCCTCCTTAGCAAAAGTGACTACATTAGTTTGATTAATTACTTAGCTATCTAAGTTTATATGTCAAGCTGAGAACTGTAATTACAGTTGGGCAAATCCTTATTGATATAGCCAGTCGTGAAGCTGACGGTTCAGGAATGGCAATATCAGACCGGTAGTCAGGCCCGTCAGGCAAGTCGCGATGATGAACAATGAAAGGACCACAGGCGTTGAATCGAGCACGTATCTGGAGGCAAGCACCAAGCATACCAGCGGAGGATAGACCGCGAGCATGCTCACCGCCCACCTTTTCCAGAAAACAGGCATCGAGCGCATCTCTACGAGGTCTGATTCATCTCTAGCCTGTTTGCCGTTAGTGATTTTACTCTTTGCTGGCACGGCTATCTCCATTGTCTAACGAGGTCATTTTTGTTCTGGCCCATCGCGGATTGGAAAGGCAAGGCAAAGGGAGTGTGCCCTGCCGTTCTTTTGTGGTTCACGACAGATTTATGGGGTCCTGCTTGCGGAGCAACATGACATAGCGCACAGCCATTGCAATAATCACGGCAATACCTACAAACGCCAATGGTATGCTTGGCAACACTGCGGCAATGGCAGCAACCACGAGGATAATTCGCTCCACCGGACTTAGTGCTACGCCGATATAGCCCTCGATCGAAATCGCTATTGCAGCAGTAGCAAACAAACCACCGATCAAAGCCACAGTGTTCGTCGTAAAATCACCTAGCAAAAGCAACCCGGGGTTCCAGATGAACGCAAATGGCATAAGAAACCCGATGGCTGCGAGCCTAACTGCCGAAAATGCAATCTTGAAAGGATCTGTATCGGCAATTGCGGCCGCTGCCAGCGCTGCAACCGCAATCGGTGGCGTAAGTGCAGACATAATTGCGTAGTAGAGCAAGAACATGTGGCTTTGAAGAATCGGATATCCGAGCTTTGCCAGCGCGGGACCAACCAGTACTGCTGCAAGAATGTAAGCACTTGGAGTCGGCATTCCCAAACCCAAGATGATCGTCACAATGGCGGCAATTATCAACGTCAAAGCCGGCTGCCCTCCACTGACTGTCAGGATCACGTTAGCTGACTTCATACCTAATCCGGTCATCGATAAACCACCAATCACCAAACCTGCAGCGGCACATGCACCGGCCACTGGAAGAATTCGAAGCGTAGTTTCGCCAAGCCCCTCTACGATCTGCCATGGCGAAAGCCGCGTGGCTTTCAGAAGGCCAGAGGCTATGACTGCCGCCAATACTCCAACACCCGCAGTGAATGTGGGCGAATAACCTGCAACAAGGGCTGCTACTATCCCGAAGATAGGTATGAGAAATACCCAACCTGTCCCGAACGTTTCAGCAGCTGTCGGAATTTCGCCATCGGACGGTCTGAGGTCTTCCTTAACGGCCCTGAAGTGAACCTGAAGAAAAACGCCTAGGTAATAAAGCAAGGCGGGAAACAACGCAGCTAGCACAACTTCTTTGTAAGGGACTGTGGTATATTCGGCGAGAATGAATGCCGCTGATCCCATAATCGGTGGCATCGCGCTACCGCCTGTAGATGCCGCAACTTCTACCGCGCCTGCAAAACGAGCACTGTAACCAAGGCGTTTCATTACGGGAATGGTAATCGAACCGGTCGCGACCACGTCCGAAGTCGGACTTCCCGACATTGTTCCGTAAAGGCCCGAAGAAAGAACCGCAATCTTTGCTGGACCACCCCTCGATTTTCCGGTGACCAATGACGCGAGGTTAAAGAAAAACTCTCCGCCGCCTGATTTCGACAAAAACGTACCGAACATTACGAACAAAAAGACATAGCTGGCCACAACCTGAATCGGAACGCCGAAAACTCCGTCTGTAGTAAACACCAGAATATCAAGAAGATAAGTATATTCAGATATGCCGTGTCCGAATGGTGGCGGAAGGTAAGATCCGAACTGGTTGTATAGCAAGAACAGGACGACAACGCCCGTCAAACCCAGACCTGTGGTTCTGCGCGTCACTTCCAGCGTCAGGAATAACAAAGCACTTCCGAAGAAAAGCTGTGCCGGCGTGAACGGATTGAGCAAGCTAATGCGGTCCGAAATTGCCCCGGCATTTAAGAAGAAAAAGATACCGCACGAGATACTGAGTAGCGTGAAAATCCAATCATAGAAGGGCACTTTGTTCGGCGCGTTAGGTGTTGCACCGATCGCGACAAACAAGATTGTGTAAATTCCGCTGACAAAAAGAATGCCCAGAATAAGAGGGTCGGAAATTGTGAACAAATTCGCGTATACGACCCAACCTGCAAAGATTGCGGAAGCAATAATCAGGGTGCGCTGCGAACCAGCCGCAAGCGTACGCCTGCGGCCGGTGGCTACAAGAGAACCTATCACTTGATCAAACCTGCTTCTTTATAGACTGCAGCTGCAGCTGGGTGGAATTCAAGAACGCTCGGCTTTGCAAGAAGTTCTGGTGACAGCGCTTTCATGGCTCCGTGTACGGCGCGAATTTCATCCATGTGGTTAAGCAGCGAGCTTGCCAGAGAACCTGCGGTTGCGTCGTCCATTGCATCTGTGGTGACCAGAAGTGCTCCGAGGGTAACAGTTTCAAGATCGCCAGCTTGATTAGGATAGCTGCCAGCAGGAATGACCATTGTACCTGTCCCGAATGCTTCATTCGTCGCGGCGATAACCTCCGCAGGAACCGCCAGCAAAACAACATCACTGTTTTCGTTCACAGCTCTGAAGGAAGAGTGGTTAATGAAAATTCCGTTTGTGATCATATCCAGGCGCCCGTCCTGAATCAAATCGGCCTGCTCGTTCGCTCCGGCGCGAACAAATTGTCCGCCTGCGTTGCTAAGTGACTCCTCGGTTACACCAACCAATTCTAGCATATGCAGGGCTATGTTTGATGTAATGTTGCCGGACCGGTTGATCCCGATCCGCACCGCTCCCCCGCTGGTCGCGATATCGTCAATACTGTCAATGTTGTATTTTTCAGCAACCGAGCGCTCGAGGAAGAAATGCATTGGTGCCCAGTTGTACATGTAGCCAATGGCGCGCATGTTCTCAACGGGTGCTTGGAACGGCTCACCGCCGTCCAGTGCGATTTTTGCTTCTGCGTCATGTACCAAACCAAGGTCCGAACGGTTGGTGCCAAGCAGACCGATGTTCGCAAAACCACCACCAGTCGCCTGATATGTCACGACAGAAGATGAATCATCAACTTTGGTCGCGCGGTCAATACCAGCGCCGAGAAGCGACCATAGCCCGCCGGGGTTACCACCGGACAAAGTAAGATTCACAGGTTCCGCGACGGCGAAAGTCGTTGTTGCAGCGATGCAAATAGCAGCCGCCAGTGCAGTCAGTCTCATTAGGTCTTCCTCCCAGTTTGCTTTGCGGCAAAAACCGTCAAAACGTTTTTTCAGCGGTCGGCGGACCGACTACATACTTAGACGTCTATGATTTAATCAAATCGCGCCGCTGTCAACTACTTAGATATCTTATTTTCTAACAAAAATCGAAAATATCGACTGCACACAGAATTTTTCTGGGGATTCAGATCAAAGGCCGTTGCGCGAACGCGTAGAGGGAATCTTTAGGCCTCGGGAAGCGCCAACCTTTTCATCATGTTCAAGGTTTCGAATCATTTTGCTCAATGCACGGCGCAGGATCGTAACCTCATCATCCTTGAGCCCTGCAATGGCAGATTCGTTGGTTTCAACAGCCATTGGCTCTAAACGATCGCGCAAATCCCAGCCCTTCTCCGTCAGAAAGGCATGTTGGCGTCTCTTGTTGCTGCCAACGTTCCGGCGAACAATAAAGCCAAGCTCTTCCATGCGACGCAATGCGGAATGCGCGGTTGGCTCGGTCAAGTGTGCCTTGTCGCTCAGTTCACGCTGTGAAAGGCCATCGTGGCTCCACAATATTCGTAAAAATATCCACTGGCCGAACGTCACGCCCTCGGTGTTTAACCGCATCTGTAAAGACCGGTTGAAAGCGCGCGCAGCAAGTCGAACCAACCGCGCAATTCGCTCTTCCGACTGTCCGGCCGAATGCGGAATGCTACCTTCAGGGGGTAATTCTGTCACTTGTGCATCTCCGGGTTCGCGATTTTTGCCTGCGACCCAACGTTGCATGCATTCTATGTTATTCGCGATGAATACGCCAAACGGGAGAATTACTCAAATCAGTTGTTGGTCATCCCGTCGGTCATGTCGTCGCTATAGCCAGGCGTCACTCTTGCATCGACAACAACGGTTTTCCCTTCTTGCGCGGCACGGATCGCCTCTGCGAGTGTTGTGTTTAGCTCCCCGATCGTCTTCACCGGCCCGAAGGCCTTGGCTCCCTGCGCTGCTGCAATCGCGGCGATATCGATGTCCGGCTCGCCGATTGCCTGCCCGACATGTTTGTTTTCTACGGGCCGGCTCCGATCAATTGCGACGCGCTCCTGATGCACCTCATCATTGAAATAAGACCGGTTGTTCGCGACGACTATGAGCAACGGAACTTTGTGATGTGCTGCCGTCCAGATTGCGGTTGCCCCCATCATGAAATCGCCATCCCCCAAGACAGCGACCGGCAGGCGATCGGAATCTTTAAACGCGAGGGCGGATCCAACAGCCATTCCAGGCCCTGAACCGATGCCTGCGCCGCCATCATATCCGAGATAATCCAGAGGGCCGCGGAAATCACATTTCGAGCCGTTCCAGCTCAGTGTGAGGCGTAAAAAGCTCGCGGTTTCCTCGCTCAACGCGTCGGCCAAAACATCAGAAAGAGAGTCGATGGATATCTGAGCATCCGGATGATGATCGGGACGCGCCGGTGCCTCGATTGCCATTTTCCCAACAGCCATATCTGAAAGCCCCGCTGCCAGACAGATTGCACGGATCGCTTCGTCGGGGTCCGCCAACATGGTAAGGTCCGAAGGTGAGAGCGACTGGTGGTCCAGCGACCAGCCATTGGTCAGCAGGGAATCGAGCGAGATATTTACAACTTTAGTGCGCTCAAGGTCGACATCGGCCTGTTGCAATGTTCCACCAAGATCAACCCAATCGAAGCTGACAACCAGATCGGCTTGACCGATACGCTGCGCAGCATCCTGCGACACAAAGTAGCCCGGTGCACCAAAATGCAGTGGATGGCATGTTGGAAATGCTGCGGCGGTCTTGATATCAGTGACAACACGGGCCCCGAAATGCTCCGCGAGCGCGACGCGCCGGTTCCAATCTGCCTGATCGCGCGACACCCGCCCCATCAAGAAGACCGGTTTTTCTGATGTTTCCAGCAAATCTAAAACCGAACGTGCATCGGATTCCGAGAATTGCGCCATTCGGGGTGCGGCATGGCGCTCTGGTGACGGAAACGCCGGCATTTCGTCGATTGGCTCTTCTTGTACGGATACGTCAAAACAGACATAGGTTGGCGCCTTGGGTGCCGTCTGTGTGATAATCGAAGACCGCAACATCGAAGATAATGACGCCTCCAGCGAAGCGGGCTGGTCATCCCATTTCACATAAGGGCGGATGATCGCAGCCTGATCGCGCGACGTATGTATCCAGTCAATCCAAGGCCTGCGCTTGGCGGCATCCACCGGACCTGTAGCGCCGAAAATCAGCATCGGCACGCGGTCGCACCATGCATTATATACGGCCATGGAAGCGTGCATTACACCGACGTTCGCATGTAGGATTACGGCCAATGGTGTGCCTGTAACTTTGGCCCAACCATGCGCGATGGCAACCGCGTGTTCTTCGTGCAGGCATAACAGCATCTGCGGATCGCGATTGCCCAGGTAGTTGACGAGGCTGTCATGTAGTCCTCGAAAGCTCGAGCCAGGATTGAGCGCCACATAGGGCGTGTCGAGCTTGCGCAGCATCTCAGCAATGGCATCGCTGCCGAAAAGCTCTGTGATTTCGCTGGGAATTGGGCGGTCTAGATCATCGTTCATTGCTGTCTCCAACTATCCTGCCTATTGGCCGGACAGGTTGATGTGAATGTTCTTTTCGTGGGTAAAGGAAAGCAGTTCGCCAATACCTTCTTCCCGGCCAATGCCGGATTGTTTTACGCCGCCAAACGGCGCACCGAGGAAGTGTTTGCCAACCTCGTTGATCCAGACGAACCCGGCCTCAACGCGATTTGCCGCGCGATGCGCTTTCGCCAGATCGCGGCTCCAGATCGCACAGGTCAGGCCGACATCAAGGCCGTTGACCTCTTCAAGCATCTCGGTCTCGTCACTCCACCGGCGAACGGCGAGCACAGGGCCAAAAATTTCTTCCCGCGCGATCCGCATTTGTGGCGTTACGTCGGCAAAAATCGTGGGCGCTATGAAACACCCGTCTGCCAGCGCGCCATCGGTCACTGCATGCCCTCCGGTCACGGCGTGCGCCCCTTCGGATTTGGCACTTTCAATAAATTCCATCACACGATTAAAATGCGTTTGGGATACCAGTGCCCCCATCGTCGTCGCGGGATCTGTTGGAATGCCGGGTTGGTAACGCGCTATTTTCGCGGGCAATTGCGAAACGACAGCATCATGTAGTTCATCATGCAGGAACGCGCGGCTGGTCGATCCACAGGATTGCCCGCACCAGCCGAAATTCATACCAGCGACAATCGCATCGGCAATCTTGCTTGGGTCACTGTCGGGATAGGCGATCAACGCGTTTTTTCCGCCAAGTTCCAACAGGACCGGTTTAAGTGTGTCTGATGCACTACGCATTACAGCCTGCCCTGCGGCCACTGACCCGATCAAGGTGACTTTTGCCACGCCCGGATGTTCGGCCAGCGCTGCACCCGCCTCCGTGCCACCGGGCAGTACGCTGAATACCCCCTCCGGAAACAAACCATCGACCAGCTCTGCCAGTCTCAACGCCGAAAGCGGTGCCTGCACAGGAGGCTTAATAATCACCGCGTTACCTGCGGCCAGCGGCGCTGCCATCTTTCCCCCGCAGAACATGAACGGGTGGTTAAAAGCGAGGATCCGCGCGACGACGCCCAACGGTTCACGGGTTGTCATATTCACACGATCGGGACCCATCGGGATCGTGTCACCTTTCATTTCAGTCACCAGACCCGCAAAGAAATCCATTTGCGCCGCAGCAATCGCGGCATCCCCCCGCATCTCGGTATAGGGGTTTCCGCAGTTGGCCGCATCGATCATGGCAAGTTCGTCACCGTGAAGTCGTAGTAGCGTGGCAACTTCTTTAAGGATACGGGCGCGTTCAAGCGGGACAACGTCGCGCCATTCCAAAAAGCCCTTCTGGGCCCTTTTAACAACGGCATCCGCATCCTGTGCACTGGCCTCTGCAACCGATGCCAGAACTTTCCCTGTTGCCGGATTCAAGGTGTCGACATAGCTGCCCGCGATAGGGGCCTGCCATGTGCCACCAGCATAAATATCAGTGCGACGTGGCAACACCTTGTCCAATTCCGGTTGTGTCATTGCACACACCCTCCCAGTTTTAAGCGATTTTCAAATGGTCTGCTCTACAGGGACAAACCATGCGGATGGTTTCAGGCCGCGATGAGCTCGAGGAAGCGCTTCCCCGTCATGACCTCGCGCAATGGCAGGGCGTCTTGTGCTTCTGTCAATTCGACATCATAGCTCAAACCTCGCCCATCCCACAGCCACCAATAGATAATTTCGCCCTTCTTATCCCGTATCGGCATGCGAAAGGTCGGAAAATCTCGGTGAGCAGCCGGAACTTCGAAATTCCCGACGATCTCGAAAGAAGCGCCCGCGCGCTTCAAGGCCGTACCGAGCGGGATCATCGCTATGAACTGCGTCTCTCCCGCTACCAGCGCGCCAATGTCAGATGGTCTTTCGTCAAGAAGGCCATCCAAGACGCGTACAACAGGGGGATAACTCGAATGGTAGTGCGTGATCTGGGCATAGGCCTTCCTCTGGCCGACCTCGATCTCGACCACTTCTCCTGGGGTCAAATCGGTCATATCACTTCCTTACAGACTATATGCTTCGTAGGTTGACGGGTGGAACAGATCCTCGACCGAAACACGCTGGGGCGATAAGCCCTGATCGTGGTGGTACTGCAGAAACTTATCCAGCACATGGGTGTTAGGGGCCACGCCGTAAGACCAAGGATCGGGACCCATAAGCGCGCGCGCGCGGTTCAACGTGTCCTCCACAAAGGGCATTGTCACTTTGGTAGCCGAAGTATCATTCAACGCCTCCTGCGCAGCGGCCTTTGACTGTGTGAAGCCTTTTACCAATGCGCCCGGCAACCAAGGATGTTCTTCAGCCAAACTACGCCGCACTCCTAGAACGTGCATAATAGGAAAGATCTGAGTTTCACGGAAATAGCCCTCTGCCGCTCCGATACTGTCAGAGAAGAGCCGCCCCACATGCGGATGACCCTCTGAAAAACAGCGCGGCCAGCGCGGTCCGATGAAACCGTCGATTTCCCCGTCTGCTAACATCTGGTTAAGTGTCGAGCCTTCGGGGGCAAGCGTTACGCGAACGTCATCGGGCAAATCGACTTTGATCTTTTCGGGGCGACCCGGAGTGTCCATCCCACCACGAACCCACTCTATATCGGAAGGCTTCACCCCGAAGTGTTCTTCGAGAATGCCGCGCACCCAGACATTTGCGGAAAGCTGGTATTCCGCGATTCCGATCTTGCGCCCTTTCAAGTCCTCGGGACGGTCAATTCCTCGGTCGGTCCGGATGTAGACGGACGTATGGCGGAATGCACGGCTCAGAAACACAGGGACCGCGACATAGTGCGGATCACCGCGCGCTACCGATATTGAATAGGATGACAGTGACAACTCGGAGATGTCGAACGCCTGATGCCGGAAAGCACGGAAGAACATTTCTTCGGGCGAAAGAAGCATCGGCACCGGATCGACGCCATCAATCTTGACTGTGCCGTCCACAATGGCGCGTGTTCTGTCATAGTTGCCCATTGCGAGGGAAAGGGAAAGGTTGGTCAAAGTGTTTCCTCCTGAAATTCAACGCCACATTGCCTTGTGAGCGGTATTTTTTCGCCTGTTTCGGCCGAGTCTAGGATCGCATGACAAACTTCCAGACTCGCCCTGCCCCACGCTGCGGTTTGTGGCGGCGCAATATTTTTCCTGACAGCGGCCTCAAGGGCATCGATCACGGTTTTACGTGGCGCGGCGTTAAGCGGTACTTCGATGTGCTGCCGCTCTGTGTCGCCAAAAATGTCGATACCGCCCGGGCGCAATCTCAGATCGGCACGGTCACTTAGAATAAGGATCGGCCCAAAATGTTCGTTATTCTGAGCTATTGGCGGCACGGTACCCGCTCCATATGTGCGGGTGGCCTTCAGCTTTGTCTCTGCCGCTGAGTCGAGTGTCTGCAGCGCACGGCGCGCTTCGCCATAATTCGCGGGATCTTTCATGCCTCCAAGTTCGGCCACATTGTCCATCCAGATATCGCTGTCAAAGTGCGCGTAACCCGAATAGGTCACTGACGCAAAGCTGCCGGCTTCGAAATCCAGCAAGGCAGAATACGCGCCCTCTGTCGGTCGCTCCGGATCCCATACACCGGTCATTGCCGTCACACTCTTCGCGCGGCCACCGCAAAGCAGCCGAACGATATCAATCTGATGAACGCCTTGGCTGAACAGAACCCCGCCGCCTTCTTCGGTCCGCAGCTCTTCGGGGCGGCGCGGTCGATAGAGAAAGTCGGTATAATTGAACGCCTGCACCATCCGAACTGCACCGAATTCACCGCTCTCGATTATCTGCCGCGCATGGAGAACTGACGGATCAAAGCTGTGACTGGGCCCGACGATAAGATGAACACCCGCGGATCTCGCGGCCTCCACCATCATGTCCGCATCTTCCATCGTAACAGAGAGCGGCTTGTCGACCAGAATATGCTTGCCTGCCGCAGCAAAGATAGCAACGTGCTCGGCGTGCATCTGATGCGGGGTCGCAATATACACGGCTTCAACCTCAGGGTCTTCGGCCATCTCTTCCACACAGCTATAGCCGCGTCCACCGAACTCTGCCTCAAATGCGGCACGGCTCTCGGCACGTGGAGCGGCGGCCGCGACCAACTTGACACGGGGATCGTTTTGGAAGGTTCGAAGCATCAGCACGAAGGCCCGCCCAAGCCCGGCAACACCGAGGCGAATAGGTTCAGAGGTCAAGAACAAGATCCCCTTCTTCGGCTCGTGAAACGCAGATCATCACATAACTGTCTTTTTCTTCCTCCATCAGCACCATGTCCCGGTGATCGACCTTCCCAGAGACGAGCCGGGTCTTGCAAGTACCGCAGGTGCCGCTTTCGCAAGAACTCACGGTCGGCACACCACTTTCCCTCAGGGCTTCCAGTATGGATCGATCTGCAGGGACCTCGATCGTTATGCCGGATTTCTCGAGCTTGACCTCGAATGGTTTGTCATCAGCGCGCACAACTTCGACAGGCTTGAAATCCTCAAAGATCACGCGACCTTCGGGCCAGTGTCCGGAAATGGCTTCGATCTCGTCAATCAGTGGTTGCGGTCCGCAGCAATAGACTTTCATGTCCTTGGGTTCTTCAAAGTGATCCCAGAAATCAAAAACCGCTTCGGGATCGCCGCCATCGTGGTGCAGTGTCAGCCGGTCGCCGAGCGTGGATTTCATCTCTTCAAGAAACGCTGTGTCGGCCTCGCCCCTTGTGCAATAAATTACCTCAAAAGGCTTAAACTCGCGCAATAGTTGCTGAGACATAGCGTAAATTGGCGTGACACCAATACCACCCGCGATGAGAAGGTAGTTCTTGGCATCGGTCAGCTCAAAGGTATTTTCCGGGACCTCAACTTGTAGCTCGGTCCCCTCTTGCGCATCGTCATGCATAGACATCGATCCGCCGCGACCGTGAATTTCGCGCTTCAGAGCAATCTTGTATACTTCGGGGTTCGTCCCGTCATTGACGAGCGAGTATCGCCGCATTGCTCCCGAAGGCGTTTCGACGGTGATATGCGCTCCAGCAGTGAAGGATTGAAGTTTGCTTCCGTCAGCGGGTGCCAGAGTAAATTCACAAATGTGCTCGGTCAGTTGGCGCCTTTCGGCAACAGTCATCTTCAGGGCATCCATATTCCCGTCCTCTTTTCTAGGTCGCCAATTTTGATAGGCTTTGATCCATTCACAGAACAAATAATTAGATAACTAAGTTGTTGTCAAGATTAGACATGAACAGAATTGCACGGCGGCACAGGTTGAATAAATTTAAGAACAATTGCAGGTGCTTACGCAATCGAAAGGCCCCATTCCTTTTGTTCTTGCCGGTACGAATGTTGGATATTGACGCCACCACCCGTGTGGAGTCGTAGGTGAGGTGACGAGATCTCGCCCGTTAGACCAAGGCGTTAGCGTCTGGCCGCTTGTTCTGGAATGATCGAAGCATGAACCCGTTTCAGCGTCGTTGATACAACAATCAAATTAGCTGACCAGCATGATGACCTATAATTATTGTACATTGCTACACGCCGACGTCACAAAGGCTTAGCTTTGGGCGCGCACCTCTTCAACCAGATCAAGCAGCCGTGAGCAGACCATCTCTGCCTTGTCCGTGATACGGGAGGTTGGGCCGTGCACACCGACACCAAGGAGGCGGCGATGCCCTTCCGGAACAGGGATCAGGGCTGAGACCATAGAGGCGTTTCAGTGGGCCGTACCCATGAGCAGATCCTTTGCATGCAAAACGGAGACTTCACGTTCGCGATGTTCTTTGATTGTAGCTAGGCGCCAGACCCATTAATCGGCTTGAGCCTGTCAAGCCTGCGTGATTCAACCTCACCAAATTGAGGGGGGGATTATGAGCAATCTTTATTGGCTGAGCGAAGATCAAATGGCGCGGCTCCGGCCGTATTTTCCGAAGAGCCATGGCGTGCCACGCGTTGATGATCGTCGCGTCCTCAGTGGTATTATCTTCGTCAATCGCAATGGCTTGCGGTGGTCTGATGCGCCGAAAGAGTATGGTCCTCCCAAGACGTTTTACAACCGCTGGAAACGGTGGAGCGATATGGGTGTGTTCGCGAGGATCATGACCGGACTGGCTGCGGAGGCACCCGAGAATAAAACGATCTCCATTGACGCAACTTATCTCAAAGCGCACCGCACAGCCTCAAGCCTGCGGTTGAAAAAAGGGGGCGTGGACGCCTGATCAGGCGAACGCAAGGCGGTATGAACACGAAGCTGCATGCCGTCACCGACACCATTGGGCGGCCAATCCGGTTCTTCATGACCGCAGGCCAGGTTAGTGATTACACTGGGGCCAGAGCTTTGGTGGAAAGCCTGCCAGCCGCTGATTGGTTATTGGGAGACCGAGGTTATGACGCAGATTGGTTCCGTGAAGCCCTTGTAGGCAAAGGAATGAACCGCCCCTTGTTTGCCGGAGAACGTTTGGCTGCTTTTTCATTTGGGTTCAAGGTTGCATGGAACATTTCCTCTGCTTCATGCGGCGTGACATATCCGATGGCGCTGTGCAGGCGCTTGGTGTTGTACCAATCGACCCATTTCAGCGTTTCCCGGCTTTGTTGATGGCGTGGATGCCCCCACCTACCGGCATAGAGCTTGCAAAGCGCGTGTGTCAACTTCACGGGGCTTGCGCAAACGGAGCCGTTATTTTTGAACCTCTTCAATTAGGGGGCGGAGCAACAGGTGCATGGCTCAGTGCGGTTTGTGAATTGCTCGTGCAAAAAAAAGGAATTTACGGAGTTGATGAACAATTTCTACAGAATCCGCCTTAGCCCCGCTTGAACCATCAGAAGCTTCGGAAGAATTGTTTCAATCAATCCTTCTGCGGGTTCTGGAATTGCGGCCATTCCTGTGTTCAATGCCGCGACAACATTGCTCCGCTGGTCAAAAATAGGCACGGCGATCGAGCGCAAACCAATCTCGACTTCTTGGTCGATGATAGCATAGTGTTGTTGCCGGCTTAAATCCACGCACGCCATAACGTCGACGGGGTATGTTATGCTGTGAACGGTTCGTGGCGTCAGGTCCGAAGCTTCAACAATTGCCTCTGCTTCTTGGCGCGGCAAAGCTGCCAAAAGCACCCGCCCCATTGATGTGCAATGGGCAGGAAGGCGCGAGCCCGGCATAAGCCCGATGGACATCACCCGCTTTTGCGCGGCGCGTGCAAGATAGACAATTTCGGTGCCGTCTAGAATCGAAACCGAGCAGCTTTCGCCGATCTGCTCGGTGAGTTGATCCAGCCATGGCTGTACCAGTTGTGGCAAGGGCAGCGATGCAATAGCGCTCAATCCTAATCGAAGAGCGCGTGGTGTCAGCGTAAAAAATTTGCCATCGTAGTCGGCATAACCTTCGGAATGCAAAGTAAGGAGGCAACGCCGTGCCGTAGCACGATCCAAACCAGTTTGTTTGGATACATCTGTAATCGAAAGCTTGGGCGTTTCTGCACCGAAGCATTCAAGAACATGCAGCCCTTTGGCCAATGAAGAGATTATATCAGGGGATTTGTTCGCCACGCGGATCACTATGTTCGCATAACGAATAAAGATCAAGATGCGCACAAATAGTTTCGCGCAAGCGACAGAATGATCTACATCGGCAACAAAAAAAGGAGTGTTTCATGGACAAAACCATCCCTACCTTGGAAAAGGCGATTTCCGAAATCCCCGACGGCGCGCAGATCATGATCGGCGGTTTCGGCGGTTCTGGCGCACCAATCGAGCTGATCCACGCATTGATCGACCGCTTTCGTGCAACTGGCAGCCCAAAGAATGTCACTGTAATTAACAACAATGCCGGAAACGGATTTATCGGCATCGCAGCCATGATCAAAGCTGGAATGGTTGGCAAGATGATCTGCTCGTTTCCGCGCAGTTCCAACGCAGAAGCGTTTAATGAGAAGTATCTTGCTGGCGATATTGAACTAGAACTCGTGCCGCAAGGGACTTTGGCCGAACGCATTCGTGCGGCTGGGGCGGGCATTCCTGCGTTTTATACGCCGTCATCCTTTGGCACCGAACTCGCGAACGGCAAGCCAACTGAGGAATTCGAGGGAAAAAGTTATGTGCGAGAGCACTGGCTAAAGGCGGACTTCGCTTTAATCAAAGGTCAAGAAGGCGACACTGTCGGAAACTTAACCTATCGCCTCGCAGGGCGGAATTTTAATCCGCTGATGGCCATGGCCGCTGACAAGACCATCGCGCAGGTCTCCGTATTGGGTGCTGCTGGAACCATAAACCCAGAGCAAGTAATAACGCCCGGCATCTTTGTCGATGCGGTGGTCGAGGTTTCAAATCCTCAACAAGAAGAAGTGCTTGTTCGCACAGGAGAGGTTCACTGATGACTGATTTCAACATTTCCGATGTGGCCCTATCCAACGCTCAAATTGCGTGGCGCGCGGCCCAAGACATCGAAGACGGTTCATATGTGAATCTTGGCATCGGTTTCCCTGAGATGATCGCCAAGTTCCAACCTGATGGTCGCGATGTTACCTATCACACTGAAAATGGCGTGTTAGGTTTTGGCAAAGCGCCGCTTGAAGGCGAGGAAGACTGGGACCTGATCAATGCAGGGAAAAAGGCGATTACGCTTAACCCCGGTGCTTCGTATTTTCATCACGCTGACAGTTTCGCGATGGTTCGCGGTGGGCACCTCGATTTGGCTGTTTTAGGAGCCTATCAGATTGCCCAGAACGGGGATCTTGCAAATTGGCGTATCGGCTCCAAGGGTGTTCCTGCCGTTGGCGGTGCGATGGACTTGGTCCATGGCGCAAAGCGGGTCGCTGTTGTCACCGATCATGTCACCAAAGATGGCAAACCCAAGCTAGTTGAATCCTGCACCTTCCCACTTACTGGTGTAGGATGTGTTACGCGGGTTTATACCTCACTGGCTGTAATAGATATTGCGGGTAGTAAATTCGTTTTGAAAGAAAAATTGCCAGCGGTCACCCTAACGCAACTGCAATCGGTGACGGGTGCGACGCTGCACATTGATGGCGAAGTTGCCGACCTTACTGTTCCTGAGGATTTGTAAATGACTGGCGTTTATATCTGCGATTACATCCGCACACCGATTGGCCGCTATGGCGGCGCTTTGTCAACCGTGCGCGCCGACGATCTGGGTGCAATTCCGCTAAAGGCTTTGGCTGAACGCAACCCTAAAATGGACCTATCTGCTATTGATGAAGTGATTTTTGGTTGCGCCAACCAAGCGGGCGAAGACAACCGCAACGTCGCTCGCATGTCTTTGCTGTTGGCAGGCTATCCGGATTGCGTCCCTGGTACGACGATGAACCGGCTCTGCGGCTCAGGCATGGACGCGGTGATAACTGCGGCGCGTGCCATTAAGGCAGGCGAGGCCGAATTGATCGTCGCAGGCGGTGTCGAATCCATGTCACGTGCGCCGTTTGTAATGCCTAAGGCAGAAACCGCGTATTCCCGCGCGAACACCGTCCATGATACAACCATTGGCTGGCGCTTCGTTAACCCAGTGATGAAAACGCTATATGGCTTCGATTCCATGCCCGAAACTGGGGAGAACGTTGCCGAAGATTTTGGCATTACCCGCGCAGATCAAGATCATTTTGCACTGCGATCACAGCACAACGCAGGCACCGCGATAGCGCAAGGGCGTTTTGCCAAAGAGATCACACCGGTAAGGGTTCCGCAGCGCAGAGGCGATCCAATTATCGTGTCCGAGGACGAACATCCGCGGCCATCAACCACGTTGGCAGATCTCCAAAAGCTGAAGGCCTTCGTCAAGGCCGACGGAACAGTGACAGCCGGGAATGCCTCTGGCGTGAACGACGGCGCTGCGGCGCTCATCCTGGCCAGCGAAGACGCGGTAAAAAAGCATGGGCTAAACCCAATTGCCAAGGTATTAGGCGGCGCTAGCGCCGGTGTCGCGCCACGCATCATGGGTTTTGGCCCCGCGCCCGCGTCCCGCAAATTGATGGCAAGGCTTGGCCTGACGGTGAACGATTTTGCGGTCATCGAACTGAACGAAGCTTTTGCCTCACAGGGGTTGGCCACATTGCGTGATCTGGGCATTGCTGACGATGACGCTCGTGTAAATCGTAACGGCGGCGCGATTGCGCTGGGGCATCCATTGGGCATGTCGGGTGCAAGGATCACTGGCACAGCGATGCTAGACCTCAAGGCTGGTGAAAAATCTTTATCGACCATGTGTATTGGGGTCGGTCAAGGTATCGCAATCGCCTTGGAAGCCGTCTAGGATAATCGCATCAGCGAGCAGTATTAAGTGCCGCCCGCTGATGCAGCAATTCGGCTAATAGAGTCGCCAAGCTATTCTGGCCAGCGCCGGTCTTACGCGTCAGCCCCACTGCACCTGACAAATAGTCGACCTTTAAATCCATAGCGACAAGGCTGCCGTTTTTCAGCTCACGCGCAACGACACCCTTTGAGATAAACCACAACATTTTCGAACGTTCCAGCAATGTCAGCGCGACTGGCAAAGCTACGGTTTCGAGCGCCGGACGCAGATCAGACAGACCCATGGCTGACAGATACTGATCTACAGATTGTCGAATGATTGCACCGGGGTTGGGCAGGATAAGCGGGTATTCCGTAAGCATCTGAGCCGGTTTACGGCCAAGTGCCGGATGATCTGAGCGCGCGACCAGTTCTATCGGTTCGTCATAAAGGTGTTCAAACGACAGGCCTGGCATATCCTTTGAATTGGGCATCCGGCCTATCATAAGATCAATCTTCCCAGAACGGAGCATGTCGATCAGATAGTGATTTGGACCGGTCAGCACGCCAATGCGCGCGTCAGGACGCTGATCATAAAACTCCAATGCGACCGAAGGAAAAAATCCGCCGGCCACAGTGGGCAACACCCCCGCTTTGACCAGATCCGTATGCGACGGGGCACTAAGCACCCGACACCCAGCCTCAAGGCTTTGTAGTGACGCCTTTGCATGGCGGCGAAAAACCTCACCACCCGTTGTTAGAATAGCGCGTCGCCCTGTACGCTCGAACAATTGGCATCCAAGCTGCCCCTCAAGATCAGATAGGGTTTTAGACATCGCAGGTTGCGACACATGCTGCGCCCGCGCAGCGCCCGAAATCGTTCCAGTCTCCGCAATTGCGAGGAATGCCTCAAGATGGCGAAGCTTTAGATCTCTTGGTATATTCATTTGATTATACCTTTAGCATAGTTTTGTATTTTTCCCATGCTTTTAATTATGGCACATTAACATCAGGAGGAACCAATGCACGCACTAGATTTAGAGTGGGGCACCATGCATCTAAGCCTATCAAATGGCGACGGACCCACCCTCGTTTTCCTAAATTCGCTGGGCACCGATCTTCGTATGTGGGATGCGGTTTGCGCCCTATTGCCCACTGATTGGGCCACGCTGCGGATGGACAAGCGTGGGCATGGGCTTTCAGATACAGCGCCCGACAGCTACAGCATTCCCGATTTGGCAAAAGACGTATTGGCCGCAATGGACAACGTTGGCATCAACCGCGCAGTCGTAGTTGGCTGTTCGATTGGCGGCTTGATTGCACAGCATATCGCCTTGATGGCACCCGAGCGGGTCTTGGGGTTGGTATTGTCCAACACAGCGCCAAAGCTGGGCTCCGCTGAGGATTGGCATGCGCGTATTGAGATGATCAATGAAAGTGGTATGCGCGCTGTGGCAGAGGGCATTTTGCCGCGTTGGTTTGGGCCCGAGTTTCTCATGAAACCAGAGGTCAACCTATGGCGCACGCTGCTCGCACGCACTGACCAGGCGGGATACGTTGCCACCTGTAACGCGATTGCAGGCACTGACATAACAGAACAACTGAGTGAGATTGCGGCACCTACGCTGGTTTTTGCAGGACAACACGATTTGGCCACTCCGCCGAACGTCATTGCGGCGCTAGCAGCTGCCCTACCCGACGCCGATCTGATCTCTTTTGAAACGACGGGGCACTTGCCCGCGATTGAAGCGCCGGATGCACTTGTCGATGCACTCATTAGTTTTGTTAAAAGGATTACCCCATGAGCGAAAAGTTCGACCAAGGGATGAAAACCCGCCGCGAGGTTCTGGGCGACGCCCATGTTGACCGTGCGGAAGCCGCAAAATCAGAATTCGACCTACCTTTCCAAGGCCTCATAACCGAAGGGGCCTGGGGTACCGTCTGGTCGTCGGACAAAATCAGCCGGCGCGAGCGTTCTATGCTGACCATCGCTCTTTTGGCCGCGACAGGAAATTTTGAAGAAATCCCGATGCACATTCGCGCCACCGCACGCACGGGAGCGTCTAAAGACGATGTGGCTGAGGCACTACAACATGTCGCGATCTATGCGGGCGTGCCCAAAGCCAACCACGCCCTAAAACTCGCGAAACAGACTTTTGTTGAAATGGAGGAAAACAACGATGCTTGATCTTGGCCCATTAATTCCGCGCAACCGCGAAATTCACCCGATACCGCATGCCCCGGACTATAAAACGAGCGTCTCTCGCTCCCCTAACCTGCCGCTCCTTTCAATGGAAAGCGGCCTTTCTGAGGAAACCGGCCCCACCTTTGGCCACAACAAACTCGGAGCGCTAGACAACAATCTGATTTTGAATTGGAGCAAAGGCGCGGCCCCCGCTGTGGGTGAACGCATCTTGGTCCACGGGCGCGTATTGGATGAAAATAGTCGGCCCGTGCCTCATACTTTGGTCGAGATTTGGCAGGCAAATGCGGGCGGACGATATCGCCACAAGAAAGATACCTATTTCGCGCCCCTTGATCCAAACTTTGGCGGATGCGGTAGGACGATAACGGACGAAAACGGCTATTACGAATTTCTGACTGTGCGTCCCGGAGCCTATCCTTGGCCCAATCGGGGCAACGATTGGCGCCCCATGCACCTTCACGTCTCAGTGTTCGGAAATAGTTTTGGTCAGCGCTTGATTACCCAGATGTATTTCGAAGGTGATCCGTTGATCAATCACTGCCCGATTGCCGCAACAATCAAAGATCGCAGCCAACTTGACCGGCTTGTGGCCCCGCTTGATTTCTCAAAGTCGCGCCCGCTAGATTTCCTTGCGTACAAGTTTGACATCGTGTTGCGCGGCAGGCGTCAAACCATGTTCGAAAACAAATTGGAGGGGATGTAAAATGAGCCAGAAATTAAATACATTGATTGAATCCGCTTCTCAAACTGCGGGCCCCTATGTCCACATCGGCCTAATGCCGACCTATGCAGGCAATGCTGGCTATTATGACGAAGAAATCGGCACCACCCCATTTCTAGACGAGGGCAATGCCAAAGGCGAGATTGTCGAGATCGTCGGCTCTGTGTTTGATGGCACCGGTTGGGCGATGCGCGATGCGTTGATCGAAAGCTGGCAATGTGACGCGAGCGGCCTGTTTGCGGGCGCAGAAGGTTCGGATCCGGCCTTTACCGGCCACTGCCGTTTTGCCGCCGACGCGGACTCCGGTGAATTTACACTGCGCACGGTCAAACCCGCCCCCACCACGGGGCGTGGCGGTGTTAAACTCGCGCCGCATATCTCGCTTTGGGTTGTGGCGCGGGGGATTAACATCGGCCTGCAAACCCGCATCTATTTCGAAGATGAGGACAATTCCAACGATCCACTTTTGAACCGGATCGAACAACGTCCGCGCGTTGACACGCTAATCGCCCAAAAGACCGGCGACGGGAAATACAGATTTGATATTCGGCTTCAAGGCGCTGGCGAAACCGTGTTTCTAGATATCTAAACCTGCACCGATATGATTAAATGGGGTGCATGATGCGCCCCATTTTTACGTGATTAGGAAATCGCGATGACTGTATCTGCCTTCAATCACCTATGGCTTTCGGGATTATTTGGTGATCTCGCAATGGGCGAAGTATTTTCGCCCGAAAGGCAAATGGCGCACATGCTCGCCTTCGAGGCGGCGTGGTCACGCGCTTGCGGAGCGGCTGGGCTATTTGACCCGACTAGGGCCGAAACTGCCGCGTGTGCGATCGAAACAGCACAGGTCAATTATGCAGATATCGCAGCGGGAATGGCACAAGACGGCGTTCCGGTTCCGCGTTTGGTGAAACAGTTGCAAGCAATTGCGCCTGCCGATGCCCTGCACAAAGGTGCCACTTCACAAGATGTGGTCGACACGGCGCTGGCGATGACCCTGCGCGAGGCATCAGATCTGATTGCCGCTCGGTTGGCCGATTTGGAAACACATTTAATGGCACTAGAGGCCCGTTTCGGGGACAGGCCACTTATGGGGCGCACCCGAATGCAGGCCGCCACCCAAATCACCGTGCGCGACCGGATATTGACATGGCACTGTCCATTGAAAGGGCATTTGGATCGGTTGGAGATGCTGCGTCCAAAGACCGAAAAGGTTCAGATCGGCGGTGCGTCGGGCGACCGCAAGGCGCTTGGTGACAAGGCCGATACGGTTGTCGCCGAGGTCGCCAAATCTCTTGGCCTCGCACCAACGAATAAAGCGTGGCACACTATGCGCGAAAGCGTGACTGAGTATGCTTCGTTTCTATCGCTAGTGAGTGGAACGCTGGGCAAGGTGGGTCAGGATATTTCCTTGATGTCCCAACAGGGCATCGAGGAAATTAGTATGTCTCGCGGTGGTGGATCGTCGGCAATGCCCCATAAACAAAACCCTGTCGCAGCAGAACTATTGGTCACGCTGGCACGATTTAACGCAACCCAAGTCT
Organism: Sulfitobacter litoralis; assembly: GCF_900103185.1. Classification (GTDB taxonomy): domain Bacteria; phylum Pseudomonadota; class Alphaproteobacteria; order Rhodobacterales; family Rhodobacteraceae; genus Sulfitobacter; species Sulfitobacter litoralis. Next base: position 25,200 of record NZ_FNJD01000010.1, read on the forward strand.
CGGCGATGCACCACGCCATGGTGCATGAACTGGAACGTTCGGGCGCGGCTTGGGCGTTGGAGTGGATGATATTGCCGCAAATGGCGATGGCCACGGCGCGGGCGCTTACCGTAGCTATCGACCTGTCTCAGAATATCACCCGATTGGGCAGTGATTAAGCTACGCGCTAGAACGGCAGCCCGATGTAGTTTTCCGCCAAGTCGCGCCGCGCTGTTTCCGACGCCGCAAGGTGAGCCAGTGAGGCTTTGCGAATTTGTTCGGCAAAGGCGTCTTCACCGTCGAACCGGTGCAACATGGTGGTCATCTGCCAACTAAACCGCATCGCCTTCCAAATCCGCTCCGATGCGCGGGCCGAATATTCATCGATGCCTGATTTGGAACCGGCCTTAACGGCGTCAAAGGGCACCTGATTTGGAAATTGGACGTCGGATGGGGCTGTTAATCAGGGCGCTGCAAACAGAGAGCCAGAGAAAGGGAAGCCCGGATGCCGGGCTTGAAAGGATAGAGAGAGTCTCATTCGGGCCCGGTCTGAAAGGACCATCCCCATGGCCAAGACCACAACCAAATCCATGGCTGCTAGCGGTAAAAAGACACCTGCAAAGCAGTCAGCACCCGAAGCAACCGGCGTATCCCGTTTCTCCGACATTCGCATGATCCCCCTCAACCAGCTGTCGCTCAGCCCGCTCAATGTGCGCAAAGTCGCGGCTAATGCCGCTGACGACGCCGAACTGCTGGCCAGCATTCGCGAAAATGGCATCAAGCAGAACCTGGTGGTTCATCCGGTTTCAGAAACGGGTTTCGCAGTGGATGCAGGTGGACGTCGCCTGAAAGCGCTGCAACAGCTTGCTGAAGATGGGGCAATTCCAACGGATCATCCAATCCCGTGCTTGATCGAGGATGAACGCGACGCTGTCGTTACTTCCGCTACAGAAAACCTTCAGCGCGCAGCCATGCACCCTGCCGAACAGTTCGAAGCCTTTGACAAGATGATTGGCGAGAGCCGCAGTGAAGACGAGATCGCGCTGAAGTTCGGCGTCTCGGTCGATCTGGTGCGCCGCCGCCTTAAACTGGCCCGTGTTGCGCCCGAGGGCACCGTAAACTTAACTTAACTGGGCCAATGAGTTTTCCGCACCCGGAAGCTATACTGCTCTAACCTGTGCGATTTCGCGCCAAGTTTGCGTCGCAAATGATCTCATTTCACGGAAACCGGTGGATGTCATTTTGTGGCGAGGAAGCTGGAACAAGTTTGCAATCGGATCATGGATGGAAAGAAATCGTTGCAACTGCCTCGGGGATTTGAACCGCTTCATCGCCCTCTCTCGCTGCCGCGTTGGCTGATGGGAATTCTCGGCTCTATTATTCAGGCCCTTGTGTGATCGGTGTTCGACACCGGGCATGACCTCTCGTTTTGCCGCCCCGTATGACCGCAATTTATCGGTGATCATGACACGCGGCGCTGATCCATGTCGCTTCAGAAGTTTGCGCATCAAGCGCTTGGCCGCCTTCGTATTGCGGCGGCTTTGCACCAAAACATCCAAAACGAAACCGTTCTGATCGACAGCGCGCCACAGCCAGTGCTTCTTGCCGCGCATCGTGATCACGACCTCATCGAGATGCCACTTGCCATCGAACTGGCCCGCCGACCTGCGGCGGATGTTGGCGGCATATTGACAGCCAAATTTCTCGGCCCACGTCCGTATTGTCTGATGCGAAACGATTATGCCGCGCTCGGCCAGCATGTCTTCGACCATTCGCAAACTGAGTGGAAATTTGAAATACAGCCAAACCGCATGAGCGATCACATCTGACGGGAAACGGTGCCGGTGATAGAGCGAAGAAGGGCTAGATTTGGTCATGCCTTCCCTTCGCATATCAACAGACCCGGTGCACTAAGTTTACGGTGCCGCTTAGACTGACCTGCTGGTGGTTTTTTGGTCACCCAGAACTCAGCACCCGCCAAGCCGAATGTAACGGTGACCAAGTCCAAGGCATAGAAATCGCAGAACAGCATTTTGATCAGCTTCACCAGTTAATTAGACGTGAATACCTGCGCTTGATCGCTTCTGGAACAGCCTCTCAAGGCAAACCGCCCAGATCAGCGCGTTTCGCAGCGTGAGCCGCACCCATCGGGCATGCCGACCGCCTCAGACCTCAGCAATCACCCCTGCATCCACCAGCTGCTCCCGATCCGGAAGATCGCGAAGGCTCTCAAAGCCAAACGCGACAAGGAACTGGCCAGTCGTCACATAGGTGTATGGTGCCCCGCGCCGAGGCGACCGTGGTCCCGTCCCGATGAGTCCACGCGCATGTAGCCGACCGATCAAATCCCGGCTGATCTCCTTGCCGAAAATGTCTTTGAGACCGTCGCGCGTGATGGGCTGATTATAAGCGATGGCGGCCAGCACCGCCGCGTCGAATTCACTCAAATCCAGCAGTTGGTCCCCGACATCTCCCGCCGAGCGGATCGCGGGCGCGTAGGCCGCACGCGTGCGGAACATCCAGCCGCCGGCCACCTGGGTGATCTCGAAGGCCCGGCCTTCAATATCCGTGGCAAGGTCCTCGACCAGCAGATCGACCGAGGCCCCCTGACCCACCACGCGGGCGAGGTCTTCGCGCGGCACAGGCGAGGCGGAAGCAAACAGCACAGCCTCAATCCGGCGCATCCATTCGCGCCACCGCAGCTCCGGTGGCAGGTCGGACAACTCGCGGTCCAGCTCGGGTGCGGATCTGTCCTTGGCCATGCTTACACCCCGTAGAGCCGGAAAGTGTCGCGCCCCGTGAGTTCGCGCACGGCACCGAGGTCAACCAGCCGGTCGCAGAGCCGCCGCGCGGCGCGATCCGGCAAAGGCAAGGCCGAAGGTGCCACGGCATCGCAGGTCAGGAACATCTCGACCGCGTCGCCCGCACCCTTGGCCCGCAGCTTTGGCGCGACCGCTTTCAGGTGCTCTGCCCGACGCGCGAGCTCGGCGGCCTGCCGCACAGCTTTGATCGTCGATGAGATGAGCCCCCGATGACATGCCGAGCGAAGGTCATCGCCTTGCTTGCGCAGGTCGGCACGTTTCAGGCCGGCGGCCAGAAGAGGCACGAGATGATCCCAGCCAAGCGCCTGTGCCAGCGCTGCATCCGCAAGGATAAGCGCTGCCTCGTCTGCACGGGGCACCTCGCGCAGAACGGTCTCCAGCACCATCGCGGCGCGATCGACCGGCCCGCCCTTCCCCGCATCGAACCACGCGGCAAGCTGGCCCGGCTCGAAGGTCGGCAAGGCTCGGCCTAAAGCCTTGATCGACACCGGCCGCTCCACCGCGCGCCGCCAAGCAAGGTAGGTTTCTCCCGCCGGCCCAGGCAAATCACCGGGTCGCAACAAATGCACGGCATCGCGCAACTCCCCTGCCCGCTCTGGCCGCCCAGAGAACGCGACACAAGCCTCCGTTGCCCGCAGCGCCAAGCGGTCCCGCAGCAAGGTATGGGGGACTTCCTCGCGGCTCAACACAAGATGCAAATGAGACAGCGAGGCACCCGAAAAAAACGAAACATCTTCAAGGTCTTCTGGTCGTACTGAGGTGACCCACTCGGGCATCCGGGGTAGCGCATCAAGGGTGCTGATGTGTTCTGGCCGAGTAAATTTCATGCCTGAAGCATATGTCATCACGGCGCTTTATACCACAGAATAGCACAATAACCGCCCTACTTTATCGCTTCAATTTATGTCCAATAAGTTTACATTATCGGACACAAAGGAATATGCTGTAACATAGGCTTAAAATGAGTGGATTTTTGGAAAAATGATGGGCGCAGAACACGATAAATCGACCTCAGCACGCTCTGATAAGTTTGATGATGCTCAGGGTAACGAGAGCCGTCAAGAGAAAAGCGACTGGATCGCCCGGCCGGCTCATGTTGCTGGGTCTGGCACCCTCGATCGGCTGGTAGATACCGCCCGCGGCTACGCGCGCGCCGCGGCCTCCGATAACACACTGAAGGCCTACGCAAAGGACTGGGCGCACTTCGCGCGCTGGTGCCGACTGAGGGGGGTGGAGCCCCTGCCCCCCTCGGCCGAGATGATTGGCCTTTACCTCGCGGATCTCGCCTCCGGGTCCGGTCCCTCACCATCGCAGTCCACGTTCGGACCGCAGTCGGCGTCCCGCCCCCTGTCTGTCAGCACGATCGAACGTCGCCTGTCAGGCCTTGCCTGGAACTATGCGCAACGCGGCTTCACCTTTGAACGTAAGAACCGCCACATCGCAACCGTCCTTGCCGGGATCAAGCGCAAGCACGCGCGACCGCCCGTGCAAAAGGAGGCGATCCTGGCCGAGGACATCCTCGCGATGGTGGCCACCCTGCCCTACGACCTGCGCGGGCTCAGGGATCGGGCGATCCTGCTGAACGGTTATGCGGGCGGTATGCGCCGGTCAGAAATCGTCAGCCTCGACGTGCACAAGGACGACACGCCGGATTCTGGTGGCTGGATTGAGATCTTCGACAAAGGCGCCCTGCTCACGCTCAACGCCAAGACCGGCTGGCGCGAGGTCGAAATTGGCCGCGGCTCCAGCGATCAGACCTGCCCGGTCCAGGCGCTGGAACAATGGCTGCACTTTGCAAAGATCGACTTCGGCCCTGTCTTCGTCGGCACCTCGCGGGATGGCAAGCGCGCATCTGAAACACGCCTGAACGACAAACATGTCGCACGACTGATCAAGCGCACGGTCCTCGACGCCGGCATCCGATCCGAACTGTCCGAAAAAGAGCGCCTGGCGCTGTTTTCCGGCCATTCCTTGCGCGCCGGTCTCGCGAGCTCTGCCGAAGTCGATGAGCGCTACGTCCAAAAGCATCTTGGTCACGCCTCAGCCGAAATGACCCGCCGCTATCAGCGTCGCCGCGACCGGTTCCGCGTAAACCTGACCAAGGCTGCGGGGCTGTAATCTTCGGACCTTCGGCGCGTTTGCCAGAAATGGTCAGCAACACCTCAAGCCGGAAGAGCCGCGTTCGCATGCTTTGGCGCAACGTCTAGGCGGCGAGCCCCTGTCACACCCCGAGCGGCGCAAACAGATCTTGCAGTATCGCCTCGTCCAGCAACGGGCCAGCCTGTCCCCCATCCTTGTCGAACAAGGCGTCGGCCAGCGCCTGTTTGTGCGACTGCATGTCCAGTATCTTTTCCTCTACCGTGCCTGCAGCGACCAGACGATGCACGAATACCGGTTTGTCCTGACCTATGCGATGGGTGCGGTCCATGGCCTGACGCTCCACAGCTGGGTTCCACCATGGGTCATAAAGGATCACCGTATCCGCCTCGGTCAAGGTCAGCCCAAGACCACCGGCTTTCAGGCTGAGCAGGAAAACCGGCGCAGTGCCTTTTGCAAAGCTTTCCAGTACATCGGCACGCTTTTGCGTCTGGCCCGTCAATGTCAGATGGGGGATACCGGCGGCCGCAAGATCCGCTTCGATCAGATGCAGCATTTCAACGAATTGCGAAAACACCAGAACGCGGCGACCCTCGGCCACAAGCTCGGCCAGCAATTCACGCAAACGCACGCGTTTGGCGCTGTCCGCCACCGCGCGCGCCGCGTCAGTCTTGACCAGCGCGGGGTCGCAGCACACCTGCCGCAGCTTGAGCAGCGCATCGAGCACAGTAATCCGCGCTGCGGCCAGACCACGGGCGCTGATCGCCTCGCGCACCCGGGCATCCATGGTGCTGCGCACGGTTTCATAAAGCGCTTGCTGCGGCTTTGGCAGCTCCACCCGTTCCAGGATTTCGGTCTTAGGAGGAAGTTCGGTTGCGACCTGCTCCTTGGTGCGACGCAGCATGAAGGGGCGCAGCCGACGGTTGAGACGCGATTGTGCGACCGCGTCACCATGCTTTTCGATCGGGGTGCGAAACAGTTTCTGAAACTCTTTTCTATACCCCAGAAGACCCGGATTCACCCAGTCGATCAGTGTCCAAAGGTCTTGCAGCGAGTTTTCCAGCGGCGTGCCGGTCAGCGCCAGCCGCCCCTTGGCAGGAATGTTGCGCAGGCTCTTGGCCATTTGCGACGCAGGGTTCTTGAGGGTTTGCGCTTCGTCCAGGATCACCAGAGGCCACTCTGTCGCTGTCAGCCAGTCTTGATCACGCGCCAGCAACGGATAGGTGGTGACGACCAGATCGGCGCGCAGAGCCTCGTCGCGCAGCGCCGCCCGGCCTGTGCCATGCAGGACCACGAGTCGAATATCCGGTGTGAATTGCGCGGACTGCATCTGCCAGCCATGCAGCAGGCTGGTCGGTACGATCAGAAGCGCCGGGCCAGCTGCTCCTGCTTCGCGACGTGCCTGCAAGAGGGCCAACACCTGAATTGTCTTGCCCAGCCCCATATCATCCGCCAGAACTCCGCCAAAACCGGCTTCGAGCAAGCTGCCCATCCAGGCGGAACCATAGGCCTGATAGGGGCGCAACTGCGCGCGCAATCCCTTTGGTGGAGCAAAACTCTCGGCCTCGGCCAATGCCTTCAGGCTACGAGCCAGCGGAATGATCCCGGCGTTATCGGCGAAGTGTACCGAGCTGCCTGCCAGCGCCTTTTCTGCCAACCGAGCGACATCGGCATCCGACGGGTGCAGCGCGCCCAACTCGGCATAATGCGTCAGCACCAGATGGAGTAGGGGTGCCAGCGGACTGAGGTCCAGGGGGGCATAGCCCGCCTTGCCCCGGTTCAGGTAAACCGGCTTATCGGACAGATGCTGCGACAGGACGTCGACATCCGGCACGGCGTCCCATTCGTCACGCACCTGTTCAAGAAAGGCCGCGATCAGGGGCGCGACATCCACTGGCTTGCCGCCGATCTCGGCTTGAAACCCCAGCGAGAACCAGTCGTTGCCGTGGAATGCGTCGCCTGCCTCGGTCTGTGTTGCAACCGTCAGCGCGGCAGCTTCATCGCTCAAACGGAAGGGCCACTTTGATGTTTCAATGATTTCCCAGCCTTCGGTCCGCAACCCGGGCAGCGTCCGGAACGCAAACTCGAGACCATCGCGCGACGACGGGAGGCGCATACTGTTCGCGCCCATCTCCTCCTCAGCGAAGACGAAATCGCATTGCAGCATTCGAGCGCTCGGCAAAAGATAGTCCATTTCGTCAACGGGTATCGCCCCTGCATCCATCAGCCGGATGACGCAAGCAGCTTCCCATTGATGATCGCGCGTCAGCGTTACGACCTCGTTGTTTTCAACGACCCGGGGGTCGGCGTCGCCTTCCCAAACCTCCTGCCCGTCATAGACAAAGCGCAATGTCAGTGTTGGCAGAGTGACAGAAACGCTGTCCCAACGCCTATAGCCGTCACGCGCGCTCTCCGCTCCAAGCGTCAAACGAGCGATGCGTTTATGGGCCGCGCGCCGTCTCTGTCGCGCCACATGCGGCGGCGGCAAGGCCAGTCCAGCGAGCGTGGCGGGCATCTCCGCAGCCAGGGCCGCCGCTTCATCGGGCGCGACTTGGGGAGCGCTCTGGACAAGCTGCAGCGCCTCAATCTGCACCGGCTGTGCCAGCGCCCCGATCTGACCGTGCGCGGTGTTCACCCATAGCGCTGCCCCGTCCAACGCCCGCAACTCCAACTGTATGCCGTCTGCGTCCTCAAACCCCAGGCTCTGACTGCCATCCGCCGCCATGCGCCAGGCCAGTCTGGCCTTTGGACACGCTTCTGACCAGCTCAACTCCGCGTCCGGAGAATTGTCATGGAGGAAGCGACCCGTGTCGCACAAGCGCCGGATCAGGGGCAAAGCATCCTGCCCCTTTGGCTTGAACATACCGGGCAGGCCGTAGCTATAGTGCGTTTCCCACAGTTGGGTCTGCGCCAGCGCAGACAAAAGCTCCAGATCGGTCGGTCGGATGAATTTTGCCACAGCGTTGCTGCGCAGCGCATCATAGCGCCGGATCGCCTTGTTCAGGCCTGTGCCAGCAGCATTGATACGGCCCTTGTAAATGTCGATCCTGACTTTTGTTTCATTCGGGATCAGGACATAAAGCAGGCGTTCCTTCACCTTGTCCGGATAGTCCTCGGGACGTGCCTCAGGCGGCACTAGGGCTGTCGGCTGCTGCTTGACACGGGTCAGCCAACCCCGCACCGGTGCTGCCAGTTGCGGGGAGCTGGAATCGCGTTCCGCCGATGTCATCAAAACAGCGACCACGTGCTTGCAATTATGCCCCACCGGGCAAGAGCAAATCCCGTCCACAAAGCTGTTGCTCAGGGTAATCCGCTGTTGGTAGCTTTCCCCGCGCCCATTCAACACACGCCCGCGGATACTCCCATCCGGCAGAGGCTCGACCGTCGCGACCAGACCGCGATGCGCATAATCTTCACCGCGTTGCAGCGTGCCGACATCAAAATAATCCCTCAACCGTAAGTCCATGCAACACCCCAATGCCCGCCCCGCAGACCCGGCCCACAGGTCTCCCGCATATTCTTCCAGATAGCGGTTTTCCATTGCGCCGCCTATGTGGAACTTACAGAAAAAAGGTGGCACCAACCTCCGAAACGTTATTCTTCTGCCATCAATCGGTCGTTTATTGGCGTTATATGAAACTGCAAAAGACTGTTTTGATGCCCCTGATAGGTTATGCCCGGGTCTCGACCGAGGATCAGACCCCCCTGCCCCAGTCGCAGGCCCTGAAATCAGCAGGCTGCGCCGAGATCCATGAGGAGCAGGCCTCTGGCGGCAATCGTGCGCGGCCGGTGTTGGCGCGCGTGCTGGAACGCGTCGCCAAGGGCGACACGCTGGTGGTCGTGCGGATCGACCGGCTGGCGCGGTCGCTTTCGCATCTCCTCGAGGTGATCGAACGGCTTGAGGCAAAGGGCGCATTCTTCCGCTCGATCGAGGATCCGATCGACACCGGATCCCCGCAGGGCAAGTTCACGCTGCAGGTTCTGGGTGCAGCAGCCGAGTTCGAGCGCGCCCTGATCCGTGAACGGACCAAGGCTGGGCTTGCCAGCGCACGAACAAAGGGGCGGGTCGGCGGAAACCCTGGCCTGCGCGCCCGGGATCCGGCTGCGCTACGCAAGGTCCGACTGGCGCGACAGGACGGATATATGGAACGCCTGAATGAAACTGCGCAGGACTGGGTGCCCCATGTGCGTCGGCTGCGCCCCGATCTGGCTTGGGAAGATGTGGTGCGCATCATCAACGGCCCCCTACCCGAGGCCCGGCGCTGGACGCAAAGCCGTCTGCTGCGCGCTGTGAACGCCTACGTCCGCGATGGGTTCCTCCCCGCGACCGTGCTTGATCGCGCGGGCCCGCGTGCGCGAGATGATCGCCTGCCCGCCATCGTCGCGGGTATCAAGGGCGCCGATCCCGACATTACGCTTCAGGCCATCTGCGCCCGCTTGGAGAACATGCGTGAGCGCACACCCCGCGGCCGGACAAGCTGGCAGCCATCATCAGTGAAGATGTTGCTGGAGCGGGCGAAGCGGCTTGGAATACTATGAGTGAGTTTTGACGCTAAGCCTGTTCGTCACATCAGGCGACATCTCCAATTGAGTGGCAACTTTACCCGCTAAGCAGTTTATCCTTGCAAATCTTCCATCGTGTGGAGTAATTGCAAGGTATGTATAAGCGCCAAACTCATCACTTTGTGCAATCCGCGCTAGAGAGCCAAGCTGCTGTTGTCCTCCTCGGCCCCCGGCAGGTTGGGAAAACCACGCTCGCTCTAGACATCGCTTCGGAGCAACCATCGGTATACTTTGATCTAGAACGAGATGCGGACAGGCAGATCCTGACCGAACCGGATCTATATCTGGATGAACAGGCGGGAAAACTCGTCATCCTCGATGAGGTGCAGCAGATGCCTGGCCTGTTCAAGAGCCTGCGTGGTCAGATCGACCAGCGCAGGCGGGCCGGTTTTCGAGCGGGCCAGTTTCTGCTCTTGGGATCAGCCTCCAACGTCCTACTCCAACAGTCGGCAGAATCCCTTGCTGGACGTGTCAGGTATATCGAAATGCCCCCTCTACAGCTTACCGAGGTGGGGGCTGATCAGTTGAATGCGCTCTGGCTGCGTGGTGGCTTTCCTGACAGCTTCATGGCTTCAAGCGATCAAGCCAGCATGGATTGGCGTCTGGATTTTCTGCGTACATATTTGGAACGTGACATCCCTGCCCTCGGACCGCGTATTCCAGCCGCAACCTTGCGGCGCTTCTGGACAATGCTTGCGCATGTGCAAGGTGGTCTATTGAACGCTTCAGCCCTCGCCGAGGGGCTGGGCGTCTCCGGCCAAACGATTGGACGCTACCTCGATCTGCTCGTTGATCTCATGCTGGTGCGGCGACTGCAGCCCTGGCATGAGAATGTCGGCAAGCGTTTGGTGAAATCGCCAAAGGTTTATGTCCGCGACAGCGGGGTCGTGCATGCCCTGTTAAGTATTGGGACAATCGAGGGCTTGCTCGGGCACCCCGTCGTTGGCGGCAGTTGGGAGGGGTTCTGCATCGAGGCCCTTCTTGCCGCTGCACCAACCGGCACCGAACCCTTCTTCTATCGCACTTCTGCCGGAGCTGAACTTGACTTGGTCCTTCGCCTGCCTGGGGGTGACATCTGGGCCGTTGAGATCAAGCGCACGACTGCGCCAAAGGTCTCGCGCGGGTTCTATGTGGGCGCGGAAGACATCAAGGCCAGCCGGAAGCTGTTGATCTACGCCGGAGAGCATGACGTCCCCGTGGCCGAAGGCGTTCGTGCAATGCCTCTTGAGCAAGGGATCGGGCTGTTGAGAGCACTATAGCGCAACGCTTGTTGCGCGCGTGCACGAGAGTAAGGAGTCTACTTGTTTTGTTCAGTTTTAAGTACGCCGCGCATTTCCCTGTGGCATTTTTTCCGGTCCCCGCAGGTCTCCCGGTGCGTACCGGTTGCATGGAATGCACATCGCAGCGGCCGCCCCGTCTACAACGGCTGTGGCCCATCTTCCTCCCCTACCCTTCTATGCGGCGCTTCGCATCCAGCGTGGTCAGGCCTTGGTCAACCGCGCAGCTACCCTTCGGGCTGCATCAGTTTCACAAGCGCCGACAATGAAACCGCCAAATGCTTCGGCACAATCTCCATCTTGACCTCCGACCTGGAAATTACCATCGAACCCGTCGCGAGGTCGAACAGGACGGCCTTCGCGCAACGCGTCGCCGGACGCTCCCCGTGAGGCAAGCTGACCGAGTGCGGCGGCATCTAGAAGATTCAGAAAGGGGAGACCGGTGCTGGCTACTTCACGGTGAGCATCTGTGATCACGGCTTCAACGCAGACATGGGCAAAGCCACCAACTAGGACGGTCATCTCCCGGGGTCCGAAAGACGCGGCGTGAAACATGCATGGTTGATCGGCTTCGCTCTGGTCAGCCACTTAAACTCCAATCTTGAACGCGTTCAAGATTGGAGTTTCTGGAGCCACTGAACCTCAAAATAAGCGCCTGAAACCTATAGGCGCGTGGTATCTTTATCTTTTGCTCAGAACCATGCTACCATTGGAACAGAATCGAGTCGAACTCGGACCCAACCGAAGTCAGGGCTTATAAATGAGCGGTAGTTTAGAACAGTTTTTGACGGATCTGTCACGTGGGCTTGAGCGCACGATGGTGGCAGTGAACAAGGAACTCACCTTGCGTCAGCGCATCAAGCGAACCTGGTCCATGCGCCAGTGCGCTAGGTTTCTCAATGTGAGTATTCAGTATCTGACCAAATTCGCCAATTCGAGCGATGACTTTCCCGCAGGAGAATATGTTGGAAGAGAGCGTGTTTTCACGCTTTCAGAATTGATGCACATGCGGGCCCTTCTGGCAGCCTCGGCAAAGCGGCCGTACGACTACCTGGCCTGGCGGAAGCCTGACGCACCTTTGCCCGTCATCTCGTTTGCAAGCCAGAAAGGCGGCACCGCCAAAAGTCTGAGCGCCGCGCATTTTGCCCAGTATCTCAGCTTGCACTACGGCATGCGTGTCGGTGTCATGGATGCTGACCCGCAAAGTACAATAACGCTCTACTTCGTCGGGGGAGAAGGCCTTCCCCAAATGCCCGACGAAAACACCGCCTCCATGGTGGACTTTGCTGGACTCTTTCAGTCGGAAGACGCGCCATATACCGACCACGATGCGCAAACGCTCGACAGCTTTCTTCTCAAGACCTCCTGGCCAGGCCTGCGCCTGCTTCCAGCTCACGGCGAAACATCCGAGGGCGAGATCCAGATTGCGCGGCTTGTCCGCGAAGCCCCCGCAGGAAAGAGCTTTTACCGCTACCTACGCGATGCCATCGACCGCTGGAAAGCGGGCCACCCACCGAAAACGCTACCCAACGAATTGGTAGTCGACGGCAAGGTCGACCAGGAGCGGCTCGACACCGCACTAACGGAGACGCTGGATGTCATCATCATCGACTATCAACCCGCGCTCACACTGTTCCAGTTGAATAACGTGATTGCGTCGTCTTCGCTGGTCATACCGCAAACCATGAAGGGGTTCGACATCGCGACGTTGTCGACCTTTGTGACTGGCCTGCTTGGGATGCTTCAGCACATCCTGGCCCATGAAAGGATCGAGATCGGAACCGGTGCGAACATGCTGTTGCCAACGATCGTTCAACGGTCCAATGCGCAGGATCTTAACCACATCGGAAACCTGCTAGAACATTGCCCCACGGAGATTCTGCCCGTGTTTTATCTGCGTTCCGACGCGATCTCGAACGCGTCGGACGTCTATCAGTCCGTATACGAATACGAGCCGGACACGCCGGGAAAGCGCAAGGGGATCAACCGGTTCATCACGAATGCCGATGCCGTGAACGACGCCATAATATCGCGACTCTGGCCAGGACTCGAACGTGGCTACGCCAATACTTGGATGGACGAATTCTATGAAGATGACGGCGAGGGTGAAGCATGAAACGCAGTATTCCAAGGTCTCTGGTCAGCAAGGCTACCAATCTCGATACAAACAAGGAACGTGCGAGCGGCTCCGAAGGCAGGACAGAATCGAGTGATGCTGTTTCGACTCCTTTCAAGGGGGCCGGCAGTGCCTGGAAATCAGGAGCGCTTGCGCAGTCGCAAGCTGCAGTAGAGCGAAGCAGAGCCGAGCTTTGTTTGGATATCCTCAACGGTCGCCATGAGATAAGCCTGTCGCCAGATCAAATCTCCGATCCAATGGGAACCGACCGCCGACAAGACTGGATGTCCCAGGAAGCCTTCAGGTCTTTGGTAAACAGCATCGCTTCGAACGGGCAGGACACGCCCATTCTAGTGTGGCCGGAGGATCCGGATTGGCAGCCGGATCCGTTGGACCCGTCGAATATCGCGGGGGTTCCATTCGTGATGCTGACAGGACGCCGCCGACTGGCTGCCGCGTCAGAGCTCGGTGTACCCCTTCGTGCAATACTTGCTCCGCCTGACGCGCGAAACGCTGAGAACAGCAAGTTTGAAATGTTGTTTCTGCGGTTTCGCGAGAATGAGGAGCGCGAGAATCTCAGCCCTTTTGAGCGATTGGTTTCGATTGGTGAAATGTATGAGACGCTGGCTTCTGGCGAAGAGAAACTGACAGCTGTGGCCTTCGCCAAGAAAATTGGTGTGCATGAGAGCCTAGTCTCGCGAGCACGGTCCGTTTTCGCTGCGCAGGATCAAATCTTGAACACGTTCAAGAACGTCTACGACATGAGCTTTCGCGATTTACAGGGTGCCTTAGCGAGCTTGGAGAGAACGAACAAAGCCAAGCCAAAACCAAAGACAAAGCCCCAAAAACTCACCGTAAAGCGCAAGGTGGGCAACCGAAATCTTTCGGTCACTTCCGTCGATGGAAACCTATCAATCAAGGTTGCAGGAGTGCCGATTGACCAAGAGCGTCTCGAAAAGCTTGGAGACTTAGTCGCAAGCTATTTGAACGTCGAAGACGCGGAGAAGGATACCGACTGAAGACAGCGTTGGTGAGATGTTCTTCGGAACGATGAGGCAAGGAGCAAAAAAGGAACGACAAGTGAATTAACGGCAAAAGAAAAGCCCCCAAGCGGTGTGGCCTGAGAGCTGATCTTAATGGTTTGGTCACCTTCAAGATAAGTCTCACAGGATTCACTGTCAACGACGAACGCTTCTGAGCGAACGGCTTTCTTTTGCCTCCACACAACCGGAGGTGAGATACAGGCATGAAACATACAGGTTGGCGCAAGCCGACACCGGGTCTTGGGGTTGCTGAGCAGCTTGCCCAAGCCGGTGAACGGGTAGCAGTACCCAAGACGCGGGCATTTGTCGCGCTCAAGCGCGTTGGAGCGCATATCGGTCTGAAGGCCGGCGACATGATGCTCCTCGATACACTGGGGGCCTTCACGCAGGCCCAGGACTGGGAGGAGGGGCAGCGCCCGATCGTCTGGGCCTCTAACGCCTATCTGATGGAACAGACCGGCTTCTCTCTGTCGGCACTAAAGCGTCATGCGCGGCGTCTGGCAGAGAACGGTGTGATCTCTTTCCAGGATAGCCCGAATGGCAAACGGTGGGGCCGCAGAGACGCTGAGGGGCGTATCGTCGAGGCCTACGGCTTCGATCTGTCGCCGCTTTCGGCTCGAGTCGAGGAGTTTGAAGAGCTGCAGGCCGAGTTGCAGGCCGAGCGCGAGCTCTGCCAGCGCTTGAAGCGTCAGATCACGGTTGCGCGCCGGATGATCCGCGCGCGGATCGAGGCGGCGGTAAGCGGCGCGTTGCGCGGGCCCTGGACGCAATTCACGGGTCTCTTCGAGGAGCTTCTGGACCGACTTCCGCGCCGCCATCAAGCCTCTGAACAACTGGAGCGACTACTGGCGTGGTTCAAGGAACTTCAGGAACGAGTCGAGGCGGCCTACCTCAAGGCGACTGGTGCGATAAACCCTGTGGAAAACACCGACAAAAATGACGCCCAAGTTATGAAGAAGACTCAAGAAATGAACTCCAGGGAGGTCATTTCTGAACCCCATATACTAATTACAAATCAACTTATTCCTGTAATAAGTAATTCCTCTGAAAAAGAGGAAGCGGCGGATGTCGTGCCCAATGCACGACCCGAGGAGCGGGTTGATGGGGAACTGGAAGACTGGGTTGCAGAGGTGCGCAAGAAGCGAACCGCGCTTGACCTGCCAACAATCATGCAGGCCTGTCCAGAGTTCGCGTCCTGGGCGCGTAATATGGGCGGATTCCTGAAGGATTGGGGCGATCTGCATCGGGTTGCCGGGCAACTCAGGCCGATGATCGGGATTTCGGAGCATGCTTGGAACGTGGCTCAGGACCGAATGGGCACTCAGGTGGCCACGGCTGCGTTTGCACTTGTGTTCGAGAAGCACAGCGCGGGCGAGGTTGCTTCACCAGGCGGATATCTGCGCGGCATGGTCGAGAAAGCCGGGGCAGGGGAGCTGCATCTTGAGCGTAGCTTTTATGGCAGGCTCAGCGGGCAAGCGGCGTAAGAGGGTAAGATTAAAAGATGTTACGCATCCGCAGATGTAGGCAGGGCTGTAGAAAAATATCTTGCCGATCTGCTGAATCTGCTAACTACCTGCCAAGTAACGATAATTTAGCAACTTGTGCAAGCTTTTGCCGATTCCCGTTGCCGATTTTGCGTCCCCAGATGCCTCTGCTGTTCCAGATCAATGGCTTCGACAAAAACGCAGGCATGGCGCGGTGTGGTGAGGATCCGCTGAAATTGGCCAGGACAGGGTCAATGCACGAAAAAAGAGAAAGTGTTCTTCGGGTTTTGTGACTGACGGATGAGGGCCTTTGGGGTCCCTCAGATGGGTCCGGGCCGGGTTCCGGTTTGCCGTTCCTGATTAAGGGCATTCCCATGCAAACAGGTGTCTTGCGCGTGTTGCGCGCGACCGCTGCCTCGTGGTGGCGACACAAGGAACTACGCCGAACCGGCCAGACGGGGCAGGCACAGCAGCCCAAGCGCGAGACCATCCTGCGTGATCTCGGCTATCTGAAGCAGGCGGCGTTATTGCCAAACGCGCACGTGATCTGCGGAGAGGGCGGGACATTCATCCATCTTGGTTGGACCACCGTGTCGACCTTCGCGCCGATCGAGCGCTTTCCCTTGGCCTCTCTTGCGGTCGCACGAGGGACCCCGTTCATCGATATCCGACCCGTCACCGATGTCATCGCCTTCGCGAACCTGCCGCGGGTGGCGCGGGACGGATCGGACGACTCTGAACACTGGGGCCCTGGCAGGTCCGTCTCGCTGACCACCTACATCGACATGGTCGAAGGGCTCGGCGCGAGGATCGCCAACGATCCACGCCCCCGTCAGTCAACCTGATCACCACTCCCTCTCATCAACACTCGAAAGGAGGCCATCCATGGCCCGATCCCGCACGCCCAAATTCGATGCCTCCGAGGTCATCACAAACGAAATCATCCGCATCATTGAGCGCGGCGTCCTGCCATGGCGCAAGCCCTGGACTGCAGGCGGCAGCTCTCGTCCCCTGCGCGTGGGCGGTGAGCCCTACCAGGGGGTGAACAACTTCCTGCTGACGATGCGGACCGTGATGGCGGGCCACAGCTCTCCCTTCTGGATGACGCTGCCGCAAGCCAATGCGTTGGACGCAAAGGTCCGCAAGGGCGAGAAGTCCTCTGTCGTCGTTTATTACGGTCAAAGCCGGAAAGACGCGGGCGGCGACGAGCATGACCGCAGCGACGGGGATGATCGCTCCGAGGAAGCCCACATCTTCCGCTTCCAGAAATCCTACCGCGTGTTCAATGCCTGCCAGATCGATGGCCTGCCCGACAGTTTCTACCCCAATCCGGAGCCCGCGCCCGAGCATCCGTCGTCCGAGCCCATCCCGCACATGCAGGCGTTTTTCGATGCCATCGACATCACAACCGTCTTCACGGGCACGGAGGCGTACTATTTGCCCCCCGTGGACAAGGTCTACATGCCATCCATCACGCGGTTCCAGGACCCGCGCAATTTCTACGGGGTCTGGGCCCATGAGCTGGCCCATGCCACGAAAGCCCCACATCGACTGAACCGTGATTTCGGGTTCTCGAAGTTTGGCAACACGTCCTATGCGCGCGAGGAGATCGTCGCGGAATTGACCTCGGTGTTCCTGGGTCAGACGCTCGGCTTCACGGCGCATACGCTCGAGATGAATGCCGCCTATCTCCACAACTGGTTGCGCGTTCTTCGGTCGGATAAGGGCGCGATCTTCCGGCACGCCGCGGACGCGCAGCGCGCCTGCGACTATCTGATCGCCAGATCGGAGACGGGCAGGGCAGGGCGCAGTGCCGAGGCCGCCTGACCGCACTGAGAACGGAGACTTCCATGTCATGCAAGGAACCCAAGACGCTGCGGGTGGCATGCTTCAAAGATGGCCGCCGCAAGATCATCACCTTCAAGCGCAGTGCCTATTGGTGGAGCGCGTCCGAGGGTGCCTATCCTCTCTCGGCAGCGCTCGGAACCATCAAAAAACAGGGTGGCTGGGTCGAAACCATCCCTAACCCGAATTACAGACCCAAAGGGCTGTTCGGGTAGGGCGCCTTCGGCCTCGATTCATCCGCCAAGCGGAAAAGAAAAAGCGGGCTTTGAGAAAGGTGTTTCAAACCTCTCAAAGGAGATCCCCATGTCCATGACCGTTCAACCCCAGCCAGACCGTCCGGATCCGAGTGTGATCGCGGCGCAGAACGACGCGTTTCGCAAGCTCGCGTGCCTTGGAGTGCCGCCCGCGCAGCCCATCCAGGGCCGGATGCATGTCACCCGCTCGCTTATGGAGGCCGGTGACGGCTTCATGGCCGAGGCGGTGAAGGCCACCGGTGCGTTCGATACATTCGAGCCTGAGAATGATCCCGAGGGATGGCACGATTTTGGCGCGGTCGAGATCCGGGGCGAGACCGTGTTCTGGAAAATCGATCTCTATGAGGCAGATTCGGATTTCCGCTACGGGGCCGAGACCCCGGACAATCCTGCCACAACCATGCGCGTGCTGACCATCATGCTGGCGCGTGACTGGTAGGGTAGGAGGGCTTCCCAAAGTGTCGATCTGAAAACTCAAGGCCCACTGACCCCTCAAAGGGAAAGTGGGCCTTTTGTCTTGGTGATCCCTGAAGCCGGGGATTGGTCACGCGCAAGCGCGCGGGCCGCATCTCACCCACCTGGAAGGATATCCCATGACCGCAAGCTTTGCCCCTCTCACCGTCGCCATCGGCGATCTCACTGCGCATGCCGCCAATGTGCGCAGCAACTCTTCGGAAACCTATGACCCCGAGAACATCGCGCATCTGAAGGCCAGCATCGCTGTGCTGGGCCTGCTCCAGCCGCTCTTGGTCCAGAAGCTTGACGGCAAATATGCTGTCCTCGCCGGTGGCCGGCGCCATGCCGCGCTGAAGGAGCTGGTCGCCGACAAGGTCGCCAAGGGGTTCACTGCGAAAACCAAGGTCGACTGTCGCCTTGTGCCGGAGGAGTGCGACGTCACCACGGCGCTGTCGCTCGCCGAGAACATCACCCAGGCACCGATGAACGCCATTGACGAGTTCGAGGCTTTCGCGCGGATGATGGAGGCCGACGGCCAGACGCCCGAGACGATCGCAAAGACCTTTGGCACCACGGTGGCCGCCGTGAAAGGCCGGTTGCGCTATGGCCTTATCCACCCCGACATCCGCGCCGCGGCCCGGGGCAAGGTGATCACGCTCGACACGATGAAAGCCTTCGCCGAGCACCCGAGCCAGGAGGCGCAGCGCGAGGTCTTCGAGGCGCTCACGAAAGACGGCGGCTATCTGCAGGCCTACACCGTCCGTCAGGCCCTCAAATCCCGCGGCGTGCACGTCAGCGATGATATTGGGGCCTTTGTGCGCGCGGACTACGAGGCGCGGGGCGGTGCTGTCGCGGCTGACCTTCTGGAAGAGCATTCCGTGCTTGAGGATGCAGCACTGGTCGAGACCATCCTGCTCGAGAAGCTCGGTGCCGCCGCCGAAGAGGCCCGTATGAGGCTGGGCTTTGCCTGGGCCGATGCGATGGTCCGCTATGATTACGCGACCATGGCGGACTATGGCCGCGTCTATCCCGGCCCGATTGAGCCGGATGAAGCGGCCCAGAAGCGCATCGATGAGATCACCGCAGAACTCGAGAAGCTGCAGCTCGAGATGGAGGATGAGGGGCTCGAGGACGGTGCCTACAATGCCCTTTACGAGCGCGTGGACGCCTTGGAAGAAGAAGCGCGCGATCTGCAGGAGGCCTACAGCGCCGAGGACCTCGCGCGGTCCGGGGTGATCGCGTCGTGGCAGGGTGGGCAGGTCACGCTCCATGTGGGCCTAGTCCGCCCCGAGGACACCGTGAAAGTGGAAGGCGCGCGCGGCCCGTCGGTCAACCCGACGGGGGAGGAGGCCCCGGACGCCGGCGAAATCAGCTACCCGGCCTCACTGGCCGAGGATCTGAAGACCGAGCGCGCCATGGCGCTCGGGGCCGCGATGGCGCTGCATCCGGAAGCCACGCTCGATCTGACGCTCTTCAAGCTGGTCAGTGACGTTCTGGCCAGTGGCATGAGTGTCACGCAGGCGATCAAGATCGATGCCCGCAAGGAATACCGCAGCCATGCCAAGATGGACGAGATCGACGAGACCTCGCTCGAGCAGGTGGCGGCGGCGCATGATGCGCTTGATCTGTCCTGGCTCGATGACACCCGCGCGCCCGCCGATCAGTTCGCGGCGTTTCGCGCGCTGGAGGCAGGGGAGAAGGCCAAGCTTGTCGCCTATGCTACGGCCAGCACCACGCAGTCCTGCTTCGCACGGGACCGCCAGCGCGACAGCCTGATGCATGATTTCGAGATTGAGATCATGCCCGACATTCGCGCCCACTGGACGCCGAATGCGGCGCTCTTCAACCGCTTCAAGAAGGCCTGGCTCCTGAAGATCCTCGGCGAGGATTTGGGCCTGGCCCAGGAGGCTGTGACGCTCGCCTCGTCGAGCAAGAAGGAGATCGTCGCCTTCTGCGACAAGCTCTTCGCCGAGCCCTTCGCCACGCTCACGGACGCGCAGCGCGCCGCGGTGGCCGCCTGGTGCCCACCGATGATGCAGACCGCCGGTGTCGCCTTTGAGGAGGCGGAGCCCGCTGCGGAAACCCCGGAGCCTGACAGCGAGGTCGCGCAAGCGGCCTGAGCCATCACGCGACCCGCGCGTGGACCACGCCGCCCGCGCGGGTCGACCCTCCCACACCCAACGGAAAGACATCCCCATGGCTATTCTCAAGTTCTCTGCCTCCGCTGTCGCAGCGCAGATCGCCCACGCGCGTGCCTGCAAAACCTTCCTGCCCAACTGGAACGGGCCCGTGGACAGGCCCGCCCTGATCCTCATCGTCGGCAACGGCGTGCATCTGCGCTCGAACGGCATCGATGGCACGACCACCCGTATCGTCACCACCGAACAGGCCGATCCCTCCTTCGCCTTCGCCGACGGCATGAACCCGTTTCGGGACACCGACTGGATGGCGCAGCGCCGCATGGCGTTTCGCGATCTGACCGGCCAGTTCTACACCGACATCCTGGACGATGTGCAGGTGCTCATCGACCGAGGGCAGGGGGCGATCCGGCTCGCCACCGATGGCCACAGCATCCGCGTCTTCGTGCGCCGGGCCTCGGACTATCTCATCGGCGGGACCTACGAGGTGCCCTCGGGCCTCGGCGGCACCTTCCGGGTCATCCTCAAGGATGCCTGCGACACCTTCGCGATCGTGCAGAACTGCGGCAATTGCGAGGATTTCGACGCCATGCAGCCCTATCGCGTGCCGCTTGATGCGCTGATGGAAATCGATGACCGGAGGGCGGCGTGATGGGTTGGCTCTTCTACACCGACGGCCGCGTCCAGACCTACGCAGATGAGAAAGCGGAGATTGCTCGGCTGTGCACCTTCGAGGGCGAAAGGCGCAAGACGGAACTGGTCAAAGCCTGCAAGGTGGGTTCGACTTGGTACGCGGCGGCAAAGGTCACATATATCGACGGCACCCCTGTCGAAGACACGACCTATGTCACCGATGCGGATGGCTCCATCACTTTCGCCGCCGTATTCCTTACCCGATATGATGACGGCAGCTGGGGCTACAAGAACATGGAGGAAAGCGCGGGACCGGTCGAATCCCGCGCGCCACTGAGCCTATTGGCCCTGCTGTCCGAGCTGAAAGACCCAGACAGCTATGCTCATGCCTGGTGCCAGCGCTGCCAGGACTGGGCTGCGATCCCGGACTACGAGGAAGGCGACAAGATCAAGCTCGCAGCACCTGTGACGCTCACCGATGGCAGTACCTGCCAGATTGTCACCGCGACCCACTACAGGCGCGGGCGGCAAAAGCGCCGCTGCTACCGCATCGAGGAAACTGGTGGGCTCGTGCGCCTGTCGAAGGCCTCGCTTGCGGGCTCGGAGCTGCTCAGCTCCGCGAAAGGTGCGGCTAGCCCGGTGCTGGCGGAGTTCCTGACGAGGCGAAATTAGGTCCTGCGCCGGACGGGTCATCGACCTGCCCGGCGACAGCAGATGCTGCGGCTTGTCTTGACAAGGCAATGCAAATGCATTACCTATCGCAGGCAGCAAAGATCCCTCTCTTTCAGGAGACTGCCATGACAGCGCTCGCACAAGATGTCTCGAAACTCACGGATCGGTATCAGACGACCGTGCCGGCGGGTGTTCGCAAGCAACTCAAGCTGGGCAAGGGCGACCAGATTCGTTACTGCACTGAGCCGAGTGGCAGGGTCTATATCGAGCCCGTGCGCAGCGAAGAGGAAGATCCCGTGCTCGGAGCCTTTCTCGATTTTGTCGAGGCCGATATCAAGGCGCATCCGGACCGCATTCGGGCCTTCGATGGGGCTTTGCATGACCGTCTTGCAGCACTGGTCGGAGACGTTGACGTCGATCTCGATGCGCCGCTATCGCTCGAGGATGAATGAGCGGCGATAGCGTGCCCGCCCAAGCGCCCCTTGTCGTAAACGGATGGTCGATATATGCGCATCCGCTCTTTCTGGACCAGCTCGAAGGGCTGACCCTGGAGGTCGAGGCGCGTAAGGCGCGCGATCCCAAGACCTGGCGCAAGAAAAATTCCACGAAACGGCTGGCCGCCATCTTCAAGCTGGTGACCGAGGCCATACCGGCAGATCCGGGTGCCGCAGCCTTCCGGCAAGGCGGCACACTCGGCGACCACCGCAAGCACTGGTTCCGGGCGAAATTCTTCCAGCAGTATCGGTTGTTCTACCGGTTCAACAGCGATGCGAAGGTCATCGTGGTGGCCTGGGTGAACGACGACAAGACCCTGCGCGCCTATGGCAGCAAGACGGATGCCTATGCGACGTTCAAAGGGATGCTGGAAGATGGCAACCCACCTGACAATTTCGACGCGCTCTTGAAAGAAGCTGCGGCGGCGGACAAGCGGTTCGAAACTTCCCTTGAAGCGGCGCCAGATCGGTAGGTGGCCCGGTTTGCTGTGAACCTACCGGCATTGCCGTTTACGACGTCAGGCTGGGTGATGTAGCATCAACCCATAGTATAGTCGGAGAAAGCGCAATGGACCCAAAGGGTAAGGAAGGGCCGCACCTCGGCACCGATGAGCAAGGCGCGTCTCGGATGAAACGGAAGCGTTGCCAATTTGCGGTGCGCGTTGCAGACATGCCCGATGACCTCGGCAAGCTTCTGGACTGGGGCCTAGAGGAGCATTTCCGTGGCCGCTGAAGCGAATTCGTATGACGCCTGGTTTTGCGCGCAGGTACAGGCCGCGCTGGAGGATGCACGCTCGGGAACATCTCAGGTTCAGGTGATGCAGGCCGCACAGGCATTGATTGATGCGAAGCGGCAGGTCGAACCCAAGTCCTGACCAAGCCTTGGAGGTCAGCGCGGTCTGACCCCGTCACCCTGAAAAGCGAAAGCGGGCTTTTTGTCCTTTGGAACTCAGACCCTGATCCAAAGGAAATCCCCATGTCCAAGCCCAAACCGGCAAACCCGGCTCTCTCAATCTCCGACGCTGATCTCGTCTGTGCGCTGGCGCAAATCGGCGCGGAGATCGACCACCAACCCCTGCGCAGCTCAGCGCTCGCGCGCATCATGCGCGAGACATTCCATGGCAGTGATGCCGGCGGCGCCTGGGACGGGATAGTGTCCCACCGACTGGTGTAAGAGCGCCGACCTTCGGAGAAGTCCAAGCCTGATCAGGAGGCCACGGCGGGCAACCTGATGCCGGGATTGTCGATGACGCGTGCGAGGGATTCAAGGCTCATGTAGCGGCGCGCGACTGTCCACTCGTCATTGGTCTCCAGCATCAATGCGCCAACGAGCCGAACAATGGCCTCGTCGTTGGGAAAGATGCCGATGACATCGGACCTTCTCTTTATTTCGCGGTTCACCCGCTCAAGTGGGTTCGTCG
Source organism: Sulfitobacter litoralis (assembly GCF_900103185.1). Taxonomy (GTDB): domain Bacteria; phylum Pseudomonadota; class Alphaproteobacteria; order Rhodobacterales; family Rhodobacteraceae; genus Sulfitobacter; species Sulfitobacter litoralis. The sequence continues at coordinate 48,494 of NZ_FNJD01000010.1, forward strand.
ACGCGATCTGGGGCCAGTGCTCGCGAGGGAAATCCATGTAGGCGAGCACGTCATCGCGGGAAGCGTCCATCAGGGCGCCGAGCGTCGCCTGCTTCTCACGCAGCGCGTCGGCAACCACCTCCCACTGGGCTTCGGCATCGGCCTTGTTGTCCTGGGCAAAGATCGTCTTCAGCATCGCGGCCACGGCCGTGCGCTGCTTGGCCGGGGCATGGGCCAGAGCGTTTCGCATCCAGTGAACCCGGCATCTTTGGTGGGTCGCATTGAAGACCCGCCGCGCGGCGGCCCGGAGCCCCTTGTGATCGTCGGAGATCACCAGTTTCACTCCCCGCAGGCCGCGGTCGGCAAGACTGCGCAGGAAGTCGATCCAGAAGGTTTCTGCCTCGGAGAGGCCCGTGGCGACGCCCAGCACCTCGCGTTTGCCATCTTCGTTGACTGCCACGGCCACTATCACAGCACGGCTGACGATCCGCCCGCCGTCACGGACCTTCAGATAGGTCGCGTCGAGCCAGAGGTATGGCCAGCTCCCCTCCAGCGGCCGATCCAGGAACGCGTTCACCCGATCGTCGATCTCGCCGCAGAGGCGACTGACCTGGCTCTTCGACATGCCACCGGCGCCCATGGCCTTCACCAGGTTGTCGACCGAGCGGGTGGAAATGCCTTGGACGTAAGCCTCCTGGATCACGGCCACGAGCGCCTTCTCGGCCGTGCGGCGAGGCTCAAGGAAGCTGGGCAGATAGCTGCCCTTGCGCAGCTTCGGAATTTCCAACGCGACCCGGCCGGCACGCGTGTCCCAGTCCCGCGCGCGATAGCCGTTCCGATGGACCTCGCGCAGCGGCGAACGCGCGCCCTTCGCAACGCCCGTTCTCGCCTCAACCTCTGCCTCCATGATCCGCTCGGCCGCGAAGGCCAGCATCTCGCGGACCAGATCTCCATCAGCCTGCTTTTCAACCAGCTCGAGCAGAGCCATTCTGTCGTCGGTCATCGTCGTCTCCATCTGGTTCAAGGTTGCCCAACCTGAACCTACTTCGAAGATCGACGGTGACCGCCAGCGTCACACCCGGCCGCGCGCTGCGCTACGCCAAGGGCTCCGCCCGCGGCCTCTTACACCAAGCGTTGGGACACTATCGTTTCGCGCCAACGGAGCAGCATTGCGGGGCGCACTTTGCGACGGTGTGGTCTGGCCGCGCAGTCGATGGCACCGGTTGAACGTCTTGCTGGGTGCTGTTGCCGCCAAGCTGATCTCAGCCACGCATTACGTCTGGGCCGGGCTTGCCGTGGGCGTGGTGCTGGCACCTTTCGACTATCTGTTCTTGATGGTATTCGCCGGTTTTTCACTTGTGCTGTCGCGGTTTGTCCGGGTGCCGGGAGGTTTTGTCATCGGGTCCGCACTGGCGTTCGATCTGCTCGGAGTGCCCGTTGAACAGGCCCTTTTGATGATCCTGTTCAACTGGATGATGTCGATCATACTCGTCGTCAGTGTCGGGCTGATCGTCCTGTGGCAATCCGGCATCGACATCCGGCGCGCGCGACAGGAAGCTGAGGCCGCCGATGTCAGCGCCTGACGTCCCTGTTCTGCGCAACCAGCGGAGGCGCTTTTGGCATGGCGCGCGCAAGCCACTTTCTCGTGCGCATTGACATGAAGGAATAGACCCGACCCTGTCTGGAGCGTATGTCCGCCCCGATGAAAACAGTTCTGATCAACTTCATTGCCGCGCTTGCTGAAATCACTGGATGTTTTGCCTTCTGGGCTAGGTTCCGACTGGACAAGAGTCCGTTCTGGCTGGTGCATGGGATGCTGTCATTGGCGGTTTTCGCATCGTTGCTAGCCCTCAGCCCCGCCGATCAGGCGGGACGCGCCTATCCAGTCTACGGTGGCATCTACATCGTATCGTCCCTGCTATGGCTATGGGGTGTGGAAGGCCATCGCCCGGATCAATGGGATGTTATCGGAGCGGCCATTTGCCTTGTCGGTGCGGGTATAATTCTCTTGGCACCGCGTGGTATTTGACGCGGCTCTGCCACAACCCTGTCTTCCCCGAAAATCGTGATCAGTCTTTCGTTTCACAGGTTCCATTGATGTTGGCATTCTGCACATTCGGAAGGTTTTCCTGAGTCGCAGACGGTGCGAAAACGCTGGAGCGTTCGATCAGATCGCTTTCTGATTCACCCGCTTCGACAACTTGGCGGCGCTTTCCCTGCGCTCGCTGTAACGGTCGAGCAGGACATCCACGTTGTCCCGGGTAAGCAGGGTGAACTTCATCAGCTCCTCCATAACATCGACCATCCTGTCGTATAACGGAGACGGCTTCATGCGGCCCGCCTCGTCGAATTCCAGAAACGCCTTCGGGGTGGAGGACTGGTTCGGGATGGTCAGCAGGCACATCCATCGGCCGAGGATGCGGAGCTGGTTCACGGCGTTGAAGCTCTGCGAGCCGCCGCTGACCTGCATGACGGCCAGCGTCTTGCCCTGCGTCGGGCGCACGCCGCCGAGGCATAGCGGTATCCAGTCGATCTGGGTTTTCATGACGCCGGTCATCGCGCCGTGGCGTTCGGGCGAACACCAGACCATGCCCTCGGACCAGGTGACGAGATCGCGTAGTTCTTTCACCTTCGGATGATCGGCGTCCGCGTCGTCGGGCAGTGGAAAACCGGACGGGCAATAGGTTCGCGTCTCCGCCCCCAGTCGCGTCAGGATACGGGCGGCTTCCTCGGTCATCAGTCGGCTGAACGAGCTATCTCGCAGCGAACCGTAGAGCAGCAGGATGCGCGGGGCGTGCGTCGCCCGCGCGGGTGCCAACAGCCGATCGGTGTCAATGGGTTGGAAATGGGTTTCTTCGATGTTCCGTGTATCAGCCAAAGCGGCGTCTGCAGGGTGATCAATTGGCAGTTCCGGTGCCCAGGTCTCCCCCGGCCCGAAGGCAAGCTGCGGGCCGCCATCAAGGTAGCCCGGCACGTGCATCCCGTGCCAGTGTGCCGTGATTGGCTCATCAAGGCGGTTCGTTACGCTGATGTTTGCGGTGCGCCCACGCTGGAAACGCAGCAATGGCCCAAGGTAATCCTGCGAGTAACCCCAAGTCTCTGAGGCAGCTCCACCGACGAAGTCACGTGTTCCGCGTATAGCCTCAAGCGCGTTACCCGCGCCGGATCCGACCTCCATAATCTCCGGTATTGGCAATGGCGCACCAGGCTCGGCAGCCCAAGCCCGACTGATGTTGAGTACAGGGGTTGCGATAGCGGCGGTGGCGAGGCCGAGGAATTTGCGGCGTTTCATAGGGATACTCCGTTATTGCAAGAGTTGTAGGGCGTTGGCTAACCATTGAGGGAAACATGATCGTCACGATCCCCGCAGCGATAAGATCGCGACAGCGTCCGCGTTAGATCCGAAACGGCAGGTCCGCCTCTTTCCAAGCCGCGAGACCGCCTTCGATCACCGTTGTGACATAGCCCATCTGGCGCAGGCTGTCGGCTGCCAGAGCCGCACGCGCACCCGATGCACACAGCACGTGAACCCGTCCGTTGCCGCCGCGTTTATTGGCCAGGACCTCGTTTGCCTTGCCCGTGTCCGCGTCGGCCTGCGCCTCGACCAGTCCGCGCGGGATATGGACCGCGCCGTCAACCGCTCCATCGCTGTCCAGTTCCGCCGGTTCGCGCACGTCGAGAATAATATCTCCCTGCTTCATCGCGCTGTGGGCTTCCGCTGGGCTGATCACATCAACACGTGATCTGGCATCTTCAACGAGGTCTTTCATGGATTTATTCATAATGGCATCTCCTTCAAAATTTGTTCACGGGCATTTTCAAGTAATGCGCACCGTCGTCCTCGGACGCGGGTAATTGGCCCGCGCGAAGATTGATCTGGAGCGCGGCCAACATCCGGTCCGGCAAACCCAGCGTGGCATCGCGATCCTCACGGGTCTGAATGTAGTCGCTTTTGTCGGTGCCGTCCTTCACATGCACATTCTCGGCCTTGTGCATAGCGACTGTGGCTTCCCAATGCGGCTCGTCGCGATCCTCGGACCCGTAGTCATGCCCGACAAAGAGCCGGGTCTCCTCCGGCAAAGACAGGATTGCCTGGATGGAATTCCACAGGTCCTCAGTGGACCCGCCAGGAAAATCGGCACGCGATGTGCCACTGTCGGGCTGCATCAGCGTGTCGTGTACGAAGGCCGCATCGCCGCAAACATAGGTGATAGAGCCCAGTGTGTGCCCTGGTGACAGCATTACGTAAATGTCCAGATCGCCGATGCTGAAGGTATCGCCGGCCGCGAACAGACGATCAAAATCGCGATCCACGTCGAACGCGTCCGGCGTGTTGTAGTATTCGCGCCAGAGTCCGGCGATATCGCGAACCTTCTCACCGATGGCGTTGACGGCACCGGTCCGTTCCTTGAGGTGCGAAGAAGCCGTGACGTGATCGGCGTGGGGGTGCGTATCGAGAACCCATTCGACTGTAAGGCCGTGTTCGGCCACAAGGTCCAGTACCTGCTCCATACTGCGCATATCGGTTGTAAAACTTGCAGGATCGAAGTTCAGTACGACATCGATCAATGCAGCCTTTTTGGTCGTCGGGTCGGCGCAAATGTACTGGATGGACCCGGTGTCGGGCTCATAGATGCCCCAGACATCGGGGCTATTTTCCCCTGTCGATGCAGAATGGCGAACGACAGGTTCTTTCAGCTTGGACATGTTTACGCTCCTTTGCTTGCGAAGTCTGTGACCGGCCCAGTATGGGGCTCTGTTGAAATATTGTATTGTTCAAGTCGTCTGTCGGAAGTATATGTAAGTCATGTCTAAATTAGTCAACTCTAATACAGAGAAACCCATGCCCTCCCTCTCCATCTTGCAGACGCGCGCGCAGGATGTGGCGGGTCAACTGGCGTTGCTGTCGAATGCCAACAGGCTTCTCGTGCTCTGTCACTTACTGGAGGGAGAGCAATCGGTGGGTGAGCTACAGGGCCAGCTCGCCCTGAGCCAGTCGGCACTCAGCCAGCATCTCGCGAAGTTGCGTGAGGCTGGCATGGTCGCGACAAGGCGCGAAAGTCAGACGATTCACTACAGCATTGCCGATCTACGCCTACACGACATGATCGATGCGCTCTATCGCATCTACTGTGAAAGGGATGAGAGCGCGCTGGGTTGATGAACGTACCGGTTCCGTTACCCGGACGGGCTAGGTTGTAATTATGGTGAAGAGTTCAGGATTTCGCGGGCCGCGACATGATCGCTTACGCTTCGCGGTAATTGTCACACGCCTCAACACCCTCTGCAACCAATTCTAGAAGTGCGTCAACATCGTTCAAAAGGGCTGTAATGCGCGGGTTGCTGATGCGGTAGCGGATGAAGCGTCCGTCGCGATCGCTGGCCACGAGCCCGCAATCCAGAAGACACCGGAGATGGTTGGAAACGTTTGGCTGCGATAACTCCGTGCGCGTCACGATCTCATGAACGGCCAACGGCGCTTCGCGCAAGGCGTCCATAATCGCGAGGCGGCTCGGGTCCGCAAAGCCGCGAAACAGCTTCGCTCTTCGTTCAATAACGGTAGTCCCGGTATTGCAGTCGGCGATAATTTGATCCATATCATTCCTCGCTGATATGTTGTTTCTTGATTCACTCTAGCAGGAGAAGTGCACCCATGGCCAACACCGATAGCGCCGGTTCGACGGCAGATATCCCATCCTTCCGTTACCGCGTCTCCGGCATGGATTGCGCCAAGGACGCCGCGCAGATTGAACGAGCGGCGCAATCTGCCGGGGTCGCGCCCGACGCGGTGAAAGTGTCGGCGGCGACCCACATTATGACCCTGAAGGCCCCCGAAGCGCGGTTGCCGGAGATCGAGAAAGCCGTTGAAACCACGGGGTACGGGTTCGACCGCATCGAGAGCGACGAGGACCTTCAGCAAGGTGCGGCCCATCAGGATCCAGCCTACCGACGCGCGCTCTGGATCGTCGTGATCCTGAACGTTGGTTACGGTGTCATCGAGTTGGTCGGCGGGTTCATCTCCGGATCGCAGGCTGTGAAGGCCGATGCGCTCGATTTCATCGGCGATGGCGCGATCACCTTCCTTGGCCTTCTGGCAATCGGTTGGAGCCTTGCCTGGCGGGCGCGGTCAGCCCTGATTCAGGGCATCTTTCTCGGTCTGCTCGGTCTTGGCGTCCTTGGCACAACCATCATGCGGGCATTCGAGCCGACACCGCCAGATGCCACTCTGATGGGGATACTGGGCCTGATTGCTCTTGTCATCAATGTCATCTCCGTGTTGCCCCTGCTGAAATTCCGCAAGGGCGACGCGAACATGCGGGCTGTTTGGCTGTTTTCGCGCAACGACGCCATCGGCAACGCGGCAGTCGTTATCGCCGCCGGTCTGGTGTTTTGGCTGGGTAGCGCATGGCCCGACCTGATCGTCGCCTTCGGCATCGCCGGATTGTTCCTGCATTCTTCCTGGGCGATCATCAGCGATGCGCGTTCCGATCTGAAAGTGGCGGCATGAACAGCCGCATTCTGGGTGCGCTCTGCGCGATTGCAGCTTTCGGTCTCGATCAGGGCACCAAGACGCTGGCCCTTAACACCCCGGCGCTTGAGCATGGGGTCGAAGTTCTGCCCTTTCTCAATCTCGTTCGTGTCCTGAACGATGGGGTCAGCTTCGGCATGCTCGGCGGGATCGTGCCCTGGTGGGGTCTCATCGCGCTTGCTGCCGTGATCGTGGCATGGCTGCTGATCTGGTTATGGCGCGCGCCGGACAGGCTGACGGCTGCTGCTCTCGGTCTGGTTATCGGCGGTGCGCTCGGCAATGTCATCGACCGGCTGCGTTATCAGGCGGTCCCTGACTTTCTGGATTTCCATTTCGGAACATACCACTGGCCGTCCTTCAACCTCGCTGACGTGGCGATTTTCTGCGGGGCGGCACTGCTGTTCTGGGACGGCTTTCGCGCGACGAAAGACTCCGAACAGGACCACCGCAAGGAAAATATCACCGGGGGATAAAAGCTGACAAGTAAGGAACTTTGGGAGGTGACTAGGCTTGAGATTTTTGGATTGGATTGACCGTGGGATACGCGGCATCGGCGTCGTGACTGCATGGCTGACAGTTGTTGCGATTGCCGCTTACGGCGCGCTTCAGATGCTGGATCGCAAGCTACAACTTGGCGTTTCGAGCTACCTGCCGGACCTGTCCACGTCACTGCTGTTCATCCTGATCTTCTTGACCTTTGGGTATACCTACCTGCGCGACGGTCACGTGCGCGTGGATGTTCTTCGCAGGCATTGGTCCGCGCACCGCATTGCGTGGATCGAATTGATAGGTGGCCTTTTTGTCCTTCTCCCGCTCGCCGCCATCCTGACCTATTACGGGTGGGACGGTCTGATGCGCACCACGAAATACGCCGAGACCCAGTTGTGGGCAGAACGCATTGCCGGAGTCATCGGCCCCATCTTGCTGGCTCTTGCGGGGGTGATCGTAGCCCTGCGCAACATCGCCTTTCTGGCGGGGAAACGTGCGCAAGGCGCTCCGGAACAATCGGGCGGCCTCCATAATGGCAAATGAGGTCCTCACGGTCGCTATGCTGGTTGTGATGGCCATCGGGGTCTTCAGTGGCTTTCCGGTGGCTCTGGTCCTGGCGGGGACGGGCTTTCTGGGATTTGCGGCTGCGGTCTGGGTGGGAATCACTGACTTTCAGCATCTGGGGCTGATCTACCTGCGGGCTCGCGGCGTGCTGACCAATGAATCAGTCCAATTCACCAGCGTGCCAATGCTGATTTTCCTCGGACTGGTCCTGAATGCCAGCGGGGTTGCCGAAACCATGTTTCGCTTGCTGGGGCGTCTTCTGACAGGCGTTCCGGGTCGCTACGCCATTGCGACCCTGCTGATCGGCCTCGTGCTCGCGCCAGCCGCCGGGGTCATCGGCGCTTCGGTCATCACGGTGGCGCTGGTCGCCTATGCCCCGATGATGGCCTCCGGCTACGCACCGCGAACCGCGGGTGCCGCTGTCGCGGCCTCCGGCGCATTGGGCGTCGTGTTTCCACCCGCCGTGATGTTGTTCTTCATCTCGAACGTGTTCTATCTGCGTATCGGGTTGATGTACGTGGCCCTGATCGTGCCTGTTCTTCTGATGGTCATGGCCTTCGCGATCTACTTTGCCCTCACCTTGCGAAAAACCGTTGAAATCCCCCTGGACGCGCCTAAGACCAATCTTGTGTCAGACCTTTTGTTCGTACTCGCTTCAGTCGCTGTTATCGCATTCATTCCGCTCAGCATTATCCTGGGCTTTGCAACACTCACGGAGGCGGCTGGCGTAGGGGTGTTTGGCGCTCTGTTGGTCGCGCTGGTGCGAAAGCGCTTGTCTTTCTCGTCGTTGAACTCTGTCACGGTGCAGACAAGTACCATGACGTCGATGGTCTTCTTCATTGTACTGGGCGCATCAGTCTTTTCGCTGAGTTTCCACCTTGTTGGTGGACCCGATGTCATCTTCGACTGGATATCCGCATTTGATCTCTCCCGATGGGAATTATTGGCGATGCTCCTTGGTGTGGTCATCGTCCTCGGGTTTGTTTTTGACTGGATCGAGGTGCTGCTGGTTTTCATACCCGTGCTGATGCCGATCTTCTCGGAACTCGACTTCGCGGATCACGTCGGCTCTGCATACTTTGCGCAAATCTGGATCGCCGGACTGATAGCACTGGCGTTGCAGACGTCTTTTCTGACGCCTCCTTTCGGCTATGCCCTGTTCTTTGCCAAGATGGCGGCACCGAAGGGTATCAACCTTTCCGATATCTACCGCGGCGCGGTACCGCTTGTCGCCATCGAGATCGTATTGATTGCGGCGCTAATCTCGTTCCCTCAGCTTATCACCTGGCTGCCTGAAATGTCCCTTGGGTCTGCTGATGCGCCGCAGTTGATCCAGCGGTGACAGGTATTGCTGGCGCGGATGTAGTGACTTCCTGCCGAGTGGCACTTCTGTTCTGGAATAGCTGCCGCACCGCAGGCGGCCAGACTGAACAGGGCGAAAGTAAAGAAACAGAAACAGAAACAGAAACAGAAGGATAATGCATGTCCGACATACCATCCGCAAAGGGCTTTGACAGCACGCTCTCCCTTCTGCGCAATCCTTACGGGTTCATCCCGGACACCTGCCGCGCCCTTGACACCGATCTGTTCGCAACCCGCATCCTCCTTCAAAAGACGATCTGTATGACCGGTGCGGCGGCAGCGGAAGTTTTCTACTCCGAGGATAAACTGGTTCGCGAAGGCTCGATGCCCGGCCGCATTCAGAAGACACTGCTCGGAGAAGGTGGCGTTCAGGGACTGGACGGCGAGGCCCATCGGCACCGCAAACAGATGTTCATGTCGCTGATGGGAACGGAGCGGATCGCTGCTCTCCAGGGCATATCGCTTCACATGCTGGACAATTACGCACCCGACTGGGCGGCAGCAGATAAGATCGTTCTCTATGGCGAATTGCGCGAGATTCTTACGAGAGCTGTCTGCGCGTGGGCCGGAGTGCCGCTTCCCGAGGCGGAGGCGAAGACGCGAACGGCGCAGCTGACGGCTCTGTTTCAGGATGCCGGAGCCGTTGGCCTAAAACATTGGCGCGCGCGTCTGTCGCGGCACAGCCTGGAAAGGTGGGCTGAACGGATCATCGGGCAGGTTCGCGATGGAAGTCTCCAGCCACAAAAAGAAAACGCCCTCCACGTCATCGCGACATGGAGCGACCTCAATGGGGAGTTATTGACCCCCAAGGTGGCCGCCGTAGAGCTTTTGAATGTCCTGCGCCCGACCGTCGCGGTATCCGTGTTCATCGTTCAGGCCGTCCATGCCCTGCACCAGTATCCCCACTGGGTGCAAAAACTGAAAGACGACGAAAGCCGACTTGAGCCTTTCGTGCAGGAGGTTCGCCGCCTATATCCGTTCTTTCCCGCAGTCGCGGCACGGGTAAAAAGCGCATTCGAGTGGCGCGGATATCGGTTTCCGGAAGGGTGCAGGGTTCTGCTCGACCTTTATGGCACAAACACCGATCCGCGTTCATGGGACGCGCCGCAAGAGTTCCGGCCCGAACGCTTTCGGGACCGCGCCAAAAACCCCTATGATTTCATCCCGCAGGGCGGTGGCGACCACCACTTGGACCACCGCTGTCCGGGCGAATGGATTGCTATCAGCCAGATGAAGGCATTCTGCGGATATTTCGTGAATTCCATCGACTACGATGTGCCGGATCAGGATTTGGAGCTTGATACAAAAGAGTTGCCGCCCCTGCCGAAGACCCGGTTTGTCATGTCCGATGTCAGGCTTAAAAATGGATCGTGATTGGACAGCTCCGGTTTCCCTGCGAGCTCTGGAAATCGAGGCGCGCCGATTGGTTGCTAAGAAAGTGGAACATACAAATGCCCAAACGAACTAAACGTCCGGTCTGACTGCCCTGCCTGCGCGATGGAGTGGGTGATAGTGTCCACCATGGATAGTGGACATCTTGAGGTTGGTGATGGCGGGGAAGAAGGGTTTGAAGAAGCGGCTCTGGTCGGATGACGAGAAGCGCACGATTTGCGCGCAGACGTTGACGCCGGGCGTTTCGGTTGCACAGGTTGCCCGCCGCTATTCGATGAACGCGACCCTGATTTTCAAGTGGCTGAAAGATCCCCGGTTTGCGCCGTTGGAGAGCGGACCGTCGCCAGAGGAAAGTATCGCTCTTGAAGGCGTTTTCCTTCCTGTCGAGAGACCTTGTTGCACATATCGGTGAGGGGGATTCACTGAGCGCGCGCTGACGGTTAGCTCGAGGTCATGCCGAAGCCTTCCCCGATCCGCTACCGCACGACGAACTGGTCAGACTACAACGCGGCGCTGCGCAAGCGCGGCTCGCTGTCGGTCTGGTTCGACCCCGAGATGGTCTGGCATGCGGAGAAAACTGGCAAGCGCGGACGGCCCGAGACCTTCTCGGACGCTGCGATCCAGACATGCCTCACCCTGAAAGTGCTCTTCGGTCTTCCGCTCCGGCAGACGGTCGGGCTGGTTGAAAGCCTGATCCAGATGGCGGGGCTCGACTGGCCGGTTCCGGACTATTCGACGCTGTGCCGCCGGCAGGCGCGGATCGCGGTGCAGGTCCCGTATCGCACCTCGGGCCAGCCGCTGAACCTGTTGATCGACAGCACTGGCATCAAGTTCCGCGGTGATGGCGAGTGGCAGGCTCGCAAGCATGGCCCGTCACGCCGGAGGCAATGGCGGAAGGTTCATATTGCCATGGACGCGGGCACCGGGGATGTGCGCGCGGTTGAATTCACCTCGAGCCGCCAAGGCGACAGCCCGTTGCTGCCGGAGCTGCTGACGCAGATCCCCCCGGAGGAGGCGATCGGCACGGTCACCGCGGACGGGGCTTACGATACACGACGATGCCATGGCGCGATCATCGACCGAGGCGCGGATGCCGTCATACCGATCCGCCGTAATGGCCGCGCCTGGCAAGAAAACTGTCCCGCTGCTGCCGCGCGAAATGAGATCCTGCGGGCAACCAGGCGCTTGGGCCGGACGCTCTGGAAGAAATGGACCGGCTATCACGTCCGAAGTCGGGTCGAGGCTGTGATGAACTGCCTGAAGCTCTTCGGCGAGAGGATCATGTCACGAGACCCCGACCGCCAGACCGCCGAAATCCAGATCCGCATCGCCATCATGAACCGCTTCTCGGCCCTTGGCAGGGCCGAGATCGAAGCCGTCCGCTGAAGAAAGGCGGGAAAGGGGGCAGTCATGCTCGGGGCTGATTTGCGCAACATCGCCCATACTGCCGACTTGAATTCGTATCTCAAATGAGATACATCACTCCCATCAACTGGAGGACCATCCATGCCTGCCCAAACATCCATGCTTCATGTCCGTGTTGACGATCAGCTGAAAGCACAGGCTTCGGAGGCACTTGCGGGCGTCGGTCTGACGCTCTCCGACGCGGTGCGTATTCTTCTGACCCGCGTGGCCGCAGAAGGCGGCTTGCCTGCCGGATTGACTGCTGATCCGGATGCCTATGACGCCTGGTTCAGGGCGAAGGTACAGGAAGCGCTGGACGATCCAAGGCCCACAACGCCCCATGCCAAGGCGATGCAAGACGCCCAGGCATTGATTGACGGGAAGCGCCTTGCCAAATCTTGAATGGAAAGCCACGGCCATAGCCGACTTGCTGGCAATCATTGACTACATCTCTGACGACAACCCGGATGCCGCCCAAGTTCTCAAAGACGAGATTGAACACAAGACGTCCCTCATTCCAGAACGCCCTCAGATGTACCGTGCGGGCCGTGTGGACGGGACTAGGGAGATGGTTGTTCGGCCGAACTACATCGTGGTTTATGCTGAAAGCCCTGAGATGGTGACCATTTTGCGCGTTCTTCATGCTGCGCAGCAGTGGCCATGATCGGGGTGCAGGCCCCCCGCTAAGAAATTGCCCGCTCTACGCCTTCAAAGTGTAGAGCGGGCTTTTTGTCCTTTGGAACTCAGACCCTGATCCAAAGGAATATTCCCATGTTCAAGCCCAATCCGGCAAACCCGGCTTTCCCAATCTCCGATACTGACCTCGCCTCTGCGCTGGCGCAGATCTGCGCGGAGATCGTCCACCAACCCCTGCGCAGCTCAGCGCTGGCGCGCATCATGCGCGAGACGTTTCATGGCAGCGATGCCGGCGGTGCCTGGGACTGGCGCATGGCATATGACCTGATGCAGGCCGCGGCTGTCCAAGTGCTGCTGCGTGGGAACGGCGTGGCAGGTGACATCGCCGCTGCAAGGCTGCTTGCCTCGCGGCTGCTGACGGAAACCCGCCGGTCAGAGCAGCAGATCCGGCTGCAGCAGTTTTCCACGCCGCTGGCATGCGCGGCCCTGACGGTGCGGGCTGCAGCGATCCGCAAGGGCGAGACCGTGCTGGAGCCGTCGGCTGGCATCGGCGCCCTGGCTGCTTTCGCTGCCCGGGCCGGTGCCACGCTTGTGCTCAATGAAATCGACCCCTTTCGCCAGCGCCTCCTGCGCGCGGTTTTCGGCGGCGAGGTGACGGGCCATGACGGCGAGCATATCGACGATCTGCTGCAGACGCCGGTTCTACCCGACGTCGTGGTGATGAACCCGCCCTTCGCTTCCTCGGTCGATCGCTCCCGGGACAAGCACATCGCCGCCAAACATCTTATCGCGGCTGCCAAGCGCCTGGCACCCGGCGGGCGGCTGGTGGCGATCATGCCTCCGGGGTTCAGCCCCGAACGCGATGCCGCGCATTGGTCCCGCGCCTGCGGTCTCCTGAAGCCGCGCTTGGCACTCACGATGCCGGGACAGGTCTATCGCAAGCTCGGCACCTCTGTGGAAACCCAGCTGATGGTCTTCGACAAGGTGCAGGAGGACGGCGAGATGATCCGCGCCAATGTCCGGGATCTGGATGAAGCCTTGGTATATGTCGATGCCATGGCCGCAACCCGGACCGAGATACGCCCCGTCCAACGGGCGGCAGCGGTTACTCCTGCGCGACCGATCGGTCCATCCTCTGCCCCGCGCAAGACCGCCGCTGCGCCTGTTGCCGCCTACAAACCCCGGGCCAATGCCGTCCGTCCGCTCAGCTTCACAAGCTTTGAGACCCCTCGTGACAACACGCCCATCTCGGACATCTATGCGCGCTACCGTCCTCAGCGGATCGAGATCGCAGGCGCGCAGGAACATCCCACGCCGCTCGTTGAAAGCATCGCCATGGCCTCGGTTGCACCGCCCATGCCCTCAAACACGGGCAGTGATGACTTGCGACTGCCCGCACGGTTGATCGAGGAGGGACATCTCTCCGAGGCGCAGCTGGAAACCATCATCATGGCGCATGATGCCCATGGGCGCGACCTGCCCGGTCGGTTCACTATCGATGACGACCAGACCAAGCTGACGCGCGCCGATGATGACCCGGACGCACGGGCCTATCGCCTCGGGTATTTCCTCGGCGACGGCACCGGTTGCGGCAAGGGGCGCGAATGCGCGGGACTCATTCTCGTGAACTGGCTTGCCGGGCGCAGGAAGGCGATCTGGGTCTCCAAATCCGCCACGCTCATCGAGGACGCCACCCGCGACTGGACCGATCTCGGCGGCTCGCCCGCTGACATCCAGCCGCTCTCCAAATGGAAACCGGACCAGCCCATCACCGTGACCTGTGGCATCCTCTTCGTCACCTACGCCACGCTGCGGTCCGCGGGCAAATGCGGCACCACGCGACTGAGCCAGATCCTCGACTGGATGGGCGAAGACTTCGACGGCGTGCTGGCTTTTGATGAGGCCCATGCCATGCAGAATGCGGCGGGGTCCGAGCAGGGCAGGGGGGCCAAACCCTCCCAGCAGGGCCTTGCCGGCCTGCGTTTGCAACTGGCAGCACCCCGCGCTCGCGTCTTCTACATCTCGGCCACGGGTGCCACGAGCGTGCACAACCTGGCCTATGCCGCGCGGCTGGGGCTCTGGGGGCAGGGCCCCGAATACCCCTTCCCGAGCCGCGAGAGCTTTGTGTCGGCGATGGAAGCTGGCGGTGTCGCCGCCATGGAGGTGGTCGCGCGCGATCTCAAGACGCTCGGGCTTTACACGGCCCGCGCCCTCAGCTTCGACGGCGTGGAGTATGACGTGCTCGAACACGCGCTCACCCCGGCCCAGATCGAGGTCTACGACGCCTACGCTGGAGCGTTTCGGACGATCCACCACAATCTCGAAGCCGCGCTGACGGCGACCGGCGTCAACGATGCCTCTGGCGAGACCAATGCCTCGGCCGCTCGCGCCTCGGCCAAGTCCCGCTTCGAGAGCACGAAGCAGCGCTTCTTCAACCATCTCCTGATGGGCATGAAAGCCCCGACCATCATCCGCGCCATCAAGGACGATCTGGCGGCAGGCAATGCTTGCGTCATCCAGGTTGTCTCGACAGGCGAGAGCCTGCTGAAACGCCGGCTTGAGACAATGGACCCCGAGGATGAACTCGTCGAGGGTGCCTTGACGCCGCGCGACTATGTTCTGGGCTACCTCGAACAGGCCTTCCCGATCCATGCGCAAAAGCTCGTGGAGATTGACGGCAACATGGTGGCGGAACCTTTGCGGGATGAGACCGGGGCGCTGGTCGTCTCGCGCGAGGCGCTCGCTCTGCGTGACGCGGCCATGATAGAGTTGATGACGCTGGCTCCGATCCCCTCGGCGCTCGATCAGATCCTCTGGGCCTTTGGCGACGAGGCCGTGGCAGAAGTCACGGGGCGGTCCATCCGGCCCCTCAAGGCCGAGGACGGCCATCTCTTCATCGAGAAGCGCGCCGCCAGCAGTAATTCGTCAGAGACCCAAGCCTTTATGGATGGTGAGAAGGATATCCTGATCTTCTCCGATGCGGGCGGTACGGGCCGGTCCTATCATGCGGCGCAAACGGCGAAGAACCAGAAACGGCGGCGGCACTACCTGTTGGAGCCCGGCTGGCGCGCAGATGCGGCCATCCAAGGGCTCGGCCGCACGCATCGCTCTGCCCAGGTCAGCGCGCCCTTCTTCCGGGTCTGCACCTCCGATGTGCATGGCGAGAAACGCTTCACCTCAACTATAGCCAAACGCCTCGACCAGCTGGGGGCCTTGACGAAGGGCCAGCGCGAGACCGGCTCGCAGGGCATGTTCCGCGAGGAGGACAATCTCGAAAGCCCGATCGCGCGGGCGGCGCTGCGTGGGTATTTCGCCGATCTTGCCACCGGGCGGGCCGAGGCGATGAGCTACGAGAGCTTCACCGACTGGACGGCCTTGCGGCTGATCGACAAGGATGGGGTGCTCCTTGAGGAGCTTCCCCCGATCCAGCGGTTTCTGAACCGGGTTCTGGCCCTGCCCATCCACATGCAGAACGCGCTCTTTGCCGAGTTCATGCGCCGGATTGCCGATCAGACTGAACGGGCGCGCGCGGCGGGCACGCTCGATCTCGGCGTGGAAACCCTGCGTGGCGAAAAGATCGAACAGGTCTCCACAGAGGATCTCTGGACCTGCCCGAAATCCGGCGCCGTGACGCGGATCATCGGGCTCGAGGTGACGGACCCGGTCCATGTCCTGGGCGCTGAAGAGGCCCTGTCGCGCAATCCCGACAAGACCACGATGGTCAACCGAGCGTCTGGCCGCGCGGCGCTCATCTCGGCGCGGCCCATGCAGATGTATGACGAGGATATCGTCACGCTCATGCGCAAGGCGGTGCGGCCCAATGGCTCCAGCTACCTCGAAGAGACGCGCTTCGAGTCCTCGGCCTGGGAAGACATCGGAAGGCCCGAGTTTGCAGGACTTTGGGATGCCGAGGCCGCATCCCTGCCCAATACCACCACGACCAAGCTCTACCTGTTGACAGGACTGCTGTTGCCGATCTGGAAGGACATCCCGACCACCAATGAACGCATCTACAGGGTCACGCCGGACGGGGCGACAGCGATGATCGGGCGCACGCTGAGCGAAGAAGGGGCGGCCGCGCTGCGCGCCCGCTTCCTCGTCTCAAACCCGCAAACACCGCAGGAGATGTTGACCGCTGCGCTCGGCACCACGGCGCCGGTCGATCTGGGCCAGGGTCTCACCCTGACCCGTCGCCGGGTCGCAGGCGAGATGCGCCTTGAGTTGGGTGGTGCGGATCGGGGCATGATCGACGGCCTCAAGGCGCTCGGCTGCTTCACCGAGATCATCGCCTTCCAGCTACGGGTGTTCCTGCCGCATGGGGACAGGATCGACACGGGAAGCATTCTGGCCCGGATCGTTGGGCAGGGAACCACCAAAGCGGCAGAACAAGCCGCCTGAAAAGTCAAAGAGGGCTTTGGGCCGGGCGTCGCGGATCGGGGTTTGCCCGGTCTGCGCTTTCCGGGCGCGCGCTGACCTATGCCAAGCCCGGCCCCCCAACTTCAGACGAGAGGACAGACCCATGACCAATCCCCAGATCGACTATGCCGCGATGGCGGCTCAGTGGCGCGCGGAGCGCGAAACCACCCTGAAGGCATCCCGAGCGGAGCTGCTTGCGCAACTACGCGCGCTTGGCATCAGCGAGGTCACCGCCGAATACGAAGGCTATGGCGATTCCGGCAATGTCGAGGATGTGACGGTGCAGCCTGCGGAGGTCCAACTGCCGGAGGCGCTTGCCACTGAGGTGGGCGATTTCGCCTGGTCGCTTGCCTATCACCATCATCCGGGGTTCGAAAACAACGAGGGCGGCTACGGCACGCTGACCTGGGACTTGCGCAACGACAGCATCACGCTCGATCATGCGGACCGCTACGTTGAATGCTCGCACAGCCATGACGAGGGACTGTGAGATGGCACATCCGCTTCATCACGCTGAAAGCTCTGCCCGGAAATTCGGCGGGGTGCCGTCTGACTATCAGGCCGTGCACGAATGGTTCGACGCCTCGAAAGAGCACCTCGCGCTCTTCACGCACCGCGCCTTGCGTCATCATTCCCAAGGCCTGTTCGAATCCGAACGTGTCTTCGGCCTGACCCTGACCAATAGCGCGGGTCGGGACATTCCCGTGCGCTGGATCGGTGAGCAGCATGTCCGTGAAGATTGCCAAGGCCGCATCCCGAGCATGGCGGACTGGCTGCGTCGGATCCAGCCCGAGCCATGGATGGCCAATGGCCACATCGACCGGCATGTCGGCTCCGAGCCCTGCGGCGACCCAAGGGTTGCCTGGGCCTCCGACGTCGCCGCCGGCAGAACAGTTCTTGGCTTGAAGGATTGGATGGCGGCGCGCGCGACACAAGCCACGCAAGGTGCCTGACAGCCTCGGCCGTTTGCCAAACAAATGCTGCAGTGAAGCCCGGTTCGATGACCGGGCTTCCTGCGTCGTTTCCCCACCATTCTTCGTAAGGAGGTTCGCATGACACTCGATGACATCAAGGCGGCCGTCGATGCCGGCCAGACCGTGCACTGGGCCAATACCGGCTACGTTGTCCAAAAGGATCGGCTCGGTCAGTACCTGATCAGCTTTCTGCCGAACGGCAGCTGCATCGGTCTGACCGACTGGGAAGGGCAACGGTTGAATGGCAAAGAGGCGGAGTTCTTCATCGCGCAATCGAAGGACGCTGCGGAAAATCCGGGCCGCCAATCAAGATCAGACGGGCAGGAGAGGGGCGCAGCACCCGGGGGCGCGGCGGCACACCTACTCAGACGGCATCGCGAAGCTGGGGGCGGGGCATAAAGGGAAAGCAAGCTTTCTGATTTGTGATCCCTCAAGGGGTCGAGAAAGCAATCCCGGATGCGCTGGCAAGGACGTCAGGCACCGGCCAATCCAAAAGGAACCATCCCATGTTCGCAGGAACCCTCACCCGCAACGTCGAGACCGCAGCCGCCGAATACACCGGCATGATCCATTCGACGCGCTTTGACATTGCCATCCAGCTCGAGGCACGGGCCAAGATGTCCGAACGCAGCCCGGATTTTGATGTAACCGCGGTCAACAAGTCGGGCCGCAAGGTGCGCATCGGCACAGCCTGGAACGAGACCGGCAATACCAGCGGTAACCCCTACATCTCCATGCAGATCGATGTGGGCCTCGGCCCGTTCCGGGTCAACGCGGTGCAGACGAAAGAGGCGCGCGCGGCCCAGAGCGGCGAATTCGAGATCATCCCGTTGGTCTCGAACGGTCTGATGAAATCCGGCTCGATCTCGGGCGAGCTCACCGCCATGGACGCTGACAACGCCTTCACCGGCTACATCGCCAATATGATGTTCGATCTGGAGTTCATGCTGATCGAGAACAGCTACAAGACCGAGGAGACCCACCCTGACTACCGCATCGAGGTCAGCTCGCCCCGGGGCACACCGATCCGCGTTGGCTCGGCGTGGATGGCCAAGAGCAGCCGCACGGGCAATGACTACCTTTCGCTGCTGATCAACACGCCCGATGGCGACCTGCGTGTCAACGCCGTCCAGAACGAAGAACAGCGCGGTGGCCAGACTTTCTCGATCATCCCGTTCATCGACAGCGGTGAGCAGCCGCAGGACGCAGGCGCGGGGCTGTCGCTGGTCGCGTGATCAACGCGTAAGAATAGACGATCTGAACCGAAAGGGGAGCCGTGAGATCACGGTTCCCCTTTTGCTGTGTTTGTTTCAATAGAGCGATCGAACTGCCATTTCATGTGGAGGCCCGATGTAGATGCGATGCCGAGATAGGGAGCGCTGCGCGGGGTCTCCAATACAGTCAGACTTGTACAACTGCTTGAGCGGCAATCAATGCGTCAACAGCAACTTGAACCTCGGCGTAGAGCTCGGTGTCCAACTCTGCTGCGTCGATTTCCACAATCAGTGCGTAGCGTACGGAAGGCAAACTCTCAGCGAGAAGCTTTTTCGACTTCCACCAACCGGTGACTGGGTGAACAGCCAGCAAGTTGCGCCGCGCCAGATCTGAAGCCCTGCATGTCAGCTGATCTATATGGAGCGACCCGACATGGCGCCGATTGCTACCGAAGTCCCAAAGATCATCTTCGTCGCTTGCAGGACCATCGGGCTGTTCGGCCGCCTTGCTGATCCGGGCCAGAAATTGGGCTTCGTTCTCGCCAGCGCGATTGAGTTGGAAACGTAAGTTGTGGGACGCGTAGCGATACCGAACGCCGCGCGAGGCTTCGGACGGGTTCGGAGCGATAAAGCTACTGAGTGCCACCCGCAAGGTCACATCGGCATTGCCGAGCGCGCGCAAAGCCTCAACGGGCCAGGGAAGGGCGAACAGCTTCATTTCATTGTGGACATCACCGCCGGTCTTCTCTGAAATCCCGTACGGCGTAATCGTATCTTCCACGATGAGGGTCAGCGCGTTCGACGCGCTGCGGCGGGCACGCGCCATGTCCGGCACACCATACCCATAGCGCTGAAAAAGGGGCGTGAAGTGACCCTTGTTTGGCTGGGCCGGCAGATGCGCACGCATCTGCTGCGTCCACCGCGCTGACGACACGTAGAGACCACGCACTGTCTCGGGCCAAAGCGTCGGATAGTCCGACCAGAGTTCCGTTACATCCTTCGCGGCAAGCGCGGTCGCCGCGCTGGTATCGAAGGTGAATGTGAAGGATCGGACTGGGTAATTGTGGTGAGTCGAAAGCAGCGATAACCATCCATGCCGCATTGGCGGTGGCATGGCACTTAGCGCCCAGTTTCCACCCTCAAGGACGACGTCCGGCTTGTTCGGCCAATGGGACGACCACGATGCAGTTCTCGAAGCTGGCGATAGATCGCCGAATGGTGCAAGCGCCTGGGCCGGCTCTCCGTCTGGCAGTACGGTCTTCTCTGTAAAGGCCCCAACAGACAAAACATTCCACGCCTGGGCCGGCGATTCGATTTCGTTGTCCTCGTGATCGCATCGGTCGAGGTAGTTTCCGGCACCAAAGGTGAAGTTGTCGGTATTCCCTGCCGAAACAAGTACCAAGCGCTGTTGTTTGATGTCACCTGATACACCGGCGGCAAGCTGATCGACTTCCGTTGACCAGGAGGTGGGAGCTCCGTCGTGCGGCGTATCCTCACCTGTCGTCGTCGTCATGGCAAATGTACGGCGTCGGTGGCCAACCTGTTCTACTGTATTGATAGCCTGCTTGGTCACCGCGCCAAGGAGATGATGCGGGTTCATCCCTGCATCAGGCAGCAGCTTCACGGATTCCAAACGGTTCACGACCTTAACTGGGTTCGCCTGGTGCAGTTTCAGCGTCAGATCGCCAAAGAGCGCAAGTCCTCCCATCTCTGTGCCATGGCCCTTCACATCCTCCAGTCCCCAGGCCGGGTTGGCGGCATGTCGGTCATCCACGCTGAGCGCTGGCTGAATGAGAGGATGCGCGCGACTGACACCGGTATCCAAAAGCGTAACGTAGCCAGGATCGGGATTGTCAGTGTAGGTCGTACGGCCCGCGAGCTCGTCGACCCACTGCGCCTGTTCGGCCACCGGCAAGCCGTCGAAGAAATCCGCTGTGATGGTCGGAGCGGCAAGTGCGCGTACGCCACCCAGTCGCCGGACGGCTTGGGCAAGCTGATTGCGATCGGCCTGGACGACCACCACTGTATCTTCGGGAAACTCCAGCCGATCCGCGCCCACAGTCACACCATAGTTTGGCGCTGCTGCAACGAAGGCCTCGGTCATTTGGGGCTCGAGCCAAGCCTCCCAGACGGTCGCAACATCCGCCACGGGAAACTTGCCTGGAGGGCTGCGCCATAGGGCACGCAATCCCGCTTCCGTGATGGCAGCAACGCTTTGCACCAGGTCCGCGTTCTTCGGACGGCCCGGGACAATTTCACCATCTTTCTCGCGATCAGGCGTGTCTTCAGTCCGAAACTGCTCGACCTTCATACGTAGCTTTTCGATACCCTTGGCAGTCGCAAACACCGTCGCGCGCTCTTGGGCGCCACCAGGAACTGGAGTATCTTCGATGCGAAGAAGCATCAGGCCGCTGGCGTCCAAGCTGTCCTTTTTCAGGCGCTCGTCGATGCGGGAGGCGACTTCCAGATAGACGCCGGGAAGTTCGGCTGCTGGAATATCCGGCAGCGCGTCGATTGCCTGAAGCAATGCTTGGGCGTGCGCAGCGCGATTGGGGACATCACTTGGTCTTTTGGACCCGCCCCCGCCCTTTGCCTGGAATGGGCGCGGCTGTCCTAGATTGCGAAGGTGAAAGTGTGGAAGCTCTCGTGCCATTGTCGTTGGTCCCTAAATCTTGGAGCGACCGTCGGCGTTCGAGGGCGTCAAGTAAATCCTGTGTCGCAATCTTGTCAGTATCATTCAAAACCGCACGTCTCGCGGCATCTTCCGCCGCCGCCACAATATCGGCTGTTGAGAGGCCAGTGGCGACATCCGTCACCCGCTTCCATCCTATTCGATTGAACGAGAAACCGATCAGACGGCGTTCGAGCGCTTGCCTAATGGCCGGGCCATCGGGCATGACATAAGGCAACACAAGATCGAAGCGGCGCAGCACCGCGCGGTCAAGAATTCCCGGCAGGTTTGTGGTGGCAATGACGATCGAAGGCCCGGTATCCTCATCTAAGAACTGCAAGAATGAGTTCAGAACCCGCCGGGCTTCGCCGACGTCGTTCTCACCGCCCCGGGCGGCAGCCAAAGCGTCGATTTCGTCGAAGAGATAAATACCGCGCGTCGTCTTAATGGCATCGAAGATCATCTTCAGCTTCTGCGCTGTTTCACCCATGAACTTGGTGATCAGCCCGTGGAGCATGACCGAAAATAAGGGGTACTGCAGCTCCCCGGCCAGTGCCGACGCACTCAGTGTCTTGCCGGTACCGGGAGGACCTGAGAGGAGAACACGCCTCCGTGGCTTCAGGCCTTTTGCCTCGAGCTTTTCGCGCATGCGCGTCTCGAAAACGAGATGCGACAGTTCACTTCCAATCCTATCCGGTAAGATTACATCGACGATTCGCTCCGTCGGATAAGACGCGGCAAGAAACTCTGCAAGATCGCCGCGAGGCATTGCGATAGGGGTGACTGCAGGGGTTCGCTTTGCTGGCGGTTTTTGCCCCGCTTCAGCCCACTGCCGCAACTGTTCAGCCAGCCGAGTGTGTCCCTTCTGTTCTTCGGCCGCCGAGAGTTGCATCGCCAGATCGTAAAAACGATCAGCGTCCCCTTCTGCGTGGCTCTTAACGAGACCGATGAGTTGTTGGGCGGAAGCCAAGGTCGGACTGCTCTTTCTGAATGATCATTTTCAGCGTTGATAGGATCTTGTCTACATCCGAACCCTTTAACAGACCAGACAATTTGCACGGTTTGCATGCGGAGTGTGTCGGTTTTGTGCACTCGACCATCGACCTGAGTCCCAGCCTTGCGGCCTCCCCAGCTCGGCTTCGCGTGTCGCAGGGGAGAACGGCCCTTCGGTCCGTCGCGCATTCGGCCATGCGGCCTCACCGCGGCGTCGCACCCAGGCCCCCGGTTTGCCCGCCTCGCGAGCACGTCTCTCCCTGGCCGCTCCGCCGGATTGCGCTCAGGTCTGTTTTGCGGGGCAAAACGAGCCCGCCGCTTCATCCGTCTCCCGCGTCCGGTCGGGCCGTTTGCCTGCTCGGGTCGGGCAAACCTACCGTCAAAACACACACACATGAGCGCGGAAGCATATCCTCCGGATGGCCCCCAAATCAGCCCGCGTCAAGGATCGCAAAACTTTTCGGCGAGGGCGGGGCGTGTGGGGCGGGGCGGTCCCGTGCGTGAGCGCGCGCATGTGTCGGGTGCTGCGCGCAGAAAACTTTTGCGCCCAGCAAGCCGGCGGCTGCGCCGTCCCTGACCCGGGCAGATTCGGAAACCAGACATTCGGCCATGCCACCACACTCACGTGGTGGTCGAACCCAATATCTGGAGAAAGAACATGGCTTACGACACCGCTAACACATACGAGACGATCGAGCTTTTCGGACTGACCGAGAAGGACGCGCAGCTGCCGATCCCGGAGGATCACGTCCTGACCGACCGCATCATCCGAGAGAGCTTCGAGGCTCTGCTCGGGCAGCTGCGCGGGACCGGGCTCGAAGCGGAAATCGAACCGCTGGCGCATGGGCTCGCCACGATCCTGCAGCGCCGCAAGGTGGCGCTTGGCAAGGAGGTCGACCGCACTGCTGACAAGATCGGCGCGCTGGCAAAATCCCACGACGGGTCGGAGATCGCCGAGACCGCGCTCGAAGAGGCGCAGGCGCGCTTTCTGCAGCTGCGCGAGATCGTCAGCGCCATCGAGGTGATGAGCGAGGCGGCGGCGGAATGCTACGAGGTCGAAACGGGCCACGCCTTCATCCCGGCAGCCGGGTCGCGCGCAAGCGTCCGGGCGCAGGAGACCGGGGCGGTCTTCGAGGCGCGGCAGCTCCTGGAGCAGCACGACCGTGAAACCGCCGAGAAGTCGAAAGTCGAGGGGATCCCCTTGATCGTCTCGGGCGCGACCGACTGGACCGATGTCGATGTGATCTTCAACACGCTCGACAAGGTTCGCGAACGGATCAAGCAGAACCGCAATCAGGAGATCTTCCTCTGCCACAAGGGTGGCAAGCACGGGGCGGAGATGATTGCGGCTCGGTGGGCCCGGGCACGCGGGGTCGCGCAGGCGCGCTTCGATCCGCGCTGGTCCGCGCACGGGCGGGCGGCACCGTTCAAGTGCAACGACGAAATGCTGGACGACAAGTTCGCGGCGACGGGGGTTGTTCTCTTCGGTGGCAACGGGGTCGCGCTGAACCTCGGGCAGAAGGCGGAAGCGAAAGGCCTGACGGTCATGCGGGTTGCGGACCCGGCGAAGAAGGCGTCGCAGGATTGAAGAGAGAGGGTCGCGCATGGCGCGGCCCTTTCGTCATGTCTCATGGCGCGTGCGGTCGGTTACGCAAGATCGACAGGCTGCGGCGGTCGGCACTGTCATCGCTCTACCCGGTCCGTCAGCGTGCGGCCCATCCGCATCGGTACGGGTTGGGGATGGTGCGTACCTCACGCACATCGTCAGCGGGGCAAGACGCGAGGGGTCGAGACGTCGCACTTTAGGCCGAAGACTTGCGCGTCCCTCGGGTGGTGTTTCAGAACATCGCATCCACGCGGGCGGGCTCCGTCAGCTCCCCGGCCAGGCTTGGCGGGACGCGGACGCGGATGGTGGCGGCTGCGTGATGGCAAGGATCATCCGGATCTCTCCTTTTTGCTCATAGATGTGGATCGCACGGGGTCGGCCCAATCGTGCCCTCAGCTCACGCTTCGGCAAGCACAAATACGGCTTCCACGGCGGGGCCGCGGACCCTCCGCATTTGCGCTTGCGACCGGGCCTCTTGCCCCGGTGCTGGCAGATCCCCATCGCAAAAAGGAGAGACCCAAATGACCAACCACTACGTCGCCACCGTCCCCGTCAAGTTCACCGACACCGATGGCCAGGAGCGCACCCGTTTTCAGCGCGTGGGTGCGATGTTCCGCAACACCCGCAACGGGGACGGCTCGGAGTTCTTCAGCCTCAAGCTCGACTTCCCGGTCGCGGTCTCGGAGCTGGTGATGTTCCCACCGAGCGCGAAAGATCCCCAGGACTAAATCCTCTGACGAGGATGGGCCGCCCCAGCACGATCTTGGGGCGGCCCGATCCCTGTTCCAGGGATGCCGCGTCCGGCGGTCAGATCGCCCGAGGCGACTTCACGAAGCCGTCGGCCGCTGCGCGTTCAACAGACGCACTCCTCCCGAAATGATCAGGCCGCGACAGACCGGCCAGTCAGCCTCAAGGGGGCCATCCACAAAAACCTATCGGCCAGGGCCTCCCGGTTTTTGCGGCAGAGATTTGGCAAGCCAAATCTGGCCCTCCTTGACCCTGCCTGTCCGCCCTGTCGGTGGGGTTTGCGCCCGCCCGCGGTTCCGTCCGAACACATGCGCGTTCGGCCAGACCCTCGGGCGGGGCTGGTGGACGGGACCCCTAGGACAGGTGGTGCACCCGGTGGTGAGGGCGGCAGAGCCGCGTCCCTGCGGGCCGCGGGGGAAGCGGACACCAAGGCTGCCTGAGACTGAATGCGACGTAAGTATATAATTGACATATCGGTATATTATCGTAAGGTGGGGGCAGCCTTGGTGGAAGGTGGCAGGAAATAGGGGGTCTTTCTTCGCATGTCTCGCTCGAAACGTCTCACGGATGCGCAACGTATGGAGATCGTGCGCGAAGCCGCGGACGGAGTCTCGACGTCCGTGCTTGCGAAGCGGTTCGGGGTGACACCGCGGGCGGTGCAATACACCTTGAAGAGTGACGATCAGCGCCAGCGCGATACGGCCGTGCCGGTCTTGGCGGTGAGTGTGAAAGTGACCCCTGACGAGATGGCGGCATTCGATGCGGTGCTGGCGTCGGCGGGGATCGAGACCCGCTCGGAAGGGCTGCGCCGCTTGATGCAAGCGGCAGGTGGCACCTTTGTGGCGGACACATCGTTGGCGGCAGAGATGGCGCGCTATCGCGCCTCATTAAATGATGTTGGAAACGGTGTCGCCCAGATTGCCAAGCAGATGCAGAAGGCCAACAGGGAGGGACAGGGAACTGGTGCTGAGTTCTCAGAATTGCGGCTTGCACAGATGCGCGGGTTGGCGCGATTCATCCTCGATAGTGCAGATGAGATTGACCTGCTTGTGCGCCGCCGGCGTGACGCGATGCAGCTGAAAGCAACGGCTGCCTTGAAGGAGTTCGCCCATGCGGCTGAATGATGCGGTTGGTGCCGTCACCGGAGAGATATTTGAGGATGGGTGGAGCCGGATCCGTGGCTCGATGCAGGGTCTGTATGCCTCCAAGCAAAAGCAGATGGTGCGCGCCGCTGCGGGACATCGGGCCGCTGTGTTCAAAGCGATCCGGGGCGGGGGCACGCATAATAAATCCCAGCTGTCCAACCAGCTCGAATACCTCACGACAAAGTCCACCCATATCGTCGACAGCAGCGGGTTCCTGGATGGCAAATCCAAGCTTGAGCGCGGCGAGATCAAAGACCTGACCGAGCGCTTTGCCAAGCGGTGGGACGCGGGGTTCAAACCCAAACTTGGGCAAACCACACATCTGCTGATGTCCTTCCCGATTGGAACGCGCGGAGAGGACGTGCGCGACATCGCGACTGACGTGGCCGAGCGGTTCTTCCAGAAAGATGAAGGCCACTTTGATTATATCATTGCTGTACATGAGGACCGCGAGCATCCGCATGCGCATCTCGTATTGAATCGCCGCTCTCAAGAGGGCGAGTTTTTCTATTTGGCGCGCAATCATCGGTTCAACTATGACGACTTCCGGTTGGCGATGGTCGAAGAGGCCGAGACCTACGGCGTGCGGTTGGAGGCAACGCGGCGGATAGATCGCGGCGAGGTGCATTACCCGGCCAAGACCCGCGAGGTCTATGCCGCCAAAGAAGAGGGCAGGACGCCAGTGGAGCGCGAACGGGTGGGTAAAGACCTGACCCGCACGCTTGCCGAGATCGCAAACACCAAAATCATATTCCACTCGCTGGCTGCCGAGGCGTCCTCCGAGAACCGCGAAGACATTGCTGAGGTTCTGTTCCGTGCGGGCGAGGTTCTGGCGAAGGGTGGTCACGTTGAAACCGCAGGAGGCATTTACATGGCCGAAGACGAAACGTTCGAGGATCTGCGCAGCCGCTACGCGGAGAAGGTCGCAAACATCACAGATTTGATCGCGGCAAAGCCGGATGCAGAGCGACCCGCGCTGGAGAAGTCTCTCAACGCAATTCAAGCGCGGGTGCAGCATATGCAGCCCCTTGGGCTACGGTCCAATTCCCTCTCGGAGGTCCCATCAGAAGGCGGGGTTTATTCTGAAGCCAATATTCAGCAAAGCCAGTTGGAGCGTCTGTCTGAGCCACGGGTGCGCGCCCGCGTCGATGCAGCACTGCGCGGCACGGGGATCAGCACATCCGAGGTTGTGGCCCGGATGGAGACGGGGGCGCAAAACGCGGCTCTGGAACATCAATGGATTGCGGATGATTTGTCCAAGGTGGCCGAGGCGAAGGATTTGAACCTTGAGCGCCGCGCGGATTTGGAACAGGCGCGGGATATCCTCAATGATGTACATGTGCAGCTGGGGACCATGCTGGAACGGGAAGGTGTGCTGCGCCGTGACGGGGTCATTGAAGACGCCCGCGAGGTGCAGGCGCATGTCACGCAAGCTCAGATCGAAACCGCTGCCAATGCCGTTCGCGTCGAGACTCAGATTGAAGCTCAGAGTGAGGACCTTGATGAGGCCGTGATCGAAAGCCTTGCCGTAGAGCGTTTGGAGGACGAACAGCGGGACTATCTGCGCGACCATCCAGAGCTGATTGCGCGCCCGACCGATGTGATCCGCACGGATGAGGAGGGCAGGGCGGTGATCGTAGATCAGGCCGCAGCAGACTGGGTTATCAATGAGGTCGAAGCGGCGCGTTTGGGGGCGCACGGCAGCACGCCAATCTCCGTTTCCGTCGCGCGCGATCTACAGACGCGATATCCTGATATGCCCGAGCAGCTGGCGGAGGGTCTCGGCGACACTTACGCGCGTGTCTATGAAGCGCGCGGCGCTGAACGGGAGGAAAACCTGACGGAGCGCGAGACAGTCCAGAATGAGACGCCCGAACTGTCCCGTGTTCTCGCCCATGAACGGGCAGGGGAGTTGTCTTCGCCCTTTGAGACCAACCAAGAACGTGAGGCCTTCCGCAGCGATGTGGCGCGGGTTTTGGACGCGGCGCAGCTCGATCGCCTGAAGGAGGGTGACAGTGACGCTTTGGAAAATGTGATCGAAGATCGCCTTGATCGGCTCTATGTCGCAAAGGTCTATCTACAATCGGATGCGGCAACGGCAAACTCGGAGGCGTTGCGACAGGTTGTCGATGAGTTGGCAGACGTAGAAGTCGAGAGACACCGCGCGGCGGACGTGGACGGCGAGATTGAGCGGGGCCAGGTCCATTGAGTGGATCCATGGGAAAGGCTTGGATTGCCATAGGGGTGGTTCTGGTCACCTTGGTGGCAGGGGCGATGGGCTACACCATTGCCTCGGCTGTGCTGACCTTTAAGGCGCTTGGGTTCAGCGCCGATATCGATTTTGGATATATCGCGCAAAATTACCTCTGGATCAGAGATAGACGGCCTGATGATTTCCAACTGATCAACCTGATCATTGGCGGTGCCGCCGTCGCGGGGCTAATGATGAGCCTTGCCCTTTCCGGCTCGGCCCTCACGCGCTTCGGGCAGACCCATTGGCAAAAGCGCGATGAGATGAAAACCAACGGGTTCTTTGGCAAGCCAGGGACCGGGTTTATTCTGGGCAAATTGGGCAGCCCAAAGTCGCGGGCCCGCTACATCACATCTAAGGTCTTTCCCCATGCCCTGATCGTGGCACCAACGGGGCGCGGTAAAACCAGCGGCTTTGTGATCCCGAACCTGCTCACATGGCAGGGGTCTGCCGTTACGTTGGATGTGAAGGGCGAGTGTTTTGAAGCCACGGCGCGTCACCGTGCCGCCCAGGGCGACAAGGTCTACCGCTTTGCGCCCACGGACTGGGAAGACAAGCGCACCCATCGCTACAATCCGCTGCTGCGCATCTATGAATTGGAAGACCCCGCGCGCCAGCAGATGGAATTGCAGCTGCTGGCGACCTTGTTTCTGCAAAGTGACAATGATCGCGTGCAAGGGCTTTTGAAGGGCGGCATTGATTTGTTTGTGGCCGCGGGCTTGCTGGCGTTCCAGCGCAAGAAGCCCAACTTGGGCGAGATCTACCGGATCGCGGCTTCGGGGGGCAACAAACAGAAAGAATATGTGGCGCGGGGCCACGAGATCGACAACAAAGCCGCGAAGTTGATCTTTACGCGGCTGGCGTCCACCAACAACGACACGCTAACCTCCTATGTCTCGCTTCTGATGACCTCAGGTCTGGATCAATGGCAGAACCCGGCGATTGACGAAGCGACGCAGATTTCCGACTTTGATTTCCGCACGATCCGCAAGAAGCCCTTCACGGTCTATCTCGTTGTCCAACCGCTGATGGTGAAACCACTCGCGCCGCTAATCCGGTTGTTTTTCTCAGACCTTCTCTCGGCCATGCAAGAGAAGGAACCGGGCAAAGATGAGCCTTGGCCTGTGATGATCATGCTCGATGAGTTCAACCGCCTTGGCAAAATGCCCATTGTGGTCGAGAGCATCGAAACTCTGCGCACCTATCGCGGCCACTTGGCGGTGGTGACCCAAACCATCCCTGCCCTTGATGAAATCTACGGTGAAAACACCCGCCGCGCGTTGCAGGGCAACGCAGGTGTGAAGCTCTACCTCACTCCCTCAGATGAAAAGACCATCGAGGAGCTCAGCAAGGCAGTTGGGAAGACAACGAAGACAGTTATCACTCGATCGCGGTCCATTGGGAAGAACCCGTTTGAGGGGCGCAGTCAGTCCACACGGACGGAAGAGACATCGTTGTTGCCTGAAGACGAAGCGCGCCGGTTGCCGCTTGATGAAATTATCATGGTCGTGGATGCGCAAATGCCAGTGCGGGCGAAGCGGATCCAGTATTTTGATGATCGGCTGTTTGCGGCGATCCATGGCGCGCAGCGGGGCGAGTTGCCGTTTCCGGTGATGGGCGGAGGTGGCGGCAAGGCGGATGGTTCAGATTTCGGCGGAACAGAGCGGAGTCCGAGCCAAGCTGGAACGAGTGCGGAGCCCCAGGTGCATGATGAGCGTCTGGATGGTCCAAACGAGGTCGGTTCAGGTAAATCAGTGCCGCCAGCCAAGAAAAGTTCGAAGGCTGTTCAAGCCGTTGTCGAAGAGGAGCAACGGCAGATGGAAATGAGCTTTGCCGACCAGGTTGAGATGCAAATTGAGGAAATCGATGGTGGCGGTATAGATCGACTCGATACAGTGGTGGATGATTTGGACGGGCTGGAAAGCCGGTTGAAGCAAGGGGAGGGGGTGTCTGGCTGAGATGGGTAAGGCGTAGCGCAACCATTGAATGCACGTAGATCACTGAACCAGTCGTTCGCCGCACCAGATTTGAAGGACAACAAAGCGGATAAGGACGAAACCGCTCTGGCGGTATTGGCGCTTGTGGCAGGCGTAGCGCGTTGATTTGTGCGTTGTGATTTTGTGAACTGACGAACCTGTTGGACGATTGGGAGCTTTTTAATCTGACGACAGGAAGTTTCAATGTCAGACCAATATGTACCGGCTCTGCGCCAGCGATTTCTCGAAGACATGCAGATCAAGGGTCTGCAACCAAAGACGCAGACGATGTATTTGCGAGGGATGCGCGACTTCTTGTTATTCAAATTGAATGCACCGGTATTGAGGGAGCCTAAGAATTACCGGACGCCAGCTAATGGACAATACCAAGCGCCTGTTTTTGCTGTTAGCAGTGATTGCCTGGCTCGTTAGAACAAGAACTGGCATCCCAACGTCTCGCGCAATGCAGCGATCAGCTGGTCCAAAGTTTCGGCACTGGTATAAGTCCCGCCCGTCCGGTCGGCGAGGCACCGGGATGTACTTTCCGACGTATTGTAGTCGTTGTCGGTCTGCCGGTCCCATGAAAAGAACGTACCGCGCACTTTGAAACCGATCACATGGACGGTGGTGTTAAACCCGTCTGTTGCCAATTCGGCGGCCAGCATACAGGGCATGCCGCCACAGGTCTCCTTGCCGTCTGTGACCAACACTACGGTCGCGGGTTGCGTTTTGTAATCCAGCGTTTGCGCCGCCAATTTGACGGCCTGCGTCAACGCGGTGCTGCCACCGGGTTCAAGTGCGTTGATGGCTGAAATGATCAGCGAGGCGGCATTGGCTTCGGGCGCGAACCGCATCTCGACGCCCGAACACTCATCCGCGCCGTTGGGACCGTAGACGACAAGGCCAAGGCGACGGTTCTGCGCAATTTGCGGCAGTGCATCGGCCATCGCCCGGCGCGCCTCAAAAATGCGCGGCTCGTCAATGTCGTTGAAGCCCATCTCGGCCATGGAACCCGAACCGTCAAAGACGATCATCGCGTCGGCGGCGCAATCGTCTGTCGCCATGGCATTTGTGGCGCCGAGAAGTGTGAAGATGAAGGGAAGGCAAAATCGCATAACGCAAGCGTGTCACGGCACCCGCAAGCTGTCCAGAAATTTGCGGCTCTCAGGCATGAGACGATGGTCGGAAGTATCTACCAAAAGCATCGCGGGCGGGAATGCGCCGACAATGGGAGGCTCTGGTGGGTAAGATCCGCCGTCATTTGAAGTTCTGGTTCATCTCCGAGGTTTGATACCTTAGTCTCATAGACAATCGCGAGGTCGCGACGAATACTCGAAGCTGAGAAAACGTAACCTGTGGAGGAAACACAATGGCATGGTCAAAACCGATTATCCGCGAAATTGAATGCGGGATGGAGATCAACATGTACGGCCCGGACGGTGATCGCGAGCAAGACGACGGCGATCTGTTCTGATATTTCTGCGCGCGGAGAGTTGCATTGACGTTTCGCGCGCATGTTCTTGGGTCGGCTGCCGGTGGTGGTTTGCCACAGTGGAACTGCGGGTGCGAGAATTGCAATCTGGCGCGTGCAGGAACGATACCCGCGCAAACCCAGTCTTCGCTCGCCCTCAGCGCCAATGGCACCGAGTGGGCGGTTTTGAATGCGTCGCCCGATATTCGGGACCAGATGCTCAAAGCCCCGCCTCTGCATCCGAGTGACCTGCGCAAATCCCCCTTGCGGTCTGTCCTGCTCACCAATGGCGATATCGACCACATTGCAGGGTTGTTGACCCTGCGCGAGCAACAGGCTTTTACGCTTTTCGCCACACCTGAAATTCATCGCGTGCTCGCCGAAAATCCGATTTTTAATGCCCTCCATCCGGACTTCGTCAAACGCGTTTCGATTGAGCTGGGATGCGAGGTCGAAATTGCACCGGGTCTGACGGCGCAGCTGTTTCCGGTGCCGGGCAAGGTGCCGCTCTATCTGGAAGGTGCGGAAGTCCAAACCGACCTGGAGGGTGAGCAGACGGTCGGGGTACATTTGCGGGCAGGGGACAAAAACGCATTCTACATTCCCGGCTGTGCGGCAATGCGCGATACGCTTGCGGCGCGGCTGGACGGGGCGGATGCGGTTTTCTTTGACGGGACACTTTGGCAGGACGACGAGATGGTGCGCGCAGGACTGAGCCAGAAAACCGGGCGGCGGATGGGGCATATGTCCATGTCCGGCCCCGACGGTTCCATCGCTGCCTTCGAAGATATCAAGATTGCGAAGAAAGTTTTTGTCCATATGAACAATACCAATCCAGTGTTCCGGCCTATGTCAGAAGAGCGCAAAGCGGTCGAAGCCGCCGGATGGATCATTGCGCAGGACGGGATGGAGTTGGAGATATGACGGCCACACCCGCCGAATTCGAAGCCCGCCTGCGCCGGATCGGGGCCGAGCGGTATCACGACAAGCATCCGTTTCACGACTTGCTGCATGGCGGCGGTTGCACGCCCGATCAGGTCCGCGCATGGGTGATCAACAGGTTCTACTATCAGGCCAGTATCCCGATGAAAGATGCCGCTTTCATGAGCCGTGTCGATGATCCCGCGCTGCGCCGCGCGTGGCGGTCACGCATTGAGGACCACGACGGCACTGACGAGGTCGAGGGCGGCATTGCCCGCTGGTTGCATCTTGCAGATGCTGTTGGGCTAGACCGCGACTATGTTGCCAGTGCCCGCGGGGTGTTACCGGCTACGCGCTTTGCGGTGGATGCCTACGTGCGCTTTGTCCGAGACAAGACGCTGCTTGAAGCGGTCGCCGCGTCGCTGACCGAGCTGTTTGCGCCAAAAATTCACGCCGCGCGGATCGAAGGACTGATGGCGAATTACGCCTTTGCCGACGACACGAGCCTGTCCTATTTCCGCAACCGGCTGACACAGGCGCCCAAGGATGTGGCCTTCGGGTTGGGATGGGTTCTGGAGCACGCCGATACTGCCGAGAAACAGGACGCGGCGGCGGCTGCGCTTGAATTCAAGACCGATGTGCTTTGGGCGCAGCTCGATGCGTTACATGCGGCCTATGTCACGCCTGCGCGTATTCCGCCGGGGGCCTGGGTGCCCGGTTCATACGTTTTGACCCCCGCATCATGACGGCGCTCGACGGTCAGGCAGTACCACGGATACCGCGCGGCGTGCGGATGCATGATGATACGGTACGCGGCAAAACTGTCTTGCTGGCACCCGAGCGGGTCATCGACCTTGATGCCATCGGACTTGCCATTTTGCAGCAGATCGACGGTGAGAAAACCATGTCCCAGATTATCGAGACGCTCGCAGCGCTTTATGC
This sequence comes from Sulfitobacter litoralis, assembly GCF_900103185.1. Lineage (GTDB taxonomy): Bacteria > Pseudomonadota > Alphaproteobacteria > Rhodobacterales > Rhodobacteraceae > Sulfitobacter > Sulfitobacter litoralis. Next base: position 82,176 of record NZ_FNJD01000010.1, read on the forward strand.
CGCACCTGTTGCGCAAATCTCGGAGGATGTGTCCGGGTATGTGGTGGGCCTGATGGACCGCCGGATACTGGAGATTAAACCATGACCGCGCCCGCACCCATCGCCATGCTGGCGGAGCTGACCTATCGCTGCCCCCTGTCGTGCCCCTATTGCTCCAATCCCGTCGAAATGGCGGCACGGGAGAAGGAGATTTCGACGGAACTCTGGGTCGACGTCTTTCGTCAGGCCGCAGGCCTTGGCGTGTTGCAACTGCATCTGTCGGGAGGCGAGCCTGCTTCGCGGCGGGATCTGGTTGATCTGGTGGCGGGCGCGCGGGATGCCGGGCTGTACACCAACCTCATCACCTCGGCCATCGGCCTCACGCAGCGGCGACTTGCCGAACTGGACGCAGCAGGGCTTGATCATGTGCAGCTGTCCTTGCAAGGCACGGATGCAGATATGGCCGACCGGATCGGCGGGTACAACGGCGGGTTCAAACGCAAGATGCAGGCAGCGGCGTGGATCGTCGAGGCAGGTTTTCCGCTGACGCTCAACGCTGTGGTGCATCGCCAGAACCTGCACCAATTGCCGGAGGCGATCGAGATGGCCGTTGAAATGAAAGCGCGGCGGATCGAAGTTGCGATTGTGCAATTCCACGGCTGGGCGATGCTGAACCGCAGCGCGATGATGCCGACACGCGCGCAGGCAGACGAGGCCAGCCGCGTGGTCGCTGAAGCGCGCAAGCGGCTCAAAGGTCAGCTGGTCATCGACTATGTGCCGGCGGATTACCACGGCGATTATCCCAAACGGTGTATGGGCGGATGGGGGCTCTCGGGTCTGAACGTAACGCCTGACGGGCTGGTGTTGCCCTGTCACGCTGCGCAGACGATCCCCAACCTCGTCTTCGACAACGTGGCGGACAAGCCGCTGTCGGACATCTGGTATCACGGCGGCGCCTTCAACGCCTATCGCGGCGAGGACTGGATGCAGGAGCCGTGTAAATCCTGCGATCGGCGCAAGCTGGACTTTGGGGGGTGCAGGTGTCAGGCGATGGCGATTGCGGGCGATCCGGCGGCCACGGACCCGACCTGCATCAAATCGCCGTTGCATTCACGCATGCAGGAACTGGCGCAAGGGTTTTCAACGGATGACACCGCCGAACTGGTTTACCGCAAAAGCCCGTAACCTCACGAGACACTGCGGAGAAAGTCGAACAGCCTGAGACGGTCGATGGGTTTGGGCATCAGGTTCAACCCCATCGAGGCACACTGTTGCGCAAGCGCGCTACTGCGGTCGGCAGAGATCATACGCGTCGGGATTGGCCCGTATTGCTGAATGATCCGTTGGTGCAGCTCGGGCCCCGACATGCCATCGCCCAACTGGCAATCGAGCAATAGTACATCGGGGACAAGATCGATGTCCCTGAGGATGGCAATTGCCTCCTCACCGTTGAGCGCGTGAATGACATGGGCGCCCCAGCCTTCGATCATGAGGGATATTGCGTTGGCAAGATCCCCGTCATTCTCCACAAGCAATATAATCTGACCGAGCTTCGGTAACTTGGGGCTGTCGCTCATTGGTCTTACGGTCGTTTTTTGGGCTTTGTCACTGCAGAGGATCTTCAGCTCTACCGTAAAACAGCTACCCTTGTCCGGAATGGAGCAGAGATGCAGCGGGTGGTTCAGGGACTTGCAAGCCCGTTCGACAATGGCCAGACCCAGACCCAGACCGGCCGCAGAGTTCGCCATATCCAGACGCTTGAACTCCTGAAAGATCAGTTTCTGATCAGCCTCTGCAATGCCAAAGCCCGTATCCCAGATCTCCATACGGGCCGTGGCCCCGCTGCGCCGCACGCCCACAAGAACCTTGCCACTCTGCGTGTACCGGATCGCGTTGGAAATGAGGTTCTGTGCGATGCGCCGCAAATAGCCGGGATCACTGCGCACGGTCAGGCCGCAGCTCACGATGGTGAGATCCAGCCCCTTGTCCCGTGCTACGGGCGTCAACTCGTCGCTGAGAGGGCCAAGGATGGCGTCCAGCCGCACCGGCTGGATGTCGAAAGTGGGGCTGGTCGCGTCCAGTTTGGAGATGTCCAGCAAAGCTTCGATGATCTTCTCGACGCTGATCAAGGCTGTTTCGGCCTTGCCGATCACATTGAGTAGGTCTGGCTGCGTCAACCGGTCCGACACCGAAGCCACAAACAGTTTTGCAGCAGAAAGCGGTTGCAACAGGTCATGGCTTGCAGCAGCGACAAATCGGGATTTTGACGCATTGGCGCGCTCCGCTTCCGACAAGGCGATCCCCAACTCATTCGTGCGGTCCTGCACGCGCTGTTCCAGCACTTCGTTCATTTCGGCCAATGATTTCGCCGCAGACCGCTCGGCAGTGACGTCGGTAAAACTCATCACAAAGCCACGGTCCGGCATTTCCTGACCAAAAACGCTAAAGGTCTGGCGGCCGTTGCGCGTGACTTCAAAAGCAATCGGGGACCGCCCTTCATTGTGGTTGGCCCATCGCACCAGCATGTCGACGTCGAACTGGTCGGAGAAGATGAGCTGTTTTTCAAGCTGTTCGAGGAGAATGACAAAATTTCTCCCCAATGCTGCTTCCTGAGGGGGCAGATCCAGCAGCTGATTCATCTTCTTGTTCCAGCCCACAAGATTTTTTGCATGATCAAAAATGCAAACTCCCTGATTGAGATGGTCAAGCGTGGCTTGAAGGATCTGCGCCTGGCGGTCGCGCATCCGGTCCTGTTCTTTTCGTTCCAGCCGGATAATTTCGGTGACGTCCGTCTGCAGGATAACGGTGCCGCGACGGGCTGTGCGGTGTTCGCTGACCTGTATCCAGCGGTCATGTTTCAGACTGACATTGAACACCACATGGTTGTCGCGGTGCCGCTCGGTGCGCCGATTGGCCCACTGGGCGGGTGTCACATCAGGCGGCAGTGCGAGGGAGCTGCTTCGCGAAACCAGGTCGACGTAGTCGTTGAAAGGCAACCCTTCGACCAATCGCATCTCCACGTCTTTCATATCGCGGCAAAAACGGCTGTTGAACAGGACGAGTAGGTCGTTGGAATCAAACAGCGCAAAACCTTCGTTGATCGTCTCAATAGCCTCACCCAGATTGGTGCGGGCGGTTTCGGTCTCGCGGTTGGCCTCTTCAAGCTGTGCATTGGATTCCTGCAACAGATCGAGTGTGCGCTCCAGATCAATGGTCCGTTCCTTGACCTGCATCTCAAGCAGGGCGGCCCGTTCGAACTGGGCATAGGCAAGACCGGACTGTTCGTTTTTTTGCTCCACGCGGCGCATGAGAACTTTGGAAATCAGCAGCAGCTTTTCATTCTGGCGCTCGATGCTGTCGAGTGGGTTGATCAATGACATGGGTGTCAGGCCTCGCCGCCATGGGTTTCGGCATAGATCGCCAGACCGGACATGGTGTGGTTGACGTGAAGCGGCCCGATTTGTTCGCCATAGGTTGAAAAGCCGATGACCTTGTGACGGGTCAGTACGTCCGACACCTGGCGGGTGCTCTGTTTTTGCTCGGCTTCAATGCGGCGCAGAATGCAGTCACATCCTACGATGTCCGTCAGCGTGCCCATTCTGGACAGCTCGGTCAGCTTCTCGTCCAGATGTTCGGCCATGTCCCGCGGCTCTGCCACAGTCAGCACCATGCCTTCGTCTATGGCAGAGAAGAACACCAACTCGCCTTTTGGCGTGACCTGCTGGATCGCGCGGACATGATGGGCACCGCCGATACGCACGACGACCGGATGGGAGGCGAAAGTGAACTGGTCGAGCTGGTCAGGGTTCGTACCGACCAATCGCGCATATTCGCGCGCGGCCGGCTCTGCGTTGATGGATTTCACGATGCGCCTGTCGGGATCGGCGTCGGTGACGACCATCTGAATATCCGTGGGGACAAGGTGATCAATGCTGAAGACCTGCGTTTTATGATCTGTCTGGATCATCGTCAGAACGGCAGCGTTTTGGCGCACCCGTCCATTAAATGACACGAACGTCTGTTTGAATCTGGTGCCGTCTCCCGCCGATCCGCCAAACAGCGGCATGTCCCGCAGCGCAGGCGAGATCGCAGCCGTCAGGGTATCCTCGCGCAGGGAAAGGCCGTCCACCACGAGAAAGGCAAACCCATTCAGTTTTTTGGGGTTTCTATCGCGCAAGGCAACCCGGTCCTGCGCAATGCGGTCAACCGCGCTTTGGGTCTCGCGACCGTCAAGGTCTTCGACGAGGATCGAAATGCTGTCAAAATGTGCGGCGGGGTAGCCAAGTCCGAGGATCGTTCCCTCCTCATAGCCTCCCGCGCCGATTTCTCCGGCGGTGGTACAGGCTACAATATCAGTTGTGGGAAATACTGCGTTGAGTCTCTCTGAGACAGCAGCAAAATCGACATTCGGGGTCACAAAGACCGTGAGCAGGGCCAAGGGAGCGTCCCCCAGCTTTTCGCGCAGATGCGCGACCGGATCGTCGCATTTTACCGAGACCTGGGCCTGAGATAATACATGCACGTCCCGCCCGTTGCTCTGGATCTTTTCGGTCATTCTGATCACCCCGTTCCGGTCACGATAGAGGTGCTATTCCCGGTTTGGCAAGACTTCGGAAAAATTCGCTTCATGTGCAACCAGCACCGCCTGGGTGCGGCTTTGAACGCCGAGTTTGCGCATGATCGCGGTCACATGCGCCTTTACAGTTGTTTCCGCAATCGTCAGGTCGAATGCGATCTGCTTGTTGAGCTTACCCTCGCAGATGAGGTTCAGGATACGGGCTTGCTGGTTGGTCAGGGACGACAATCTTCGCAGCGTGTCATCCTTGGCAGACCCCTCGCTGCCTTTGACAAAACCGGGCGGCGTGAAAATCTTGCCTTCCCTGATCTGGTCGACGGCATCCTTGAACACCGACCGGCGGCTGTGTTTGGGCACAAAACCCGCTGCACCGGATGTGATTGCGGCGTTGATGATTGTGTTATCGGTCATCGAAGAGACTACGATGATTTTCGACTCTTCGGACTTCCGGCGCAGCTGCATCAATCCGTCAAGGCCGCTGACATCGGGTAGGTTCAAATCGAGCAGGATGAGGTGCGGCGCTTTGAAGGTGTCGAGCGTCTTGAGTGCCGATTGAAGGCAATCTGCTGTGCGAACTTCCACGAACTCTGCCACCGACCGCAGGGTCAGATCAAGCGCATCGCAAAACAGAGGATGGTCATCGACGATGAGCGCCCAGGGTGCGATGTCTTGCAATAAATGTTTTGATATTGGCGATTGATGAGGTGTCATGGCCCTACGCTAGGGCACAACAATCCAAAAGTCTCTTGTCAAAAAGTCCTAGTCGCCCGTGCCAAAAAAATGCGCCCCTACGAGAGGGGCGCACAAGGTTACAGGGAGATTTCTTAGTTGTTGGAAGCAAGCTGTGCAGGCAGACGGAAGGTCCACAGCAGGCCGCCCTGGTTGAGGTAGCTCACCTTCTGGGCCACTTCGCCGCCCCAGAGTGGCACCGCACCACCCCATCCGGAGATTACGGTCACAAACTGTTCACCGTCCTGTTCCCAGGTGATGGGCTGGCCGACGATGCCGGAACCGGTCTGGAACGACCAAAGCTTGTCGCCGGTTTCGTCATCGAAGGCGATGAATTCACCCTCGGGCGTGCCTGTGAACACCAGTCCACCGGCAGTGGTCATCACACCGGCCCAAAGGGGCGCGTCGTTCTTGTACTCCCACTTGATCTCGCCGGTGTCGGGGTCCATCGCCTTGAGGCTGCCGATGTGGTCCTCGTAGTTCGGCTTGATCGTGAAGCCCGAACCAAGGTAGGCCGCACCTTTCTTGTAGGTGATCGGCTCGTTCCAGACGTCCATGCCCCATTCGTTGGAGGGCACATAAAACAGGCCAGTTACGGGCGAGTGTGCCATAGGCATCCAGTTTTTGCCGCCGAGGAAGGAAGGCGACGAGAACACGACTTCCCCCTTGTTGCCATCGGCCGACGCAGCCGGGTCGCCGGGGCGATTCTCTTCGACGAAGATCGGACGACCGGTATCATCGATGCCGCTGGCCCATGTGATGTCCTTGACGAAAGGTGCGGCACTCACAAATGCGCCGTCCTCGCGGTTGAGAACATAGAAGTAGCCGTTGCGGTCGGCGGTAGCCCACCGTTTGTTGCCTGCGCGGTCTTCATAGGCGACGACTTCGTTCACCCCGTCATAGTCCCAGCCTTCGCGGGGCGTCGTCTGGAAGTGCCACTTGATCTCGCCCGTGGCCGGGTCGATACCGATGCGTGACGCGGCATAGAGGTTGTCACCGGAGTTGCCTTCTGTCGGCTGGCCCGCATTGCGCAGGTGGCTGTTCCAGGGGGCAGGGTTTCCCGCGCCGAACACCAGCGTATCCGTGTCCGCGTCATACGATCCACCGAGCCAGGTAGCCCCGCCGCCGGTTTTCCACATATCGCCCGGCCATGTCGCGTTCAACGTGCCGGTCATCGTGCTTTCTTCGCCGTTCAGCATCCCCATGTGACCCTCGATCACCGGACGATCCCAGATCAGTTCGCCGGTCTCGGTATCACGGGCTTGGACACGGCCGACCACGCCGAACTCACCGCCAGAGTTGCCGGTGATGATCATGCCGTTCAGGATCAGCGGGGCGGCAGTGTAGCTGTACCCCGCCTTGTAATCGGCGATCTGCTTGTTCCAGACCACATCGCCGGTGTCCTTGTTCAATGCAACGATGCGCGCATCGAGCGTGCCGAAGTAAACCTTGTCGCCAAAGATGGCGGCACCCCGGTTCACGACGTCGCAACACGGCAGGATACCTTCGGGCAGGCGGGCGTCATACTGCCACAGCTCTTTGCCTGTCTTGATGTCGATTGCATACATCCGCGAATAGGAGCCGGTGATGTACATCACGCCGTCATGCACGATGGGCTGCGTTTCCTGGCCGCGCTGCTTTTCACCGCCGAGAGAGAACGCCCAGGCCGGCACAAGGTTCTTGACGTTGTCCTTGTTCAGAGTTGTCAGCGGAGAGTGGCGTTGCAGGTGACGCCCCATGCCGTTTGTCAACACGTCACCCGTGGATGCCGTATCATTCGCAAGATCGGCCTCTGTGACGTCAGCGACCGCCAGGGTTGCCGTCATCATCGAAGCCGTCAGCGCCAAAATAAATCTGTTCATTCGGTATTCCTCCCAAGAATTATCTGGTCCGGCCACACCTTATGAATGAACGGCGCAATCCGGCATAGCTCGACTATCTGCACAAAAAGGCAAAGCGGCTATTGAACAATGGTCGTATCTCCAAGGGCGTCTCGCCCAAGACCAAAGTCGCAGTGCTGACGCGGGTGCGAGGGGGCTAGTCTGGCAGTCGAACGGACAGCCCTCCAGATCAAAGGACACCCCTTGCGAAACTTCATTACGGCTCTCTTTCTTTCCATGGCTGCTGCGTTCGGGGTAACGCCGGTACGCGCTGAACTGCCCGTCTTGCGCATCGCCGTTCTACCGGTTGGAACGGTAAACTGGGAGCTTGATACAATCCGTCACCACGGCCTCGATACCGCCAACGGTTTCACACTCGAGGTTCAGGGCGTCGCGGGCGGAGCAGCGGCGATGGTGGCGTTTCAGGGGGGTGCTGCCGACGCGATGGTGAGCGACTGGCTGTGGGTTGCGCGGCAGCGGGCGGCGGGCAAGGATTTCGTGTTTCTCCCCTATTCACGCGCAGTCGGTGCATTGATGGTACAGGAAGAAAGCGCGGCGCAGACGCTTGCCGATCTGCGGGGCCGCAAAATCGGTATCGCAGGCGGTCCGCTGGATAAAAGCTGGCTGGTGCTGCGGGCCTATGCGGCTCAGGAATACGGCATGGATCTGAAGGCCGAAACCGAACAAGTCTTTGGTGCGCCCCCGCTGATCTTCAAGACAGCAGTTGATGGCGGTGTGGACGGTGCGATCAATTATTGGCATTTCAATGCCAAGATGCAGGCGCGTGGCATGCGCAAACTGATCGACATAGACGATGCCGCCCGCGCGCTGGACCTTGATCCGCAAAAACCGCTGCTGGGATATGTCGTGAGGGGTGAATTGCTGCGCGCCAAACCGGGCCTTGTTGCAGGCCTTGCCGCGGCGTCGCGTGCGGCGAAAGATATCATGCTGTCGAATGATGCTGTATGGGACCGTCTGCGGCCCTTAATGAGCGCACGGTCAGATGCACAATTCCTAGCCCTCAGGGATGGATTTCGCGCAGGAATCCCACCAGCTGCTCCGGTTGACGAGCAGGCCGCGGCGCGCATGCTGGCATTGATGGCCGATCTGGGCGGTACCGAGTTGCTGGGGGATGCCACGACCCTCCCGCAAGGCGTTTTCTACAAACAGGTGCCCTGACATGCAGGCGTCACATGCCCCTGTGGTGGATCTTGATCTGCGGTCATTCGCGAAGAACGACACGGCAATCCTGGGCAGCATCAAGATCACCCTGAGCCCTGCGGAAACGCTGGCGCTAGTCGGGCCTTCGGGGATTGGAAAGACGTCGCTGTTGCGGATCATCGCGGGGATCGAGACGGGGTTCGAAGGCGACAGGCGGGTGCACGGAAAAATCGCGATGGTGTTTCAGGAGCCCACCTTGCTGCCCTGGCGCTGCCTGCGCGACAATATCACGATCCCGACCGGTGTTGATGCCAAGACTGCCGAGGATGCCTTGACGGAAGTCGGGCTGGCCGGGCGCGGCAGCGATTTTCCGGCGCAGCTATCACTGGGCCAGCAGCGCCGCTTGTCTCTGGCGCGGGCGTTTGCGGTCAAGCCGACGCTCTTGCTGCTGGACGAGCCGTTCGTATCGCTGGACCCTGCGCTGGCCGATGAAATGATTTTGCTTTTCATAAGGCTGCGCGAGGCGCATCAGGTGGCCAGCATCTTTGTGACCCACGTCGTTGACGAAGCCGAGAAGATGGCGAGCCGTACGATCCGGTTGGCCGGATCACCGGCCCGTCTGGTCCTCTGACAGCCGCCTCACCGCTTGCGCCCGACCATGCCACGTGCCGGATCGTATCCCCAGACGGCACCGGCGACAAAAACACCGGCGGCCAGCAGCGTCCACAACAGCGCCTCTCCGTTGAACTGGCCGTAAAGCGCGAAACGGATCAGTTCGATCCCGTGTGTGAACGGGTTGAAAGCGCAGATTGCATAGAGAAGTTCAGAGCTTTCGGCCATTTTCCATAGCGGATAGAGTGCGGAGGACAAAAAGAACATCGGGAAGATGACGAAGTTCATCACACCTGCGAAATTCTCGAGCTGTTTGACAAAGCTCGACAAAACCAGCCCAAGCGCGCCAAGCATCAGGCCGACAATCAAGAACGCAGGGAAAACTGCGAGGTACCCCGCCACGGGGGCCGACACACCAAAGGCCGCCGCGATGGCCAGAAACGCGTATGCCTGCAAGATCGAGATCAGAGTGGAGCCGACAAGTTTGCAAAACAGCAACCACCAGCGGGGCAGGGGGCTGGTCAGCAACAGCTTCATCGAGCCCATCTCGCGGTCATACACAAGGCTGAGCGAAGATTGCATGCCATTGAACAACAAGATCATGCCGCACAGACCCGGTACGATATATGTCTCGTAGGTGATGTAGGTCTGATAGGGCGCGATAATGCTGATGCCCAACGCCGCGCGAAAGCCTGCGGCAAAGACCAGCAGCCAGACGAGCGGCCGCACGAGTGCGGCGACAAAACGCTCGCGCTGGTGCACGAAACGCAACGCTTCGCGCAGCGAAATGGCGTAAAGCGATGTCATATAGGCATTCATGCAGCCGCCCCTGTCAGCTTTAGAAAACGGTCGGAAAGAGGCATCTCTGCACTGATGTCGCCGGCGGTGCCATCGGCCAGAATTTTCCCTCGGTGCAGGATCACAAGGCGGTCGTCGGGGCGCACTTCATCGGCCAGATGGGTCGCCCAGAGCACACAGGTGCCCTCTGCCCCCAGGTCGTGTACATGGGCCGTGATTGCATGGCGTGCCGCAGCATCCAAGCCGACGGTTGGTTCGTCCAGCAAAAGCACCGAAGGGCTGTGCAGAAGGGCGCGGGCGATTTCGGTCCGGCGTTTGTGACCGCCGTTCAGCGTGCGCGCTTTTTCACCGGCGCGGGCGCGCATGTCCAAACGGTCAAGTGCCGCATCAATGGCGGTCTCTGCCCTGCGGCCCGACATACCCTGCAACGCCGCAAAATAGCGCAGGTTCTGGCGCACTGTCAGATCCAGATCCAGCGTTGTCTGCTGGAACACGATGCCCAGATGCGACAGCGCGCGGCGTGGATGGTCCGACAGGGTCTCACCCGCAATCGTGATGCGGCCCTGCCGTGACACGATCAACCGCGTCAGCAGATTGAACAATGTCGATTTTCCCGCCCCGTTGGGGCCCAGCAGGGCGCAAAACTGTCCTGACGAGACCTCGAACGAGACGTCGTCCAACGCGACCTTTGACCCGTAGCGATAGCTCAGGCCGCTGATGGATAATCCTGTCATTCGATGGTGATTTCAATCCGCTGGGTTTCACCCGTGCTGCCGGGTACTTTCATATAATAGCGTCCCGGCTTGATCGCCAAGAACCCGATCTCCATTTCGCCCGCTTCGTCGAACTCAACACTGTCGAGGCCAAGGGGTCTGATCTCAAGCCCCTCAACGACAATCTCGTCGATCCAGATCGACCGAAAGAACTCCGGCCCCGTCAACGCCAGCTCCTGCGAGCCATCGCCGATGATCTCGAACTCGTAATAGGTGCCGGATTTCAGCACCCATGGACCCTCCGAAATGGGCATGCCCGAGGACAGTGTCAGGGGCGGCAGGTCTTCCTTATTCTTGCCCGACAGCACGCCCGCGGCACCAAAGCCGCTGTCGTGATCGTCCCCAAATGCCGGTGAGGACAGTGCAAGGCAGGCAATCAGCGTGGGTTTCAGCAGTGTTTTCAACATATGTATTCTCCGGTTGTCGTGTCGTTATGGACGAAAGGCGGCACCCCATGGAAAGCGTCCGACCTTGATTGTCTTGACGGCCTTGCGCGATGCCACGTCGATGACGGTCACGTCACCTGAAACACCGTTGGTGGTGAACAACTGCGAATGGTCCTCGTTGAACTCCATGTGCCAGACGCGGCGCCCGACGAGGATGTATTCTTCGACCTCGTAGGTTTCGGCGTTGACCGCTGCGATGTGATTGGACGGCCCTAGGGCCACAAATACGGTGCCGTAATCGGGCGTAAACTCGAAGCCGACGGGCTGTACGCGGTCGGGATGCACGCCCTGCACCTCGAACTCGATCTTTCCCTTTTCGGTTTGCGTCGCTGTATCAAACACCGTGAGCGTGCCGCCGATTTCAGAGCTGACCCACATTTCGGTGCCCTGTTTGGCAAATTCGGCGTGGCGCGGGCGGCTGTCGACCAGCGTGTTGGCAAACAGCTCGTTGGTTTCGGTGTTGATCCAATGCGCCATGTTCGTGGTCTCGGACGTGGTGATGGCAATCTTTCCATCCGGCGATACGGCCATGCCTTCGGGTTCAACGCCTACGTCGATCTGGGCCACAACCTCGCCGGTTTGCGTGTTGACGACCGTGGTGATCGCGTCGTCTTCGTTGGCGATATAGAGGTGGATGTCATCGGGGTGCAGCACGAATTGTTCGGGGTCTTCCCCCGAGGGCAGATCGCGCAGGATCTCGCCGGTGTTCGGGTCCATCACCTGGACTGAATCACTGTCGGACGCGCAGATGTAGAGGCGGGTGAAGTCCTTTGAAAAGGTAATGCCGCGCGGGCGTTCGCCTGTGGGATAGGTCTGGATGACTTCCAGTGTGTCGGTGTCGATCACACTGACGGTGTCGTCCTTTTCGTTGGTGACCCAGATTTCGCCGGCGGTGACAGGCGCGGCGAGCGCCAGAGGCACAATCAGGGGCAGCAGTTTTGTCAGGGGTTCGTTCATTGGAAAGCCTCACATTTGCTTTCGGGCTGATCCAGCCCGAGGGTATCGAGTTCATTGACGCGGTGCAGAAATCCTTCGAGAGGTGCCTGCTCCACCAGCGCGCGGGGGTGCACGATGGCGATGGGCTGGCGCAGCTGACCGTTCCAGGTGCGGTAGGTCAACGGGCGGCCCTTGAAGCCCGCCAACTCGAAATCATCTGACAGGATATAGGCGCGCACAGCGCCGACAACGCCGGTGTTCGCGCGCGTCACGGCTTCGCCTACGGTGCGCGCGGCGGCCCAGCCTGCGTAATCCTCGGATGCCATCGGGCGCAAGCTTTCCTCCTCGAAGCGGCTTTGCAGCTGTGCGGCGCCCCATTGCTCGATCACGCGGTCCCATGTCACTGCCGACAGCCCTTCAGAGCCGACAACAGGCCGTGCAGCCCAAGTGTTGTAGAGAACGTAGCGCCCGAAATCATGCAATTCGTCCGCAACGATCAGCGCGTCATAATCGCCCAGTTCTTGCGTAAACAGGGGCACTTCTTGCGCTGCATTGCGCCGCATGTCCGCATCAAAAAGCCATTGCTTTTCGGGCCCGGGCTTTAGCCCGAATTTGACGAGCGAGGCGCGCATTGCCGCGGCATAGGCCTCATCCTGCGGATGCCCGCCGACGATCATCGCAAGGTCCGTCCAGCGTTTTTGCACCAGTACCTGCGCCAGTGCATCGGTGCGCATTGCGACGGACGGGAGGGCATGCAGCAGGTTGGCGCGGCAGGCGTCATCACGCAGCGCCACATTGCCCGATGATATGTTGAACAACAGCGCATCGCGCGCCTCTGGCAGATCGGCGATCTGGAGGATGATCTCCGGGGCGGCATTCAGGATCAGAAATTTCGTGTCCTGTAGCAAGATCTTTGCAGCGGCCAGCGGATCCTCCCCTTCCGCCACATGCCCGTCGATCAGCGCGTATGTCTGGCCAAGGAACCTGCCGGTCGTCGCATTGTCCGCGATCCCTGTCCGCACGCCCGCAAGGCCAAGATCGTCCGGGAGTGGATCAAGGTTGGACAGGGTAGGGGGCAAGGGCTGCTCGACGTGCAGATAGGCCACTGTCACAGCGACATCGGCCTGCGCCATTCGGGTAAGGCCGAGGGTTACCGCAATCGCAAGTCTCAAGATCATATCCGCCTCCCGCTTTTATCAAACGTACCGCGCGCGCCGGAACTGTCTAATGAGACCTTCGTAGAATACCTGCCGAAGGGTGTACCCAACCAAAGTCTAATATCGCCACCGTTTGGCAATCCTTAGACAGGTGGAAAAACACAACCTGACTTGGGAGAGTGATATGAAACTTCGTCTGTTCGCAAAAACAGCCCTGCCGACAATTATTCTGGCAGGCGCTGTCACCACCGCATTCGCGGCGGGTCCGCCTATCGGAATCTCGCCGGTGGATACGGGCAGCCTGCCGTCAACGGGCGAGGAATGGTTGACCGTCAATCCCTACCGCGCGGACACGGCCGGTGTCGATGTCTGGAAAGAAGCTGTCGAGGTCGGTGCCTCGGGATACAACCAGAACTGTGCGCGCTGTCACGGGATCGAGGGCGTATCGGGGGGCCTTGCACCCGATCTGCGGTATCTCGAAGCCGAAGAATACGGCGACGAATGGTATGCGGAACGGTTCCGCTCGGGCATGACGCAGAACGGCATTACCAAAATGCCCGCTTTCGAAGAGCAGCTGGGACAGGACGCCGCCTGGGCGATCCGAACATACATCGAAACGCGCCCCGACAGCGATGCAATGGATGCGGTGTCAGACGAGCTGAAAGCTTTGCGTGACCAGATGGCAGAATACGCTAACAATGCAGAGGGCGCGGATGCGGAAGCATTACAGGCCCGGCTGACCGAGATCGGCGAGGGGATTGATACGCTGTCCGGCGCGCCAGTTGCAGACTCCATTGCCCTGCGTGCGGCGGCTCAGATCGACGGTACGCCTGCTGCATACAAAACTGCGGCAGAGACGCTTACAATCGGATTGTCGGCGGCGAACTAGCATGCGCGCCCTGACAGTCGCTCTTTCGCTGGCGCTTGCGGGCCTGTCCTTTGCGGGGCAGGCCCACGCTGCCGATCCTTGTGCCGATTATGTGCCGCAACCCAAACCGCAGAATGCCGGCCGCGACGAGGTGGGGCAGGACCTTGATCAGATCGTGGAGCGTGGATTCATGCTGTTTGCGGTCTACGAAAACTACCCACCCTACAGCTGGGAGGAGGCGGGCAAGCCAAGGGGGGTCGATGTCGACATTGCCCGCCTGATTGCCGAAGAAATCGGCGTTAAGGCACAATTCAATTTTGTGTCGTCGGACGAGAACCTCGAAGCGGATCTGCGCAACAACGTCTGGAAGGGTGCTGTCATCGGTGGGCGTGTCTCCAATGTGATGATGCGGGTGCCTTACGATTCAGCGTTCAAGTGCCGGGTCGAGCAGGTGGTGTTCACGGGCCAGTATTCCACCGAATCCATCGCCATCGCCTATGTCAAATCCGAGTATCCGGACGAAAAGCCCGTACCGGCCTATTTCCGGTTCGATACGGTTGCGGTTGAAAACGATTCAATATCGGATTTCTACCTGACGTCATTTGCAGGCGGGCAGTTGGCGGCGAATATTACGAGATATCCCGATATGCAGGCCGCAATGACCGCGCTGAACGGCGGCGAGACGAAGGCGGCCATGGGCCCGCTGGGGCAGTTGGAATACGGGCTGACCGAGGCGACGGACGTACACCAGCCCCCGCTGGCAGGCTTTGCCGTCAGCAAGTGGACTTTGGGTGTCGGGGTCAACTTCCGTTTTCGGCCACTGTCTTATGCCGTGGATGACGCGATCTATGCAGCGCTCGAGGATGGACGGATCGCAGCAATATTCGACAGCTACGGGTTGAGTTTCCAGCCCCCTCTGCGCTGAGATATGCGCCGTTGGTCTAATATGCCGCTGCGTCTCGTTGGACTAGCGTAGAGAAAATCAAAGTGGGGATTATGACGTGAACCTTAGTGATACAAAGACGATCGACGCAGACCGCGCGACGGTCTATGCCGCCTTGCTGAACGCAGAGGTTTTGCAAGCCTGTGTGCCCGGGTGCCAGGAAATGACCGGATCACCCGAAAACGGTTTCGAAGCCGTGGTGGTTCAAAAGGTCGGGCCGGTAAAGGCGACCTTCAAGGGCGCTGTCCAGCTGAGCGAGATGGTCGAGCCTGAAAGCCTGACCATCACCGGCGAGGGCAAAGGCGGTGCCGCCGGCTTTGCGAAGGGCGGTGCGAAAGTCCGTCTGGAAGCCGACGGCGACCAGACGATCCTGCACTACGACGTCGAGGCAAAGGTGGGCGGCAAGCTGGCCCAGCTTGGCAGCCGCATCATCGATGGATTTGCCAAGAAAATGGCAGATCAGTTTTTCAGCAATTTCCAGGATGCCCTCGGCACACCATCGCAAGAGGTTGCCGCAACTGCCGAGGCAGCGCCAGAACAGAAAAAAGGCTGGTTCCGCAAGCTGGTAAAAAGCTGAGCGGGTCACACGAGTACACCAAGGGAGAAACGACATGACGAAAGTAGAAATGACGGTCAACGGGAAGCAGGTGTCCCGCGACGTTGAGGGGCAGACGCTTTTGGTGTCAATGCTGCGTGAGGATCTGCGACTGACGGGCACCCATGTCGGGTGCGATACATCGCAGTGCGGCGCATGCGTGGTTCATGTGAACGGAAAATCTGTGAAAGCCTGCACCATGTTCGCAATCGAAGCCGATGGTGCGGATATCAAGACGATCGAAGGGATGGCAGGCTCGGACGGATCGCTCAGCGTGATCCAGAGCGCGTTTCAGGAGCATCACGGATTGCAGTGCGGATTCTGCACACCGGGCATGGTGATGACGGCGGCCAACCTTCTCAAGGACAATCCGAAACCGACAGAGGCCGAAGTGCGCCACTATCTGCAAGGCAATATCTGCCGTTGCACGGGATACCACAACATCGTCAAGGCGATCATGGCCGCATCCGGTCAGGATGTCAGCGCCATCGCTGCAGAATAGCCCGGGCCGGAATACAAAGGCCGACGCCTACACAAAATAAAAGATTAAGGGAGAAGTTTCATGCCGAAGGACACCGGAATTGGCGCATCGACACGCCGCCGCGAAGACGTTCGTTTCCTCAAGGGAAAAGGACAATACACCGATGATATCCCGCCCGCCCATGATCAGGCGGCGGCGGTCTTCGCCCGCTCGACCGTGGCAAACGGCGTTATCAAATCAATCGACACATCCGTTGCGGAAAGCATGCCCGGCGTGCTGGCGGTTTTTACCGGTGCCGATTTCGCCGATGTTGGCGGCAACCCCGCAGGCTGGCTTATCAACAGCCGCGATGGCGAGCCGATGAAGGAGCCCAAGCGTCCCGTGCTGGCCCACGGCAAGGTCCGTCATGTGGGCGATGCCTATGCCGCGGTCATTGCCGAGACGGAAAAACAGGCGCGTGATGCGGTAGAAGCCATCGAGGCCGACATCGAGGAACTGCCCGCCATCATGGACGTGAAGGCGGCGCTCACATCGGACAATTTCGTACATGACGAGATTGGCACGAACCAGTGTTTCGACTGGGGCTGGATCGAAGACAACCGACGGGCCACTGATGATGCGATCAAAGGTGCGGCGCATGTCACCACGCTCGAGCTGGTCAACAACCGGTTGGTGCCCAACGCGATGGAACCGCGCTGCTCCATGGCAAGCTACAAAGAGAGCAGCGATGAATATACGCTGCACACCACATCGCAAAATCCTCATCTGACCCGGTTGCTGATTTCGGCCTTCGTGATGGGTATTCCCGAAAACAAGCTGACGGTAATCGCGCCTGACGTGGGCGGCGGCTTTGGCTCCAAGATTTACCACTACGGCGAAGAGGCACTGGTGCTGGCGGCGGCGAAACGCGTGGGTCGCACGGTCAAGTGGACGTCCGACAGGACCGAAGCGTTTCTGACCGATGCCCATGGCCGTGACCATGTGACCACAATTGAACTGGCCACAGATGCCGAAGGCAACTTTCTGGCCTTCCGCACCGAGACCTATGCAAACGTCGGTGCCTACCTGTCAAACTTTGCCACTGCCACGCCGACCTTTCTGCACGGCACGTTGATGGCGGGCAACTATACGGTGCCGAATGTCTATGTGAACGTCAAAGCGGTGTTTACAAACACCGCGCCGGTCGACGCCTACCGCGGTGCCGGTCGGCCCGAAGCGACCTATTCTCTGGAGCGGGTCATCGACAAATGCGCACGCGAGTTGGGCATGGACCCGATTGCCCTGCGGCGCAAAAACTTCATCAAGCCGGACCAGTATCCTTTCGCCTCCGCGGCCGGTCTGGAATACGATTCCGGCAATTACGACGCCCTGATGGACAAGATGGAGGAAGTTGCGGACGTTGCGGGTTTCGCTGAGCGCCGCAAGGCGTCCGAGGCCAAAGGCCTGCTGCGCGGATTTGGTGTGAACGCCTATGTCGAGGCTTGCGGCATTGCGCCCTCCAACCTTGTCGGCGTGCTGGGCAGCCGTGTGGGTCTCTATGATGCGGCGACCGTGCGGGTGAACGCCACGGGCAACCTCAGTGTCATGGTCGGCGCGCACAGCCACGGCCAGGGCCATGAAACCGTGTTCCCGCAGATTGTCGCCGATATGCTGGGCATCGACGCCCAAAGCATCGACATCGTGCATGGCGATACGTCCAAGATCCCCTTCGGGATGGGCACCTACGGGTCGCGTAGCCTTGCGGTGTGTGGCTCTGCCGTTGTCCGCGCCACCGAAAAGATCATCGCCAAAGCCAAGAAGATCGCAGGACATATGCTGGAAGCTGCCGAGACCGATATCGAGCTCAAGGACGGTCAATTCTCGGTCGTGGGAACGAACAAGGGCGTTTCCTTTGGCGAGGTAGCCCTCAAGGCCTACATCCCGCATAATTTCCCGATTGAAGACATCGAGCCGGGGCTGGAGGAAACAGCCTTCTATGATCCGGCCAACTTCACGTTTCCGTCAGGCGCTTACTGCTGTGAGGTCGAGGTTGATCCGGATACGGGCAAGGTGCGGGTAGACCGCATGACAGCCGTGGATGATTTCGGCAATGTCATGAACCCGATGATCGTGACCGGCCAAGTGCATGGCGGTCTGGGGCAGGGCATCGGCCAGGCGCTGCTGGAAGCGGCGCGTTATAACGAAGATGGCCAGTTGGAGAGCGCGTCCTACATGGACTATGCCATGCCGCGCGCGGACGATCTGCCCTTCTATATCGTTGATCACAGTCAGGGAACACCCTGCACCCACAACCCGCTGGGGGCCAAAGGCTGCGGTGAAGCCGGTGCCATCGGATCCCCGCCCACAGTTGTGAACGCTGTGATCGACGCCCTTCAATCGGGCGGCAAGAACGTCACACACATCGACATGCCGTTGACTCCACACCGTGTGTGGTCAGCCATGAACAACGCGTAAAGGGACCCAAACCATGTATGCATTTGACATAGAACGTCCAACGACAGTTGCAGAAGCGGTGAACGCGCTGAAAACGGATGAAGCCCAGCCTCTTGGCGGCGGGCAAACCCTGATCCCCACGCTCAAGGCACGGCTCGCTGCCCCCAGCAAGTTGGTCTCCCTCAGCGCGATTGCGGAAATGATCGGAATATCGCGCGAAGGATCAACGATCCGCATCGGCGGTGCGACGACGCACGGGCAGGTCGCGACAGAGTTGGCTGAGAGCTATCCCGCACTCGGCTATCTTGCCTCCAAGATCGGCGATCCTGCGGTGCGCAACCGCGGGACGATAGGCGGATCGGTGGCCAACAACGATCCCGCAGCCTGCTATCCGGCAGCGTGCCTCGCCTCCGGTGCGACCATCACCACCAACACCCGCGACATCGCGGCGGACGACTTCTTTCTGGGCATGTTCGAAACGGCGTTGGAGGAGGACGAGATTGTGACGGCGGTGACGTTCCCCGTGCCGCAAAAAGCGGACTACCAGAAGTTCGAGCAGCCCGCCTCGCGGTTCCCGCTGGTGGGTGTGTTTGTGGCCAAGCACGACGACGGTGTGCGGGTCGCTGTCACCGGCGCTTCCGAGAGCGGCGTTTTCCGGTGGACCGAAGCAGAGGAGGCGCTGTCGGCGGATTTCTCCGCAGGTGCGCTGGACGGGTTGAGTGTGGACGCAGACGGGATGATCACCGACCTGCACGGCGATGGCGCCTACCGCGCCCATCTGATCAAGGTTCTGACCGGACGGGCCGTTACAGCCTCACGCTAAGCTCGCATGCCTGAACAACACGAAGGCCTCCGCATAATGCGGGGGCTTTTTTATGCAGGGGCCTCGACCCTCGAGACATCGCCTTGATCACTAACAAGCGTGATCCGCCGGATCCCGAATGTCCCCACCGCCGCACGGATATCCTCAAGGCGGGCCATTGTCAGCGCTGTGGAAAACCCGTCCGCCATGGTTGCGGTCGCCGCCTCGACCGAGACTGTAGACCAACGCGGTTTTGCGTGCCCATGCAGGATATGCCCTTGACCGCCCAGCGGAACGGCCTTGGGGCTGGAGGTGGCGATGGCCGACGAGGTGAGCGTGCGCGTGCCGATCATCCCGATTTCGGGGTCACTGATGCCCAGCCTCCACGGCCCGCCGGTGCCTCGAAATTCACCGATATTGACCAGCGTGCGCTCGAGCCCCGCATCCCGCAGCGCCTCGGCCACCAGATCTGTCGCGAACCCTTGGGCGATTCCGTTAAAGGTCAACGCCTGTCCTTCGCCCAACGTAACCGACGCAGCACTATGGCGCACACGCGACCAGTCGATGAGCGCGCGCGCGGCCTCAGGTGGTTGCCCTTCGGCTAATGCGCGCCACAGCGGCTGAACGGTGGGGTCAAATAGCCCGCCGGTTGCTGCGTGAACCTGTGTGCAGGCCTGCATCAACCTGCGAAACATCACATCGGGCGCATCAAGGTGCCCGGTCCGGTTCAACCGCGAGACTGTGGAGGCCGGATCGAACAGGTCGAATTGCGCCATAACGGCATCCAGAGACCCACGGGCGCGGTCCAATGCGGGCTCGGCAATCTCTGCCGGGGCATGCAGGGTTATGTCAACCTCCGCCCCCAGGGCACGACCCTGCCAGCGGTGGATCTGCGCCCGCGCGGGCGTCGCCAGCATGCAGGCGGCCGAGATAGACAAGAAACGCCGACGATTCAGTTTCATTGCGCGGCCACCTTATGCAGTCTGCGCCCGTTCCGCGCCGCCACGATCAGCGGCACGCATTGTTTTGGGTCATCGTGGATCGTGACGCAATCAAGGCATTGGAAACATTCGGAATACTGGATTTCGCCGGTTTTCTTGATGGCTCCGTAGGCGCATTTGACGCGGCACAACTGGCAGGGCGATCCGCATTCCGCCCGCCTGTCGATCCATTTGCGGGTGCGTATCAATCCGCCGATCGCCATGACGGCGCCCAGTGGGCAAATGTAGCGGCAGAACCCTTTGAACACCACCATGGACAGCACCAAAAGCCCCACCGCATAAGCCACATAATACCATTCGCGGACAAAGAACGTGGTCACTGCGGTCTTGAACGGCTCGACTTCGATGGCTTTGTCCAATCGCGCAGGGGCGGTGAACATGATCGCCACAAGTGCGAACAAGACGGCGTATTTGATCCATTTCAGGCGGTCGTCCCACGCATCGGGCACGTCAATCTGGCGGATGCGCAACAGTCTTGCGAGGTGGTGGGCGAACTCTTGCATCGCCCCGAAGGGACACAACCAGCCGCAAAACAGACCTCGCCCCCAGAGCACAAACCCGAGGATCGTGACAGCCCAGATGACAAGCGAGAAGGGATCGTAGAGTAAAAACGCCAGTGATCCGCCCTCGGCCACCGTACGGATCACCCCGAGCGGCGTAACGATCGACAATTGCCCTTGCCCCCACCAGCCGACAAACCCGATGACAAAGGCCAGAATCCCGAGGCGGATCGGTGTGAAATATCTATGCCCGGCCAGGCGGTTCAGGCTAAGGCCCAGCAGTGCGATCAATCCGACAAGAAAGACGGCGAGGATAATCAGATCCGCCGCACGGTTGCGCAACGCATCTACCCACGCAGGCGTCGGTTTGACCGCTTCGAGACGTTTGAAAAACCGCGCGTCCGTGCTGTGGGTGATGTCTACCGAGGCTGAACCGATTTCGGGTTTGAACATGCCATGCTCGCGCAGCGCCTTGATCCGCAGTGTCCATTCCGCAGTAGGATCGAACCCCAGCCGCCTGTCCGTGCGCAGGATCAGGGCAGCACTGTCGTGCAGTTCGTCGGGCAGGGCGTCATTCAGCTCAATGTAGATGTCGGCATCTCGCAGGGCTATCGGAAAACCGCCTTGTTCCGCGCTGATCAGATCGGGTGAGGTGTTGCGGATGAATTCATCGGTGACCAACCCGTGCCGTGCCGTCTCGATTACAAGAATGGGTTCGTCGCTGGTGGAGATACCCATAAACCCCTTCAGTTCAGCGAGGCTGCCGGGAGACAGCACCGCGCGGGCGATCGAGGGCGGGCCTATGTCCACAACCCAAAGATCGAGGAAGGTGCCGTCGGGATTGTCTCTTGCTTCCGGATCATCGTCGGCCCAGATCGTCCCTGCAAATTCAGCGTTTATCTCCGCATTCGACACGCGGTGACGGGTGACCAGTCCTTGTCTGACCAGATCCTCCCAGTCCAATGGCTCATCATAGGTAAGGTCCGGATAGGCGGGCGGACCTGTCGAGACGCCGCTCATCTTTTCGCGTGCGACCTTCAGCGTCGCGGCCAGCACGCTTTCATGGGCGATGCGCACGGAGGCGGTCGCTTTGGTGACGCCGTCAAGATAGACCAGCGCGGATCCGTCAGTTCCCGCGCCATAAGGCGTCCCGACCACCAGACTTTCGGTAATCGAATGGCCACGATATTGCTCGAAGAACTTGTGGAACGGTGCCTGTCCCAGCCCTGAGACAAAGATCGGCTCGTTGTGGGAGATCAGTTTGACGTCGAGAAAACGAGCTTCAAGGTCAAGGACCACCAGCACGTTGATAGGCGCACCGGAAAAGCCGGGCAGCGGTGCCATCGGCTCAGTCTCGAACACAAATCCTGCCTCGGCACCGCCCGAGTTCAGAAGCTGCCACACGCCTTCATCGTTGATCCTCTCGCCCAGCGACATCGGCGGAACGATGTAGGGCTCCAACGTCTCTCGATCCAGCGGCTGGGCGGCCAGCGCAATGCACGACACCAGCCAT
This sequence comes from Sulfitobacter litoralis, assembly GCF_900103185.1. GTDB lineage: Bacteria > Pseudomonadota > Alphaproteobacteria > Rhodobacterales > Rhodobacteraceae > Sulfitobacter > Sulfitobacter litoralis. The sequence goes on from NZ_FNJD01000010.1 coordinate 104,359, forward strand.
AAAGTGACCGCACCAAGCACGATGTGTAATATCCAGTGGCGTTGCATTGATCGAGATTAGAAGCAGGTGGAAAAATGCTCTATGCGACTATGGTAGGGCTTCGCTATTTCGCCTTGGGATTGGCGCGGGATTTGTGCATGGTAATTGCTATGCCTGACCACAACCCTCACCCCTCATTGCCGGTCGTGGTGATATCACTTTTCGGGCTGTATTTGATCTGGGTCCTTGCGGCATGGGTAACAAGTGATGGTGCGGTCCTTCCCGGCCCTGCCGAGGTCTGGCGCGTCGGCTTGCTCGAGGGCCGATCGGGTGAGTTGCAGCGGCACATCTGGGCAACGCTCAAGCGGGTTGCCATGGCCTTCGCGCTTGCGATGGTTTTTGGCACGGTGGCGGGGCTGTTGTTGGGGTTCTATCCGTATCTCAACCGCTGGTTCGGGCCATGGCTGATCGTGCTTTTGAATATTCCCGCATTGGTTGTTATCGTTTTGTGCTACCTCTGGATCGGTCTGAACGAGGTTGCTGCGGTTACTGCTGTCGCCCTCAATAAAATGGCGATGGTGGCTGTGACCTTGCGCGAAGGGGTGCAGGCCCTGGACCCTAAACTTGGCGAAATGGCACGTGTCTTCCGGATGCGGCCCATACAGCGCCTTCGCCATGTGACACTACCCCAGCTTTGGCCCTATTTTGCTGCCAGCACGCGCAACGGGTTGGCGATTATTTGGAAAATTGTGCTCGTGGTCGAGTTTCTGGGCCGCAGCGATGGCATCGGGTTTCAGATCCACCTCTATTTCCAGCTGTTCGAGACGCGCTATGTTCTCGCCTATGCGCTGAGTTTTGTGTTTCTGATGTTGGCGCTCGAATACGGAGCGCTGCAAACCTTGGAGCGACGCGCAACACGCTGGCGTAGCGCGTCCTGGGTCTGATCTCCCAAAGTTCAGTTGGCGTTAAGTTGCGCCGCGGTAGGGTCCCAGTGAGCTGCCACCGGTTTCTTAATAGCACCTTCGTCGGACGGCTCTTGTGACCCGTGAAGAGTTCTTGGCTATATAAAATGGTGCATCAGTGCGGCTTGAGCATTGGAGGCTCTGGCTCGTTTGCGTGATTGATTATTCGGCTTGTTTTTGATTTTGCCAGCGGCGCTGGCGGATTTTCAGTTTCTTGATCTTCTCCCTTTCCCTGAGAATGGCTTTGTCTCGCCCGAAGTAAACGTCTGCGGGTGTGACGTTGTGCGGGCTCTCGTGATAACGATCACGGTACTTGCGGTGAACCTGCTCGGCGGCGTCTTTCGACGTCTGGGGTTTCTTTATCATCTCGATCTCCTAATCGATAAGATGAACCAGAAATCCTCCCTTTTTCAAATCCTCAAATCTGTCCCGTGGGTGCTGACGTCATACAATTTTCCGCTGCGTTGCAGCTCATTTCACCGAAGCGGATGGTGTGGATAGCTCCTGCTCCAACCGGCGTCGCAATGCGCCATACTGCAGTTGTTATTGACTGCTTTTGAGAGGAGCTACCCAATGCAGGTTACAACAGTCGTCCTCGATTTGGCCAAGAATATCTTTCAGGTTCACGGAGTGACTGAGAATGGCGAAGTCGCTTTCAACCAAGCTTTGCGGCGCGCGCAGTTGTTCGCATTCTTTGAGAAACTCCCACCCTGTCTGGTTGGCATGGAGGCTTGCGGTTCCAGTCATTATTGGGCCCGACAGCTAAGTAAGTTGGGCCATGATGTGCGCCTGATCCCAGCGATGTATGTGAAGCCCTATGTGAAACGGGGCAAATCCGACGCGGTTGATGCCGCTGCTATCTGCGAGGCAGTGACTTGTCCAATAATGCGGTTTGTCGCGATTAAGTCAGAAGAGCAACAGGGCGTTCTCTTCCTCCACCGAGCCCGTGATCTGATCGTCCGGCAGAGAACCCAACTAAGTAATATGCTGCGTGGCTTGCTGGGCGAATTTGGTATCGTAATTGTGCAGGGGATCGGCAGCGCGATCAAGTTTGCAAAGGGTGTGCTGGATGGCGACAAGCCAGGCATTCCAGAAGTTGCCATCGATGTGCTCGACAATCTGAGCAACCAACTTGTTGCCCTGCATCTCCGCGTGCGGCGGTATGAAATGCGTATAAGGCTTCAAGCCAAGCAGGACCTCCGCGTGACGTTACTTCGGTCGATCCCCGGCGTTGGTCCAGTGACCGCGTCAGCAATTGTCGCAACAGCAGGAGATGCCAGTCAGTTCAAGAACGGTCGCGAATTTGCCGCCTGGCTGGGGCTGACGCCGCTTAACCGATCAAGTGGTGGCAAAGAAAAACTTGGGCTTATCACAAAGATGGGGGATCGATATATCATACGCCTGCTGGTCACTGGTATAACTTCTCGGCTGAGGCAGATGAAAACACATCCCGAACGCGTTGATCCGTGGTCCCGAGCATTGCTTGACCGCAAACCTACCCGCCTTGCCACCGTGGCAATGGCAAACAAGACAGCGCGGATTATCTGGGCCGTTTTGAGCAAGAACGAGTACTACAGACCGCACACGATCTAAACTGAGGAGAACAGAACACACGAGACAGCAAGACCATTGAAATGATGGAGCACAGTCAGCCCGTCAGCCAAGAAACCCCGTCGAATGTCAGTGGCTTCACTTGTCCGCAGACCGGTTTGGGACTTGGTTTGCGGAAACCATCCACTGCCCGGCAGGGCATTGCACAGCAATGTCCCGAGAGGGAGGGCCAGCGGCCGCGTGCGCCGCGCAAACAGGCCGGACACACGTCTGCTTCTGACCAGTGCCAAAATCAGCTTCAAATATGTCTTGCTTTGCAGCAGCTATCCACACAGGACATTGAACTCCGCTGCGCCTTACGGAATTCATACTGCTCTTTCGCTGTACAGCCCGTGAACATCTAAAATGCGCGACCAAAAAGAACATTCGTTATAGTTGCGCCAACTACTGGTTCAAAGGCCAGAAATGGATCATGCAGTAAATCGTAACAGCGTGATAGTTCGCATTGGAGCCCACTCTCAAACCTGACAAGCATCATCCTGGGTCGCTCTAACCCGCGCCGGTGTCTGCCCTGTCCAGGCACGAAACGCGCGATGGAAAGCATTGGTGTCGCGGTAGGCCAGCAGGCTGGCGACCTGTTTGACCGGCATGTCGCTATTGCGCAGGTATCTCAGCGCGAGAGATTTTCGCGTGTCGGTCAGAATGCCCTGAAACGTTACGCCCTCTGCTTGTAGTTCCCGCAGTAGCCCCGTGCGACTTCTTGACAGGCGTTCGCAAATATAGGCGATCGACGGGTCGCCGTCGCCAATGGCCCCGATCAAACAGGCACGGACGCGTTCTTGCATGCTGGTTGCCGTCGTGGCTTGCGCGAGCTGAAGGTCCTGCTCAACCGACGTCCAAAGCGCCGTATTTTCGGACACGAGAGACAGGCGCGCATCGTCAACAGCATAGATAACTTCTGGGTCACCTGTCTCTGGCATGGCACCAAACACGCCTGCCAATTCTTGTCGTTTTTCGATTGATCCTTGGAACTTCACCATTTCGGGCACAAGGCGTCGCGCGGTACACGAACACGCCTTCTCGTGAAGAAAGACGAGGATACCTGGTCCGAGGCACGCGGGGAAATCAAAGTTCTGATGCAAGAGCCGGATTGCGATACGCAAGCGACCTTTGTCATTTTTGACCGTTAGTGCAATTGGCCCAAAGATTGTTTTAAACTTTCCAAACCGTTCAAAACCACTGGCAAAACCTTTGCGGTTGTGGCAGGATTTTTTTTCCGCCTGGCTGTCACCGCCTGCCCAACCTACCAAGTCTCGAAAGCTGTGCCAGCATTCGGGCGCCTGTTCCGGTTGCGTCACCCGGACGAGCCGCAGTTGGCCCTCCAGCAGTATTTGGTCGGCTTGGCAACGCTTGCACGCCAAAGAATTGCCGCGCTCGAAGGGCTGCGTATTCAGCCCCAGTTGCGCCACCGATGGCATAGCGATTGTAAACTTGTTTGCTACCTGCAAGCCCTCTGGCGAAGGCATAGCTTCCCCCGAACCCGGCCGAGAGTGCTGGCATCATGATGTTTCCGGAAATCGCCCGAACCAAGAAAGGTGTTGCTATGATGAAACCCTTTGCCATCAGCACCATCATGAAAAATGGGAGAAGGGCCCCTATGTTCGAGGCCCCCTCTGGGTCACCAAGCTTAGCAAGAAGCGCACGAGAGACACCTGTGATCGTTGCGAACACGCCTGCGACGATGATCGGATACATCGCGAAAGAAACAAGTGCCGAAAGCCAGCGCGCGAAATAATCCTTGGTCACCTCGAAAAGGGTCAAGAAGATCATCACTGGCGCAATGCCAATTAGCAGAGCGATCATGAGCCGGGACGCCACAACAATGAACGCCGCCAACCCGCCAAGAATCGAGAGCAGCAGAATCCCAAGTGTGTCAAGCAAGGCACCCGCCATCCAGTTCAGCTCAGATCCCGCAGCATTCAGATAGTCCCCGAGCGCTGCAATTAGGTCGTCAAATTCCTCTGCAAAGGTACCGGACGGGCCAGGTGATCCGCCGCCGACAGAAGCCACAAGGGCCCCGGCAATGCTGTCGATTCCGTTCAGTATCGCTGAGGCAAGCGCATTGAACTGGACCCAGTTGGCTGCGAAGACCCCTATCAGTCCGACCTTCACGGCCAGCCAAAATGCAGTTCGGCCGTCCATGGCGCGATACTGGTAGATCATGTTGATGAAGACAAGAATGACAACCAGTGTTGTGCCCAGAACCAGCAACGTGCCGACCGTTGCTGCGACCGCACCAAACTGAGTTTCGGCAGCGGTATTGAGATAGCCATCGGCCGTTTCCACGAAGTAGGTGACAACACTCATGGTGACCTACCAGTTCCCGGCGGCTTCGCAGATTGGTATGGCTTCGCGTCGAAGCTCATTTGCTTGGTGCCGGTATGCGGAAGTCGCTTCCACGATGTCCCAGTATTCAGATGAGGCGTAGCGCTCGGTGTAGACGCGTACGGCGACCTCCCAAGTCGGATACCGTACGGGACAGTCACAGCTTTGCGCGTCAACGATGCGTTTCATGCTTTCAGCTCGGTAGATCTGTTGGATCAAGAGGCGCTTGTAGGACTCGCGCACATCGATGTTCTGCATCCACTCCGGCTCGGGTGACTGTTCTGGGCAAACATCTGGACGGTTGTCGAGCGTCGGGATCAGGTTCCGCTCGGCCACACCAGCGGTTGCGCCGAGAACGACGAGCAGGCCTACAGTCGCAACGACCCGCATCATTCTGAACCTGCCTTCTTTCTTAAAGATTCTCGCTTCAGGAACGTGGTGTAGCCGTAGTCACCTGCTTCAGCTGTAATGACTTCCCACCCCTCGGCGCCGCGCGCATTCAAGGCGCTTCGCATCGCGTCGTAGTCCTTTTGCTTTTTCACCTGAAAGGACAGGATATCGTATTCGAAGGTCTTCATTGGGAAGTTCCAATCTCAGTTGCGCCGGGCAGGTAGAATTCGGTGATGCCGCGTTTGCCGTCATGGCGACCGGCCTGGATGATCACATCGATGGAGTTCTCGATGTACTGGATCATGTCGGCATAGGTCATCGGGATTTCTGTCTTGAGGGCCGCGATCGCAAGCCGCTGCACGGCCAGTTGCGGGGTTTCGGCATGGAGCGTGGTCATGGAGCCGCCATGGCCGGTGTTGATCGCTTCCAGAAAGGTCATGGCCTCTTTGCCACGCACCTCGCCGAGGATGATCCGGTCGGGGCGCATGCGGAGCGTGGCGGTGAGAAGAACATCGGCGGTCTGGAATTCTGCGTCGCGATTGGCGAGGAGGGTCACGGTATTGGGCTGGGTCGGCAGAAGCTCGGCGGCTTCTTCGATGGTGACGATCCGTTCCTCGGCCGGTACGTGAGAGAGGATCTTGCGCGCGGCCACGGTCTTGCCGGTGGAGGTGCCGCCCGAGACGATCATGTTGAGTTTGTTCTCGACGCAGAAGGCCAGCGCATCATCTATCACACCTGCGGCCACCACGGCGCGCAAGGCGCGCTTTTTTTCGACACGCAGGTCTTCGAGCTTGCGCTCCTGGCCGTAAAGAAAATCGAGCGCAATGCCATCGAGAGGCAGGCTTGAGAAGAACCGCAGGCTGATCGACATGGCCGAGAGCACGGCGGGTGGGGTGATGACCTGCGCTCGGATCGGGCGCCCCTTGTAGGTGATCGATACCGAGACGATGGGGCGGTCCTTGCTCATCGTGGTATTGGCCGAGGAGGCGATCTGGTTGCCGAGGTCCCTGACCTGAACGCCCGTAAGCCTCTGGTCCAGCGCGCGCATGAAGTGATCGCCCTGGAACTCGCCCCAACAGGTCCCGTCGGGGTTGATACAAATCTCGATGACATCGTCGCGGTTGGCGGCGTCGATCCGGTCGAGCGATGTTTCAAGATAGCTCAGCGACATGGGCTCAGAATATTTCCAGATCGCGATCGACCATGACCGTGACGCGTGCGCCTTGGTCGACATAGATGACGGGGCCGATGGAGAGGTAATCACCAATGACGCTGTCCGTGGCATCTGCCAGATCATCGCCAACGTCTTCGAGAACGTCGGCTGTTCCCTCGTCTTCCACATTTGATGCAGCTGCATTGGGTGCAGCGGAAATTAGCGAGATCAGGGCGGCCGACCCGAAACGCTCGGCGAAGCGCGTGTCCACGAAACCGTTGACACCGGAACGGCCCAGTTCATCACCCCCGAAGGAGCTGATCTGGACGGTCTGGTTGTCGGGCATGATGATCCGGTCCCAGGCGATCGTCACGCGGCGCTGCGCGATATCGACGCCGGCGCGGTAGCGCCCGATGAGACGGGATCCGCGCGGGATCAGGAGGCGCGTGCCATCGACGCTGTAGACATCCTCGGACACCACGGCACGGGTCTGGCCGGGCAGTGAGCTGTCGAGGGCAGTTTCCATGACGGCCTGGATCATGGTGCCCTGAATGATGGTGTTGGAGGGATTGGCGATCACCTCGGCCTGCGTCACGGTGGCGGGCAACGCACCGTTCAGCACGAAATCCGTCACCTCGCCAAAGTTGCGTTCGGTCAGAGCCGTTTCATTCGCTCCGGAGGCGCCGCCAAAGGCGATGGTGGGCGAGGCGATCCGGCGTTCCTGGAACGCACGCTCTTCGGCCGCGCGGCGTTCGAGATCCGCCAGTCGCCGTGCCTCTTCCTCGCGGCGGAGCCGTTCCTCTTCCCGTGCGCGCAGCTCATCTTCCGTGGGGCCCGTTGGGGCAGGTTGCGGTCGGCTTGCCTCGAGTTGGGCCAATTCCAGATCCATGCGGAGTTGTTCAAGACTTCGATCCCGGGCTGTCAGTTCGTCCTGGAACCGCTGCTGTGCGGCTTCCGATGCAGCTTGCAGCGCCGCGATCTGAGTGGTCAGCGCGTCGATCGCCTCTGCGGCGGCGGTGTCTTCCTCGACAACTGGTCCAGGGGCGTTGCGCAATTCCTCGATCTGAGCCTGCAGGGCCGTGATCTGCGCCAGAAGCTCAGCGTTATGCTCGACTGGATCGGGTCCGACGAACACAACCTCGGGCTCGGGCGGGGGCAAGGTCTCGATGGCGCCAAAGCCGTCCCCCTCGTTTTGGAAGACGTCCGGGGTGGCCGTCGGCAAGGCTTCCTCTTCGTCGGGCTGTGAGAGGAGATAAAGCAGGGCACCACCCGCGCCGATGACGAGGACCACGATCAGCGCGAGAAGGGGCGACCGGCGCTGCGCCGCCGTGGGGGCGCGGGCACTGCCTTTCTCAAGGGCGGCGAGGCGCTTTTCCAGCTCGGTGTTCTCAGTATCGCTCATGAGGCGGCCTCCGCGGGCGGGATCGCCTCGATGCAGACCACCTCTTCGCCAAGTCGCAGGACCCATTGGCGGTTTACGCCGTTGACGCGGATCACGCCGTCCTCAGGGGTTTGCGTGTTAACCGTGCGTTCACGGCCGCCCGCATAGCGGAAGATCGCTGGCACAGGTGCGTTTCTCGGAAAGGCGAAATACGTGAACGTCCCGTCATCCCAGATGCGCGTTGGCGTGAACTCGGTCCGCGCGCTGGCGCCGTAATTGTAGTTAGGTGCTTGGGCGGCGATGGCCCGGGTCGGGCGCGCAGCGTCGTCCGGATAGCGGAACTGCACCACGTAGAAGGTCGGGCTACGGACCTCCTCGACGTTGAAATAGTAGCTTCGCCTGTTCGTGTAGACGGTCACGTTGGTATGGACACCGCGCGCGACGGGCTTGATCGCAAATGCCTCCCCGCCCGGCACGCCATCGATCTCGAAGCCCTCCGTGTCGCCCGCGATAATCGAGCGGATGCTTTCACCCTCACCGAATTCGACCGTGGTTACATGGGTGAGCGAAACACTCAGGCGATAGACCTGGCCCTCCTGGTAGGTGGCCAAGCGCACCCGATTGTCGTTGGGACCGCCACGCGGGATGGCTTCGGCAGCGACCAACCCCGGCAACAAAACGATAAGGACAACAAATGCAATTCGTACGGGAAACAAGATCAGTTCTCCAATCTGTCGGAGCGGATGGAATATTCGAGGACGGTGAAGCCGAATGGATTGGTCCAGACCTCATCGATGGAGCGGCGGGTCTCCGGGCGGAACTCGAAGAGAAGCGTCGCAGTGAAGAGGCCGGTCTGGGTGCCGTTAATGGACGTCAGGCGCTTGCGCAGGCGGACCGTCGCGCGGTTGGTTCCGATCCGGTTGATGCTGAGGATTTCCACGTCGAGCCGAGCATTGGGGCCATAGACCGTCGGCGGGTAATTATCGTTGGCGCTGTTCCAGATCTGGCGCAGCCCGCTCTCGGCAGCTCCGTCCGAGCGGCGCAGGACGCTGCGGATGCGCAGATCGTTGTCGAGCTGGTTATAGACCTCCCGGTCGGTCACATAGCGGAACACCTCCGCCTCGATGATCGCCTGGTTGGCAGTCACCGAGGAGGCGCCCACCGAGGCTTCGGGGAGTGCAAAGCCGGTGGCGGGATCATAGGGGACAACGACGGGGGGCGGGTCGACATCGAGGATCGAGACAGCCGCGGCACTCAGACAGCCGATGATACCGAAGACAAGGCCCATCAGGCCAAGGCGTTGCCAGAGCCGTTCGCGGCGTAAGGCACCATAAACCAGTTCTTCCTCGATGATTTCTTGTTCAGTCGCCACCATTCATGCCCCCGCTCGGCGTTTCGAAATGAGTTGAATCGGTTCTTCGCTGCCTCTCGCTGCGCTCGAACGCGAAAACCGATCTTTGATTTTGTGGATCAATTTCGAAACGCCTTAGTCGGCCCGGAGGTCCGGCAAGGTGAAATCCATGAAGCGCTGTTCTTCGGCGATGGTGGCGGCATCGATCACGCCGCCGGTGCCATCGCCCACCGTTTGAATCGCTTCCAGCTGCCACATTGCCACGAGGGCGATGGCCAATTCAGCTGTCACGCGCGTGTTGAGATCGACGCTTTGCTTGAGCTCTTCCATGTCGTCGATGAGCCCGACAAGGCGGTCTACCCGCTCGAGCGACTGGCCGGCATCTTCATAGCTGTTCTGGGCGGCGGCTGAGACGAGTGCGCCGGTTGTTGCCTGCGTGGCCACACGGTTGGCCCCGGGATTGCCGCTGGTGGCCATTTCCGAGAGCGTGTCTTCATCGAAGCCGAGATCGGCCAGCACCCGGTCCATCTGGGTTTCGATCTCGCCTGCGCCGGAGCCGGAGAGGCCCGAGAAGTCGCCCGTCTTGATCGCCTCAATCGTGGCCAGGATGTCCCCGAACTCCTGATCGAGCAGGCCATTGAGTTCGTCTTCCATCTCGGTGCGGATGATTTCTGGAAGCTCGGCGATGCGGGTGAGGGCCTCGTAGGTGCGCTGCAGCTCGGCAAGTTGATCGGTGAGTGTGGCAAGTTGTTCGCGGAGCTGCGTCAGCTGCTCGTTCTGCAGAATCTCGTCTTCGATCATCTGCCGGAGTTGCTGGATGTTTTGAGCGATGTTCTGGGTGTCGACGACCGGTACACCTTGTGCTGCGGCAGGGGGTAGGGCGCTGAACTGCAAGCCAACGCCAAGTGTCGTGGCCAAAGCTGTCCTCAAGAGCAGATGTCCCATTATTCAATCTCCCTGATCGTAGAATCCATGAACGCGCCTTCGGCCATGCGGGCGCTAGCCTGGGCTAGCTCTTCGGCGGAGAGCACGCGGGTGCGGGCGGCCTGAAGCCGGATGCGGGCAGCCACGAGACGCACGAGTTCGGCGCGGGCATAGGTGTTGAGCGCGACGCTCTCCTGAACGTCCTCGGTTTCGGAAATCCGTTCGACGATATCGCGGATGCGCAGGGCGGCTTGGCGGATCGCGGCTGGGGAGTTGCCGCCATAAAAGGCCGCGCCATGCCCGGTCATCGAAAGGTTTGCATTGGCGAGAAGCGCCCGATCGATCGTGCCGAGCGCTTCAATCCCGCCGATACGGGTCAAATAGAGGTTATAGCGTTCGGGAATGACCTGAACGTAATGCTGGGTTTCGGCAAAGGGCGGGACGCCACCATATTCGAACACCCGGCCGGGTCCCGCGTTATAGGCCGCGAGCGCATTGATGATATTGCCGTCGAAGGTGTTGAGCTGTGTCGCGAGATAGCGTGCACCGCCATGCACCTGCAGGTAGGGGCTGTCATAGTATTCCGGATTGATGCCCAGATCGCTGGCCGTGCCCGGCATGATCTGGGTGAGACCATAGGCGCCGACGGGAGAGCGTGCACCGATGGTGAAACGGCTTTCCTGCCAGATCAGCGCTTGCAGCAGCGCGCGCCATTGGACGGGGGAGAGCCCTGCGCGTCCAACACCCGCAAAGCCGCTGGTCTCCTGAGCCACGCGGATGATGAGCTGCTCGATGGTCTCAGACGCATCCCCGAACATCTGCGCACCGCCGGGATTGGGATCGATGTCGGCATTGCCATAGACCGCCTCGACTGACCGGGCCGGATCCCCGCTGCCGCTTTCCAGCCCCGAGACCATAGCCGGCAAGCCCTGACCGCCGAAGCTGGTCTGGGCATCGAGGATGCGTTGCAGGGTTTCCAGCTGCTCCCGTTCGATCTCGGCAATGAGTTCGCGCACGGCAAGCTTGTCGGCCTGAACGGCCAAGTCAGCCTCGCGATCGCCAGTCTCGACGATGTCACGCGCAATCAGCCCACTGTCATTGGTCGGCACGCCTTGAGACAAAGCGAGACCGGGCAGCAGGCAAAGTGCCAGGATATGAGGCAGGCTAGACTTCAATGTCGCCCTCCAGTGCGCCAAAGGGCGTGAAGTCACAATCAGGCGCGACGGGTGCCGTGGACGCAAGGAATGTGAAGCAGTTCGCCTGCGGCTCCCGGTACTGGGTGCAGGAGGCCAGCGCGCCGAGGGCAGCCAAAGCGACAAGAATACGGATCATGAAAGCCTCCAGAAGTCTGGGCGGTCGCGGTAATCGGGGCCGACGAGCGCTTCGCCCTTTTCCATGCCGCCAAGGATGGTGAGATTGGGTCCAAGCGCGCTCAGATCGGCATCGACGACGATCGAGCCCTGATCGTCGCGGATCAATGCGAGGCGGCTGTTGCTGCCCGTGTTGAGAAGGACGTCGAGCTCCTTCTCCGTGAGGTTCAGCATGGCGTAATCCGCCGGCTGCGCGCGGATATTGGGCAGCAGGATCTGCGTCGGAACGGCCTCGACGATGGTCTTACCGGTCCGGGTGCGCTCGAGCTGGCTTGCGTATTGCGTCATCATCACCGCGACGGTGTTCTGCTTGCGCGCGGTCACCAGCCAGTTCGACAACCGTTCGGCAAAATATGCGTTGTCGAGCGCCTTCCAGGCCTCGTCGATCACGATGATGGTGGGGCGGCGGTCCTCGATCTCGCGTTCGACCCGACGGAAGAGATAGGAAAGGACCGCCATCCGTTCCTTGTCGGCCTCGCTGTCGAGAATGCCGGTCAGATCGAAGCCCACGACATCGCCCTTGAGGGAGAACGTGTCCTCGAGGCTCTGCCCGAAGATCCAGCCATAGCGGCCGTCTTCGGTCCACTCGAGCAGGCGCTGGTGCAGATCGCCGCCATCATCGGTGGACACAAAAAGCGATGCGAAATCCCGCCAGTTCCTCAGTGCCGGGTTTGTGGCCTGCGCGTTCTGGCGCACGACCTCTTGGATGCGGTTGGTCTGCGCCGGGGTCAGGGGCTTGTCGGCGCGGTAGAGCAGGGTGGCAAGCCAGTCCGAGAGCCAGGCGGTGCCGCGGGCATCGGTCTCGGTCCAGAGCGGGTTGAGGCCCGTGGGCTGCCCGGCGTTCAGGGACGCGTAGCGCCCGCCATTGGCGCGCACCGCCATCTCCATGCCAAGACGGTAATCGAAGACGAAGATCCGCGCCCCTGCGCGACGGGCCTGGGTCATCAGGAAGGCCGAAAGCACAGACTTACCTGACCCGGGCCGCCCCATGATCAGGGTATGGCCGCTGGTGGGTTCCTTGTCGGGCGAGCCTTGCTCGTGATAGGAAAACCGGTAGGCGCTTTGCTCCGGCGTGGGGAAATAAGTGACGACCCGGCCCCATGGGGTAAGTGCTGCGGGTTTGCCAAGCTGTGTCCGGTGGAAGGCCGCGAAATCCGCGAAGTTGCGATTGGTGACGGCGCTGGCGCGGACCCGCTTGGGCTGGTTGCCGGGGTGCTGGCTGAGGTAATGCGCCTTGGCCGCGACCCGTTCGCCGATCATTTTCACTCCCTCGGTTGCAGCGGCGTTTACGATCTCGGCGCTGAGGGTTTGCAGCTCTTCGAGCGTTTCGCAGAAGAGCGTCACGACCATATGATGCTCGCCGAAGCTTTGGCGCTTGGCTTCGAGATCATCGGCGGCGATGTCGAGGGCTTCGAGGAGCGAGAGGGCCGCGTCCTGGCTGGCCTGCATCTGGCGCTTTTGCCGTTTGATGCGGCCCGCCATGAGGTTCGAATTGATCGGCGTGAAGGAATGGGTGACGATCATGTCGACCGGCAGGTTCAGCATGTCGAACATGGTGCAGGAGGTGCCTTCCGAGTATTCTCCGATGGTGAAGCTCTTGCCGTAGCGGTGGCCCACGACGCCCTCGGAAAGCTCGAAATGGTCGCCGTGAAACGTCACGCGGGTATTGGCGACGTTGAAGGACAAAAAGCCGTAGGTATTGGCGGGATAGAGCGGCAGCTCGGTTCCTGTGTTGAGCGCGCCCAGAAACCCCACCAACTCTCCCGATCCGGCTGACAGCAGGCGCGGCTTGAGCTCGGTAAGCCCCGAGAGGAAGACGTTCACGGCCTCACCGAGGCGCTGCAGGCGTTTGCGGGTCTCCTCTCTCAGCCGGTCCGGCGCGCTGCGGCTGAGGAACGGCAGGAGGCTTTTCGGGGGTGGGCGGTGAATGACGGTGAGCGTCAGCGTCTTGTCGCGCAGCCCGCTGGTCTCGAGTTTCGCGCGCCAGCGCCGGTCGACCTCGCCTGCGAAGCTGTCCTCACGGATCGGGTCGAGATCAGGTTTGATGGCCTTGGAGACCTTGTGGACGTAATAGCTGAATTCCGGCCCAAGTTGCGCGACGATGCGGGCAAAAAGTGCCGTCAGTTTGTCGAGATAGGCATCGTCCGTCGTGTAGCTGTTGATCCCCTCGAGCCGGATGCAGCGGAAGAGTTCGTTCACCCGTGTCCGCACGGTCTGGTCGTCGACGAGGCTCACATAGGGCAGCATATTTGCAAGCCGGGTCTCGCGCGCATACCACTCTGGCGTCATTGTGCGGGCATCGAGCGCAGCATCATGGGCGTCATCACGGGGCATAGCTGTCCCCGCCATGAATGGACCTGTTGCGCGTGGGCGGTGTCTCCTGCAGGGCCGTCATCATCACGTCGATGAAACGCGGGTCCCAATCTGCGGCCTTCCAAAGCACAGGGTAGAGCAGGACGGCGACAGCCAGCACTGCGATGTGCTGGACCCACACGAACAAGAGCACCGAACCGAAGAGCCAGATCATCGCATACATGATGGGCAGGCCCAGAAGCTTGGGCGGGCGCACGAGGCCGAGAAAGAGAGGCGCGCGCTCAGCCACCGGCAAAAACCGCGGCAACGATGGTGGGGGCGGCCGCAACACCGGCGATGCCCACGAGGACCCAAAGAGCTTGGCGCAGGTCGATGATGTTGAAGAACCAGCTCAAGAAAACGCCGAGGACCGCGAGTGTGGCGATAACCACACCAAGAGGGCCGGTCAGCGCATCGACAATGCCCTGCAACAAGCTTTGGATCGGGGAGAGATCGATGCTCTGTGCAAGGGCGGGCTCGGCAATGAACAGGAATAGCGCCAGCGAGGCGACAAAGAGGTTTGAAATCCAACTTGTTTGGAAAAAGCGGTATCGCCAATGCACTGCCGCGCTGCGCGCTTTCGCGACATTGCCGATGAGTGTTTTGAGGAATGATTTCCAAAAAGGTTGGGACATCATGAATTTGATCCTTCCAATCGGGCCACGACGGCCATGACGCGGGCCACGTGGTTCTGGGTTTCTCGGTAAGGGGGAATGCTGCCATATTGGCGAACAGCGTCAGGTCCGGCATTGTAGGCAGCCAGCGCCAGATATGGGTCGGCGAACGTCTCCAGCATCATCGCGAGGTAGCGGGCGGAGCCGTCGAGGTTCTGCAGTGCGTCATGCGGATCGACGTCGAGATCACGCGCGGTTGCCGGCATCAGCTGGCCAAGGCCAACGGCTCCTGCATGTGAGATTGCATCTTGCCGATAGGCGCTCTCAACCTCGATATTGGCGCGGTAGAGAGCCAGCCACTGCGTGACGGACAGTCCTGCGCGGCGCAAACCGGGATGGCCGGCATAACGCAGGGCCGTTGCCTTGATGCCAGAGAGAACGTCTGCGCGGGGCAGGGGTGCTGGCTGGGCGAGTGCCGCAAACCTCAGCGCGTCAGGTTTGGGCGCTGCTTCCGTCTCACCAAGAATGGCCAAACCATCGGACGCCAATCCCAGCCCAACGCCGTCATTATAGTTCCGCGCAAAACCGCTCTGAGACCGCGACGGGGTCAGAGCGCCGTCGCTCGCCATGACCAGGACCATTTGCGCTGAGGCGGGTGCTGCGACCAGCCAGAGACAGACGAGGTTAGTTGCCAGTGCCCTTGTCTGATGGGGCTTTGTCTGGTGGGGCGAGTTTGTGCGCACGGCTCGTACCCGAAACAAGCGGCAGGTCCACATGCGCAAAGCCAAGGCCAATGAAGAAAGAAACCACGCCGGAGATCGTCTTGAACTCGCGGATCTTGATATCGTTGTAGGTCGTCCGCGTGCGGGCGGTGACGAGGAACTTTTCCACCCCATCATCAGAGACAACGCGCATGATCCAGACCCCGTAATAGCTGGGGCCTTTCTTATGTGCCGACTTTTGGCACAGGATTTCTGCGCTATAGCCGCTTTCCACGAGCTCGCGGAACCTGGCTTCCGTAACCACATTTGGTGCTTCGATGTCCCAGTTCATGGCCCGGCTCACGCTTTCTCCAATGGCGCGACCCCAAGCATTCCCACTTGAAGCCCAGAGTTACGATAGTATACTATCAACCGCAAGTTATATTACGGCAGATACAGATGTATTTCGATTACACAGACTCTAGGCATGGCCCTTGGTGTCTATCAAGGAGATAAAAGGTTTTACAAACCTTAGGTTGAGGAAGGTGCTAGCAATGCGAGTGCTGATCGCTTTTATGCTCGCTCAGGTCGCGGACTATGCCGAGGCCTGCTTCGCGCCATCCCGCCCCTTCCTGCCAAGCGATTCGCAGGCGACACGGGACTATGCGGATATCATCCGCCGCGACTTTGAAGATTATATCGACGATATCCAGAACTACTTCCGTTGCCTTGACGGCGAACGGGCCCGCGCCTTCGAGGAAGCGCGCGAAGTCAGCGAAGACTACGGCCGATTTCTGCAATTGGTAGGGGATTGATGGGCAGCTTCGGGAGCACCAGACTTGCAGCCCATGGAAACCAGACGCCGATAACACCCTCAAATATCTACTTTTTAGATAACAGATTTCATCCGCTAGCGACGTCACAAAAGGTATGTGACGCGTGGCGAAAACAATCAGAAGCAAGGGACAAGTGGCACTCTGCCGGGCGTTGGTCGACGCGCGTGTCAAAGCGGGCCTTGGTCAGAAAGACTTGGCGGATAGGCTCAGATGCCACCAATCCCTTATTGCCCGTCTTGAAAGCGGTCAGCGCCGGGTCGATGTCGTCGAGCTGGTCGTCCTGGCGCGCGCCATCGGCTTTGACCCGTTCGAGGTTCTGGCGATCGTTGAAACCGCCACGGAGCCCGACCACAGGATTTGAAGCCAATGAATTGTTGAGAACACGGAAACCCATTTTCCCGGTCTGATGATCATTCCCTCCTCGAGGACCAGTTAGCCAACATTAACGAAGCCCGGCGCGCGGTCGTAGTGAACGCTCTGCAAACCCACGCCGCAATTCGCAGCGCCACAGTGCAGGAAGTCAGTAAACAGTGAACGAAGATAAGGGTGAGGGCGTCGCGATCGCCAATCTGATCGGGACCGATGGGTGCAGTGTTGTTGGTTGGGTTTATCGCTGGAGGACAGGATCACATGCGGTGATGTGGGACGTCCAAGGGCCCCGGCCGGTATCGGAAACCCGGCCGGATATAAGTGACGAACAGAAGCAAGAAATCGACTTCGATGCACTCATGCGGATTTGAAAAAGTGACAGTGGATAGGCTTCTCAGGCAGCCGCCATTTCATATTGATGGAAAGGGTCTGCGAGCGTACCGGTCATTGGAGAAGATGGCAGCGAAGGTCTCGAAGGAGCCCATCCTGTGAATTCGAAATTCGCGCTGCGCGCGCTCGCAGCAAGAAAATCGCCGCGATCGCATAATTATTGGCGCTGCTGCGCGGCGTAAAAAGCAGCCGTTCATGTATGTTGAAGCGAGGAAGAGAGCCCGGATCTACAATTTTCTTGACTCAGCCGACCTTAATGCAGTCTTAATCGACTACTGGTATCGGCCCATATTCCGCGTCAGCAGGTACCTGGAACGCGGATTGCTTACGACGCGAGCGAGCAAGCAAAATTGACCAGACCAGGCAAACTGCTAAGGTTGTTATATGTCGTCTGCTCTGAGGATTGCTATCGGGTCGTTCGGGCGGGTCGCTCTCTTGGATATGGATCGGCCTTTGGTCAAGCACGCACATGCGCAATGCCACGCGCTGCTCAAGGTCGAAGGTGCGGATACCGAGTTTGACGTGGGCGGGCGGCGCGTGGCGCTGACCGATGAAAGCGCCGTTCTCATCAACGCTTGGGAACACCACAGCTACGTGCACCGCGCCGGGCAGCCACCGACGATCATCCTCGCGCTTTACATCGAGCCGAACTGGCTGGGCGCGTTTCGCAGCAATTGGCAGGCGAGCGCGGGACCAGGTTTTTTTCCGCATCCGGGCGGTGCCATCACCCCACAGATCCGCCGCCAGATCGGCGAAACCGCCGAGGCGATGGTGCAGGCCCCGGGCGACGCCACAGCACATGAGCGGCTGATCGGGCGGTTGATGGTCTCGATCATCGAGCGGCTGGCGCTTTGGCGCGAAGCGCAGCCGTCGCTCCGAGCGCGGGCCACGGCAATGCGCGCACCCGACCGGCGGATCGCGCGGGCCCTGGGCTTGATGCGCGCGGACCCGGCCCGCATTCCATCGATGGAGTGGCTGGCGCGCGAAAGCGGTGTGTCCCGCGCGCATTTCTTCCGGCTGTTCGAGGCCGAGACCGGCATTTCTCCGCGTGTCTATCTGAACACCCAGCGGGTCGAACGCGCGGTGCAGGCGGTCGCAAACGACACCCGCAGTTTCACCGACATCTCCGACGATCTGGGCTTTTCGGTGCCGGCGCATTTCTCGCGCTTCTTTCACGACCATGCTGGCTCCTCGCCCAGCATATTCCGCGATGTCTCGGCACTTCGCGACAACGGCTGACCCCGGTTTTTGAGACTCCTCGGTAAGGTCCGAGACCTGGCGGGATCGCGGGGCCTACGGATGACCGCCTAACGTCCCTTCCCAAGGGCTTGCCCATGCCAAGCCGGGAGGAGACATGAAAGATACCATTACAGAGCCACTTGTTGGCCGCTCGGTCGCGCGCGTCGAGGATCCGGCACTCCTGTCGGGGCACGGGCGTTACATCGACGATCTGCCGGTGACAGCCGGAACGCTGGCATTGGCCTTCGTGCGGTCGCCACACGGCCACGCCGACATCCGGTCGGTCGACACCGCCGAGGCAGCATGCGCGCCCGGCGTCGTCGCCGTCATCACCGGACAGGACGTCGCGCTGCGCACTCGGTCGATGACCGTCGGTGTCAAGGCCAATGTGGAATGCTGGCCAATGGCGGTGGAGCGGGTGCGCTATGTCGGTGAGCCGGTGGCCATGGTCGTCGCCACCGACCGCTACCTGGCCGAGGATGCCGCCGATCTGGTCGCGGTCGACTACGCGCCGCGCCGCGCGGTGGTCGATCCGGTCGCGGCACTTTCGGACGATGCACCGGTGCTGCATTCCAGCCTCGGTGGCAACCTCATCAACGAACGGCGCTTTCGCTACGGCGATCCCGAGGCGGCGTTCGAGGCCGCCCGGCACCGGATCGGCATCGACGTCACCTATCCGCGCAGCGCCTGCACCCCCATTGAAACCTACGGCGTGATCGCCAGCTACGAGCCGGGCGAGGATGCCTTTGACGTCACCGCGAATTTCCAGGGCCCCTTCTCGATCCACGCAGTGGTGGCTCGGTCGCTGAACGTGCCGGGCAACCGGCTGCGGCTGCGCACGCCGCCCGATTCCGGTGGTTCTTTCGGGATCAAGCAGGGCGTCTTTCCCTACATGATCCTCGCTGGCGTTGCCGCGCGCATCGCGGGCGCGCCGGTCAAGTGGATCGAGGACCGGCTGGAGCATCTGTCGGCCAGCGTCTCAGCCACCAATCGCCAGACCCGGATCGAGGCGGCGGTCGCGGCGGATGGCCGGATCACCGCGCTTGACTGGGATCAGATCGAGGATTGCGGTGCCCATCTGCGCGCGCCGGAACCTGCCACGCTCTACCGGATGCACGGCAACATGACCGGCGCCTACGACATATCGAACATGAGCATCCGCAACCGCGTCGTGCTGACCAACAAGACGCCAACCGGGCTTAATCGCGGCTTTGGCGGCCCGCAGATCTATTTCGCGCTGGAGCGGTTGATGGACACCATCGCGCGGCAGCTTGGGCTGGACAAGCTGGAGGTCATCCGCCGCAACCTCATCCCAGCCGGGGCGTTTCCCTACCGCACGGCAAGCGGCGCGCTCTACGACTCGGGCGATTACGCCACGGCGCTGGACCGCGCGGTCACCGAAGGCGGTCTGGCCGACCTTTACGCCCGCCGCGACAAAGCCCGCGCCGAAGGCCGACGTTACGGCATCGGATTTGCCTGCGTGGTTGAGCCTTCGGTGTCGAACATGGGCTACATCACCACCGTCCTGACCCCCGAAGAGCGTGCCAAGGCGGGGCCCAAGAACGGTGCGCAGGCAACCGCGACCATCGCAATCGACCCACTCGGCTCAGTCACGGTCAAGGTCGCCTCGGTCCCGCAGGGTCAAGGCCACCGGACCGTGCTGGCGCAAGTCGTGGCCGACAAGTTTGGGCTGCCGATGGAGGCGGTGCGCGTTCTGGCTGATGTGGACACGATGCGCGATGCCTGGTCCATCGCCTCGGGCAACTACGCCTCGCGCTTTGCCCCGGCGGTTGCTGGTGCGACCGAGATCGCAGCAACGCGGCTGCGCGACAAACTGGCCAAGGTCGCGGCCACACAGCTGAACATTGCGCTCGAGGACGTGTCCTTCGAAGGGGGCCGCATACGCGCCAGGGGCAATCCCGACAACAGCCTGTCCTTCGCGCGGGTCGCCGCCACGGCGCATTGGTCGCCGGGCACCCTGCCGGACGACGTGGATCACACCCTGCGCGAGACGGTCTATTGGAGCCCGCCCGAACTGGAGGCCCCGACTGCCGAGGACGGGATCAATTCCTCGCTCTGTCACGGGTTCATCTTCGATTTCTGCGGGGTCGAGATCGACCCCGAGACCGCCGAGCCGCGGATCGACCGCTACGTGACCATGCATGATTGCGGGCGCATCCTGCATCCCGCCATGGTCGACGGCCAGGTGCGGGGCGGCTTTGCCCAGGCGGTCGGCGCGGCGTTCCTCGAGGAATATTCTTACGGTGCGGACGGCTCATTCCAATCGGGAACGCTGGCCGATTACCTCTTGCCCACCGTGATGGAGGTTCCCGAGCCGGTGATCCTGCATCACGAGACCCTGTCGCCCTTCACACCGCTTGGGGCCAAGGGCGTGGGCGAAGGCAATTGCATGTCCACGCCCGTGTGCATCGCCAACGCCGTGGCCGATGCGCTCGCACCCGAGGGCGATGCACCCGAGATCGTGCTGCCGGTGACTGCGTCCAAGCTCGCCGCCCTGATTTTCGGCGACGAGCCCGCCCCGAAAGAGCCCGTGTCCGAGACGAAAACCGAGGCCACGGCAGGTGGGCGCACGCTTACCGGCGAAGGCCGCGCCGTGGTACAGGCCAGCCGCGAGGATGTCTGGCGGATGCTGCTCGATCCCGCGACGCTCGACGCGATCATCCCCGGCTCGCATGGCGTCCGGAAGGTCGGCGAGACGCGCTTTGAGGCGGATGTGACGCTGGGCATCGGGCCCGTGCGAGGGCGCTACAAGGCCGATATCGACCTGTCGGACCTCGACCCGCCCAACGCGGTCACCCTCTCAGGGCAGGCCGTAGGCGCGCTCGGTACGGGCGGTGGACAAGGCCGCATCACGCTGACCGACACCGAAGACGGCACCGAGATCGCCTATCGCTACGAGGCCCAGATCGGCGGCAAGGTCGCATCGGTCGGCGGACGGCTTCTGGACGGCGCGGCGAAGGTCGTGATCGGCGAGTTCTTCCGCGCTCTCGCGCGCCATTGCGGCGGCGGCGCGTCCAGCGGTGCCGTGGCTCGTCTGCGCGGTCTTGTTGATCGCGTCATCAAGGGAGGCCGATCATGAAACCCGCCCCGTTCGATCTCGTAACGGCCAACGACATGAGTGAGGCGCTGGAGGCGCTGCACCAGGGCGGCACCGAGGCCCGCGTCATCGCTGGCGGTCAGTCGCTGGTGCCCATGCTCAACATGCGCCTCGCGCGCCCTGCCACGCTGGTCGACATCACCCGCATCCCGGAACTGTCGCGGATCGAAGCCAAGAGCGACCGGATTACCATCGGTGCCGCCGTGCGCCAGAGCACGCTGGAGCGCTGGCCGGAGCTGGCAGATCGTCTGCCCTTGGTACACGCGGCACTTCCTTGGGTCGCCCATACGCAGGTGCGCAATCGCGGCACGATCTGCGGCTCCGTCGCCCATGCCGATCCCAGTGCCGAGCTGCCACTCTGCCTGATCGCGCTCGGCGGCACCTTGACCCTGCGCCGCCGCCGCAAGACGCGTGAGATTGGGGCGCATGATTTCTTTCAGGGCATGATGTCCACCGACCTCGCCCCCGGCGAGATGATCGTCTCGGTGTCGTTCCCGGCCCGCAAGCCGGGCACCGGATATGCCTTCCGCGAAGTGGCGCGCCGACACGGCGATTTCGCCATCGTCGCCTGCGCCGCGATCGCCCGGTCCGATGGCACCACCAGGCTTACCGTGGGCGGCGTCGCCGACACCCCGCGCACGCTCGAGCTGCCGGCAGACAGAGCTGATCACGACGACCGGCTGAACGAGTTCGCCTGGCACCTGCAGGCCCGCGACGACCTGCACGCCACCGCCCGCTATCGCCGCGACCTGGTCCGGAAGCTCGGCCGCGCAACCCTGAAGGAGGCCTTGTCATGCCGCGACTGACCCAAGACGAGACGCACGCGCTCCGCTTCACCCTGAACGGGCGGCCGGTATCTGTCCGGGTGTCCCCGCGCACGCTGCTGACAGATGCCCTGCGCCACGAGATCGGCGCGACGGGCACCCATGTGGGCTGCGAACATGGTGTCTGCGGTGCATGCACGGTGCAGGTGGACGGCGAACCCGCCCGGGCGTGCCTGATGCTCGCCCAGCAGGCCGATGGCTGCGAGATCCGCACGGTCGAGGGGCTGGGGGAGAGCGATGCGCTGACCCCGCTGCAAGAGGCCTTCCGCGAACATTTCGCGCTGCAATGCGGCTTCTGCACCGCGGGTATCCTGATGACGCTCGACGCGCTGTTTTCGCGCCAACCGGACGCGGATGAAGACGCGATCCGCGAGGCGCTCTCGGGCCATCTGTGCCGCTGCACTGGTTACGCGCCCATCGTTCAGGCGGCGCTGGCCGCCCGTAACCGCATCAAGGGAGGACCAATCGATGCTTGACCTCGGAACCAGCTTTATCGCGTCCGTGGAACGCGACCCCGGCGCGATGGCAATCGCCGAAGGGGACCGGACGATCACCTATGCCGACTGGTATGGCCGGATCAGCGCGCTGGTGGACGGGCTTGGCCAGATCGGCCTGCGCAAGGGCGACACACTGGTCACGGCGATGCAGAACCGGTGGGAGAATGCGTCGCTGCATTGGGCCTGCCAGATCGCCGGGATCGTCATCACGCCCGTGAACTGGCGCGTCACCTCCGACGAGTTGGACCATGCGCTGCACGACAGTGCGGCACGCGTTCTGGTGCATGACGATGCCGCGTCCGAGGCGGTGGCCGGTTCGGCACTTGCGCCGGGCCTTCATGTGCTGTCGCTCAGCGGCGATCAGGGACTATCCACGATGCTGGCGGGGCGCGCCACCGATGCGGTGCCACAGGCGGGGGCCGACGATCTGTCGGTCATGCTCTACACATCCGGCACGACTTCGAAGCCCAAGGGCGTGCCGCGCCGCCACCGGGCCGAACGGGCCGCCGCCATCGCCCATGTCGCGCAGAACCTTTACGGTCACGGCGAGCGCACGCTTGGCGTCATGCCGCTCTATCATACGATGGGGATCCGCTCGCTCCTGTCGGCCAGCGTGATCGGCGGTGCCTTCGTTTGCCTGCCGCGTTTCGACGTACCGGGCGCGCTTGCTGCGATCGAGCAGCATCGTGTCAGCAACCTCTATCTCGTGCCGACACTCTATCACGACATCGTCCACCACGCCGCGTTCACACCGGACCGAGTGGCAAGCGTGCGAAAGCTGGGCTTTGCCGGGGCGTCGATGACCGACGGTCTGCTGCAGAAACTGGCGGAGGCCTTCCAGCCCGAGCTTTTCGTTAACCATTACGGCTCTTCCGAGATTTACACCTTCTCCATCTGCCAGGACGCCGCGGCCAAACCCGGATCGGCGGGCCGCGCCGCGATCAACCAGCGCCTGCGCGTGGTGCCGCTGGGCGCGACGGATGCCAGCCAGACCTGCGCACCCGGCGAAGAAGGCGAAATCGTCGCCTCCATGCAGGGTGACGAGGCCTTCGAGGGTTACTGGAACCGCCCCGAAGCGGACCGCAAGGCCATTCGCGACGGCTGGTACTTCACCGGCGATTGCGGGCTCTTCGACGAAGACGGCGATCTTTTCGTCACGGGGCGCGCCGACGACATGATCATCACCGGCGGCGAGAACGTCTCGCCGGTCGAGGTAGAAAGCTGCCTGTCGCTGCACCCCGCCGTAGCCGAAGTCGCCGTTGTCGGCCTGCCCGATGTACGCTGGGGCAAGGTGGTGACCGCCTTTGTCAAGCGGGGCGGCGATGTCACCGAAGACGATCTCGACGCCCATTGCCGCAGCTCGGACCTGTCCAATTTCCGCCGCCCGCGCCGCTACGTCTTCGTGCGCGAAATCCCGAAATCCCCTGTCGGAAAACTCCTCCGCCGCCTGCTTGTCGCGGGCGAATACGAGGTCGAACCGGCTGAGACCACCACTGCGTAAGTACATAGAAAGACACCCAGATGAAAGATACTCCGATGACCGAGACAATGACCTTCTCCGATCCGCGCCTTTCCGAGCTCGACGGCTTCCATGTCCAGTTCGATGAAGCCAGCGAGCGCGCGGACATCATCCTCGCACGGCCGCCCTACAACGTGATCTCGATGGGAGCCCGCGATCAGCTCCGCCTCGTCTTCGAGGCACTCGATGAAGATGACCGCGTGCGTATCATCGTCGTCTCCGGCGAGGGTGAGCACTTTTCTTCCGGCGGCAATATCAAGGGCTTCCTCGAGGCCAGCCCAGAACATGTCTCGCATTTGGCATGGAACATAGCGGCTCCGGCACGCTGCTCCAAGCCGGTGATCGCCGCCAATCGCGGCTACACCTTCGGCGTCGGCTTCGAGCTGTCTCTGGCCTGCGATTTCCGCATCGTGTCCGAGACCTGCCGCTACGCCCTGCCCGAACAGAAGCTGGGCCAGATCCCCGGATCCGGTGGCTCCGCCCGGCTGCAGAAAATCGTCGGCGTGACGCGCACGAAGGACATCGTCATGCGCTCGAAGCGCATCAAGGGCCAACAGGCGCTGGACTGGGGCATCGCCACCGAATGCGTGCCCGATGGCGATCTCGAACAGGCGGTGACAGACCTCGTGAACGAGCTCCGCGAGTTTTCCCCGATGGCGCAGCGCACCGCGAAGAAGCTGCTGAACGACACCGACGACGCGCTTCTCAGCACAGCAATCGAGATGGAGGGGCTGAACTACAGCCGCCTGCGGCAATCGGAGGATTTCCGCGAGGGCGTCGAGGCCTTCCACGCCAAACGCAAGCCCGCTTTCACCGGACGCTGAGCTGGCCATGCAACCCCATTCAAGGGAGGAGACCCAGATGGAACGGACGGAAAAGACAAACTGGATCGAGAAAGGACCGGGCTTCGGCGCGGGCCTGTCGGGCCTGCGCGAGGCGCTGGGTATCAAGACCGCGAGCGCGGGACTGGTCGCGGCGATCTTCGGATGCTCGGGGCCGGCGCTGATCGTGATCGGCGCGGCCGACAATGGCGGCCTCTCCGAAGGCCAGACCGTGGCCTGGCTTCTGGCGATCTACGGCCTCGGCGGGCTGATAAGCCTGATCATGGCGCTCTACTACAAGCTGCCGGTGACGGGGGCCTATTCCATCCCAGGCGCGGCGCTCGTCGCCGGCGCGCTCGGCACCTTCCCGTTCGAACAGGCGGTCGGCGCCTTCCTGATGGCCGGCGCGATGGTCTTCGTGCTCGGAATCACCGGGCTCATCGGCAAGGTGATGCGCTGGCTTCCGATGCCCATCGTCATGGCGATGATCGCGGGGGCGCTCATTCGCTTCGGCATCGGCGCAGTCACCTCGATCGAAAAGCTGCCCATCGTCGTTGGCGCGGCAACCATCGCCTTCTTCCTGTCGATGCGGTTCCTGCGGGCCGTCCCACCGGTTCTGACCGCACTGATTGTGGGCCTTGTTGCGGTGGCCCTGACCGGAGGCTTCCAGGGAGGCGAGGCGGCAATCAGCTTCGTCGCGCCGGAATTCACCGCACCCGTCTTTACAATCGATGCCTTCCTCGCCATCGCCGTGCCGCTTGCCGTGCTGGTGATCGGGGCCGAGAATGCTCAGGCTATTGGGGTTCTCTACGCCGAGGGTTACCGCCCGCCGATCAACGCCATGACCGTGATCTCGGGCATCGGCGGCATGCTGGCGGGGGTCATCGGTGGGCATAACGCCAATATCGCGGGACCCATGACGGCGATCTGTTCGTCCGATCAAGCGGGCGAAAATCCCGAGGGGCGCTATGCGGCCACGGTGCTGAACGGCGTGCTTTTCGCCGCCTTCGGGGTCTTCGCAGGAGTTGCGGTGCCGCTCATCATGGCGCTGCCCGGACCGCTGATCGGCGCGGTGGCGGGTTTGGCGATGATCACCGTCCTGCTGAGCGCGTTCCAATCCGCCTTCGACCGCAATGCGGGCTACCAGATCGGAGCCTTCGTCGCCCTGATCGTGGCGATGTCGAACGTGTCGTTCCTGAGCATCAGCGCGCCGTTTTGGGCACTGGTGGCGGGAGCTGCAGTTTCGGTGCTGAACGAGCGAGTCGTCAGGTCCCCGGCTGTTGGCAGTGCCGCGTCTTAAAGAACGGTGCTGGACTGTCAGATCGACTAAATGGGGGCAACAGTTATAGAACTGTGGCCCCCAAGTATGTATTCTTTGTAGCTGCCGTGATCCTGTTGAACTGGTGTAACACTGCTACCCAACCTTGGATCGCCGGACGCTGGATTTTTCCGGCTCTTGCCGTTCGCCATCCAAGACCGGACGCGCGGCGGCGTGCCCACTAATACTGGCTCAGAGCCCAAAATCCAGATGCTGCACGATGCGCGAATGTCGATTACCGATCTCACTACGCCGGCGTACGCGTCATCTCACGGATCAGATCATTTGTCTCCGGTCTCGTCGTTTGGTGCCGATATCGAAGGGCCAAAACAGCTCTTGATATTTCGAGACCATCGATGGGTTTCGACACCAAGCCCATGTCCGAAGGAATAGCGGTGGCCGGCAGGATCACCGCACCTGACCCTTGCCGAGCAAGTTCAACCAACCAATCCACGCGATTTGACCGATAGGCCGCGTAGAGTTCGTGACCATAATCCGCGCAAGTCCCGTGCAAAGCATCCCGCATTTCGCAATTTAGGCGGTCAAGCATGTCAGTTTTGGCAAGAGTCGAAAGAGAAATCGCATCCAGTTCAGACAACGGGTGCGACTTGGACACCACGACCTTGTAGTCCTCTTCATAGAGATGGTCTATACGATAGAGGTCTTCACTGACCTTCTCTGCGGTGACTACTACGTTAAATTCACCATCTCGCAGCCCGGCAAGAAGCTCGGAGGATGACGCAACGATCAGTTCGATTTCGGCTTGCGGCAATCGCGTACGAGTACGCTCCATAGCTGCCGAGATCCTGCTGTGGCCAATCGTTTCGCCGACACCGACAGAGATTGGAACCCGCTCCAGGCGCACATGACGGACTGCCTCTGCCTTGGCCTGTCGCGTCTCCTCGTGAACCTTCTGCAACCTCGGCTGCATGAGTTTTCCGAGGGCCGTAAGCCTGCATCCCGCACGGTCCCTGACAAAAAGGTCACCTCCAAGCTCGTCTTCAAGTTTCTTGATCGCAGTCGTCAAGGAAGGTTGGGAGACATTGGAGGCACTGGCCGCATGGGTGAAGTTTCGGTGCTCGCAGACAGCGATAAAATACCTGATCTGGTTCATTTCCATCGCCGCATTCTCCGTCACATCCCAGTCTAGGCCATGAAAACAGCTTCGATAGCCCATGTCTATCAAAGAATAGAAGTTCGGAATTGGAGTCCGAGGCATCCGGCATGGGACAAGAGTGCATCGAAACCAAACACGATGAACTTCAAATCAGGAGACGACCATGAAAACGCAAATCCTTCAGACATTCGCCGCACTGGTTCTGATCACGACTTCTGCAACTGCACAGGACAACCCAATGGAAAATCACACTGCCAGCTATATCGCCATGCCCGCCGCCGAAGGCCAGACCGAAGCATTCGCCGAGTTTCTGGCCGGAGCGGCCCCAACTGTGAAGGAAACCGAGCCGGGCACTGTGCTTTGGTTTGCACTTCAAGCTGACGATACACTCGCTATCTTTGACATCTTCGCGGATGAAGAAGCACGCAACGCTCACTTCTCAGGAGCTGTTGCCGCGGCTTTGAGCCAAAACGCTGACGCGCTGGTCGCCGGGGGATGGGACGACGGTGTTGTCGCGAATATCAACAACTCCGATGTCCTGTCGGTGAAGGAGCCGGTTGATCTCTACACGGCAACGACCGCAACTTACATCAAGCTCGAAGCTGCTCCAGGCAAAAGCTCCGAATTGGCAGCCTTGCTGACCGCAGCTGGCCCCATCGTCGCGGACACCGAACCCAAGACACTGTTCTGGGCGGCGCTGCAGATTGACGGGAACAACTTCGCCATCTTCGACATCTTTGCCGACAACTCAGGCCGCGAAGCGCACTTTGCCGGACAAGTCGCCGGACTGCTGAATGAAAAGGCTTCCGAATTGGTCTCAGGCGGGTGGGACGACGGTGTGGTGGCAAACGTCCACAATTTCGACATCCTCGCTATCAAGTAATATTGAAGTGACTTGAGAAAGAAGTGCCTGGTGCAACGCATCGGGCGCTTTGCTGTTTGAATTCAGATTCACCCTAAAGCGGCCGTTCGAGTAACTGCAGCGAATTGGCCCTTTGTCCCGCGTCTCGATGGTCTGTGCTGCCAGCAGCGAAAGCGCGGTATGGGTTTGGGTCAGGTTGGCACCAGTGAACGACTGCTTCGGTGACACGCGTTGCATCGCAACAACAGACCTGCCGCATCTGCGAGAGGACGCTGCGTCAGCGAAGTCGGAAAAGTGAACGACGGTTCTGTCCCGCGACTTACTTGTTTGACTGGCATGCAGCGAAAGCATGATTTGAATTCGATGGCTCAGCAGTGCTTTGAATGACCGCTCTGGCGACTTTGGGTGCAACGCAACGGCGAGCATGCCGCATCCGCAAACCGATGCTGCATCAGTAATAGCCGCGTGCGCAAAAGGCGGCAAAGTCCGCCCTCCGGACCTTACCACAGACAGCAGCGAACGGCTGGTATTTGAGTAACTTAGCACGCTCAAATTTCCGCAGTTTGATAGTGCCGCTGTCAGAGGTGGTCCTGGATTTTCGACCAGTATGCAGCCTTGTTAAGATGGATCAGGATTTCATTTCAGGCCGCTAATCTCATTGGTTCTGTCTTGCTGTCATATGCCTCGTCAGGGGTCAAGATTCCGTGCGTGGAGTGCGGGCGTTCGCCGTTGTAATAGGCCAGCCACTTTCTGATACCAGCCTTTGTCTCTGAACCACTTTCGAAGGCATGCAGGTAGACGCATTCATACTTCAATGACCGCCACAGCCGTTCGATCATGCGATTATCGCGCCATGCGCCTTTGCCATCCATGCTGATCTTTACCTTTGCCTCGATGAGCACGTCGATCCAGTCGCCGCTGGTAAATTGGCTTCCCTGATCCGTGTTGAATATTTCCGGCGCGCCGTGTTTGGCCAAGGCCTCTTTCAGGGCCTCGATGCAGAACCCCGCGTCCATGCTGTTCGATAATCGCCAGCTCAGAACCTTGCGACTGTGCCAATCCATGATCGCCACGAGATACAGAAAACCACGCTGCATCGGGATGTATGTAATGTCAGCGCACCAGACCTGGTTCGGGCGGTCGATCACCAGATTGCGCAACAGATATGGCCAGATCTTATGCTGCGGATGCTTTTTGCTGGTGTTGGGTTCCTGATAAATCGGAACCAGACGCATAAGACGCATCAACCGCCGGACACGGTGACGGCCACATTGGTGATTATTGCGCTTCATGTATCGAGCCATCTGGCGTGACCCATACCATGGCGTTTCCAAAAACTGCTTATCAATGATCCCCATGAACCGCAGGTTCTCGGCACTCTCGCCCTTTGGCTCATAGTAAAGACTCGACCGCGTCAGCGTTAGCAGGGCACATTGGCGGCGGACGCTCAGCTTGTGGTCCTTGCTCACCATTTTTTGCCTCGCGTCCCGAGAAGTTGGTGCGAGGCATCGGCCAAAAAATCTCGCTCCACCACGAGTTGGCCAATCTTGGAATGCAGCTTATCGACTTCAGCCGCGTTAACCTGTTCTGGTGCAGCACCTCGGCGCGTGAATGCCGTCGCCATATTTTCTATCGCCGCCCGCTTCCATGTGCCGATCTGAGTCGGATGAACGCCGTATTTCTTGGACAGCTCTGCCAGCGTCATCTCCTCACGGATCGCTTCAAGCGCAACACGGGCTTTGAATTCTGGCGAATGGTTCTTTCGTTTTGTCATTTTGGATCGTCACTTTCATCATGCGATCCATCTTAACAGCCGGTCCGAATTTCCGCGACCACCTCT
>NZ_FNJD01000025.1 GCF_900103185.1 Sulfitobacter litoralis
CCCAAACGGCCCGTAAATCGATCACCTTTGATAGAGGTATTGAGTTTAGGAATTGGCGCAAGCTGGAACCTGGAATCGGAACCGAGGCATGGTTCTGTGATCCGCAAGCCCCGTGGCAAAAGGGTTCCGTCGAAAACCTGAACAAGCGTGCGCGGCGCTACCTACCAAGAGATGCGCCTGTGGCCGCGCTCTCAAATCGAGATATGAAGTCGATTTGCGACCGCTTGAACGGCACGCCCAGAAAGTGTCTGGGATGGCGCACACCAACGGAAGCATTCAGGGAAGAACTCATGAAACTAAGATAGCGGTAACCGTCGCAACGACCCTTGAGAATCCAAACATTTTGGAATGAACCATGTTGAATGCTTCGTGGCTGGAGACTTTCACGACCTTTTGCGACATCGGTCATTTCACGCGCACTGCAGATCGGCTCGCCATGACGCAACCGGGGGTGTCGCAGCATCTGCGCAAACTTGAACAGCAGGTGGGTCAGCCCTTGATCTTGCGGGACGGCAAGTCTTTTACCCTGACCCCTGCAGGAGAGGAACTACTTTCCATCGGCCGCGCGCGCCGGTCAGAGGAACGCGCGCTGCGCGACAGGATGCAGCGCGATGACCCTTTGATAGGCACCGTGAGGATCGGCTGTTCGGGGAGCTTTGCGCTTTGGCTTTATCCGCAACTGATCGCGCGGATGTTGCAGGCACCAAAGCTCGTGATCGACCTAAACGCGGCACCGCAGTCGCAAATCATGGCCGAGGTGGCGGCGGGCAGACTGGATCTGGGCGTGGTGACCCGTGCCCCTGATATGCCGCGTATCACGGCGACCCCCCTGTGCCGAGAAGAGCTGTGTCTGGTTCTGCCAGCCGCTTTCGATACCACTGACCTGACCCTACAGCGTCTTGATGCGTTGGGGTTCATCGCGCACCCCGACGGCAACGCCTATGCGGACGACCTTTTGGCGCGTAATTTCGATGATTACCGTGGGGCAGAACAACTGCGGGTCCGCAGCTCGATCAACCAGATCGGGCAAATTCCCCTGCCCGTCGCCCAAGGGCTGGGCTATACGATCTTGCCACGTTCTGGGGTGGAGGCGTTCCCCAAGCGCGATGCGCTATCGGTGCATGCGCTGCCCGACCGGCGGTTTCATGATCTGTGGCTGATCGCCCGTAAAGACCGCGTCGCGTTCGCCCGCGTCGCCGCCACTGCGGAAGGGATCACCGCGGCCGTTGAAACGCGTGGCTAAGGCCGGCTCTCGGGCGGGGCATCATCATCCAACAAAACCCGCGCCGATGCGCCCTGCGGATCGTCATACTGGCCGGACTTCAACGTCCAGAGAAACGCACAAAGCCCGAGACCGCCAAGGATCACGGACACGGGGATCAGGATGAAAAGCACGTTCATTGCAGATGCCTCATTTCACATATTTCACGCGCATCGCGTTGGCCAGAACGGTCAATGACGACGCCGACATCGCAATCGCGGCCAGCAGCGGGGTGGCATATCCCAGCAGCGCGACCGGAATGGCGATGGCATTATAACCCGCCGCGATGGCAAAGTTCTGACGTGACAAACGGGTCAGAGCGCGCGCGATTACGATCAGCAGCGGGAACCGGTCCAACCCTTCGCGCAGCATCACCACATCAGCCGCATTGCGCGACGCATCCAGCGCCGAGGACGGCGCGACAGAAGCATGCGCCAGCGCCAAGGCAGCCGTATCATTCAACCCGTCGCCGACCATCAACACGCGGTGCCCCTGCGCCTGAAGCTGCGCCAGTCGATCATGTTTTTGCGGTGCGCTTACATCGCCACAGGCCGACTGCACGCCAAGCCTTGCGGCAAACGCCTGTACAATAGCTTGTTGATCGCCACTTAGAATCTGCGGCGTGATCCCTTGGGAGGAGAGCCATGCCAACGTATCTGCGGCCCCCTCTCGCGGGGTCTCTGTCACGGCCAGCGGGACGGCAGGTGCGCTCCCGATGCGCAGACCGGTGCCGGAGAACGCAGCCCCCAGCCATTCGCCACGTCCCAACCGCACAGTCACATCGTCGATGTCCCCCTGCATACCTTGCCCGGCGACTTCGGTGACATCGGCCAGCTCAGCGGGCGTATGAACGGGCAAGGCTGCCAGAATAGCCTGCGCCACCGGATGCGCCGATGCTTGGGCCAAGGCTCCTGCGATGGCAGCTTCCTGGACCGGAAGCTCTGCCAGTGGCGCGGGTTTCCCCTGCCGCGTCAGCGTGCCGGTTTTGTCGAACACGGCCATGTCCACCTCTGCCAGCCGTTCAAGGGCGGTACCTGATTTGACCAGAAACCCCATATCGAACAGTCGTGCAATGGCCGTGGTTGCCACCGCAGGCACGGCCAACCCCAACGCGCAGGGACAGGTGATGATCAGCACGGCAACCGCCACGTTGAGCGCGTGGCGCAGGTCGCCATCATAGGCCACCCACCCGACAAAGGCCGCCAGCGCCAGCAGATGTACCATCGGCGCATAGATGCGCGCGGCACGGTCGGCCAGATTGGTATAGCTGTTGCGGCTGTTCTCGGCCATTTCAACCAACGCGGCAACGCGGCGCAGGGTTGTATCTTCGCCCACGGCAGTCGCTGTCATCTCGAAGGGCGCGCCCAGATTGATCTCTCCGGCCTGAACCACATCGCCAAGGGTCAAGGCGACAGCCGCGCTTTCGCCGGTCAGAAATGACCGGTCGGCCTGCGCCGCGGCACTGTTCAGCACCCCGTCAACAGGCACGCGCATGCCTGTCGGCACCAGCACCGTGTCCCCGACGCGCAAAAGGCCGACCGCAACCCTTTCGACACCGGTTCCATGAATGCGCTGCGCAGTCTGCACCTCGAGCGCAGCCAGTTCCTTTGCGGCGGAATGGACAGAGCTACGGGTCCGGTGATCCAGATAGCGGCCAACCAGCAAGAAAAATGTCAACGACAATGCCGCGTCAAAATAGGCGTGATGCCCGCCGTTCAGAACCTCATACAATGACATCCCCGCAGCCAGCAGGATCGCAAGCGAGATCGGCACGTCCATGTTTAGCCCGCCCCTGCGCACCGCCCGCATCCCATTGGCAAAGAACGGCTGGCCGCAAAACAGCACCGCAGGCAGGGTGATCACGGCAGAGATCAGGTGGAACAATGCGCGGGTTGCATCTGACGCCCCTGACCAGATCGCAACGGAAAACAGCATGACGTTCATCATCGCGAAACCGGCGATGGCAAGCCGGATCAGCAGCCCACGCCCGATGTCGTCTTGCCGGCTTTCCAGCAGGCTTTGGTCCAGCGGATGCGCCTCAATTCCTGCGCGATCCAGCGCGGCGACCGCCTGTTCGGCGTCAAGATCGCTGGCGTGGATCGAGACACGCTTGAGCGACAGGTTGACCCGCGCCGACCGGACCTGCGGCAAGGCGCGCAGGCTGCGTTCAACCGTGTTGATGCAAGTGGCGCAGTGGATTGCGGGCAGTGACAGCACCAGATCCGGCGGGCCCGATTGCGGTGCCGTCTGCGCGATTGCCGGTGCTACAACGCAGCCGGGGCATGCGGCGATGGCGCTCATTCCTTTACCTTTACGATTACACGTTGCTGAAAGAGCGTGCCTTCGGCGTCGCGCAGTTTCAGGCGCAGGTTCCAGTTGCCCGGTCCCGCCACAACAGGCGCGACCAGTGCTTGACCGTCAAAGACGAAAACCGGGGTCTGGTCATTCGCAACGCTGGTCGCCCGTCCGAAAACGGCGCTTGTGACCTGCGGTTCTTGCGGCTCTCCCTCGCGCAGCACCGCGACCCG
This sequence comes from Sulfitobacter litoralis, assembly GCF_900103185.1. GTDB lineage: Bacteria > Pseudomonadota > Alphaproteobacteria > Rhodobacterales > Rhodobacteraceae > Sulfitobacter > Sulfitobacter litoralis. The sequence continues at coordinate 3,790 of NZ_FNJD01000025.1, forward strand.
CAACACGCCCTGCGTGACGGTTGCCGACACCTCCCAGCCAAGCGCCTCTTGCGCCTTGCGGTCCACGTCAAAGCTTTGCGATGCAACGTAAGAGTTCTTGACCTCCAGCCCCGGAAAACTGTGCACGGCATTAAATGCCAACGTCAGGTTCACCGCGATGATCACGCTAAACGCCGCGGCAAAGACGCCGAACACATGCCAGCCTTTGATTTCCTGTACCATTCTAGCGGTCCTTTCCATTGAAACTGGTGGCTTTCGACGCGCGATCGCCGGTGCCGGTATCCTCGACCCACAGCCGCAACTGCGTCATATCAGCGGTCGACGCTTCGGTTTGCGGCGCGGCGGTGACATAGACCCGTTGCAGGATCGTCTGGTTGGCAGGCAGCACGACGGTTGCGCCCGCGTTTCCCTGCCCTTCGAGCGTGACAGTCAGCGCGCTGTCGCTCGTGATCCCAATTTGAACGGTGGCATCACGCCCCTGTTTGTTGCGCAGGCGTACGTCATAGATGTTGCGCACTGCGCCGTCCGACAGGGTGACATAGGTCGGGTTGCGCACGGGGCTGACGGTCAGTTCAATCGCACTGCGGATGAACAGCGCATAGACCAGCGCGACCCCGATCAACGCCCACGCGGCGGTATAAAGCAGCGTGCGCGGTCGCAGAATATGACGCCACAGCGGCTTGGGCGGCTGGCCGGCGCGTTCGGCTGTCTCGTCCGACAGCGCCAGATAGTCGATCAATCCGCGCGGCTTGCCAATCTTGGCCATCACATCGTCACAGGCGTCGATGCACAGGGCGCAGGTGATACACTCCATCTGCTGGCCGTTGCGGATGTCGATGCCCACGGGGCAGACGTTGACGCAGGCCATGCAGTCGATGCAATCCCCTTGGGTGTCTGCGCGCGGAACGGGGGGCAATGCGGCGCGCCCCCGGTCGGGGTATGGGGTAGGCCCGTAGCGCGCGGCCCCCGGCCATGCGGCGGCGATCTGGTCTTGGGCGCGCTGAGCGGCGGCACGTTCGCGTTTTCGCAGATTGCCCTTTCCGCGCGGCTCTCCGCGCCAGTCGCGATAGGCGACCGTGATCGTGTCGGGGTCCATCATCGCGGCCTGGATACGCGGCCAGGGACACATATAGATACAGACCTGTTCCCGCATGAAGCCCCCCAACAGAAATGTCGTGGCGGTCAGGATCGCGATGGTCATATACGCCACCGGAGCCGCGTCGAGCGTGACCAGATCCCGGGCCAGCTGCGGCGCATCGGTAAAGTAGAACACCCACGCCCCGCCTGTCGCCACCGCGATCCCCAGCCAAAGCACCCATTTGGTGACGCGCAGGCGAAGTTTGTGTACGCCCCAGCCCGCGTGATGCAGCCGGACGCGGGCATTGCGGTCGCCCTCGATCCAGCGTTCGACAAGGATGAACAGATCGGTCCAGACCGTTTGCGGGCAGGCATAGCCACACCACACACGCCCCAAAGCAGAGGTAAACAGAAACAACCCAAGCCCCGCCATGATCAACAGACCGGCGACGAAATAGAATTCATGGGGCCAGATCTCGATCCAGAAGAAATAGAACCGCCGATGGGCCAGATCGATCAGCACCGCCTGATCCGGCAAGTTGGGCCCGCGGTCCCACCGCAGCCACGGGGTGAGGTAATATATCCCCAGCGTGACGGCCATGATGCCCCACTTAAAGCGGCGGAAGAACCCGTCGACGCGGCGCGGAAAAACCGGCTCTCGCGGGGCATAAAGTGATGGAGGTGACGTTTGTGTCATCAGATGTATCCTGTTCGCACCGCCACCCTATCGAAGGTCAAGACAGCGCACTTTGATCTGAGTCAAAAACACCCCCGAAAGCGGTTCGTTTTGCGAACAGGACCGCCTTGGGGATGGACAGTGGCGCTCGGGCAGAGCCGCCACCGTCAGCTTTCTGCGCTATTCCCCCCCTCCAAGAGAGTGGACATAGGCAGAAACCGCGCGGATATCGGCCTCTTCCAGCCGCCCGCCCCAGGGGGGCATGACGCCGAAACGCGCCTTCGTCACGGTCTGGGTCAGCGCCTGCCGGTCGCTGCCGTACAGCCAGATCGCATCGCCAATATTAGGGGCACCCTGACTGCGGTCACCCTGCCCCGCATCACCGTGGCAAGCGCTGCAGTTATCTGCAAACACCTCGGCACCCGTTTCGGCCAGCGCTGCGTCAAAGTCCGACGACGAAAGCGAGATCACGTGTTCAACAACCGCCGCGATGTCATCTTTGCCCAATATCGCGCCAAAGGCAGGCATCTGGCTGTAACGCGCATCGGCGTCCTGTTCGTTGCGGATGCCATGGCGCACCGTGTATTCGATGTCCGCCATCGCGCCACCCCAAAGCCAGTCGTCGTCCAGCAGGTTGGGATAGCCCTTGGCCCCTGCCGCGCCCGACCCGTGACACTGCGAACAGTTCGCGCGAAACACCGCCCCGCCACGCGCGATAGCATAGCGGTTGAGGTCGGCATCTTGTGGCAACGCTTCCATATCGGTGCCCAGCAAATCCGTCACCAGCTGCGCGTTCTTTTGCGCGTGCGCGTCGATGTCCTGCGCCACATTGGCGCGGGTGGACCAGCCCAACAGGCCGCTCGTCGCCCCTGAAATCATTGGCCACGCGGGATAGGCCACACTATAGCCGATGCCCCAGATGATCGTCAGATACAGCGTCCAAAGCCACCAGCGCGGCAGCGGGGTGTTCAGCTCTTCGATGCCGTCCCAGCTGTGGCCCGTCGTTTCGATGCCGGTCACATCGTCTTGCTTGTGATCAGTCATTTCGGGCTCCTTTCTTGGCGGCGCAGTCTGCGCCGTTACAGCCCCTGCACGCAGCGGGCGCGTCTTCGCGCAGCGGAATGCGCGCCACGGCGGCATAGGTGTCAGAGCTGCCGGGCCGGAAAGCCCACAGGATCACGCCCACGAAAAAGCTGAACATCGCCAGCAGAACCCAGCTGTCTGCCAGCTGACGCAGGAATGAATAGGTATCCATTGCAAAACCTCCTTATCGGCTTGCGTCGGGGGTAAAGGTCGAGAAATCGACCATCGTCCCCAGCACTTGCAAATACGCGATCAGCGCGTCCATCTCGGTCAGTTCGGGCGCGCCGTCAAAGTTCGACACCGCAGCACCTGGATACCGCGCAAGCATTGCGTCATAGTCGGCATCCGGGTCAGCCTGCACCTTGAAATCCGATGCGGCCTGTTCGATCTGCTCGTCCGTATAGGGGACGCCCACAAAGCGGTGGGTTTTCAGCAGATCCTGCACATGGTCTGCGTCAATCCGCGTGTCGGCAAGGAACGCATATTTCGGCATGATGGATTCCGGTACAACCGATTGCGGATCGGACAGATGGTCCACATGCCACGCATCGGAATACCGACCGCCCACACGTGCCACATCCGGTCCGGTGCGTTTCGACCCCCATTGGAACGGGTGATCATACATGGATTCCGCCGCCAGCGAATAATGCCCATAGCGTTCGACTTCGTCGCGCATGGGGCGGATCATCTGGCTGTGGCATAGATAGCACCCTTCGCGCACATAGATGTCGCGCCCCGTCAGTTCGAGCGGGGAATAGGGGCGCACGCCCTCGACCTTTTCGATCGTGTTTTCAAGCCAGAACAGCGGTGCGATTTCGACGATGCCGCCGATCGACACGACCAGCAGCGACGCGATCAACAACAGCGTCGGGCTTTTCTCGAGGATCGCGTGCCGGTTCACCAATGCGGTGTGATGCGGCAGCTCGTTCGGGATCTCTTGCGGAGCGTCCGACAGGGTCGAGACATTGGGATCCTGCGCGGGATCGGTGATTTTACTGTTACGTGCCATTGTGATTGCCCTTATTCCGCCGGAACGCCAACGGGTGCGGACTGTTTTGCGCCCCCTTTGATCGTCATCCACATGTTCCAGACCATGATCAGCGCGCCGCTGAGATACAAAATACCGCCCATGCCACGCACCACATACATCGGAAATTTCGCCGCCACGGTGTCCGCAAAGGAGTTGACCAAGAACCCCTGATCATCGACCTCGCGCCACATCAGGCCCTCCATGATGCCGGTGACCCACATGCTGGCCGCGTAGAAAATGATGCCGATGGTCGCCAACCAGAAGTGCCAGTTGATCGCCGAGATAGAATGCATCTTTGCGCGCCCCCAAAGCCGCGGCGTCAGGAAATAAAGCGCACCAAAGGTGATCATGCCATTCCAGCCAAGGGCACCGGAATGGACGTGTCCGATGGTCCAGTCGGTATAGTGGCTCAGCGAATTCACGGCGCGGATCGACATCATCGGACCCTCGAACGTGGACATGCCGTAAAAGCCAAGCGACAGTACGAACATCCGCAAGATCGGATCGGTGCGCAGCTTGTCCCACGCCCCTTGCAGCGTCATCAGGCCGTTGATCATACCGCCCCAGCTGGGCATCCACAGGATAATCGAGAACACCATGCCAAGCGTCGACGCCCAGTCAGGCAGCGCGGTGTAATGCAGGTGGTGCGGCCCCGCCCAGATATAAAGAAAGATCAGGGACCAGAAGTGGACGATGCTCAGTTTGTAGGAATAGACAGGGCGGTTCGCCTGTTTGGGCACGAAGTAATACATCATCCCCAGAAAGCCCGCCGTCAGGAAAAAGCCGACCGCATTATGCCCGTACCACCACTGTGTCATGGCATCTTGAACACCGGCAAAAACCTGCACCGATTTCGACCCCCAGAGGCTGACCGGCACTGATAGGTTGTTGACCACATGCAGCATCGCGACGGTCACGATAAAGCCAAGATAGAACCAGTTGGCGACGTAGATATGCCGCTCGCGGCGGATAATAAGCGTGCCCAGAAACACCGCCAGATAGCACAGCCAGATGATCGTCAGCCAGATATCGACGTACCATTCGGGCTCTGCGTATTCTTTGGATTGCGTGGACCCCAGCAGATACCCGGTGGCGGCCAGCACGATGAACAGCTGATAGCCCCAGAACACAAACCACGCGAGGTTGCCGCCAAACAACCGCACCGAACAGGTGCGCTGCACCACATAGAAAGAGGTCGCGATCAACGCGTTGCCGCCAAAGGCAAAAATCACCGCCGACGTATGCAGAGGGCGCAGTCGGCCAAAGTTGGTAAAGGGTTGCCCCCAGTCAAAGTTCAACGCCGGAAAGGCCAATTGGAACGCAATAAACGTCCCCACCAGCAGCCCCGCAATCCCCCAGAACGCCGTGGCAATCACGCCTGCGCGGATCACCCCATCGGCATAGCCGGTGGACATGGGCCGCGGCCGCTCAGGCTCGTCCGTGTGGCGCAGGACCCATAAAAACATGCCCCCCGCGATGCTCATGATGATCAGCGCATGCACCTGATAGGCGATATCACGTGCCCAACTGGCCCCCATCGCAGCGATCAACGGCACCAGCGCCAGAATGACGAGTTTCAAGTAATTCATATCGGACCTCTATGTATGCGCCCGCCCTGATCGGGGCGGCGCTTTCCTGTTCGCGCTTTGGGCGTAAAGGGGCCACGCGAACCGGTCTTTGATCTGGGTCAAGTTTGCCCGTGAGGGTGCCGATTATCTGACGACATGCACCGCGCATTTGGCGTGGCGCACCACATATTGCGCAACAGAGCCAAGCAGGATGTCCGAAAACGCCGGCTGGTGCGACGCGATGACGATGCAGTCCATCCCGTTTTCCTCGGCCCAGCGGGTCACCCGCGGTCCCGCCCGCCCGTCAGCAATGGCGGTGGTACACTCGGGCAGCTCTAGCGCCAACGCCTCCAGCCGCGCCTGCACCGTCTCGCGGGCGACGCTAAAAACGTCGGTAGGAATATAGTCCGCGACATAGATCGGCACTGTTTCAATCACATGAAGCAACGTCAGTTTGGCATCCTTTGACGCCAGCGCCTGCGCCGCATCAAAGGCGGTCTGGGTGATTTCGGGGGTCTCGAAAACGACGGGGATCAGGATATTCTTATACATGCTGCACTCTCCTATGAAGGTGCAGGCATCAAACACTACTGTTTGGACACCCGCGTTGATGCAGATCAAATCAGTAGATAAATATCTTTAGGGGCAGTCGTCACCTGACGCTAGGTGCAGCGCCTCTAGGTCGGTCACGCGGAACCGGCGGCGATCGACGAACTGCACGATACGCTCTTTCTTCATCGCGCCAAGCTGGCGGCTTACAGTCTCGAGCGTGAGACCCAGGTAGTTGGCGATCTCGTGACGTGTCAGGGGCAGAACGAGCTCCTGATCCGTCGCATCGTCAATGGTAAGCCGTTGGCGACGCACCAACATTTCGATGAAGGTCGCGATCTTTTCGCGGGCGGTCTTGCGGCCCAGCAACAGCATCCAATCGCGTGCGGCGTCCAGTTCATCCAGCGCCATTTCCATCAGCCGTTGGGCAATATGGGGCGTGGTTTCGATCAAGGCCTCGAAGGGTTTGCGGTGAAAGCAGCACAGCGTCACATCGGTCACCGCCACCACATCGAAATCAATCGCCTCGCGCCCGGGACGGCCGATAAAATCCGACGGCAGCAGCAAGCCCACCATCTGGGTGCGTCCGTCTTCCATCGTTTTCCCAAGGCTGGCGACGCCTGCCACGACCGACGCGACATAAGTCAGCCCGTCGCCGCGCCACAGCACCTGATCCCCTGCCCTGAATGACTTATAGGTTTTGATCTGTTCAAGCATCAGCAGCTCGTCGTCGTCGCAGCGCGCACAAACGGCACGGTGACGGATCGGGCATTCACTGCATTTCGGACGGGACTGTAGATCAAGCATGGCACAACCATAGCGCCCAACCGCGCGAATAACCATCGCCAAGACGCGCCCCGCCACAGCGCTGCGTCCCGATGTCGCTTGCTGTGGCAGAGCATGGTTTGTGCCGGTCAGGTCACATCGCGCTTTTGATGATACTCGGGTCGGTCCCAGCTACGGGTGTTCAGGATATCGGCCAGAATGTCCACCGCACCGCGCACGTCGGCCTCGTCGATATAAAGCGGCGTGAAACCAAAGCGCATGATGTCGGGCGCGCGGAAATCACCAATCACATCGCGCGCAATCAGGGCTTGCATCACCGCATAGCCATCCTTGGATGCAAACGACACCTGACTGCCGCGGTGGCTTGCGTCACGAGGGCTGGCCAGCGTCAGCTCGGGGCAGTGCTCTTCGACAAGCTGGATGAAAAGTTCGCTCAGCGCGACGGACTTGGCACGCAAGTCAGCCATATCCACGTCGTCCCAAACGCCCAGCGCGTGTTCCAGCGCGGCCAGTTGGATCACAGGAGGTGTCCCGACGCGCATGCGTTCGATGCCGGGTGCCGGACGATAGCCTGTTTCAAACGCGAAAGGCGCATCATGCCCCAGCCATCCAGCCAGCGCGGGTTGGATTTCAGCAACAATATCAGGCCGGGCATAGATGAATGCCGGAGCCCCCGGCCCGCCGTTGAGGTATTTATAGGTGCAGCCAACGGCGAATTCTGCATTGCAGGCCAATACATCGACGGGCACGGCCCCTGCGCTATGCGCCAGATCCCACAGCATCACCGCGCCAGCCCCATGGGCCGCCGCGGTCACCTGAGCCATGTCGTGCATCCGGCCTGAGCGGTAATCGACCTGCGTGATCATCGCAACCGCGACGTCGTCGGTCATAGCACCGGCCACCTCTTCGGGGGCGACGATACGCAGCTCGTAATCCTGCCCCAGTTGGTTGATCAACCCTTCGGCCATATACAGATCCGATGGAAAGTTGCCGCTGTCCGACAGGATCACCCGCCGGTCAGGGCGCATCTTTAGCGCGGCAGACAAAGCCTGAAACACTTTGACCGATAGCGTGTCGCCCATGGTCACCGCCCCCTCGGGCGCGCCGATCAAGCGAGCGACGCGGTTGCCGACCCTTGCGGGCTGGGCCATCCAGCCGTCAAGGTTCCAGCCTTTGATCAGATGCGCGCCCCATTGCGCCTGCACCACATCTTGCACCTTTTCGGCCGTGCCCACAGGCAGCGGCCCTAGCGAGTTTCCATCAAGATAGATCATGCCCTCGGGCAGGGAGAAGCGGTCTTTCATCGGCAGTTGGGTCACAGGGCACCTCGTAAGTTCCAGAGTTCGGGGAAAAGTTCGACTTCGAGCATCCGGCGCAGGTATTTCACCCCCGACGTGCCGCCCGTGCCGCGTTTAAAGCCGATGATGCGTTCCACCGTGGTCACATGGTTGAACCGCCAGCGGCGAAAGTAATCTTCGAGATCGACCAGCTTTTCAGCCAGCTCGTACAGCTGCCAATGGGCGCGCGGGTCTTTGTATACAGTGACCCACGCCTGCATGACCGCATCATCCGCCGCATGGGGGGTGTCCAGCGCATAGACATGCGTGTCAAAGCTTTGCCCGGTCGCCTCTGCCAGCAGGTCAAGCGCCACGTGATACAGCGATTTTGTGTCCAATTCCTGCGTCAACATATGGTGCAGTTCCGGGCGGTGTTCATGCACCTTCATCATCGCGCGATTGCGGTTGCCGAGGATGAATTCGATCAGCCGGTATTGATGCGATTGGAACCCCGACGACGCACCAAGGTCATCGCGGAAATCAGTGTATTCGCTGGGGGTCATCGTGCGCAGCACATCCCACGCGCTGTTAAGCTGTTCAAAAATGCGCGCCACACGGGCCAGCATCTTCATCGCGGGGGCGAAATCGCCTTGCGCCAAATGGGTCCGGGCAGAGGAAAGCTCGTGCAGGCACAGACGCATCCACAGCTCTGACGTCTGGTGCTGGATGATGAACAACATCTCGTCGTGGGCGTCTGATTTGCAGTTCTGCGCCCCAAGGATCGGGTCAAGCGACAAGTAATCGGTATAGGACATATCCTTGGCAAAGGACATTTGCGCGCCCTCGTCAGCGGGGTTGTAGCCGGTCATGCGGGGTGCTCCGATTGGGGGCCGAGGGTCTTAGCAAACGGCGAATGGGCAGGCATCAAGGTCGATAGCTCCTCGAAGGCGGCGATACTGAGGCCGGTGTGATGGCGAAAAGCCGCAAGCGCCTCAGCCGGGTCGTGATCAAGTGCTGCCTGATACAGCGCACGGTGCGGTTCCAGCGCCATGCCAGCAGCAGAGACAGCGGCCGCTTTGGTCGCAAGCGATGGCGCGGTTTGGGTCAGATCGCGCAGGCCTGACTGAATAAAGCGGTGATAGCGGCCCAGCTGATCCTGCAACTGCCCCGCAAACCGCGCCATCCAAGGCGACCGCGCACCGGCGACCAACGCTTGGTGAAAGGCCAGATGCCGCCGTGTCCATTGGGCAAGCGCGTCATCTTCATGAATCACCGACGGCACGGGCGTTTGCGACAGGTGTTGATAGGCACCTATAACCCCTGCCTCCCATGCGTCATCGGCCTGGCTGACGGAATGGGCCAGCATCGCCCCTTCGACAGCGTCGCGGCTGCGTTCTAGGTCCAGAAGGTCGGCGCGGGTCAGTGGGGTGACGCGAAAGCCCTTGTTATGCTCGGGCACGACCAGCTGTTCCACCGCAAGCCGGTTCAGACATTCGCGCAGGGGCGTCAGCCCGATGGCATAGCGTTCGGACAAGGCAGGCAGGCGCAGGACCATGCCAGGCGGCAATTCCAGCGTCAGGATGTCTTGTCGGAGCCTGTCGAACAGGATGTCTGATTTCGATTGCCGAAGTGTCATAGGCGCGCCCCTCTACCCACTCATTCTGCCAAATAAATACGATCAAGTAAATCGTATACTATTAATTCCGCCAGTGATCTGGCCTTTGATCGGCAACGCTCTACCTGTCCTGCCACAAAGACACGGCGCAGCGCTTTTGCCCTGATGCTCGTGATCGCCCTTTGAAGAGATAGGAAACCTATGTGTCGCGTTCTCGCCTATATCGGGCCCGAAATTCCGCTTGAAAGCCTGCTCACCAAGCCGGAAAATAGCCTGATCAACCAGAGCCTTGATCCCGAACTGCACCCGAACCTGCAACTCGCGGGCTGGGGATTTGGGTTATGGAGCGCGCATCTGCTGAAACCAGAAGAGCCGCTACTGTATCATCGCCCGCTGGCAGCGTTTCATGACGACAACGCCCCCGGGATCATTCCCAGTCTTCAAGCCAGCACCATGCTCGCCCACGTTCGCGCCGCGGCCTATGATGCGCGCAACGTGTTGGCCGATGAAAACTGCCACCCCTTCTCGTTCAAGGGCACGCCGTGGATCATCGCACAGAACGGGGCCTTGCCCCATTGGCGGCTGCTGCAACGCGAATTGCTGACGCTGTGCAAAGACGAATACCTGCGCCAGATGAAGGGCACAACCGATACCGAATTCTTCTATGTGCTGCTGCTGTCTCTGATGGAGGGCGACGGCGATGACGATGTGCAAGCGGCGTTTGAAAAGCTGCTTGGCGCGGTACTGGAGGCGATGCGCAAACTGGACTTGGTGGCCCTCACCAAGCTCAAGATCGCGCTGGTGTCCCCCGACCGGATCATCGGCGTGAACTATGGCGCAGGTCACAAGGGCGAAACAGCGCCCAAGGGTGACTGGAAAGAGCTGCGCAAGGCAGGCCCCGGCACCGACGACTATTCTTTGTCGATGCTACTGGAACCGATGTACCTGCTGATGGGTGAAAATTATCAGGACTACGCCGACAGCTACAAGGTCGACAGCAGCGCCGAAGGGGAAGCGACCTCGGCCATTTTCGCGTCTGAACCGCTGACCGAAGACGGCGATGACTGGTTGCATATCCGTTTTGGAGAGATGGTCGCCCTGCGCCGTACAGATGGCAAAATCTCCAAGACCGTGACCAAGCTGGACGTATAGCCGCCCCCCTCTGCACGCTGGAAAGGACATACATGGCCGACCGATATCCCGATTTCGCCACGCTTGCCGCCGCGCATGAGGCAGGGAAAGATTACCAGATCACAGTCAAGGATCGCGGCACGCCCGTTGTGATCCTTGCACCACATGGGGGCACGATCGAGCCCGAGACGGCGCAAATCGCGCAGGCGGTGGCGGCGGATGATCTGTCGTTCTATCTGTTCGAGGCGCTCCACCCCGGTGCCCATGGCGATTTCCACATCACCTCGCACCGGTTTGATGAACCCAACGCGCTGACATTGGTGGCGCGATCTGTCACGTCGGTCGCGGTGCACGGGCGCAAGAACGACGGTACCGACGCGGTCTGGCTCGGGGGGCGTGCCGAAGGCCTGCGCGACGCCATTGGCGACGCCCTGCGCGACGCGGGGTTTGCGGCCGAACTGAACACGGCGTTGCCCGGCGTGCATCCGACCAACATCTGCAATCGCACCCTCAGCGGCGCGGGCGTGCAATTAGAACTGTCCCGATCCCTGCGCCACGCGTTGTCTGAGGATACCGCGATGATGGATCGCTTTAGCGCCGCGCTTCGCAAAGCGATCACGAAGGCCGATACCTTTGACAGGGCCTGACTGTCACCCTGTGCCGGTACTCTGATCGGGTCCGCCCGACGCATGACAATCTATCCCGCCTGATGCCGGCTTGACAGCAGCGGGCGCATCTGGTCCGCGTGCGGCACCAACAGAGGCCTTTGCAGGGGCAATCAGCACAAAGGGTGCAGCATGGCGATATTATTGATCCATACCGGTGGCACGATTGGCATGGCCCAGACCCCCGACGGATTCGCACCGCGTGCGGGCGTGGTCGAAGACGCCGTGGCTGCCTTGGTTGCCAGTGGTGCCGTCGCAGACACGGTGAAGGTGCTGCGGCTTGATCCCTTGATCGATTCCGCCCAAGCTACGCCGCAGGACTGGCTGCGCATCGCTGAAACCATCCACCAGCACCGTGATCGCTTTGACGGGTTTGTTGTAACCCATGGCACGGATACGCTGGCCTATACCGCCGCTGCGCTGTGCCTTGCGCTGCCCGGACTGGCACGCCCCGTGATCGTGACCGGTGCCATGCGCCCGCTGACCGTGCCCAACACCGATGGCACTGCAAATCTAATCGATGCGCTGACCACTGCCCGTACGGCGGCGGCTGGTGTCTGGGTCCAGTTCGGCGGCAAAAAATTACACGGCGCACGCGTGCGCAAGGCCCATTCGCAAGCGCTGGACGCCTTTACCGCCGCGCACACCGACTGCGTGCCGCGCAGTGCAGCCCCTGCCCCCGACCTTAGCCCGCTGCGCCCGCATGAGATCGCAGTGCTGACCGTCACCCCCGGTTTCAGCGCCGCCTTGCTGGATCACGCTGCGGGCACCTGCGACGGGATCGTCCTGCGTTGTTTTGGGGCGGGTACGGTCTCGGATAGCCCTGCCCTGCGCGCCGCGCTGCGCAAGGCCCAAGACGGAAACGTTCCGGTGGTCGCCGTCAGCCAATGTGCCGAAGGCGGCATGCAGATCGGCACCTATGCCGCGGGAAAGGCGCTGCGAGACAGCGGCGCGGTCGATGGTGGCCAGATGACACCTGAAATGGCCTTTGTGAAAATCCAGTTCGCGTTGAGCCAGCAAAGCGATTTCGACGCGCTACAACGCTATCTGGCGACAGACCAATGCGGAGAGATGGCGGTTTAACCCCCCAAATAACCACTCCGTCCCTCGTTTGCCTAAAAATTAAGCCCATAAGTTTCAATGCACTAGATGCGACAGGATTGGCCCATCCATCTTGCCGCGTCATTCGGCTTTACGCTTTGGGCACGATCGCCTTAAAACGCGGCAAAACATAGGGACATAATTATGGAATTTCTTGAACTTCTCTTCGGCTGGATCGGAGACTTCACCTGGGGATGGTCGCTGATCCCGATCCTCGTCATTTTCGGTATCTTCATCACCATCGCGACCGGTTTCGTGCAGATTGAATACTTTGGCCGCATGTTCCGCGTCCTGTCGAACAAGAATAACGCGGATGATTCCAATCAGATTTCGGCACGCGAAGCGCTGCTGGTGTCGGTCGGCGGACGTGTCGGCGGCGGCAACATCGCGGGCGTCGCGGTTGCGATCACCCTTGGCGGTCCCGGTGCTGTCTTTTGGATGTGGGCCATCGCGTTGGTCGGCATGGCCACCAGCCTTGTTGAATGTTCGCTCGCGCAGCTCTTCAAACGCAAAGTCGGAGAGCACACCTACCGCGGCGGTCCGGCTGGCGCGATCATTCACGGGTTGGGTAAAGAATACCGCTGGCTGGCCGTGGTTTACGCGATCTGCCTGATTGCGGCCTTCGGCCTCGGCTTCAACGCGTTCCAAGGCAACACGGTTGCAGGTTCTATGCAGGACAGCTTTGGCATTGACCGCATCTGGACTGGTATCGCGCTGGCGGTCATCTCGGGCTTTATCATCTTTGGCGGCATCCACCGTATTGCCAAAGTGTCGGATGTTGTCGTGCCGATTATGGCCATCGGCTATCTCGCAATGGCGCTGATCGTAATCCTGCTCAACATCACCAGCTTGCCCGGCGTGATCTATGACATCGTAACCAATGCCTTCGGCCTGCAAGAAGCCGTTGGTGGCGGTATGGGTGCTGCGGTTGCGCAGGGTCTGCGGCGCGGTCTGTTCTCGAACGAGGCGGGTCTGGGCTCTGCCCCGAACGTCGCGGCCACCGCCGAGGTACGTCACCCCATCAGCCAAGGCATCACGCAGTCGTTTTCGGTCTTTATCGACACGATCCTCATCTGCTCGTGCACGGCGTTCGTGATCCTGCTGGGCGATGTCTATGTTCCCGGTGCCGAAGGCATCGACGGCGTGGCGCTGACTCAGCAAAGCATGGTGTCGCATCTGGGCACATGGGTGCAGTACTTCCTGAGCGGCGCGATCCTGCTGTTCTCGTTCTCGTCGATCATCTACAACTACTATCTGGGTGAAAACGCGATGACGGTACTGACCAAAAGCCCCTTGGGTATTCTGGGTCTGCGGATCGCGATCATCGCCATTGTCTTCCTTGGGGCGACAGCACCGGCGGCCACTGCGGTGTTCTTCTTCTCGGATCCGATGATGGGAATTCTGGCGCTGGTCAACTTGCTGGCAATCATGATGCTGTTTCCTGTGGCCATGCGCCTGCTGCGCGACTTCCGTCAGCAGCTTAAGGCCGGCATCGAACGTCCTGTGCTGAACCCCGATGACTATGCCGATCTGGACATCGACCGCGACGCGTGGAAGCTCCCCGCAGAGTGATCTGAACGCAGCTTACTGACTTCGAGACGGGCCGTAGCATCTGCTGCGGCCCGTTTCTTTTGCACCCCGACGCAGCGTTCCCAAACTCGGTGATGGTCAATTCCGCCTGCCTCGCCCCATAGTTGCGCAAAGACATGCAACCAATCGGGGAGGAACGGCACATGGCTGAATTCGATATCATCATCTACGGCGCAACTGGATTTACGGGGCGGCTGGTCGCGGAATACATCCACGCGACCTATCCAGACCGCCCATGGGCCATGGCCGGTCGCAGCGCGTCCAAGCTTGCGTCGGTGCGCGACGAAATGAGCCTGCCTGCCGATACACCCCTGATCGAGGCAGATGCCTCTGACCCGGCGTCGCTGGACGCGATGGTCGCACGGGCGCGGGTCATCATCACCACGGTTGGCCCCTATCTGCTGTATGGCGAACCGCTGGTCGCGGCTTGTGTCAAAGCCGGCACCGATTACGTCGACCTGTCGGGCGAGCCGCCCTTCATGTGGGACATGATCGAGAAATACAACGATGCCGCCAAAGCCAGCGGTGCGCGCATCGTGCATTCATGTGGCTTCGACAGCATTCCCTTCGACATGGGCGTCTATTTCCTGCAGCAAGAGGCACAGAAACGATTTGGCGCGCCGCTGAAAGACGTCAAAGGTCGGGTGCGCGGCATGAAGGGGACCTTCTCTGGCGGGACAGCCGCGTCGGGCAAAGAGACGATGAAGCTGGCCATGGGTGATCCCGATGTGATTAAACGCTTGGTCTCATCCTTCGCACTGACGCCGGGGTTTGAGGGGCCGACACAGCCTTACGGCAACAAGCCCTACGAAGACCCTGATTTCGGCATCTGGGTCGCCCCCTTCGTGATGGCATCGATCAACACCAAGAACGTGCACCGATCAAACATGTTGATGGGCCACCCCTACGGCACGGATTTCACCTACGAAGAGATGATGTTCACCGGCAAAGGCGAGAAAGGCGAAGCAATCGCCAGCAGCATCGCCAAATCCAACCCCATGGGCGACGGTGATATCAAACCCGGCGAAGGCCCCTCGAAAGAGGAACGCGACAACGGCAGCTATGACCTGATGTTCACCGGCGTTTCCGACGGGGGCGAGCGGCTGACTGTCGGCGTCAAGGGCGACCGCGATCCGGGCTACGGGTCTACCTCCAAGATGTTGACCGAAGCCGCTATCTGCCTGATCGAAGAGGCCGCATCCGCCCCCGGTGGCGTGCTGACGGCGGCACCCGTCTTTGGCAGCGCGATCATCGACCGGCTGACCGCCAATGCGGGGCTCAGCTTTGACGTAGAAAGCTGACGAAAGCTTCCCTCGCGGTGATCATCACTGCGGGGGCTTCGCATGCTGCCTCTTGAACCGGCGCAGCGGATCGGCAACCGTACTCTGTGCGCCACCCCCACGATGGTGAAATCCTGCGGGTCGAAGCCGACGGGGCGATCAGCGTCTTTACGCAAACCGACGGTCGCCCTTTGGGGATAGAATGTAAGCGGCGGCACGCTTTTTGTAGCCGACGCCTCTCGCGGCATCGCGTCGATTGATTGCAGTTTTGCCTATGGGGTACTGAAGCAGCCGAACGTCTTTCCCGTGGTGACCTAAACCACCCTACGGATCGTCGAACCGGTCGTGCACACCTTCCAGCAGCGTATCCAGTGCGGACAGAAAATGCGCGGCCGCTTGGGGGTCGAGCTTGTCCAGAAACCGCGCCTGATGCGCGTCGACCAGCACCCGCGCACGTGCCAGCAGGTCTTGCCCCGCGTCGGTCAGCGTGATCGCACGGGCGCGCCCGTCCCCTTCTGTCAGGTTTTGCACCAGCCAACCTTTGTCGCGCATCTGCTTGAACGTCCGCGACGCCGTGGGGCGGGTGATGCCGATATTCTCGGCGATACCAGAGGGCGCGGTGATGCCTTCCAGCGCGATGCTTGCCAAGACGCACCATTCCAAACGTGTCAACCCAAGCTGCGACAGCTCTTTGTCCAGACTGGCGCGCATAATTGCCGCCAGCCGCGACACGCGAAAGCCCAGCCTGTCGTGCAGGCTATACGGGGCAGAGGCAGAGGTGCTTTCGGATCCGGTCATAACGCATGAATACTTCATTTTTGCTGCACCGCTACTGTTTGCTTGCAAAATAGTTGATACATGACAACTATAGCGGCGAATTACGAGGCAACACCCATGACCCCACGGCTGCGTTCACGCAAAAACCGCCCCATCCATATGGGTGCCTATCCGACCGAAAAGCTGCAGCGCGCAGATGGTGCGGCAGGGCCTGTGCCAGCTTTCAAAGCTTTGGGGCCTGCGGAGGATGACCGCCCTCTGGCACAAGCTACGCGGGATCACCGCGCTATGCTGGATGCGATCCGCGAGGGTCTGGTGAACAAGGCCATGGCCGAGATCCCCGCCGATCTGACAGAGCGCGCGCAGCACCTCAAGGCGTTTGCCTATTTCAACGACGCGACGATGGTGGGGATTTGCAAGCTCGCTCCTGACCACCATCTGGCACAGCCCCTGCGCAATGCGGATGTGGCGCGGCTGGCGCAGGATTTGCAGACGCGTCAGGTCAAGACGCTGGCCTCGGGCGTGGATGCGATCATGGCGGACCTGCGCGATTCAGCCTCGGCACCAGAGACGGACATCAACGGGCATACCCACGCGCTGGTGGTCCTGTTTGCGCACCCCCGCGCCGTTGAGCAGAATGAACCAGGTGCCGCGTGGATTGCGGGGATGGAGGAACACCGATCCTCTCTGCTGGCCGCTGAATCGGCGGCGGTGCTGTCAAATTACATTCGCCTGCTGGGGCGTCCGGCGCGCGGGCATACCATGACGGCAAGTGATGTGGACCTGAGCCAGCTGGCGGTGGCGGCGGGGCTCGCCCTGCCCCAAGACGGCCAGTTGACTGCCCCCTTCGTCGGCACGCGGTTTTCGCTGGCCGCGATCACCATGGCAATGGATGTGGCCTGCGACCGGCCCTTGGCCGCCACAGCCACCCTGCCCCGCACACCGCCCGCCTATGCGACGCGGCGCTTTGCCGATGGCGCGCAGCCGTTCGAAAAGCTTAAACGGGTGGGCAGCCCCACGACCTATATGGATGAGCCCCGCATCCCGCGCCTGCCCAAACGTACCGATATGTTCAGCCGTGCGCTGTTCGGCGATATGGGCAAGAAACTGCAAGACGGGGCCACCGGCGGGCGGTACATCCGCAAAACGCCGACATCCATGGCGCAACGGCGTGCCTTGGGGGCTTTCTGCCTGCTGCAGGATGGCAAGGCGGCCGAGACACAAACAGCCCCAGCCCCTCAGCAAGCCGCAGAGATGGTCAAAGCCGTCGCCTATTTTCTGGGGGCCGATGCCGTGGGCGTTAGCCGTTGTCCCGATTGGGCGTGGTACAGCCATGACGCCACCGGCACCGCGATTGACCCGCCCCATGATCAGGCGATCAGCCTTGTCATCGATCAGGGATTTGACACGATGGAGGGGGCCTCGGGCGATGACTGGATCAGCGTGGCGCAATCCATGCGGGCCTATTTGCGATTTAGCCTTGTGGGCGGCGTGCTGGCGCGGTTGATCCGCGATCTGGGCTATCCGGCCAAGGCGCATACGGTGATGGACGGCGATGTGCTGCAACCGCCTTTGCTGTTGCTGTCGGGCTTGGGCGAGGTCAGCCGCATCGGCGAGGTCATCCTGAACCCCTACCTTGGCCCACGTCTGAAATCGGGGGCGGTAACGACGACCCTGCCGATGACCCACGACAAGCCGATCGATTTCGGCCTGCAGAAATTCTGCGAAAGCTGCCAGAAATGCGCCCGCGAATGTCCCTCTGGGGCGATCACGGCGGGGCCGAAGCTGATGTTCAACGGCTACGAAATTTGGAAATCCGACAGCCAGAAATGCGCCACCTACCGGATCACGACCGAAGGCGGTGCCATGTGCGGGCGCTGCATGAAGACCTGCCCGTGGAACCTTGAGGGGATCTTGGCCGACAGCGTGTGGCGCTGGACCGCGATGAAGCTGCCCGCCACGGCGCCCGCCCTTGCCAAGCTGGATGATCTACTGGACCGTGGCGACATCAACCCCGTCAAGAAATGGTGGTGGGATCTGGAGGTGCAAGACGACGGCGGCTACCGCCCCACCGACAAGCCGGTGAACACCCGCGGTCTGCAAAAAGACCTGAAGCTGCGCGCGCAGGACCAGACGCTGGCCGTCTACCCTGCGCCGCTCGCCCCGCATCCCTACCCCTACCCCGACCCGATGGACCGCGAGGCCGGTATCCGCGCCTATGGCGAGATGATCCCTGCCGCGACGCACCGCGCGCGGGTCGCACGCGGCGAGACGCAAGGATTGGTGCCCGCGCTCAAACCGCTGGCCGACAGTCCGGTGCTGGCGCTGACCGTCACGTGTGCTGACGTGCTGAGCGACGGGATCACGCGGTATGAACTGCGCGACCCAGACAGGGCGGATTTGCCCGCGTGGCAGGCAGGGGCGCATCTGGATGTGGTGATCGCGCCCGAATACCTGCGCCAGTATTCCATGTGCGGCGATCCGTCGGACCGGTCGCGCTATGTCATAGCCGTCCAGCGCGAGGATCAGGGCCGCGGCGGCAGCGCCCTGATGCACCGTATCTTTAGCCAAGGCCGCAAAATTTTCGCCGCGCGTCCGATCAACCATTTCCCCCTGACCGAAGACGCCCCCTTCAGCGTGTTGATGGGCGGCGGCATCGGCGTCACGCCGATGATCGCCATGGCGCACCGGCTGCATCAGTTGGGCCGCCCTTTCGCGCTACATTATTCCGCCCGCACCGCCGCTGATCTGGCCTTTGCGCCCGAGATCGCTGCCGCACCTTGGGCCGCCCAGGCCGTGCTGCACATCAGCGATCAGGGCAGTCGGGCAGCGTTTGATGCAATCTTGTCAGATCACCCTAAGGGCAGCCACGCCTACGCCTGCGGCACCCCGGCCTATATGGAGGCCGCAATGAACGCCGCCGCTTGCGCAGGCTTTGCCGAGGATCAGTGTCACATCGAATATTTCGCCGTCCCCGAAGCCCCCCCGCGCGAAAATCACAGCTTTACGGTCCATCTGGCCAAGACCGGCAAGGACATCCACGTGCCCGCCGACCGTAGCCTGTCCGATATGCTGACGGAGGCGGGCGTGCCGGTGGATGTGAAATGCGCCGACGGGATCTGCGGGGTCTGCGCCTGCGGGCTGGTCGAAGGCGACGCCGACCACCGCGATTATGTGCTGTCACAGGCGCAGCGTGAAACCACCTTGATCACTTGCCAGTCGCGTGCGGCGGCAGCGGACGGGCATCTGGTGCTGGACCTCTGAAAATATAGCGTTCGACACCTCAGTAAAGGCAGGGCGGGTATGCGAAAACTGCGCTTGCAATACCCCCTGCCTTTCTGTCTACGGGCGCCACCGCAACCGACCGCAGGCTGGACCGATCATGACAGAACCCAATGGCGCATCGATCACGTTTGAGGACGTGGGCAAAGCCTATTCGAAATCCGGCGGCACGACTGTCACGGCGCTTGAAGGCGTCTCTTTGGCGATGGAGCCGGGATCAATCACCGGCATCATCGGACGGTCGGGGGCTGGCAAATCAACCTTGCTGCGCATGGTCAACGGGATCGAACGTCCCACGACGGGTGCGGTGCTGGTGGGTGGACAGAATGTCGGGGCCGCCAAAGGGGCCAAGCTGCGCGCAATCCGTCGCGATGTGGGGATGATTTTTCAGCACTTTAACCTGCTGGCCTCGCGCACCGTGGCGGGCAACATCGCCCTGCCGCTGGAAATCGCCGGTGTGCCATCATCGCAAATCAAACCACGTGTCGCCGACCTGATCGAACGGGTCGGGCTGACCTCGCACGCCACACGCTATCCGGCAGAGCTTTCGGGCGGGCAAAAACAACGGGTGGGGATCGCGCGCGCACTGGCCACAGGCCCCAAGGTGCTGCTGTCGGACGAGGCGACATCCGCGCTAGACCCCGAAACGACGCAAACGGTGCTGTCGCTGCTCAAGGACATCAACCGCGACCTGGGGCTGACCATCCTGCTGATCACCCACGAAATGGCTGTGGTCCGTGACATCGCCAGCCATGTCGCCGTGATCGACGGGGGTCGCATCGTCGAACATGGCGAGACTTACGATATTTTCACCGCGCCACAGCATCCGACCACACGGTCCTTCCTGTCGGGGGTGACGGGCGTTACCCTGCCCGCTTTCGTCAAGGACCGTCTGATGCCAAACCCACCCGCGCAGGGCGGCGAAGAGGTGATCCGCGTGACCTTTGCAGGCCAGCATGCCACCGACCCGATGCTGGCGCGGCTGACGCAGGACGTGGGCATTCCGGTCAATATCCTTGCCGGTGCGGTCGAGGAAATCGGCACGCGCCCCTTCGGCAACCTGCTGGTGTCGCTGCCTGTGGCTAAGGCCGCAGAGGCGCGTTCATTTTTGGAAAGCCACAGGCTTATGACGGAGGTGCTTGGCTATGTCGGCTAACCTTATCAACCTACTGATCGAGGCCACGGGCCAGACGCTTTATATGGTCGCCATCTCGGCGCTGCTGGGAACGCTGCTTGGCCTGCCCTTGGGGCTGTTTTTGGCGACATCGCAACGCGGCGAGCTGTTGTCGGCACCGTGGGTCAACAAAATCCTCGGTCTCGTCGTCAATGCCACCCGGTCGGTCCCGTTCATCATACTGGTGGTCGCGATCATCCCCTTCACGCGGATGGTTGCGGGCACGTCGATCGGCACGACAGCCGCGATTGTGCCGCTGACGATTGCCACCGTGCCCTTCATCGCCCGGCTGGTCGAAAACGCGATCCGCGAGGTCGATTCCGGCCTGATCGAGGCGGCGCGCGCCATGGGGGCGACCCCGTTGCAGATCATCCGCAAGGTGCTGCTGCCCGAAGCGCTGCCCGGTATCACGCTTGGCCTTACACTCGCCATCGTTAGCCTAATCGGCTATTCCGCCATGGTCGGCGCCGTGGGCGGCGAAGGTTTGGGCGATCTGGGCATTCGCTATGGGTATCAACGGTTTATGCCCGATGTTATGGCGGTCGTTGTGATCATCCTCATCGTGCTAGTCCAGCTTGTGCAATCGATCGGCGAACGCATCGCAGCCGCTGTCGACAAACGCGCCACCAAAAGCGGCGGGCAATAGCGTCCCGTCGCCTCCTCCCCCTACTTCGTTTCCCAGTTAAAGGAGCATACACATGCTACGTCTTGTAACCCTGACATCCACACTTGCCCTGATGGCTACATCCTTGATGGCCGAGCAGATCAAAGTCGGCGTTTCCCCCGGCGAGCACGCCGAAATCATGGAAGAAGTCGCTCGCGTTGCAGAGCCGATGGGCCTTGAAATCGACGTCATCGAATTCTCTGACTACGTTGTGCCAAACCAAGCGCTGGCCGATGGCGACATCGAGGCGAACTCCTTCCAGCACGTGCCTTACCTTGAAGCACAGATGAAAGACCGCGGCTTTGCGCTGGCGGTTGTGGGCAACACGATCACCACGCCCATGGGCGTCTATTCGGACAAGATCACCGACATCGCCAACCTTGAAGAGGGCGCGACCTTTGGCATCCCGAACGATCCCACCAATGGCGGCCGTGCGCTGCTGGTCCTGCAACAACTTGGCATGATCAAAGTCGATCCCGAAGCGGGTCTGGTGCCGACGGTTCTGGACATCATCGAGAACCCCAAAGACCTGTCGTTCAAAGAACTCGACGCGGCGCAGCTGCCCCGTTCGCTGGCGGACCTTGATGCGGCGCTGATCAACACCAACTACGCGATTGCCTCGGGCCTCAGCCCCAAGGAAGATTCCATCGCGATGGAAAGCGCCGATAACCCTTATGTGAACGTGATCGCTGTGCAGAAGGGCAACGAAGACGCGCCTTGGGTCAAAACCCTGCTAGAGGCGTATCATTCGGACGAGATCAAAGCGTTCATCGACGAAAGCTACCACGGGACTGTGATTACATCCTGGTAAGCTAAATGTCGGATACCGCCTGTTGCACGGGCGGTATCCGACGCGGTTGTGCATGGTTCGCAGTGCCCACCGGTGACAGCGCAAACGCAAGCCATTGATATTGGCGGCAGTTGCGCCAGTTTGACATGCAGCGGCATGTCGTGTGACCGTCCCCGAAACCAATAACAAGTTGACCCGATGGACGATCTTCGCAGCACGCTTAAATCTTTGTACGACGGTCGCAGCGCCCGCGCGCGGCGATTCCGCTATGGGCTGATCCTGTTTGATTCAATCTCGATCGTCTACTTTATCACCACTGCGGCCCTTACTGCGACGCCCCTTTTCGTCACGCTAAACGCGATCTTTGGCGTGTTCATCGTTCTCGATCTTGCCGCGCGTCTGTGGATTTCGACAAACCTGCGCAAAGAGCTGATGCGCATCTATACGCTAGCCGATCTTGTGGTGGTGATTTCGCTGGTGCTTGCGCCGCTGATGGCCGAAAGCTTTGCGTTCTTGCGGGTGCTGCGCGGGCTTCGACTGATCCATGCGTACCATCTATTGTACGATCTCAGGCGTGAAAGCATGTTCTTTCGCAAACACGAGGATGCGATCCTTGCGGCGGTGAACCTGCTGGTCTTTATCTTTGTCATCACGTCGCTGGTTTTCGTCCTGACCTTTGATGGGGATGCAGGCATCGCGGGCTATGTCGATGCGCTCTATTTCACTGTGGCAACGCTTACAACGACAGGCTTTGGCGACATCACATTGACCACGACGGGCGGCAAGCTGTTGTCGGTTTTCATTATGGTGGTCGGCGTCGCGCTTTTTGTGCAGCTGGCGCGTACAATCTTTCAGCCCGCCAAGGTGAAACACACCTGCCCGGAATGCGGGCTAAGCCGCCACGAGTCTGATGCTGTACACTGCAAGCATTGCGGCACCACGCTCAAGATCGAGACCAAAGGCGACACCAGCGGTTAGGCAGCGCAGGTCGAACGGGCAGCGGGTTCGACCCGACCGTACGGCGCTCCCCCCTATCGCCTTTAAGCTTTCATAAAGGCTGGGCGTTGGTCTTTTCTGATAAAGGACCACGCGATAAACCGACTTGTTTTCTGCCCCTGCGCCATCTCGACAACGTCGCAGTTGGCCACTTTGGCCTTTTTCAGGATTTTATACAGCGTTTGCACATTGTCCTTTTTCGACACGAGCGACGTGAACCACAGACATTGATCGGCATAGGCTCGGCTTTGGTCGACCATATTGGCGATGAACTTTATCTCGCCGCCCGGGCACCAAAGCTCGGCGTTTTGTCCGCCGAAGTTGAGCTTGGCAGAACGTCCCTTGCCAAGATTGGCCCATTTTCGCTGGGTGCCTCTGGCGGCTTTTTCCATCGAGGCGTGAAAAGGCGGGTTGCACAGGCTGACGTGGAAACGGTCGTCGGGCTTTATCACACCGTTAAAGACATCTTCACGGGCAGGTTGCAGCCTCAGGTCCACATCCAGAGTGTTATCGCGGCAAATCTGATGCGCAGATTCAAGCGCCACAGGGTCGATATCCACGCCGGTAAAGTGCCAGCCGTAGGCGCTCTGCCCGGTTAGGGGGTAGACCAAGCTGGCACCGGTCCCGATATCCAGCGCCTTGATCTTCGCCCCGCGCGGAATTTCGTTCCCGTTACTGCGCGCCAGCAGGTCCGCCAGATGGTGGATATAATCGACACGCCCCGGAATCGGGGGACAAAGATAATTGGCGGGAAGATCCCAGACCTCGACATCGTAGTGCGACTTGAGCAGCGCCCGGTTCAGCATGCGAACAGCTGCCACATCCCGAAAATCAATGGTGGTCTCACCCGCGGGGTTGCGGGTCGTGAAGGGCTCCAATTCAGGGAGGCAAGCGACCAAGCGCGCGAAATCATAGCCCTCTTTATGCGGGTTACGGGGGTGTAGATTGGTCTTGGTGGCCATCGAGAAGCCTTTTTTGAAGGGGTGGGAAAGAAGCAAAGCTCTGCGCCCGTCTTACGCCCATGCGCCCCCAGAGTAAAACCAAAGCGAAAGCCCCCGCCCCTCGGGCAATCCAGCGGGGCAATTATTTTTCACTCTCCCCCAAAAAACCGTTGTTAGTTACAAACGCAACCTTTACGCAGTCGAAGAACCGGACCCATGGAGGCGACGATGACTGATAAAAAATATCCAGCCCGCATGACCCAGGCCCCCTCCCTTGCAGGGCCGCACGCGGGATACATGCCCGGTTTCGGCAATGATTTTGAAACCGAAGCGCTGCCTGATGCCCTGCCCCAAGGGATGAACAGCCCACAAAAATGTAACTATGGCCTGTACGGCGAACAGCTGAGCGGGACGGCCTTTACCGCACCGAGCCATCAGAACGAGCGCACGTGGTGCTACCGTATTCGTCCATCGGTCAAACATTCGCATCGCTACGAGAAGATTAATCTGCCGCATTGGAAATCCGCACCCAATATCGTGGACGAGGTGACCAGCCTTGGCCAATACCGCTGGGACCCGCTGCCGCACAGCGACACGCCGCTGACATGGTTGACGGGCATGCGCACGATGACGACCGCAGGCGATGTCCACACACAGATTGGCATGGCGACGCATGTGTATCTTGTGACAGACTCCATGATCGACGCGTATTTCTTTTCCGCCGACAGCGAGATGCTGGTCGTCCCGCAAGAAGGCCGTTTGCGTTTTTCAACCGAGCTGGGAATTATCGACGTCGCGCCGCAAGAGATCGCCATTATTCCGCGCGGGTTGGTTTACCGTGTCGAAGTCCTTGAAGGTCCGTGCCGCGGGTTCGTCTGTGAAAACTACGGGCAGAAGTTCGAACTGCCCGGGCGGGGGCCCATCGGTGCCAACTGCATGGCCAACCCGCGTGACTTCAAGGCCCCCGTGGCCGCGTTCGAAGACCGCGAAGTACCATCGACCGTAACTGTAAAATGGTGCGGCGCATTTCACGAAACCAAGATCGGACAATCGCCGCTGGATGTGGTGGCGTGGCACGGAAACTACGCGCCGATGAAATACGATCTGCGCACCTACTGCCCCGTAGGCGCAGTGTTGTTCGATCATCCTGATCCTTCGATTTTCACCGTTCTGACCGCCCCGTCTGGGCAAGAAGGCACCGCGAACATCGATTTCGTCCTGTTCCGCGAACGCTGGATGGTCGCCGAAGATACTTTCCGTCCTCCTTGGTACCACAAGAACATCATGTCCGAATTGATGGGCAATATTTACGGCCAATACGATGCCAAGCCCAAAGGGTTCATCCCCGGCGGCATCAGCCTGCACAATATGATGTTGCCCCACGGGCCGGACCGGAACGCCTTTGAGGGGGCGTCCAACGCGGTTCTCAAGGCCGAAAAGCTCGATAATACGATGTCGTTCATGTTCGAGACCCGTTTCCCGCAGCAACTGACAAAATTCGCCAGCCATGAGGCACCGTTGCAGGATGACTATATCGATTGCTGGGCCGACATCGAAAAGAAGTTCGACGGGACGCCGGGTAAGAAATGAAACTCTATTCCTACTGGCGATCGACCACATCCTACCGCATTCGCGCAGCGCTGAACCTTAAGGGGCTGGCGTATGACGCGGTGCCGGTTGACCTCGTTGCTGGCGATCAGCGCGCGCCCGATTATGTTGCGTTGAACGCCGGCAAGGGCGTGCCAACCTTGGTGCTAGAGGACGGCACGGCGCTGACCCAGTCGATGGCGCTCCTCGAGTATATTGATGCGACATGGCCCGAACCGCGCCTGATCCCCGCTGATGCTTTGCTGCGGGCGCAGGTAATGGCGGTGGCACATACTGTCGCGCTTGATATTCATCCTGTGAACAATCTGCGTCTGATCGGGCAGCTCAGGACCCGTTTTGGTGCGACGCCCGATCAGGCGACCGATTGGATGTGCCACTGGATGAACGAAGGGTTCGCAGCGCTCGAGGCCATGCTGCCAGCCGGCGACAGCTTTGCCTTTGGTGACGCCCCCAACATCGCCGATATCTGCATCACGGCTCAGGTCTATAATGCCCATCGTTGGGGCGTTGACCTGACGCACTTCCCCAAAACCGCGCGTATTGAAAGGCTTTGCCTGAATATCCCGGCCATCGCCGATGCGCATCCCGACACTCAGCCCGACAATCGGACCGACGCGAAAGTAGCCACATGACATTGATGAAAAGCTGGGTAACCAGCGCAAACACGCCCGACACACCCTTCCCTCTGAACAATCTGCCCTACGGCGTATTTTCGGTCGGCGACGAAGACGCCCGCTGCGGGGTCGCGATTGGCGATATGATCCTTGATATGGCAGCGCTTGAAACAGCAGAGTTGATCCATCTGGACGACGACGCCGCCTTCGACCTGCCATTCTGGAATGATGTGATGGAGCTGGGCCCCGACATCTGGGCCAAGCTGCGCGCACGGCTGCACGAAATGCTGGCCGAAGGGTCGGCGGATCAGGCGGCGATTGAACCCTACCTTGTGCCGCTTGCGGATGCGCGACTGCATATGCCGCTGATGGTATCCGAGTACACCGATTTCTATGCGGGCCGTCAGCACGCACAGAACATGGGCGCGATCCTGCGCGGGTCGCCAGATCTGCCGGCCAACTGGCTGCACATTCCGGTGGGCTACAACGGTCGCGCATCTTCAGTTGTTGTTTCTGGCACCGACATCCATCGCCCCAATGGCCAATCCAAGGCTCCTGACGCCGATGTGCCGTCCTTCGGCCCCTCTAAACGGTTGGATATCGAGCTTGAGATGGGCGCGATCGTCGGCACGTCTTGTGAATTTGGCACCCCGATCACGGTCGATCAGGCGGATGCGATGATCTTTGGCTATGTGCTATTGAATGACTGGTCTGCCCGCGACATTCAGGGCTGGGAATATCTGCCGCTTGGCCCGTTTCAGGGCAAGGCCTTCGGCACGTCGATCTCTCCGTGGATCGTCACTGCGGCGGCACTTGATCCCTTCCGGACGGCGACACCAGCGCGTGAAAAGGAACTGCTGCCGTATCTCGACAGCACCATCGACGGCTTGTTCGACATCGAGCTTGAAGTTCTGATGCAACCCGAAGGGGCCGCCAAGGCAACGTCCCTGTCAAAAACCAACTATAGCCGGATGTATTATTCCGCCGCCGAACAGCTGTGCCACCATGCCAGCGGCGGCTGCGGCATGAACTCTGGTGATCTGCTGGGCTCCGGTACGATCTCGGGGCCAGATAAATCCGAATACGGGTCCCTGATGGAGCTGAGCTGGGCGGGGCGCGACCCCTTCACGCTCGACACCGGCGAGACCCGCACATTCATCGAAGACAACGATACGTTGATCCTGCGCGGTGGCGCGAAGGGCGATGGGTATCAAATCGGGTTCGGCACGTGCGAAGGCACGATCCGTCCCGCCGTTAAATTCCCCACATAAAGGACCAAAACAATGGCAAAAGCATTCGCATCCCAAGGGGATCTGTCCGAAAAGAAAATCACCTTCGACGAAGTCGGAGAGGGTCTGTGGGCCTTCACAGCCGAGGGCGACCCGAACTCGGGCGTCATCATCGGCGACGACAGCGTCATGATCGTCGAAGCGCAGGCAACGCCGCGCTTGGCCAATAAGGTCATCGAAAAGGTGCGCGAAGTCACCGACAAGCCGATCAGCCACGTGGTGCTGACCCACTATCACGCCGTGCGCGTGTTGGGTGCGTCGGCTTACGGCGCGGATCAGATCATCATGTCGGACGCCGCCCGCGCCATGGTCGAAGAGCGCGGTCAGGAAGATTGGGACAGTGAATTCCAGCGTTTCCCACGTCTGTTTGAAGGCCATGAATCAATCCCCGGCCTCACCTACCCGACGACCACCTTTAACGACAGCATGACCGTTTATCTGGGCAAACGTCGCGTTGATATCAAACACATCGGTCGTGCGCATACGGCAGGTGATGCGGTTATCCACGTGCCCGACCAGAATGTGATGTTCACCGGCGACATCGTCGAAGACCATTCCGCGTGCTATTGTGGTGACGGGTATTTTGGCGATTGGGGCCAGACGCTTGATAATATCAAAGCCTATGATGTCGATGCCATCGCACCGGGTCGCGGGGCGGCATTGATCGGCAAAGACGCTGTTGAACGGGCGATTGAGAGCACGCGTGACTTCGTCGAAAGCACATACAAACCCGCACAACGGGTCGCCATGAAGGGCGGCACATTGAAAGACGCATGGGATGCCGTGCGCGCCGAATGTGATCCGAAATTCCACGACTACGCGATCTATGAACACTGCTTGCCGTTTAACGTAAGCCGCGCCTTCGACGAGGCCCGTGGTATCTGGCACCCCCGTATCTGGACCGACAAACGCGATCTGGAAATGTGGGCGCAGTTGCAGGGCTAAGGCCAAGTCTGGGAGGATTACTCATGGTCGACGTCCGCTACGACATCGCGTTCAAACTGTACCCTTACGAAAAGGTCGCAGATCAAGATCTGGCACCTCGACGACACCCTGTGGTGATCGTCGGGGGCGGGCCTGTGGGGATGGCAACGGCCCTTGATCTTGGGCGCAAGGGTACACCTGTTCTGGTGCTCGATGACCACGAAGGCGTCGGGCAAGGCAGTCGCGCCATCTGCTTTGCCAAACGCACGCTTGAAATCTGCGACCGTCTGGGGGCAGCCAAGGGAATGGTCGACAAGGGCGTCGTGTGGAACGTCGGCAAGGTGTTCCACGGCGACAAACGCGTGTTCGAATTCAACCTGTCGCCCGAAGACGGGCACAAGGCACCTGCGTTTATCAATCTACAACAACCCTATTTCGAAAAACACCTCGTAGAGGAAATTCGCGTGGCACAGTCGCAAGGCGCGCCCATCGAAATCCGCGGGCGCAATGGGGTCACTGGTATGTCGCAGCACGGCGATCATGTGCTGATTGACGTCGATACGCCCGATGGCCCCTACCAGCTTGAGGCGGATTGGGTGATTGCCTGTGATGGGGCGCGTTCGCCCACACGCGACATGCTGGGGCTCAGCTTTGAGGGGCGCGTCTTTGAGGATAACTTCCTCATTGCCGATGTCAAAATGAAGGCTGATTTTCCGACCGAACGCTGGTTCTGGTTTGCCCCCCCTTTCAAAGACAGCGGCGCCTCTGCCCTGCTGCACAAACAGCCCGACGATATCTGGCGTATTGATTTCCAGCTTGGGTGGGACATTGACCGCGCCAAAGAGCTTCGCGTTGAAAACATCCGTGCACGTGTGGATGCGATGCTGGGCGAAAATGCCGAGTACGAACTGGAATGGACCTCGATTTACACATTCCAATGTCGACGCATGGAGAAGTTTCGTCATGGGAACGTGCTGTTCGCGGGCGATAGCGCGCATCAAGTGTCGCCGTTTGGCGCACGCGGCGCGAATTCCGGCGTGCAGGATGCGGACAATCTGGCTTGGAAGCTTGATCTGGTGGTCAAAGGTCTTGCCCCCGATACGCTGCTGGACAGCTATTCAGAAGAACGGGTCCACGGTGCAGATGAAAACATTCTGAACTCGACCCGAGCGACCGATTTCCTGACCCCCAAGACCGAGATGAGCAAAATCTTCCGTGACGCTGTGCTCGAGCTTGCCCATGACCATTCTTTCGCGCGGGTTATGGTGAATTCCGGTCGACTGTCGCTGCCTTGCAGCTATGAACGTCTGTCGTTGAATGGGCCCGATGCGCTGAACGGCCCGACGGTCAGCCGGGTCGGTGCAAATTGCAGTGACGCCCCCCTGAAAGACGGGTTCTTGCTGGATGTTCTGGGGGGCGATTTTACCGTTCTGGCGATCGACACAGAGGTGCCGCAGCTTGCGGATGTTGACGGGATCACACTGAAAACCGTGACGTTGGATACCGGCCGCGACGACGTAAGCGGCGCGATCGCCGCGCGCTATTTGGGCGAAGCCCCCAGCGGCATTTATCTGATCCGCCCGGACCAACATGTCGCGGCCCGTTGGGCAGTAGCCAGCGCTGCCGACATCCAGTCCGGTGTGCGCATTGCGACAGGAAGAGGGCAGTGAACATGGTACTCAATCTGAACCCGAATATCAAAGATCCCGACGGATTTTATGATGAGCTGCTTGGGGCGCACAGCGGGCTGAGCAAGGACGAAAGTGACGCGTTCAATGCGCGGCTGATCCTTATTCTGGCCAACCACGTGGGCGACAGGGCGATCCTGCGCGCCGCGTTGAACGCCGCAAAGTAACACCGTTCGAAACATCGGACATCGCAACATCGCGGCAGGGAGGCCGCGTTGAAACAACCCAAAGGGGGGAATACTCATGACTAAATTCACATCCATCGCGCTGATCAGCGCATTGCTATCGGGCACAGCTGTTGTGCCAGCCTTCGCGGATACCGAACTGGTGTTGTCCAGCTGGCTGCCACCGCGCCACCCGATCGTGGTCAACGCCATCAAACCTTGGGCCAAGGAGGTCGAAGAGGTCACACAAGGCCGTGTTACCGTGCGGGTTCTGGGCCGTGCCTTGGGCAGCCCACCGGCGCATTTTGACATGGCGAAAGACGGCATTGCCGACATTACCTATGGGCTGCACAGCTTTAGCCAAGACGATCGTTTCGATGCGTCCCAGGTCGGACAGTTCTCCTTTATTGGTGACGACGCCGTGACCGCATCGCAAGCGTTCTGGACCGTCTACACCGAAGATCTGGGCGCGCGCGACGATCACGAAGGCACCCATCTGCTCAGCCTGTTCGTCCATGGCCCCGGACTACTGCACAACAACGTGCGCCGCATTGAAACGCCCGAAGATTTTAGCGGCCTGAAGATGCGCGTCCCCGGCGGCTATATTGCCGAATTCGTGGAAGACCTCGGTGCGACGCCGTTGTTCATGTCCTCTACCGAGGTCTACGAGAAACTGTCGCGCGGCGTGATCGACGGCGCGGCCTTTACCTACGAGGCCCTGACCGCATTCAACCTGACAGACGACATCAAGTATTCGATGACCGTTCCGGGCGGGATCTATAACACGTCGTGGTTTCTGGTGATGAACGAAAAGAAATGGGACGGCATCGGCGCCGAAGATCAAGCCGCGATTGACGCTATCTCGGGTGTTGCTTTTGCAGAGCGGGTTGGCGCGGCATGGGACGCGGCGGACGCAGCGGCCGTGGTCGAGATCGAAGAAGCCGGTATCGAGGTCTATGCCGCACCTGACGCGGTTCTTGACGCTGCGCGCACATCGGCAACCGCCCTAGAGGCAACATGGGCAGAAAGCCTTGGCAGCGAATTTGACGGGCGCGCCGCGTTGGCACGTCTGCGCGAAATCTCTGGTGTTGCTCAATGATCATGCGTTTGTTGGGCCGGGGACTTGAAGTGTGTTCAATCGCACTTCTCCTTGGTCTGATGACCGTCACGGGCCTTGATGTAATTGGTCGATATTTCTTGAACGCGCCCTTGAAGGGGGCGTTCGAACTGACCGAAATCCTATTGGCCGCCCTCGTATTCACCGCGCTGCCACTGGTAAGTCGCGCGGGGGAACACGTGGATGTCGACATCGCCACGAGCTTCCTGCCTGCCCGGCTGCAACACGCGCTTTCGCTGGTCATCGCGATCTTGTGCGCGGGGACCTTGCTGTTCTTTGCGTGGCGCTTGGGGCTGCTCAGCCAAGCGCAGGCAAGTGATGGTGCACGGTCGGTGGCCTGGGGCGTCCCCTATGCGCCGCTTGCGCTGCTTGGTGCCTTCATGTGTCTGCTTGCGGCGACCTATGGGATCATAAAAGGGACTGCCAAGAATGATTGAATCGACCGTCGGGATCCTGGTTCTCCTGGGTCTCATCTTTTTGCGGATGCCGATTGCCTTTGCGATGTCGCTGGTGGGCGGCATCGGTTTTGGCCTCATGCGTGACTGGAATGCCGCTGGCGCCATGGTGGGCAATGCGGTGTTCGAAACCGGGCTCAGCTATTCGCTATCCGTCGTGCCCCTGTTCATCTTTATGGGCAATATCTTGGCGCAATCGGGCATCGCGCACGGGTTGTTTGCCGGTGCTGACCGGTTGTTCGGTCGTATGAAAGGCGGGCTGGCCCTTGCCACGATCCTAAGCTGCGGCGGGTTTTCTGCGGTCTCGGGATCATCACTTGCGACCGCAGCCACGATGAGCCGCGTCGCCATGCCACCGATGCGAAAATTCGGCTATTCCGATAGCCTCGCCTCCGGTGCGATCGCTGCGGGCGGGACGCTCGGGATCCTCATTCCGCCTTCCGTGATCCTGATTATCTACGGTCTTCTGACCGAAAGCGACATCGGCAAGCTGTTTATTGCGGGGCTTCTGCCAGGGCTGCTCGGGATCATTCTGTATATGGCCGCCGTAGTGGTCGCCGTCAGGCTAAAGCCCGATCTTGCCCCGCCTGTGACGCAGTCGAAACCGATGACGAAACAGGATCGTATCGGCGTATTTGGCACATTGGGTCTGTTTGTCTTCATCATGGGCGGCATCTATGGCGGGTTCTTTACCCCGATCGAAGCCGCTGGCATGGGGGCCATTTTCTCGCTCGTCCTTGCGTTGCTTATCCGGGGACTGAACTGGAGCGGTTTCGTCGATGCCTGCCGCCAGACCGTGTCATCGTCGGGTATGATTTTTGCGATCATCATCGGTGCCGAAATTTTCTCGGCGTTTGTGAACTTTGCAGGGTTGCCCGATGGTTTGGTCGATCTGGTCTACACGTATGACCTGTCCGCATGGGGCGTAATCTTTATCATGGTCGCGATCTATCTGATCATGGGCTGCGTCTTTGAAAGCCTGTCGATGATCTTGCTGACCGTTCCTGTGTTCTATCCGGTTGTGAGCCAGCTGGACTTCGGCGGCGGTGTATTGGGCGACCCAGAACTTGTTCTGATCTGGTTTGCGGTGATCGTTGTCGTCGTGACCGAGATCAGCTTGATCACACCGCCTGTCGGTATGAATGTCTTTGTCCTGCGTTCTGTCCTCAAGGACGTTTCGCTGAGCACAATCTTTCGCGGCGTATTGCCGTTCTGGATTGCCGACATCGTACGACTGGCGCTGCTCTTGGCGGTCCCGTCGATCTCGCTTGTCCTGCTGACCTAGCCTGCCTCAAGCGACAAGGCACGGGGCCGCTAATCGCCCTATAGCTGGGCGAACCGCGATTTCAGCAGCGCTTCGTCATATTCGCTTTGGGCGGTGCTATCGTACACGACCCCGCCGCCGACATTCAGCTTTGCCTGACCGTCGGCGGTGCAGGCCAAGGTCCGGATGGCGACATTGAATTCCATCGACCCATCGGGCGCAATCCATCCGATCGTGCCGCAATAGGCATCACGGGCCGTCGTTTCGAGATCCGAAAGGATCTCCATCGCGCGGATTTTTGGCGCACCTGTAATTGACCCGCAGGGGAAAACAGCCGTCAGGATATCAGTCAGTGTGCAGTCGGGACGGATCGTCGCCGTCACCTCCGAGATCATCTGATGCACTGTCGCATAGCTTTCGATCTCGAACAGGGCCGGCACCCGAACGCTGCCTATCTCTGAAATACGGGCGAAATCATTTCGCAAAAGATCCGTGATCATCAGGTTTTCGGCCTGATTTTTCTCGGACGCACGCAGCCACGTCTTGAGCGCTTCATCTTCTGCAGCATCCGCGCCACGGTTGACCGTCCCCTTCATGGGACGGGTGCGCAGCTGGCCTTGGGCCGAAAGCGAGAAAAACAGTTCCGGCGAACGACACAACAGCTTTGCGCCGCCAAGATCAACAAAGGCACCGTAGGGCACGGGCTGTTTTTGTTTCAGTTGCTCATAAAGACGATCAAGACGGCCCTCGTAAGTCGCCGTCATAGGGAACGTCAGATTGGCCTGATAGATATCCCCGTCGCGCAAGTAGCGCTGAATGGTATCAAACGCCGTCTTGTAGGTTGGAAAATCCCACTCCGGTTTGAAACGTCCAAGGCTGGCGTCGCCTGTCGCAACCGGCGCGGGCGGCGTATCAAACCGATCAAAGACGCCAAAGCGCAGCAACGGTTCACCCAGGTCTGCCGGCAATCTGCCGCGCAGTTTCGGAATGAGCGCATAGCCCAGTTCGTAGGACGCGGTCCCTGCGAGCCATTTTCCGGCTTTGTGTTCGGTCTCTACCGCGCGCAGGGCATCGGCCACCTCGTCGGGGTGCCACGCCTCGATGATATGTGCCGGTCTATGAAACCAAGAGCCGGTTCCAAGTGGCCCTCGGTCAAACAGGATCGACGGACCTTGCGCGGAATGTGCCATTTAGAAATCAGCTGCGATACGCATTTCACGCAGCGGGCGGACAATGTCGATACAGTCTTGGTATATCTGATGCGCCCGATACGCCTTCAACGCAGCCTCATTCTCGAACTCGGCATAGACGATCACATCAACATCATTGGCAAAGCGATCTTCATTCCGGTTCCGCGAAACCTCGAAATGCTTCACTGATGGGATGGTGCCGAGCATGGACAGACCTTCGACAATTTGGTCAATATCTTTGGCGTCTTTGCTGCTGAAAAACACGACATGACGAATGATCTGGCCGTTAGATTTCTTGTCTGACATTTGACTGTTCCTATGCACGGTTAGCGGTGGGACTTCGGGTGGGGTACATGCTGTTCCCGTCGCTGCTGCTCATCTCACGAGACCATCGGCAACACAATACTGGCAGCCGCCACGCATGCACCCATCATTGCGCGCCGCAGCAAACGCCTGGACCGTGGCCTCGCGATGCAAGGCCATAGGCCGCATATTACCCACGTGCCCCCTTGACCAGTTGCGATACGGCTCAAGGCCGTGACATCACATCACGGCCTTGTTCAGGGGCATCGGGTTCCAGCACCCCTGCCCTTCAGTCAGTGCCGACTTAGAAGCCGCCCAACACCTGCTTACCGATCACGCGGCCGCTTTCTTGCTTCAGATGGGCGGCCCGCAGGGCGTCAACGGTCAGGTTGTCTCCTCTTTCGGTGACGGTGGATTGCAGGGTGCCTGCATCGATCATCTCGGCGACACGGTTCAACAGGTCCCGCTGGGCACCGATATCTTCAGTGCCGAACATCGAGCGGGTGAACATGAATTCCCAGTGGATGCTTAAAGCCTTGGGCTTTGCCGCCTTGATGTCGAGAGCTTCGGGATCATCAATCAAGGCGATCTGCCCGCGAGGGGCGATCAGGTCGATGATCGCGGGCCAGTGCTGGTCCGTCGCGGTCAGCGCGGCGACATAGGTGGGGACAAGACCAAGGTCAGCCACCTGCGCAGCCAGATCGCCACGGTGGTCCACCACGTGATCCGCTCCCATCTTGCGCACCCAGTCCTGCGTTTCGGGTCGCGAGGCAGTTGCAATAACCGTGAGCCCCGTCAACGCCTTGGCGAGTTGGATCAAAATCGATCCCACCCCTCCGGCACCGCCGATGACCAGTAGCGTCTGGCCACTGCCGCCCCCCTCGGTCAAGCGAAAGGCGTCAAACAGCATTTCCCAAGCGGTGATGGATGTAAGTGGCAGTCCGGCGGCCTCGACGAAATCAAGGCTGGCAGGCTTGCGCCCCACGATCCGTTCGTCCACCGCATGAAATTCGGCGTTGGTACCGGCGCGGGTGACATCACCAGCGTAATAAACCGCGTCGCCGACCTTGTAGCCTGTCACCTCATTGCCGATTTCAGTGACGACGCCAGCCGCATCGAACCCAAGCACGCGCGCAGCGCCTTCAGGCTCTACGCCGGCGCGCAGTTTGACGTCCACCGGGTTGACCGAGATCCCCTCGACCGCGACCAAAAGATCGCGTGGTCCGACCACTGGCTGGTCCATTTCAATAATTTCGAGCGTGTCTGCGTTGCCCGCCGCGTTGTAGCCGATGGCTTTCATGAGTTGATCCTTTTTTCTGCTGAAAGACAGATAGCCCTTGCGAAACCGTAAAAATACAGCAGTTTTCAGAGTTAATTATTCTGATTCTGGAGATAATGCCGTGGACACTGATAACCTGCGCCTTTTTGTGATGGCCGCCGATAGGTTGAATATCTCTGCCGCTGGACGCGATCTTGGTCTTGCGCCGGCGGTGGCCAGCGCACGGCTCGCCAAATTAGAGCACGAGCTTGGTGTCGAGCTGCTGCACCGGACCACGCGCAAGGTGTCGCTGTCCCTCGAGGGGTCCGATTTCCTACCCTATGCACGCGAGATTCTGGCGCAGGCAGAGGCAGCCAAAGCCGTCCTTGGCGGCAGTGAAACCAGCCCGAAGGGCACGTTGCGCTTTGCCGCGCCGAGCAGTTTTGCGCAGCGGCATATCATGCCATTGTTACCCAGGTTCCACGCATTATACCCCGATTTGACGCTGGACCTCCGCCTTTCCGACACCCGTTTCGATGCGATCGAGGGCAGCTTTGACCTTGCCCTTCGCAGCGCGCCCCTGACAGACAGCAGCCTCAAGGGGCGCAAGCTGGCGGAGGACACCCGCGTATTATGCGCCTCCCCTGAATACATCGCAGCACATGGCGCACCGCAGACCCCGGCAGAGCTTGAGGGGCATCGTTTTACCGCTTGGAAAGACCTAGAGCCACGCGAACTGATCGGGCCCGAGGGGGCGACCGCGCTTCTTGATCCGACATGTATGAACTGCCGCACCATCGTAGACGACGGCGACGCGCAGCGCGAAGTGACCCTTGCGGGTGCAGGCGTGTCAATCAACTCGCTCTGGAGCGTCACTGACGAGCTTGCCTCGGGCCGCCTGATACGGATGTTGCCGAAATGGAAGCTGAACGACAATTCGGTTTTGTGGCTGGCCTATCCCCGCTCGAACGTGCTCACCCCGAAAACAAGGATCTTGATCGACTTTTTGATCGATAGTTTAGCCATCCGCACCGAGTGGGGCGACTGACCGCCGAACCTAAGGGTCAGGCCCCCGGTGGATCGTCGGACCCACGTCCGCTTGGCGGGGCGGCTGGCGTTGCGGCACAGATCTCGCGCAGCGCCGATTTCAGGCCTTCCTCAAGGGTTGGGTGGTAGAAGGGCATATTCAGCAGGTCGCTTGCCGTCTCGCCACGCTGGATCGCGTGAACAAGCAAATGCGCCATGTGGTCGGCACCGGGGCAAAACAATTCGGCGCCGGTCAGACGCCCGTCAGGCGTAGCATAAAGCCGGACAAGACCCTTCGCGCGCGCTTCGACTTTGGCACGGCCCTGATCTGCATAGGAGGCACAGCCGGTTAATGTGTCCTCATCCGGACCCTCGCCGAGTATGGCGAGCGGCGGATCGCTAAAGGTTAGCGTGAAGGTCGGCATACGCGGGTGGGCATTTATCGACGGATAGGCAGCGGCGTTGCTCCCTGCCACGTTTCCCTCGTCACTTGCCTCGTGCAGCACGGCCGCGTCAGCGTTCACGTCACCCGCGATAAAAACGGACGTGTCGCCGCATTGCATCGTGGTGCGGTCAAAGACCGGCACGCCATGTTCATCAAGCTCAAGCCCTGCCGCGTCAAGCCCGAGTCCCTCAAAGGCAGGCGGACGGCCTGTCGCGACGAGAACGCGGTCGAACGCGCGCTTGCCGCTAGAGGCACCGGACCACGACAGTTGCACGCGACCATCGAGTTTTTCGACATTCAGGTCGACGCCAAGATGGAGCGGAAGCTCCTCCCCGATGATGTTGACAACTGCGGCCTGCACGTCTGAATCCCGCGCGCCGCCGAGTGTATCGCCTTGATCAAAAAGGACCGTTTCGACACCAAGCCGCGACATAGCCTGCGCCAGCTCCAGCCCGATCGCACCGCCCCCGATCACAGCAAGCGAGCCGGGGAGATCATTCATCTCGAACACGCTCTCGTTGGTGAGGGCAAGATCGCCGAGGCCTTCGAACGGCTCGGGGATGCGCGCATAAGATCCGGTCGCGATCACAATCGACTTGGCGCTTACCGTGTCACCGTTGTCGAGGGTGAGTGCGTTCAGACCGGCAAGATGCGCGCGCGCCTGAATGCAGGTTCCAGCCGGAAGTTTGTCAAACGAAGCACGCGTTGCTTTCACAAATTTGTCGCGCTCGCGGCGGACGCGTTCTAGCACCGCCTGCCCGTCGACCTCGACGTGACCCACATTAACACCGAATACGCCCGTGCCATGGGCATTATGCGCCGCGTTTGCCGCAGCGATAAGAAGCTTGGACGGCATGCAGCCCGTATTTGCACACAGCGTGCCACGGAAGGCGTCGTCAATCAGGAGAGTGCGCGCGCCATCGCGACGCGCGCTCCGCTCGGCAGCGAGGCCGGCAGTGCCGGCCCCGATGATGGCGACATCGGTGTCATGATGCGCCATCACTTCGCCTCTTGATCCGTCATATAAATCGATTTGGCGTTGACGAACTCCTTCATGCCAAAGCCGCCATGCTCGCGCCCGTAGCCCGAGTTTTTCACACCGCCGAATGGCATGTTCGGAAGCGCAATATTGTACCCGTTGAGCGTGATCATACCGGTATCGAACTGCTCGCTCGCCAGCTTGCGTGCGCGCGCCTCGTCACGGCTGAAGATACCACCACCAAGGCCATAGCGACTGTCGTTGGCGATGCGCATGGCGTCTTCGTCGTTCTCGGCGCGGATCACGGAAGCGACGGGACCAAACAGCTCATCGTCATAGGCGGGCTGGCCAGGCTTCACGTCGACCAGCACGGTCGCGGGGTAATAGGCACCCTTGCGGTCCGGTGTCTCGCCTCCGACCACGGCGCGCGCGCCTTTTTTGATGCTTTCTGCCACCTGCTCCGCCAGCTTGTCACGCAGATCGTTGCGCGCCATTGGTCCAAGACCGATGTCGGCGTCCGTCGGATCACCCATCTTGATCGCTTTCATCTTCTGGGTGTAGCCCTCGACAAAAGCGTCGTAATTTTTCGCCGTGACGATAAAGCGCTTACCGTTCACGCAGGTCTGGCCGTTGTTGTAGATCCGCGCCGTGACACAAGTATCCACCGCGAGATCGATATCGGCATCGTCCAGAACGATGTAAGCGTCGTTCGATCCAAGTTCGAGCACGGACTTTTTCAGCTGCTCCGCCGCTTTCTGCGCCACGGTCCGGCCAGCGGTATCGCTGCCTGTCAGGGTCACGCCGCGCACCAGATCGTTTTCAATAACCAGATCGGACTGGTCGTGGTCAATCAAGAGCACCGTAAAGAGGTTCTTTGGAAGGCCTGCTCGCTCCATCAGATCACGCAGGAAAAGCCCCGACCCGGTACAGTTTTCCGCGTGCTTGAGAAGCACCCCGTTGCCGGTCATCAAGTTGGAGATTGCATAGCGCACCACCTGATAGCAGGGGAAGTTCCACGGCTGGATACCGTAAATGACACCCAGAGGGGCATAGTGGACGACACCCGTGCCACCGGGAATATCGCGTTCCTCGTCGGCCAGCGCGTCAGGTCCGTGATCAGCAGTGAAGTTACAGATTTGCACGCACAGATCGATTTCGTCGCGGCTGTCGCCGATCAGCTTGCCGACCTCGCGAGTCATGAGCTGGGCAAAATCTTCTTTGCTGTTGGAAAGTTCCTTGCCGATAGCTCGGATGATCTCGGCGCGATCCTTTGTCGATTTCAGCCGCCAGTCGAGGAAAGCATCATGGCAACCACGCACGGCGTCTCGCGCTTCATCGTTGGTCATGAGGGTGTAGGTTTCCAGAGTTTGCTCTGTCGCTGGATTGATGGTGGTGATCTGGCCGGTCATGAATGCCTCCGCAGTAATTTCAAATGAATTGTATGGAAACAACGTGTCCTGTCTGCTTTCGTTCCTTGTGTGCGACTATGCTGCGCGCACATTATGGAGAGCAGATTGAAACCTCCGAGGGTTCCGGCCCTGTTTTGGTGGAAGCGATATATGATAAAACGCACGGCCCT
This sequence comes from Sulfitobacter litoralis, assembly GCF_900103185.1. Classification (GTDB taxonomy): domain Bacteria; phylum Pseudomonadota; class Alphaproteobacteria; order Rhodobacterales; family Rhodobacteraceae; genus Sulfitobacter; species Sulfitobacter litoralis. The sequence continues at coordinate 43,745 of NZ_FNJD01000025.1, forward strand.
TTAAAAACAAACAATTGAAGGTGAATAAAATATGTCATCACATGGCTATGAAACGGGGCGGCTCGACCTGCCTTTTGTCGGGATCGCAACTTTTGGCAAGAAGCCCTACGTGCAGGATTGGGACAAGATCGACGCTGATGTTGCGGTACTAGGAGCACCGTTTGATTTCGGGTGTCAGTACCGCGCAGGGGCGCGGTTCGGTCCGCGTTCTATTCGTGAGGCATCCACGCTTTTCAGCTTTGGTCATGCCGGTGCCTATGATCACGAAGACGACGCGACGTATCTGGATGCGTCTGTGCGGATCGTCGACATCGGGGATGCCGATATCATCCATACTAAAACTGACGAAAGCCACGCCAGTATTGCCTATGGGGTTAAGAAAATTCTCGACGCTGGTGCCCTGCCCGTGACCATTGGTGGCGACCATTCGATCAACATTCCTTGCATCAAAGCCTTTGAAGATAATTGTGCCGAAAACGGCCCGATCCATGTGGTGCAGATCGACGCTCATCTTGATTTCGTCGATGAACGCAAGGGCGTAACCGACGGGCACGGCAACCCGATGCGCCGCGCTATAGAAAGGGACTATGTATCCGGCATGACCCAATTGGGCATCCGCAACGTGTCCTCCACCGCAAGAGAAGGCTACATTGATGCGCGCGCACGGGGATCCGATATCCTATCTGTGCGACAAGTGCGCGCGCTTGGCACGCAGTCGGTACTCGAGCGGATTCCGGAAGGTGCTCGCTATTACGTCACAATTGATATTGATGCGTTTTGCCCGTCCATCGCGCCGGGCACGGGCACCCCAAGTCATGGCGGATTCCACTACTATGACGTATTAGAAATCCTTCAAGGTCTCAGCAAGCGGGGCGATGTGGTGGGCATTGATCTGGTTGAAGTCGCCCCAGCTTATGACCCTTCTGAAAGCACGCAGATCTTGGCCGCACAGCTTTTGCTGAACTTCATCGGGTTCATTTTCCACAATAAAAAGCAGACATCAGCCTGATGGACCGCCCCTGATATATCTAGCTTTCAGCGGCTAGAACGATCCCCTCACGACTGAGATGCTGAGTTCCAGCCCACAACCGTTCTCAGATCCGCTGATATGACAGCTCGCTGACCGCGGGCTGTCCATGTCAGCGTGTCTGGTGGAGCGCAGGATCCACCAGATGCCCAGAGTAAGCACCTAATGGGCCTCAATTTTGCCTAATTCGCCTACTAGCAAAAAAGCTGGTTAAGTTACTTAGTAGCGCAGAAGCGTAAAATTTTATGCTAAACGGCAGGGCTTTGAATTCCCTTCAAAAGCGACGTTTGGACATCAGGAAAAGTGCATGAGAAAATCTAACAGCACTCCCCACAGCGCAAACGGCCTTACGGCCCCAACAGCACCTGTGCCCGCACGTATTGATCCGAAAGCCATCATAGCCGTTACTCTTGGGTTTTTTATCTTATTGGCGTTCATGACCTATCAGATCGCCATCGTTATGGTTCACCATGGGGTGGAACGTGATGCGTCCCGGCGGTCGCTCGAGTGGGCGGAATTTGCGGTAAAGCAGGTTCCAGAAATAGCTGCCTTGGCTGACGGGCAGCGGATTGAACCGGAACATTGGGATGCGTTCCGTGATCTCGCCAGCTTTGGCGGTGTCTTCCGTTTCAAAATTTTCAGCCCCGATGGTGTGCTCCGCTTTGAATCCGATGATCCCGCCGCCACAGGTGAAAGTCTGGGCAAGCACAATGCAATTGCCGCATCCGTTGTGAAAACCGGCGAGGCCTATACTACCGTAGAGAACGGGCGGTCGAAGCCCAATCGCCCCGATTTATATAGCGAAACCTATTTGCCAGTATATGACAGCGGGCGATTGGTCGCGATCGCTGAGACCTACATGGACCAAACAAGCAAAACGGCGGCTGTGCGCGTTGAATACGCCTTCGTCGCTGTGCTGATGGCCGGTATGATCCTGCTGGCACTCTCCATCCCATCGGCTGGCTTATGGCTTATGTTCCGGCGGCTTAAATACAACAATGAACGATTGAGGCTCGCCCAGATACGCGCAATGGCCTCTGACAAAAGCAAGAGCGAGTTTATTTCGACGGTCAGCCATGAATTACGGACGCCTTTAACATCGATAAAAGGCTCCCTTGAAATGCTGAAATCTGGAAAAATAATTGAATTGTCGGCCCCCGCAGAAAGATTGGTCGCGATGGCAGCAAAAAATTCGAATATTTTAAATTTGCTCGTGAACGATCTTTTGGATTTCGAGAGAATAGATACAGGAAACCTTGAGGTGTCCAAGCGCCCTTCGGATATCGTCACCATCGTAAAAGATGAAATCGAGACCATGATGTCCTATGATACGGAACAAGAGGTAGAGTATTTCTATACAGGGGATGACGGACCGATTATCGGCAATGTGGATCCTGACAGAATAGCCCAGGTGGTTCGCAACTTGCTTTCAAACGCTGTCAAATTCTCACCGAGAAATGGAGGGGTTTTCGTGTCGGTCAGAGCGGAAACCGGGGCGGTGCGGGTCGTTGTTGCGGACTCTGGCTGCGGCATCTCACCAGACGACTGCGCGAGAATTTTTGACAAATTTACCCAAGTCGATTCATCAGACACGCGAAAACACCGCGGAACCGGACTGGGTTTGGCCATTTCCAAGGGCATAATCGTGGCCCACGGCGGCGATATCGGCGTGACCAGTGTCGAGGGTGTCGGAAGCGAATTCTACTTCGTCGTGCCTATCGGCATCGAAGATAAGCGGCTGCCGTTGCAAGACGCCGCCTAATCCTTCTCTTTTCGATCACGCGGCGAGCCCTAGCGCGGCGAAAAAGACGTAAATAAAACCGCCTGATTGCTATGGCTGGTCCCCATCGAAGGTGGAAAGGTTGCCCCCGCACCCCATGTCCGCGCAATTGCCCCGCGAGAACACTGCTAGTCGCTCTCTTGCCCGGCCCCCGCCCCGGCGCGGCTTTCGGCAGTGGCAGGGGCATAGGTGCGCTGCGCGTAGTTTTCCAGCGATTGCATTGTCTCGCTTGATACATCCCGATCAGAGCATGGCCGAACCGTCCCGTCTGCCGGTCGAATGGCGCGGGACAAGGTGACCGTTTCTGTGGAAGCCACGCGCAAAGCAGCCTCAGCACCTTCCCCACCAGGCGCGGCACCGCCGAGATTGAGCTTCACCCCGCTCCATTCCAACGCAATGCTGACCCCGGCGGAACGGGCGGCTTCGCTGGCAAAGGGGGCCAACAGCAAAGGCACCGCGACATTGCCAAGCCGCAATTCTGCCCCGCCCTTCAGATCGTCGGCCTGATCGCAGATCAGTGCCCCGGCGATGATCGGACAAAGCAGACCGCTTTGCGCGCGGAGAACACCGTCATTCCCCTGCTGCACCGCAAGTTCGGAATAGGTTTTACCATCGTTCTGCCGCAGCAATTCAGCAAGCAACGACGGCCCCGGGAACCCATTATCGCTGAGCCAGCGCACGGCCTTGCCGGCCTCCTCGGCAAGCCCCCAGCTCATGCCGCCGCCCCGCGCGGCCTTGCGTGCGAGGGCTTCGATTTCATTCAGCGAGCAGATCATACCGGCACCTCCACCAGAGCAGGATAGGTCCAGCCCGCGAACTCCATCTCGGCCAACTCATGCGGGAATGGCGCATTGCGGAACATATTGATCCGAACCCACCGGTCTGAGCGCGGGTCGAAATGGCAGGCCCCGAAAAAGGACAGTTTGGCGCGCAGCAAGTCGATGGGCAGGATATCAGCGCTGACGGTGTTGTCACGGATCTCGGCATAGGGATGGCGGGCGACGATCTGCACGCGGCGCAGGATGTGACGATGCTCCGGATGGCGCAGCAGAAAATCCGCCACGCGGGTCTGATCGGCCTCATCGTCAAGTGCCCTGAACAACAACGCCGCATCCCGTCCCGGTGCCAGTGGTTGTTCATAGGGGGCGACCGGCTCCAGATGCCGCTCACCAAGGCGCGGCTCGAGCTTCTCGATGGAGACATACCATGCCTTGGCTTGGCTCTCGGGGCTGTCCCAGTCGATCTTGAGCGCCCAAGCATAGTCACGCTCAAGGATGCCGCGCAACTGGGCCGCGGTCATGCTGCCGTCGATGCGGAACCCAGCGCCCTCATCCGCGCTCATCTGGTTGGGCAGATCGTCGACAAGTGCACCGTAAGGCTCCATCATCAGCGCCACGAGAAGCTCTTGCCCCTCAAAGCTCAGCGCGCCCTCGGCCCAGCGGTAGAGCGCATCCCATGGCATGGGCGCCGTGAGCGCGCCGCTGGCCAGATGTGCGTCAAGCCGATCAAGGTCAGCCTTCAGCCCATCAATCTTGTCGCATTGCAACGGATGCTCGGAATGCCAGTCGTCCACATTACGCCGGCCGCGGCGGAGCATGGTCAAAAAGGCCTCGGTTTCCGTGGTAGAGATGACCGGCAAGGAGCGCACGCGGGCCAGTGCGGTCTCGCGGGCCTTGATCCAGTTGTTGAGCAGGATGGGGTGGTTCAGTAAGAAAGGCGCCATACCAAGGCCGGTGGAATTGCCGATGCCAAAGTGGCGGCGCATGGCAGGATCGAGCTTCACGGCCCCGGCCCCGCCCTTGCGCGCAGCGAGATGTTCAACAAGGTCCAGCACGAAGCCTCGAATCAAGAAAACAGTCAGCATTTCGGCTTGGAAGGGCGCGGCGAACTCAGGGCGATCGGCGATGCTCTCGCGGTCGGCAGCACCAAGCTTGCCGGAGCCGTAAACCGCCGTGGTTCGCATCAGATAGCCCACCGCGTCGACATCCGCCGCTTCCGGTTGTTCGCCCCGGCTCAGACAATCAACGACGTGATCGAACAGCCGCACCGAACGGTTCGCGCGGGAGACTGTGAGCTCGGAGGTTGTGACGCGCCCAGCCTCTTGCAGCGGGACATTCTGTGACAGGCGGGTGATGTCGGCCTCAGTGGGCAGGCCATCAAATAGGGCAAAGGTCGTGTCCCAAGCGGTAGCGATCACACGGTCGGAACGTTGCTCGGGGGGCAGATCATGGGCAAAAGCGACAAGGCTGTAGCTGTGTGAAGGTCCGTGCATGGTATAGACCGCATGGCCAACACTGTTCTCGTCGATCTCGAAGGCGCGGCGCTCAAAGCGCCAGTTCTCAGCCTTGAGCCGCCGCAGGAGCACCCGCATGAAGGACAGCCGTGATTGGTGAAATGATCCCATCCGCGCCAGTCGCATCACGGTTTCAGCCGGGCGCAAGGCGACGCAATCGGGGTTAAGCTGGTCATGTTTCATCACGTGCCTCCTCCTGGATGATATCATAGTCTCATGCCGGGCGCCCCTTTGCGGGCCGCCCGGCGGTTTTCTCAGGCTTTAGTATCGCGTCCCTTTGCCAGCGTGATGCGCAGCGCATCCCAAAGCGAGGGCAACAGCACCAGCGACACCGGCACCGCGGTAACGACGATAAAGCTTTGTAGCTTGCCGACACCGCCAGCGCCGAGCGAGACGAGGATGATCGCCACCAGCCCCATGCCGATGCCCCAGAACACCCGGACCGGCATCGAAGACATATCCTCGTCCGACATGGCGACCGAAATCACATAGGTCATCGAGTCGCCCGTCGTGGCCACGAAGATCGTGGTCAGGATCAGGAACAAGAGCGATATGATAAAGCCCATAGGCAGTTGCTGCGTGATCGCCAAAAGCGCCGCCGGCAGGTTGAAGCCTTCAAAGGCGGTCGAGACCGAGCCAGTGTTGCCAAGCTCGAACGCGATGCCCGTGCCGCCGATGATGGTGAACCAGAAGGTGGTGATGATCGGTGCAACCAGCGACAGCATGATGATGATCGACCGGATCGACCGCCCCCGCGAAATACGCGCGATGAACATCGCCATCAGTGGCCCGTAGCCCATGAACCAGCCCCAGAAGAACACGGTCCACCAGCCGAGCCAGCCCGGCTCTCCAAAAAGCCCAGCCTCGCCGCGATAAAGCGCCATACCGAAGAAGTTACCAAGGTAGGAGCCAAGGCCCGCGAAGTAGCTTTTGAAGATAAAGACCGTCGGACCGAACACCAGCATGAACAGCAGCAAGCAGGCAGCGAGGATCACGTTGATCTTGCTCAGCAGCTGGATCCCACGGGTCAGCCCGGTCATCGCCGAGATCGTATAGAGTGCAACCAGCCCTGCGATCACAATGGCCTGAGTGGCAAAGCTGTCGGGGATACCAAAGAGCGTGTTGAGACCATAGCTGACCTGCAACCCAAGGAAGCCGATTGGCCCCACGGTGCCCGCAACCACGGCGATGATGCAGGACGCATCCGCTGCCAGCCCGATCGGCCCTTTGATCGCACGCTCGCCGAACAGCGGATAAAGCAGCGTGCGCGGGGCCAATGGCAGGCCTTTTTCATAGTGGTAATGCATCAGCATCACCGTGGTCAGCGCGCCAAGGATCGCCCAGGCGAGGAACCCCCAATGCATAAAGCTTTGCGCCAGCGCGGGCGCGACAGCTTCGGGTGTGCCTGCTTGGGCACCAAAAAGCGGCGGCGAGGACAGGAAATGCGCCATCGGCTCACCCGCGGCCCAGAAAACGCCGCCCCCCGCAAGCAGGGTACACATGATCATCGACCCCCACTGGAAGGTCGAGAATTCCGGCAGTGCCAGCCCGCCCATGATCGCGCGGCTGCCCGGCAGGACGATCAACACCAAGCCGATCAAGAAAGTGGCCAGCAAAAGCACCTGCCAATAGAGGCCGAAGTACTTGGCCGAAAAGGCAAAACTGCTGTCGACAATCACCGAGAGCAGCTCTAGGTCAAAAAGACCCAGAAGACAGAAGGCCGCGATGAAGCCCCCCGTGATGGCAAAGAGGGGCTTGTTGATATGCCCGGCACTTGGCGTTTGCGCCGCCGGGCTTTGAGTTTGGTCCGTCATTCAATCCTCCCTAAAGGACTATGGTCGTGATGAATCGGACTAACGGATCATTCCGCAGCCCAGTGGGCCTGCGTCTTACGCACAGTACCAAAGCTCAAGTCGAAAAATTGAAGCCAGTTCTCTCCCATGATCCCGGCCACTTCCTCCGGGTCGAAACCTACCGTCCGCAGACCAGTTTCGAGGTTGCCGAAATCGCGGTTGTCGCGGAACCAGTCGGGCATGTCAGGGAAGCCCGGCGCGGCTGCCGAGCCTTCGCCGTAGTCGACCCGTTTGGTCCAGCGCCCCATGCGCATCCAATCAACGACGCTGTCGGGGTGGTCTTGGCAAAGGTCCGATCCGATCCCGAGGCTGCTGCTGCCGAACTTTTCGGCGGTGCGTGCCACCATTTCGCAAAAGCTATGCAACGTGCAGGCGCTCTTGTCTTTCAAGTGATGCGGATAGAGCGAAAACCCGATCATGCCGCCGCTTTCGGTCAGCGCACGGATCACCGCATCGGATTTGTTGCGCCGTGCTGGTGCCCATTGTGCCGGGTTCGCGTGGGTAATTGCGATGGGGCGCGTGGAATGCTCAATCGCCTCCAACGTGGAGCGGTCCGCCGAATGGCTCATATCAACCACAAGGCCCACGCGGTTCATCTCTTCGATCACCTCGCGACCCATGCGGGTCAGGCCCGGGTCTTCGGCCTCGTAGCAGCCCGTCGCCAGCAGGGACTGGTTGTTGTAGCTCAGTTGCATGAACCGCGCGCCGAGGGTGTGGACGATCTCGACGAGGCCGATGTCATCCTCGATCGGGCTGGGGTTCTGGAAACCAAAGAAGATCGCCGTGCGCCCCGTCTCCCGCGCAAGCCGCACGTCATCGCCGGTCCGGCCCTGAAAAATCAGATCCGGGAATTGTTCAAACCAGCGGTTCCAGGCTTCGATGTTCAGCACCGTCTCGCGGAAGTTTTCGTGGTAGGCGATGGTGACATGCACCGCATCCACACCGCCCTCGCGCATCTGGCGAAAGATCTTCTCTGACCAGTTCGCATATTGCAGACAGTCGATGCGATAGGTCACGCCAGCTCCTCCGGCGTGCCTGCCGCGATATAGGCGGTCTTGACCGTCGTGTAGAATTCTGCGGCATAAGAGCCCTGCTCGCGCGGGCCGTAAGACGAGTTGCCGCGCCCGCCGAAGGGCACATGATAGTCGGTGCCCGCAGTGGGCAGGTTGACCATGACGCAGCCGCTGCGCGCGTTGCGGCGGAAATGCGTGGCCCGCGCGATGGAGCGGGTGACGATGCCCGAGGTCAGGCCAAATTCGGTGTCGTTCACCACCTCAAGCGCTTCGGCATAGCTGCCGACTTTGATGACACAGGCGATGGGGGCGAACATCTCTTCGCGGTTGATGCGCATGTCATTGGTCGTGCCGGTGAAAACTGCGGGTGACATGTAGTAGCCCTCGGTTTCCATGCTCAGCCGCGTGCCACCACATTCCAGCACCGCGCCTTCGGATTTGCCCAGTTCGATGTAGCCTAGATTGGCTTGAAGCTGCTCTTCGCTGACCACCGGACCGATCTGCGTGCCGTCCGCCAGCGCCGGGCCGACCTTCATAGCCTTGGCCCCCGCGACCAGCTTCTCGACAAAGGCGTCATGCACCGCCGCGTGGACCACCAACCGCGAAGACGCTGTGCATTTCTGCCCCGAGCCGCCAAAGGCACCGCCAAGTGCCAAGCTCACGGCGAGGTCGAGATCGGCATCATCCATCACGGCCAGCGCGTTTTTCGAGCCCATCTCCATCTGGATCTTTGTGAAATTCTGCACGGCGGCAGCGGCTATGCCGCGCCCCACTGGAACTGAGCCCGTGAATGAAATTGCATCCAGCTCGGGGCTCTCCACCAGCTTTTGCCCAATCTCGCGGCCTGCGCCCATGACGAGGTTGAACAAACCATCGGGAATGTCTTGGCGGCTGATGATCTCGGTCAGTGCCACGGCTGAAGCGGGGGTTACATTGGCGGGTTTCCAGACCACCGCGTTGCCATAGGCCAGCGCCGGGGCGATTTTCCAGCTGGCGGTCGCCGTGGGGAAGTTCCACGGGCTGATCACAGCCACCACACCCACCGGCTCGCGGCGCACGTCAATCTCCACGCCTGCGCGTACGCTGTCGGCCGTGTCACCGATTTGGCGCAGGCATTCAGCGGCGTAGTAGGTAAAGAACTGCCCGGCGCGGTAGACCTCGCCCTTGCCCTCGGCCAGTGGCTTGCCCTCTTCGCGCGACAGAAGTTCGCCCAGTTCGGGGGCGCGGCGCATCATTTCGGTGCCAATGGCCATCAACACGTCGTGCCGACGCTCGGGGCCGTAGCCTGCCCAGATCGCCTGAGCCTTCCGTGCCGCGCTGAGCGCCTCATCCAGCTGCGCGGCGCTGGCCTGTGCGTAGCGACCGACCACCTCGGACACGTCGGATGGATTGTGGTTTTCGATCTCGCCGCTGCCCGCAACCCATGCGCCTGCGATGTAATTGCGGTTTAGGTCTGTCATGACGTTCATTGGGCTGTCTCCTGTCTGGCCGGGGTGTCCCGGATGCTTGGCGACAGTAAGCCTGAACATGGCTCTTCAATCAAATTCGATTAAATTGAATTTACTACAGGAAAACTGAAATTCCTACCCGTCCTGCTCGGCTTCGAGCGCCGCCAAGAATGCCTCCGCGGCTGGCGGTAGCAGACGGCGGGGTTGTGAAACGAGGTAAAGATGACGCTGTGCATTGCTCTGCGCGAGCGGCAGAAAGACCAATCTGGGATCGTCCTCTGGCACCGCACGGCGCGGCAGAAGGGTAAGGCCGACCCCACCGCGCACCAGCGCCAGCAGCGACGCGGTATTGGGCACCGACATTGTCGCGGCCTCAAGAATGGGGGCAAACGCCACGTCATCAATCAAGTGGCACAGCCCATGTGTGATGAAATCAACTGCAACGAGGTCAGCCCAGGCCACCGTCTCTGCGCGCAGGGCCAGCGGGTCTTCCGGCGCGCAGACCACGCCGAAAGGATCAGAGAAAAGCAGCTTGCGATCAAAGTTCGGTCCGCCCGCAACGCTGCCCAGCCCGATGTCGGCCCGCTCGGCCTCCATCTCGCGCTGCACGGCGGCGCTGTCCATGTCGCGCATGTCGATCCGTACTTTTGGATGATCACGACGGAACCGCCGGATCACAGCAGGCAACACCACAGTCGCGACCGAAGGCGTCACTGCCAGCCGCACCAGCCCTTCTTCGGCGCGCGACAGCCCTTCAATGGCTGAGACAGTCCGCCCGAAGTGATCAATTTCGCGCCGCGCCTCGCTATAGATCATCTCACCCAATTGCGTCAGCCGTGCTTTCCGTGCCGTCTCGAACAGGGCCGCGCCGATATGTTCCTCAAATTGCTTGAGCATCATCGAAACCGCCGAAGGCGTGCGCGCCAATTGTAATGCGGCATCGTTTAGATTGCCTTGTTCCACCACTGCGCAAAAGCAGCGTAGCATTTCGATCTTGATCGCCAATTTCAAACTTCCTGAAGTAGATTTCAGATAATGAACTTTGCCTGAACATAGCCCCCCTGTCTACATGGCTGCAGATAGTTGTAAGGAACATCCAATGACAGACAGCCTCAGAAAAATCGGCGGCTCGGCCCGCTTTTCCGCGATTTCCATTCACAACGGCCAAGTGCATCTTGCCGGACAGGTTTCGCAGTTGAAAGATGGTGATATCACCGCCCAATCCCGCGATGTCTTTGCTAAGGTCGATGACCTTCTTGATCAGGCGGGCACCACCCGCGAAAACCTGATCTCGGTGCAAATTTGGCTCGCGAATATGGATAACTACGCCGGGATGAATGCGGTTTGGGACGAATGGGTCGCGCCTGTAACGCCCCCCACCCGGGTCTGCGTCGAAGCGCGCATGGCGCAGCCGCATTACCTGATCGAGGTGCTGGCCATCGCGGCAGCGGACTAAGCGCTCGGTACGCCCGCACCCCCCTTACTGTACTAAGGTCGGACCCTCCTGTGACTACCGGAAGGTCCACTGCCTGATTGCTGCGCCTCGCCGTGCCGGAATGCGAAGCTGTCGCTGTCACCGGCGACCGCGTCATCAAGCGGTTCACGACGTCGAACAATATCCGCAAGCTTTTTATGGAACACAGCGGCTATTAATCGATTGTTTCCCATGCACGAGACGTGCGAAAGCCAATTCGTAAAATGAAACCAAACATAAGGGAGAGACCTTATGAACTATACAAAAACACTCTTGGCCGGCGTCTCCGCCGCAGCCCTTTTCGCAGCTGCTCCGGTGTTGGCTGAAACGCACTCCGCCGATCCAAGCAAGAACGCTGAAGAGAAAATCGAACGTTCAGAAACCGGTGTTGCTGCGGCCGCGGACGTGGCCGGCGGCAAGGTCGTTGTCGAGCAGAAAGATGCGGAAGTCGACGTTAAAGTACCCGAGCCAGATGTGAATGTATCTCAGGATGCGCCTGTCGTGACTGTTGAGCAAGGTCAACCAGAAGTGACCGTACAGGTACCTGAGCCAAACGTACGTGTGCAGCAGCAGGCTCCGATTATCACCATCGAACAGGCCCAGCCACAAGTTACCGTTCGCATTCCCGAACCGGTCGTCACCGTGCAAGTGCCGAAGCCAAAGGTCGACGTGAACACCGGTGAGCCGATTGTTGATCTGGATCAGCCCGAGCCCGTCGTAAAGTTTGTACGCCCCGAGCCCAAAATCACCATCGAGGAAGCAGAGCCGAAGGTGACCATCGAAAATGCTGAAGCTGATGTGAACGTAGACGAAGCCGGCGAGGCCAAAGTCGCCGTTCAGCAGAAAGAAGCCAACGTCAATGTGCAGCAAAGCGACGATGCGAATGTGGTTGTCGAAGAAGCCAAAGATCCAACGGTGAATATCGAAGGCTCCGAAGCTGCTGATGTTGAAGTCGAGCAGAGAGTGTCCGATCTTCTGTGTAACTGCGATCTGGTCCATGCTTCCTGAGAGGAGCAAGGACGATGACCATATCCGAGGAACTGCTGGACGAACTACTGAAGGGCTGCGAGCGGCCTGAAGATCTGCTTGGCGATGCCGGGCTAATGAAAGAGCTCAAGATCAAGCTGATGGAGCGAATGCTCGGTGCTGAGTTGACGTCACATTTGGGCTATGAAGACGGCAAGGATGCCCCGCCTGATCAGACCAACCGTCGCAACGGGTCATCCGCCAAGAGATTGAAGGGGCAAGACGGCGAACTGCCTATCGCTGTGCCACGGGACCGGGACGGTAGCTTCGAAC
>NZ_FNJD01000003.1 GCF_900103185.1 Sulfitobacter litoralis
GGATATGGTCATCGTCCTTGCTCCTCTCAGGAAGCATGGACCAGATCGCAGTTACACAGAAGATCGGACACTCTCACGCGCGGATGAAAACTATGACTGCGCGCCCCTGCCCGCGCCTCCTCAATGCGGGGTACACTTCGACCGGACAATAATCCTTTGCCAAGAGGGCGAAACTTTCCTATACGCCCCCATCGCCCGTTGATTCCTGTCAGCGGGGGATACTCCATGGGCCTGCGCTGGACGACATCCCGGCCTGTGCCATCACTTTAACCTTTCGAAAAGGAGACCCCGATGTCGATTACGCCAGAAGAAAAAGCACGCGTCATGAAAGAATTCGGCACCACAGAAGGCGACACCGGTTCGCCCGAAGTACAGGTTGCCATTCTGTCCTCGCGCATCGCAACGCTGACCGAGCACTTCAAAACCCACAAGAAAGACAACCACGGTCGCCGTGGCCTTTTGAAAATGGTTGCGACACGCCGCAAGCTGCTGGACTATGTCAAAGGTAAAGATGACGCGCGTTATCAGGACCTGATCAAACGTTTGGGCCTGCGCCGCTAACCCGCGCTGCACCGCCACAACGATGAAAACCGCTCCCTGGCAACAGGGGGCGGTTTTTTCGTTTACCTCTGTGCTTTAGTGATGTTTGCCAAAAGGAGGGCCCATGCCAATCAACCTGCGCGACCTCACCCCGCAAGATACCGACGCCGCCGCGCTGCTTTTCTTTGCTGCGGTGCATCAGGGCACGGCGGATGTGTATTCGGTCGAACAACGCATCGCGTGGGCCGGGAAAGCGCCTGCACCCGCCACATGGCGAGGGCGGTTTGACAACGTCTCGGGTATCGTGGCCTTGATAGACAACCGTATGGCAGGGTTCATGACCCTTGACCGCGAGGGGCTGATCGATCTGGCCTTTGTGCATCCCGATCATATGGGCACGGGCGTGGGGCGCACTGTGTATTTTGCCATCGAAGACCGTGCCCGCACATTCGGCGCGCGACGTCTTCGGACCTTTGCCAGCGAAATGGCAAAGCCGTTTTTCACGCGCATGGGCTGGACCGTCGAGACCCCCAATATCGTCACCAAAGGCGGGGTCACCTTGCAAAACTACAAGATGTTCAAGCCCTTGCCAGGCTGATCCCCTCGCCACTCTGCTGCGGCTTGCCCGCTGTGGCCAGCAGGGCCGCGTGCAGGGGGCAACGCTTCCCTTCCCATCGCATCGAAACTGCTGTATGGCCGCACAATCTGAAAGCCGGCGCCCGGACTCCAGCGCCCGACAAAGAAGATACCGGAGTCAGGGGGAATATGCCCTCTACGCAAATGGCCCGATCCGGGCCGAAACAGGAAACGTAGATGTTTAATGTAACGAAAAAATCCATGCAGTGGGGCGAAGAAACGCTGACACTGGAAACTGGCAAAGTGGCCCGTCAAGCAGACGGTTCGGTGATCGCGACACTGGGCGAAACCAGCGTCATGGCGAACGTCACCTTTGCACGCCAGCAAAAACCCGGTCAGGACTTCTTTCCGCTGACCGTACACTACCAAGAGAAATACTATGCCGCCGGTAAAGTGCCGGGTGGCTTCTTCAAGCGTGAGGCCCGCCCCACCGAGAAAGAAACCCTGACAGCCCGTTTGATCGACCGTCCGATCCGCCCGCTGTTCGTTCCCGGCTTCAAAAACGAAGTTCTGGTGATGTGTACCGTTCTGTCGCACGACCTGGTTAACGATCCCGATATGGTCGCGATGATCGCCGCCTCGGCCGCGCTGACCATTTCCGGCGCGCCGTTCCGTGGTCCGATTGCTGCCTGCCGCGTTGGTTTTGAAGGTGGCGATTACGTTCTGAACCCAACTGTTGACGACATGCAGGACCTGCGCCTGAATCCTGATCAACGTCTTGATCTGGTTGTCGCTGGCACCAAAGACGCGGTGATGATGGTTGAATCCGAAGCCTACGAGCTGTCGGAAGAAGAAATGCTAGGTGCGGTGAAATTCGCGCACGAGCAGATCCAGCCGGTCATCGACCTGATCATCGATCTGGCCGAAGACACCGCGAAAGAGCCGTTTGATTTCCAGCCGGTTGACTATTCGGACCTGTCCGCAGCTGTCAAATCCGCTGGCGAGGACGCTATGCGCGCCGCGTTTGCAATCGCAGACAAGCAAGAGCGCACAGCCGCGGTTGCCGCCGCACGCGAGACAATCAAAGCAGCCCTGACCGACGAGCAAAAAGACGATGCGAACCTTGGTTCCGCGTTGAAAGGCCTCGAAGCGTCCATCCTGCGCGGTGACGTTGTTAAAACCGGTACGCGTATTGACGGTCGCAAGACCGACGAGATCCGCAATATCGTGGCTGAAACCGGCATCCTGCCCCGTACCCACGGGTCGTCGCTGTTTACACGTGGCGAAACGCAGGGTCTGGTTGTGACCACGTTGGGCACCGGTGACGACGAACAGTTCATTGATGCGCTGCACGGCAATTTCAAATCCAACTTCATGCTGCACTATAACTTCCCGCCCTACTCGGTTGGTGAAGTTGGCCGCGTTTCGGGCCCTGGTCGTCGCGAAATCGGTCACGGCAAGTTGGCATGGCGCGCGTTGCAGGCGGTTCTGCCTGCGTCCACCGACTTCCCCTACACCGTCCGCGTTGTGTCCGAGATCACTGAATCGAACGGCTCGAGCTCAATGGCGTCGGTTTGCGGTGGCTCCTTGTCCATGATGGACGCAGGCGTGCCGTTGAAATCACCGGTTGCTGGTGTTGCTATGGGTCTGATCCTCGAAGAAGACGGCTCCTATGCGATCCTGTCCGACATCCTGGGTGACGAAGACCACCTTGGCGACATGGACTTTAAAGTTGCCGGTACCGAAGCGGGCATCACATCGCTGCAGATGGACATCAAGATCGCAGGCATCACGCCCGAGATCATGGAAAAAGCTCTGGCACAGGCCAAGGCTGGCCGCGTTCACATCCTTGGCGAGATGAACAAAGCCATTTCCGGCGCGGGCGAATTCTCGGTCCACGCACCACGCATTGAAACGATGCAGATCCCAACCGACAAGATCCGTGAAGTTATCGGGTCCGGCGGTAAAGTGATCCGCGAGATCGTTGAAGTGTCCGGCGCGAAGGTCGACATCAACGACGAGGGCATCATCAAGATCGCATCGCCAAACGGCGACTCGATCAAGAAAGCCTACGACATGATCTGGTCCATCGTGGCCGAGCCTGAAGAAGGTGCGGTTTACACCGGTACCGTGGTCAAGATCGTTGATTTCGGTGCCTTCGTGAACTTCTTTGGCAAGCGCGACGGTCTGGTCCACGTATCCCAGATCGAAAACCGCCGCCTGAACCACCCTTCGGATGTTCTGAAGGAAGGTCAGGAAGTGAAAGTAAAGCTGCTTGGCTTTGACGATCGCGGCAAAGTGCGCCTGTCGATGAAAGTTGTCGATCAGGAAACCGGCGAAGAGATCAAAAAAGAAGAAGGTAGCGAAGAGTAATCATCCTCCTCGTTCTGAATACAGAAAGCCCCGGCAGTAATGCCGGGGCTTTTTTGTATCCTGTCTACGATACGTGTTTACCGTTTATCCCTCCATAAAGCCGTCCAGACGATCCCAAAGGGAGTTGTCGAGCAGTAGTTTGAACCGAAGGTAGAGCCCCTCCTGATACAGGTCGCTGCGCAGGGAGGACTTGCGCGTCGCGTGGTTATAGCCCAAGGCGATCAGCGCACCCTTGGTCGGGGCAAAGCCGATCTCTGCACCGATGCCGTTGGTCGTATTGCCTTGATTGTCCCACAGATGCGCGGCGTTCATGCCAATCTGGAACCGGTTGTTGCCGAATTCGTAGTTAAAGCCGGCCTGAAGCAACTGGGTCAGAGCCCGGGCAGAGATGCCGCCCGATGTCGTCAACCGTTGCGACTGGCCCGCGTATTTGGCGTTCAAGCGCAGATCGGCATCCATTTCATACGCTCCATCGACCGACCACATATGGGTTACCGACTTGGTCTCGCGCTGCTCGATGCGGTGCTCGTACCATGCCAGCACTTCAAGACGTGGATCGTGGACCGGGCGATAGGCAATACCGGCGCGCGACCGGATGCGGCGGTGATCACGCCCTTCGCGCTTGTCCAAGGCGACGCGGGTGCGGCCTAACATTGTGAAGTCCGGCGTGATCTTACCTGCGATACCGAAGCTCGCATAATGGGTATTTCCGGTGTCTTCGAACGTTGTGTCCGCATCGGCATCCCCCACCCAGCTTTGTGCGCTGGAGCCCCATTTCGCGCCGAGCGCTACGCTGGTTAGACGGTGATCGTCGGTTTCCATGCTGCGGGAATGTTCGATTCCGAAGCTGAAAGTCGTGTTCCCGTTCATCGCCCATTTGCCCATCATTGCTTGGGTAAACATGGTGTCCGAAGACCCCAAGCCTTTGACGAAATCCGTGCTTCCGCGCAGCCAGTCATTCAGGTCGTAGGAGAAACCAAGCTTGGCGTGTGTGGTCATAGTGTCGTCACCGAAGGCCATTTCGGCCTCACTATAGGCACGCCAGCCGGGAACGGGCTCGCGGTACATACCCAAGGTCAACTCCGTCGGACGGTCAGAGCCGCCAAAGGGATGACGCAGCTCTGCGGTGATGACGGTGCCGGGGCGGTTCGCCGGGGTCCAGCGGCCACCAAGGATCAAACCGGGATGGGCCTTTTTGGAGGTCGCAGTGTGATCCAGGCGGTACTCCAGCCCGATGTAGCCCTTGAGATTTGTGCTGAACTCTTTGGCATAGACGGCATCGACAGTCAGACGCTCTATGTCAGAGGTGCGGTCACGTACATAGTCCACACCGAGAACAAAGTCGCTGGTCCCGTCGATTTCAAAACCGTAGTTCAGCCGTGTACGGGTGGTTCCGGGCAGCGCCAGACCACCGCGCGAGGCAAATTTTTCCCCTGTATGCACCATTTCAAAGTTGAAGTGACCGGTTTCCTTGCGGATGTCATAGGACAGGCGGTAGGCGGTATCCGATATACCGTTTGCATCTTCTGAGCGTGCGGCTTCGGCTTCCCATACGCCACCCTGCGTGCCCTCGTGGCGGATATAGGCAGAGTGCAGCCGCTCGCGGGCGGTATTGCCCCGTTCGGCGTCCGCATGAACGATACGCGCACCAACGGTTGTGCGGTCGGTCAACGCGACGTTCACCTCCCCGCCATAGAGCCAGTAGCGGTCGGCCCCTTCCACGTCCACTTCGTAGGTCACGCGCACCGACACAGGATTGCCCTGACCGTCGAACTGGCGCACGGCATTGTCAAAGGTGATCGAGTTACCGAAGAAATCAAGCAGGTAATCGCTGCCACGGCGCAGGGCGGTGGCCGAGATCACATCACCACCTTCTTCATCACGCACCAGCAGTTCGACCCGTTCGGAGCCTTGAACATAACCGTCCAGATCCAGATCGTAGGGGCCGGAAACACCCCGCCCAGCGAATTCCTGCACGCGCTGCTCTTGGGCGGTGCGGGCACCAAACAGGGTTACGCCGACCTTGTCGTTTTCCCAATGTGCCTTGGCACCGGTCACTACGCGCCGCATACCGTCAAGCTTGAGCGCGCTGGCCTCGGGTTCGATCGCGATGTCACCGTAGAGGATGTAGGAACGCCCTTTTTCAACCTTAACGTACAGGTTTTCGGAGGATTGTGCGTCAAAGCCGCGTTCGGAATTGTCGCCATAGACCGGATAAAATTCATCACCGCGGATGTCGCGGAACAGGCGATCTTCGGTGTCGCGGTCCGAGCTATAGCGCAAGGTTAACAGCGCATCGCCCGAGATCACGCCCTTCAGATACACTTCGCCGCGCAGACCGGTGGTGGTATCTTCGAAAGAGCTAAAGCGGTCCGCGTCCAGCAGTTCACCCTGCGCACCGCCCAAGGCCACAGCCCCTTCGATCACGCCAACCATGATGCGTTGGTCCAGATCAGGTGTGAAGGTGATGGTTTCTTCGGCGCGACCAAAGGCACCGCTGATAGTGATACGGTCCGTGCCGGCAACCTGTGGCGGGATCAGCCCGAATGTCGCCTCGCCGTTGTCAAGATAGACCTGCACGCCGGGGGTACCGTCGCGGATGTCTGTCACGTCCCACAGAGCCAACTTTGCGCTTAGCGTTATGGTGCCCGAGGTAGGCACAAGCAGGCCACGAGCATCCAGAACACGCACCAAAACCGGGATCACATCGGTCGGCGATGCAGGTGCGGTGGCGGGCAAGATCACCTCGAATTTTGCGGGTTTGCCGGGGGCAATAACTGTGATCTGCTGGCGCGCACGTTCGATGCCGAACCCGTCACGACCAACCAGTGTCAGGGTGTTTTTCCCCGCGTTCAGCTTTACCGCCACGAAATCCAGCGCTTGCGTGTTGTTTTTCTCAAAGCTCGTACGCTCGCCCACACGGTCACTGCTTAGCTCGCGTCCGTTCACCAGCAGGCCCAGCGACAGGTCGCCCTTACCTTTGACCCGTACACTTTGGGTGCGGCGGTCTAGCGTCTGCCCGTCGGTCAGGTCAATAAAACCAGATGCGTCGTCGAGGGTCTTGATCAGCAGCTCAAGCGATTGGCGCTTCGCCCTGCCAGTCGCCTTTTCAGCAACAGAGTTCGCCGCGCGACTTTCGTCCAACCGCTGCATCAGGCGCGGTGTCAGCTGGGTGGTCGTCGCCACGCCGGCTTCGCTGCGCACGGAACGCACGGGCGCACGCTGGCCTTCGATGGGCAGATCGGCCGCCGTCAGTGCATTGGACTGGGGCTGCTGTTCGAAATGTTTCTGCCGCTGCGCAACTTCGGCCATTGCTTCGGCGGTGCAGTCGCGCACAGCAAAATGTTCGGCACGCAGTTCCCCCTTGCGCAAGGGGATCAACCGCGAACCACCGCGCAGCAGATCGTTGGTGCGTGTTACGGTCACTTCGGTGCCTACGGGGAGGGTCTCTTGCTGCACCAGGAACGCATGGGTGACAGGGCGCAGACCGAACAAAGAGTATTTACCATCCATATCAGTCACGACCGACAGGCCTTCTTGCGTCACGATACGCACGCCGGGGATGCCTGGCTCTGTGTGGTCGCCGCGAATACCGTCTTTGTCGCAATCCAGGAAGACCGACCCGATGACAGTGGCTTCGCGCGCGAAGACGCCACCGCTGTTGTTCAGCTTGACCATTGCGCGGGCGGTCTGGGACTGGATCACAGTCCCGGTGCCGGCCTGACGTCCGGTCAGCACCGCTGTGTTCTCGTTGCGGCCTTCGCGGGCGGCTGCAGTGAACTGCATGACATAGCTCACCTCATGGCTCGAGAGCGGTGCAAGCGGCCCCAAGGCATAGGTCATATCACCCGATGCATCGATGGTGAGGTCGTCGATAGGGTCACCGTTGAAGGTCACTGAGCCTGCAACCAATTGGCTGCCATAAGGCGGGCGATCCAGGATTTCCGCACCGATCAGCGCCTGGTCCATGTTATTAGAGAAATTCAGGGTATAGACGACGAACTCGCCTGCGCCGACCGTGTCTTTGTCTGCCTGCTTTGCGAGTGTGAGGGGCAGGCTGTAATGTGGATCCGCAGGGATATCCGATACCGCCAGCATACCGCCGCTATGACGGAAGCTCGCCATGAAACCGGCGCTGGCAACGCGACGGTTAAAGCCCGCAAAATCAGCACGCACGGAAGGCACGTCCCATTCAGGGGCGTTCATGACCGCAAACTGGAACTCACCGGCAGGCATCTCCCCGAAGCTGAAGAAGCCGCGAGCATCGGTCATGCGACGCGCCATTTCAGCGCCCGTGTTCATATCCATCAGCGCAATGGTCACATCACCAATCGGCTCGTTTGTCAGGGAGTTGAACAAGAAGTTACCCGGTGTGATCAGCAAATGATCTTCCAGCGCGGCGTCGGCGCAATCAGCGGTGGCGATCAGGCGGTCCCCATCCGTGGTTGCAACGACATTGTCACCGGACGCTGGCATGTCCATCCGCGCCATGGGTACGGCCGGCGTGAGGAAAATGCCGCTGTTAGGCTCTGTTTCGGTCGCGGTCACACGCTCTACGTCTCCGGTCAAAAAGCTACGCAGGGTGACGATCGCACGGTCCACCGACATTGTGTCGTTGCAAGCACCCGCGGTAAGGCGAAGCCGCGTATCGCTGTTGGGCACTGCATAAGGCTGGTCCTCTGCGGTTTCGGGGTGTTCAAATCGCAAGGTGCCCGTACCCGAGGTATCGCGGCGATAAACGGTCGTGTTAGAGTCGATATCGACAGTGCGATCTTCCATTTTCATAAAGCTACGGGCAGTGTTGGCGACCTCTATATCGCCCAGTCCCATGGGCGCGCTCACCATAAAGGCGGGGTCGCGGGCTAAGCCGACCTCGTAGTCACCCTCGTGAAAGAACGCTACTGCGTCGACTTCGCCAGCAGGGCGCGTGGTCCGGTAGTCATGACGCGCGTCGCCCGCTGCGTGGTACAGTGCAACCATGGCGCTAGGATCGGTGATGCTGTGAAAACGGGCGTTCAACGGGATCTCGTCGCGCAGCAGAACCCCGGTGACACTCGCCCCGTCGATGCGGATCTGCGCCCCATGCACGTCACCATAGGCCAGCACGTCCCCGTCAGAATCGTTGCGCAGGCGCAGCGTGTAAGTCAGCTGTGTCTCGTCCTCCGTCTCGCGAACGCTCTGTTCCTTTTGCAGTTCAAGCGTGCTGCCTACGATGGTGGTTTTACCAATTGCTGCGCCCGACAGTATCCGACGGCTGGCGCTGCGCGTGGTATTGCGCGTGGCGGTGCCCGTGGCACTGGTGGCCGACACTGACAACACCGACTGCATCAGCGTGGTAGGCGTGGCATGAAACGAGGTGCGGAATTCGTAGATAAGCTGAGCGGTGTCGCCCACATCCATATACATCGGCGCGCCGGAGTTCATCGTGGCCTCGCCATTGTCGATGCGCCCATTCGCGTTCGCATCGTGGACAAGACGCGTGTCGTTCATCATCGCCGCCCCGGCCTGGTGGCTCATGGACATGTTGGTGTTCAGCGGCACATTTCCGATATTGGTGACCTCGAAGTAGTATTGGGCCATCGCGCCGCGGGTCAGCAACAATTCAGAGTATCCGGTTACATCCAGCGCGGGCACTGCGGCGACCTTGGCATCGACGGCATTCGAATAAACCGTTTCGATGATGCCCAGCGCTTCGTTAAAATAGATCGTCTGCGCGACGTTGCGGATAAAGGTTCCCGCAGGGACCTGCTTGGCAGCGGCACCCTGTGGCAGGAGGCAGATCACCAGCGCGACGGTCCAGAAACACGACATCATGCGCAGAGCGGTTTTGTGAACAGTGTGGCCCATTTGATCTAACCCTGTTTTATCTTTGTTAAGAGGAAATGCGGCCCCCCGGAGCGAGGGGGGGGAAGGTGCTCCGGGGGACCAAGGGTACGCTTACTCGTCCACCTGAACGGTGAATTCGAGTTCAGCGGACCAACCCGGAAGCACCGTGCCGTGGTCACTTGAGATGTTGCTCGTTGTGACTGTGGATGTGCTGCCTGCCGGGATGAGCGTCTCGCTGCATGTGCCGCCACAATCGACAATCGACGTGTAGGCGGGCGCGGCATCAGAGATGATGACGTCTGCAGCGGGAGAGGAGCCGGTGTTTTCAGCTACAACCTTGTAGCGGATACACTGACCTGGTTCGACGTCTTGACGGGTCTTGGTAAAGGTCCCGACAGCGCCAGTGCAGCCGGCGTCGATGTACTGGAACTTGCTCAGCGTGATGTCACCAGAGATGATCACGATACGGTCTTCTACTGCGTTGTCAGTCGGATCCGCATCGGTCGCTGTGGCGTTGTTCAGCGATGGATCAAGGGTGATAACGCTGTTCTCGGTCACACCGCTTGTCGATGTCGAAGGGGTCTGCACACGGTAGATCACCGAGATGCTGTCACCGGGGGCAAGCCCGTTCACACCAGCCGATACACCGTCCGTCAGATCATCAAAGTTGTCGATCACCAGTTCAGAGGGGTCGATCACACCGTTGCCATTGGCGTCCCAGAACAATGCGCCCGAGAAGTTGTCTAGCCCTGCATCATCAATTGCGCCTTCGGTGATAGCAACGTTACCGGTGTTGGTGATGGTGTGGGTCATATCGACGATCCCACCCGGCGAAGCCTGAGCCGTCTGGTCATCGATGATCTCTACATTATAGATCTCTCTTACGGTGACTGCGTTGACGATCCGGTCGCCTTGGCCCGATACAGAAGAGATCAACGCGATGTCTACCAAGGTGTCACCAGGGAGCTGATCTTCAGGCGGGGTGATCACAACGGTGAAGGTATCGCTTGAACCAGCCGGGATGGTCCCGGTGTTGGTAATCGCAGACCCGTCAGCAGAGCGGAATTCGACGGTCCAGCCAGCGGGCAAAGCTTGCGCAAGCGACAGATTGTAGCTGTCAGATACCGGACCGTTGTTTTGAACGACCATGTCATAGGTGACCGGCGCACCGGGATCGGTGGGATAGGTCACCCAGGGCGCGCCGCCGTTCGTGGGGTCAAGGCCATCGCCTTCGGACCCTACGACCGCGTTCTCAAGATCAACGGACGATGCAAGGACAGCACCCGTGAATGTCGCTGTCGATGTATCCGATACACCTGAGGCATCCGATGTGGTTTTCACGGTGGCGCTGTAATTGGCAGCGCCGGTTGGTGCGGCGTCTGTTGGCAGTGTAGCGATCAAGGTAACCTTGACGCTGTCACCTGCAGCAATCGGGCCTACAGAACCGATGATTGGTGTGATCCCATCCGCACCTACGAACCGGAAGGTTGTGCCATCTGGATAGGTATCGGTGACAGTGTTGATATCAAGCGTCAGGTTGTCGGTCTGGTTGGAACGGTTGGTCAGAACGAACTCGTGTTTGATTGTGCCGCCTTGTTGCGCATCGGCGGTCTCTGTCACGACATCGTTGTTTTGCCCGTCATCATCGGTTCCTGAAGCAGTGGTTGCATCTGCCGCACCGGCACCGTCGATGGCTGTATCAGCGATGGACACAGCGAACTGGTCGTCCACGATGATCGAGGCTGTGTTCGATGGCGGGAAAGCGACGGAGTCAACTTCTTGAGTCGCGACATTTTCGATGATGCCCGCATCCGCAGTGTCCAAAATCACCGCTTGGAACGTCACGCTGCCAGAACGACCAGAGTCGATATTCGAGATGGTAAAGTTCACACTTTGACCATTGTTATCGAAGGCGATGGAGTCAGCCGTGGCCGTATTTGGACCGTTATAGGCGTCAGGTGTCGACGACCCATTGGTATCATCCAGCGGATCTGTAGCATCAGACCACTGAGCCGAGCCCGGAACGTATTCCAGACGTCCGTCCAGGATGTCATCCACAACGTAGTTTTGCGCAGCAGCAAGGCCGGTGCTCGAGTAGGTCAGCTTGATGGTCACTGTGTCACCGGCGTCGACGATGTTTGTGTTCCCGCCTGAGCCTGCATCCGCAACCATGGATTTGACCAGTTCGACAATCGCATCGTTAGAGATGGTCAATGTATCGGTATTGAGCGCTGTCTCGGTGCCATCAAGGTTCGAGACCGCTGTGACGGCCATGTCGTCAGTGCCTGATGCATTTGATGGGGCAGTGACTTCGATGATGACGCCGAACTGTTCGCCCGAGGCTAATGTTGGTGTTTCACTCAACGGCGTAGCGCTATCGGCGACACCATCCATGTTCGCATCCGGATAGAAGACGATGCCAGTGGGCTCAAGAAAGCCTGTACCTGACTCAGTTGCCGCGAGTGTGAAAAAGTCTGCGCCGTTCCCGTCGTTGGTAATGATATGCGGCAGGAAAGCCTTACCACCAGGTGCAATTGTTTCGTTGTTATTCGACGTCATCGTGACGCCAGCAACCTGCTGCACAATCGTTTCAACTGTGTTTGACGTGACCGTAATGGTATCGCCAGCTTCGTTTGTATACGTCGCAACCGCTTGGTTGCCGATCACGGACCCGGCATCTGGCGAGGCCGCCATGGCGACTGCGCCAAATGCGGCTGTGACCGCCATCGCGCTTGCAGAGCGCATGAAGAATGATTGATGTTTCACGTTAGTCGTTCCTTTGATTTAATTTGAAATAAGCAAATTGGATCAGGTTCCCCCCGATCAGTTGACGCGCACCCGGTAGCTGTTGAGTGCGATTTCGCCTGACTCCAAAGGCTCGCTTAGCGTCCAACGGACGGCAGCGATCTGATCCTCAGGAAGCGGTTCTGGTTGAAGTGTGCCATCTGCACCGGCGACCATGCGTGTGGCGGGGAGTGTGGACCATTCGAGGCCATCGTTTTCAGGGTCGAGGTCTGCCTGCACTTCGAACACAGCCTTGATGGAGGTGCTTTCGGCGCCCAGCGTCAGGGTCACCCCTTCGGGTACCGGTGCCGCAATGACGATCCCTGCAAGGGCTTGCTCGGTCGTGTTCTCGTGCTGCAGCTGGTATTGAACAACCTCGCCGGGGCGTACTGTACCCCGTTCGATCAGCGCTTCTTCGCCCTCGGCTGCTTCAACAATGCGGAAGGAAAAGCTGCTTGAAAGTGCGTCGGCAAAAGCCGGCACACCGGCGACAGAAATCGCAACACCTGCGAGCAACGCACGGGCAATCTGGTTGGTTTTAAGTGACATATTGTTTCCCCTATAGGCCGGCCCTCGCCGGCAGTTTTGATGAACTGTCCCAGTGGCTGGGCTGTCCTGAATTCATCATCACGGGAAATATCTCGCGCTGCATTCTCGCTTAGGGTTAGATTTTTGATCTGCTGGGCAGCCCTCTACCCGTCCGTATATGCGGCGCTATCAATTCGAGGGCACAACACGCAATTCGCGCGGTGATTGCAGCTGCAATCCCGCGTCGGACTGCACAAGGCAGGCGGTTCGCCCACGTGAAACAGGGCGTTGATTCTATCTATTCGGGGGGAATATCGCCCCGATCTGGGGCGAAGAATATGCGACACCCCGTCCGGATAACTGGACAGGGTGTTTCGTATAGTTAACGGTTAGTGAGAGTGACCGTGCCCACCGTGGTCGTCCTCATCCAGCGATCCGTGCACGGCAAACTGATCAATCCCCGCATCCTGCGGTTCGATGAAACGATAGCTTTCGCGCACACCGCTGTCGGACAGTTCGCGTGCGACGGTCAGCAGCGTGTTGGGGGCGTGGTCGGCGCAAAGCTCCATCATCTGGGCGACTTCTTCTTCTGCCACAGGGCGCGCGGCTTCGGGCGAAGGTGCGCCATAGATCTCGACGAAATGCTTCATCAGCTGCAATGTGATTGCCTCGACCTCAAACGGTTCCGCCTTGGTCACCGCGACAAATGTCACGCGGCCAAAGGTTTCCACGCCCATCCAGCCGTTCGCAAATGCCTGCCGCGCCTTGCCGGTCAGATCGCCTTCGGACCAGTTCGAAAACTCGAACCCGCCGGATACGCACCATTCGCCCGTACGCGCCGGAGAATGAAATACATTACGGTCGCTTTCATCAAAGTGGATGGCGCGGGCGAGGAATAGATCACTCATGAGGCTGGCTCCAGCAGGTCGGTCAGTGGAATAAGATGCGTGGTCTTGTCGGTTTTCAGCAGCAGGCCAAAGTTTTCGTCAACACCGGTAAAGCTGCCGGTCAGGTCGCCATGCGTCATGTGCTCTCCCATGGCCCAGGCCAGCCCCGTCCATTCTTTATGGAGCGGGCCTGCGCCGTCATCCATCCAGCGGTTCAGCGCAACCAGCATATGCCGCGCCCAAGCCTCAAGAAGGTCGACCGAACCGACTTCGGCACAGCCTTCGCCATACAGCGTGGTCACATCGGGCGTATCGCCTGGCGTGTCATTCTGCGGCAATAGCTTCACGTGAAACGCTACGACCAGCCAGTCAGGCACTTGGGTCGGATCGCTTTCAGAGGCCGCTGCACGCATCTGCCCACAAATCGCGCCATTCAGCCGCAAATCACCGTTCCATGCCAGATGTACGCCCACCTCGGGCGGCGCTAGCGCGCCAAGGGCATTCTGGAACCCCACGGCGCAAAGCGGCAGCATGGCCATTGCTTGGGCAAGCGGCACCTCGGGCGCAAAGACGATGGCGACCTGCAAGACGCTCGGCCCCAGATCATACAGCACCAGCCCCGCATCACACCCCTGCCGCGCCTCTGCGCAGGCCTGCTCGAAGGGGTCATCAGCCTGCGCACCCGCCAGCAAGGGTGGAAAAACGGGGCCGTCGCTCATGCGTGTCCGCCCGCTATCAGGGCCTTGGCCACTTTGCGGAAGCCTTCGGCCTGCGTGCTGTCGGGTTTGGACACGACAATCGGCGCGCCCCCGTCAGCCGCGACACGGATATCCAGATGCAACGGTATCTCTGCCAGCAGAGGCACGCCCAGCTTTTCTGCCTCGGCGGCGACACCGCCATGCCCAAAGACATGTTCCTCGTGCCCGCAGTTGGAACAGATATGCGTGCTCATGTTTTCAATCATCCCGATGATCGGCGTCTTGAGCTGGTTGAACATGTCGATCCCCTTGCGGGCATCCAGCAGCGCTACATCCTGCGGTGTGCTAACAATAATTGCGCCGTCCACATGGGCCTTTTGCGCCAAGGTCATCTGCACATCGCCGGTGCCGGGCGGCAGATCGACGATCAACACATCCAGTGCGCCCCATTGCACCTGCATCATCATCTGCTGCAATGCGCCCATCAGCATCGGACCGCGCCAGACCACCGCCTGATCGTCGTTGGTCATCAATCCGATCGACATCATTGTCACGCCAAAGTTGCGCATCGGCAGGATCGTTTTACCATCAGGCGACGCAGGCCGGCCGGAAACACCCAGCATCCGCGGCTGCGACGGACCGTAGACATCGGCATCCAGCATGCCCACGCGGCGGCCTTCGGCGGCCAGCGCACAAGCAAGATTCGCAGCAACGGTAGATTTCCCGACGCCACCCTTGCCTGACGCGATGGCAATAATACGGTCCACGCCGGGGATCTTCTCTGGCCCTGCGGGTTCGGATTTGCGGCCCAGTTTCAGATCGGGCGGTGGGGCTTGTTTGGAATGGGCGGTCAGCACCGCCGAGACAGAGGCAACCCCCTCAAGCGCTTTGACCGCGGCATCTGCCTCGTCGCGCAACTTGGCGTAGGCGTCGGCATGGCTTGGGTTCACCTCAAGCACAAAGCGCACCGCGCCCTCGTCAACGGTCAATGCTTTAACGAGGCCCAGTTCGACGATGTCCTTGCCGGACACGGGGTCATTCAGGGTTTTCAGGCAGGCCAATACGGCATCACGGGTGACGCTCACGCTTCGGACTGCCCTTGGATTTTGCCGGTCACGACATGTTCAAGGTCCAGCCCGTCAACGGTCAGCACCACTTTAGCCTCGAATGTCTTGCCGCCGGTATCGCCGTTTTCGCGCATCGCTTCTTCGATGGCTTGCTGCGAGGTCACGCCGACCTGCTTGAGGAACTTGCGCATCGACATGTTGAAATCATCGCTCATGATTTTCTCCTGTTCTGGGGTGGGTCTGCACAGCGCCTAGTGGTCTTTGCGCTTGCTAAAATAGTCTTCGGATGTGCGTACGCGGGGACGGTCTTTGCCCGCTAGCGGATTGTTCTGCGCGTGATACTGCGCGTTGATCCTGCAATTGTCGCACATCTGGATCATCTTTGCCGCCTCGGACGAGGCGAACATAGCGTGCTTGCCCGCCAGCTTTTCGGTGATCTTTTCCACGGTGGATTTCACGCCGAACAGCGACCCGCATTCGATGCAGGCAAAGGGTTCTTCCTCGTGCAGCACCACTTGGGTAAAGGCCTGCGCGGTCAGGTTCAGCTGGGGTTTCAGCGTGATCGCGTCTTCGGGGCAGATATTGGCACAGAGCCCGCATTGCAGGCAGGCATCTTCTTGAAAGCGGAGCTGCGGCAGATCGGGATTATCGCCAAGCGCGCCCGACGGGCAGAGCGACACGCACGACAAGCACAGCGTGCAGGCATCCGTATCCACCAGCACCGCACCATAGGGAGCAGCATCGGGCAGATCGATCACCTTGGCCTCGGGCTGCAAGGTCTTGCCCGCAAGCCGCGCGACCTGACGGCGGGTACCCAGCGGCAGCAGCGTGTCATGCGCGGGCTGCGCGGTTTCGGTAACCAATGCGGTCTCCAGCGCATCGGGGTCGGCAACATCAATCAGGCGGATCGTATCGGTGCCACTGATGGCACGGGCAAGCTCGGCCTGAACCTCGATCACGTCACGCTCTGTACGCGGCGACAGCAATACATCCACATGCGCAAAACCGCAGCCAAGTGCGGCCAGCATTTCTGCATGGCCGAACCCTGCAAGCGCATCTACGGCCAGCGGGATAACATCGACCGGCAAGCCAGCGCCGAACCGCGCGTAAAGGCGGATCATCTCGGCCCCGTGGTCTTCGTCATGTACCAACAAGCGCGGCGCGTTGCCGCCTGCCTTGCGATAGGTCGATGCCAGCGTCGACACCCGGCGAAACAGCGTATCCACGGGCGGCGCGTCATAGGTGATTGCGCCGGACGGGCACACGGCCGAACAGCTGCCACAACCCGCGCAGATCATCGGGTCGATCGCGACATGTTCACCGGCAGAGGTAATAGCCCCCGTCGGGCACAGGTCCAGGCAATTGGAACAGGCGGGCTGTTCGGCTCGCGAATGGGCGCACAGGCTTTTTGTCAGCCGGACATACAGCGGCTTTTCAAAGGTCCCGACCATCTGCATGGCCTCGCGTACGGCCTCTGCCACAGCAGGCTTACTGCCCGGATCGGCCCGCAGATAACCGTCGCGTTTGTGCGGCGCGGGAAACAGCGATGTATTTCCCGTCAAATCGAGAATGATATCGCATTGCGATTTTGCCCCGTCCCGCGGCGCGGTGAACGACGGCGCACCGCGCCCACCGGGGATCAACATCTGCAACTGGTCAAAAGTCAGGTTGAAATTGCCCAACGCGCCCGACGCCTTGCGCAGGTCGCCTTTGACCACGTCGAAACGCGGATCAACCGCCGTGTCATAATCACCCTGCCACAACACCGTCACGGCCAATGTATCGGCCACGGTTTCAGCCACCTCAAGCGCGAGGGCCGGGGGGGCCATGATCAGGCAAGTGCCTTCGGACACCACATCCAACACACGCGGAGCCGGTGCCGCCAGTTGCTGCTCTGCCAAAAGCGCCGCCATCTTGGGCGTCGCGTCACCCTTGTCATCATGCCAGCCGGCGCGGTCACGGATATCGACGAACTCGGGCACATCTGCTTCGATCTCGGCGGCAAGCTCTTCAAAGCGGGGGCGCTCTTGCTGGCAGGCGATCACGGTGTCGCCCGCCGCCATCGCCTCTGCGGCAATGCCAATCTGATCTGTGCACAGGCAGGTATAGACCTTGGAGCACGGCAGACCCGTCGCCTTTGACAAAGCAGGCGCATCAATATCCTGACTGCCCAAACAGTCGCAAAGCAGAAAAGTCTTTTCCATAATCTCCTCAGGGACAGCACCGATGGGTATCAAGCAAGCGTCAGGGTGCTGTCAGCGCTTGCCCGACAAGCTAGTGGTGTTCGCGACCCGCCGCAAACCCCTATTTACCCCCCTTGGCCGCGAAGGGGACGTTTGCATCCACAGCATGAATTACCCAACAAAAACAGTCAGAAAGAGCCAAGCCCCAAGTAAATATGGCAAATATTGACGTTCGGTAAATGCTGCATTGCGGCATTCACAAAACTGTGTGATTCAGCCCTAGAATCCCCTTTGATCCGCGTTATGATTACGTCAATATGGGGTCGGAAACGCCTGAAACATCATTGGAAACTGAAATTGAACGCACCGCTTAAATCAGCGCAAACGATGCCCGTAGGGGTTGTCCTTCGCAAGTCGCCTGGCGTGACTCGGTGGGCGAAGGTCGTTTGGCGTGCGGTTTGCGTTCTGCCGGGTGCCGACCCTGCCGACTGGAAGCTGCTGCGCACAGAAGGCGGTGTTTCTGATTATCACGTGACCACCGTGCCGCTGACGCTGTATCGCTCTGATACAGAGGCTTATGTTCACGGCCTCGCCGCCAATGTGCCCTGCCTTTACATCATCTGCCGCGAGACCCGCGACGCCGACCGCCCGCTTGACGTGGTGATGGTCACCGCATCGCCCTATGAGGCGCAAGACTACAGCGACAATGGCGAAGACATCGTTGAAAAGGTGATGATGACGCCACAGGTTCACGCGTGGATCAGCGCTTATGTCGAAACGCACCACGAAGAAGAAGCCTTTGTGAAGCGGCGGCGCGACAAATACCAAGAGCCGAAACAAGACGGCATCGGGGATGCGCGCATCTCGCAGACCTCTGATGTATACCGTGCGCCGCGTACGGTCCGTTCGGGGTCATCGCAATGACCCGTCAAACCTCTTTCTGGGATCGTCGCCGCGCTGCCGTCAAAGCAGAGCAGGCCGCCGAACAACAAGCCGCCGTTGCGCAAGCCGAGGCAGAGCATCAGGCCACGCTGGCGGAAAAGACCGACGAAGACCTGCTGGCAGAGCTTGACCTACCCGATCCCGACACGATGAAGTCCGGCGATGATTTCTCGGCGTTCATGGCACGTGCCATTCCTGAACACCTGCGCCGCCGTGCGCTGCGCAAGCTGTGGGTGTCTGATCCGGCGTTGGCCTGTCTGGATGATCTGGTAGATTATGCCGACGACTACACCCAAGCGTCTGCAGTAACGAATTTCACCACAAGCTATGAGGTGGGCAAGGGGCTACGCCGCCATATCGAAGATGTCGCACGCAAAGCGGCCGCATCGCTAGAAGCGGCATCTGATACGGCAGAGGCTCCTGCGATCGACGAAGACACACAGCCCGCTGCACCGGTAGAGATCGACGCGCCCGCCGCAGTCGCTCAAGCGGACGCCCCCGCAGAAACCGCTATCGCCGACGCCGCGATAGAGGAACCCGCCGCCCTGCCCCCGCGCCGGATGGCCTTTCGTTTTGAGGAGCACCGCGCATGACTGCTGCCGCCCAAACCATACAGGTCTCTGCCGAAGACCGTCTGCGTGCCGATTTGTACAACTATCTTGGCGTGATGCTGGCACGGCCCGCCGACCAGATGCTGCTGGACCAGACCGCTGGCCTGTCGGGGGCCGACAGCGCCTTGGGCGAGGCGATCAACGGGCTGGCGCGTGTGGCCAAGGCCGTCACGACCAAAAAGGTGCAGACGGAATTTAACGCGCTGTTCATCGGGCTCGGCCGGGGCGAACTTTTGCCCTATGCCAGCTATTACCTAACAGGTTTTCTGAATGAAAAACCACTGGCAGCCTTGCGCAGCGACATGGCCGCACAGCGCATCAGCCGCGCCGAAAACGTCTTTGAACCCGAAGACAATATCGCATCCTTGATGGAGATGATGGGCGGCATGATCGTGGGCCGCTTTGGCACGCCCGCCAGCGATGCCGCGCAGCGGGCATTCTTTAACAAACACATCGCGCCTTGGGCTGGTCACTTCTTTACCGACCTCCAAGGGGCCAAAAACTCCGTCCTGTATGCAGGGGTTGCCGCTGTCGGCAGCGCCTTCATGGACATCGAACGCGAAGCATTTCGTATGACGGCGGGATAACCGCACAACATCAGGCGGGGCCTTACCCCCCGCGCAACCAAGGAAAGGGGTTTAACCCATGACCCAGGATACCAAAGGCACCAACCGCCGCAATTTCCTGAAACTGGCAGGAACCGCTGCACCGGCAGCCGCCGTCGCCGTGGCCACCAGCGGCACCGCCGCAGAAGCGCAGCCCGTCGATCTGCAGTCGGACCGGATGCAGGATACCGCGCATACCCGCGCCTACCTGGAAAGCACACGCTTCTAATTCAGTGATCAACGACCCGCGGGCCCAACCGCGGGAGGAAAACTCAGCCCCGATCCGACCCTCGCGGTCAGAGCACGCGGGCCTCTAGGGAGACTATTATGCTTCGGAAAAAGACCAACGGGATGGCACGGCGGCCCCAGCGGGCGGGCATGCTATCCGACATCGCGGAAAAATCCGTTGACCGTCGCGCGTTCCTGCGCGGGTCCGGTCTGGCCATCGGTGGCCTTGCGGCGATCGCATCGACCGCGGGCTCTGTGACGCAAGCGTCGGCAGCAACAGCCGTCAGCGGCGCGGTAGAGACGATCAAGTCGGTCTGCACCCACTGTTCGGTTGGCTGTACGGTCATTGCCGAAGTGACGAATGGCGTCTGGACGGGGCAGGAGCCCGGTTGGGACAGCCCGTTCAACCTTGGCTCGCACTGCGCCAAAGGGGCCTCGGTACGTGAGCACGCCCACGGTGAACGCCGTCTGAAATACCCGATGAAAAAAGAGGGTGGCCAGTGGGTTCGGATCAGCTGGGAACAGGCGATCAACGAAATCGGCGACAAGATGAACGTGATCCGCGAAGAAAGCGGTCCCGATTCCGTCTATTGGCTCGGCTCTGCCAAGCATAACAACGAACAGGCGTATCTGTTCCGCAAGTTCGCGGCCTATTGGGGCACAAACAACGTCGACCACCAGGCGCGTATTTGTCACTCCACCACCGTTGCGGGCGTTGCGAACACATGGGGCTACGGCGCCATGACCAACAGCTATAACGACATCCACAACAGCCAGGCGATCTTTGTGATCGGTGGCAACCCTGCCGAGGCGCACCCTGTATCGCTGCTGCACTTGCTGAAGGCAAAAGAGCAGAACAACGCGCCGATGATCGTTTGCGATCCACGCTTTACCCGAACGGCGGCCCATGCGGATGAATATGTCCGCTTCCGTCCCGGTTCGGACGTGGCGCTGGTCTGGGGTATCCTCTGGCACATCTTCGAAAACGGGTGGGAAGACAAAGAATTCATCCGCACCCGCGTTTGGGGCATGGACCAGATCCGTGACGAAGTCGCGAAATGGACACCCGAAGAGGTTGAACGCGTTACCGGTGCACCTGCCTCCCAGCTTGAGCGCGTCGCGCGTACGCTGGCCAACAACCGTCCCGGCACCGTGATCTGGTGCATGGGTGGCACGCAGCACACCAACGGTAACAACAACACCCGCGCCTACTGCATCTTGCAACTGGCCCTTGGCAACATGGGCACCGCTGGCGGCGGCACCAACATCTTCCGTGGCCACGATAACGTGCAGGGTGCCACCGATCTGGGCGTTCTGGCGGATACACTCCCGGGCTACTACGGACTGTCCGCAGGCGCTTGGGCACACTGGGCACGGGTTTGGGAAGAAGACCTTGAATGGTTGCAATCCCGTTTCTCCAAGGCGTCGTTCAACGACACCTCGATGATGAACCTGACCGGTATCCCCGTGAGCCGCTGGATTGACGGTGTGCTGGAAGACAAGGAAAACATCGACCAGCCGGACAACACCCGCGCGATGGTTCTGTGGGGCCACGCGCCCAACTCGCAGACCCGCCAAAAGGAAATGGTCACGGCGATGGAAAAGCTCGACCTGATGGTTGTTGTCGATCCGTACCCAACGGTTTCCGCCGTTATGCAAGACCGTCAAGACGGGCTGTATCTGTTGCCCGCAACGACCCAGTTCGAAACGCGCGGCTCTGTCACCGCGTCCAACCGGTCGCTGCAGTGGCGTGATCAGGTCGTTGAACCCCTGTTCGAATCCAAGCCCGACCACACGATCATCAAGCTGTTCGCCGACAAGTTCGGCTTCAGCGATCGTTTGTTCAAGAACATCGCGCTAGACGGCGATGAGCCCAACATCGAGGACCTGACCCGCGAATTCAACCGCGGCATGTGGACCATCGGATACACCGCTCAAAGCCCTGAACGCATGAAGATGCACATGGCCAACCAGCACACCTTTGACCGCACCACCCTGCGCGCCAAGGGCGGACCTGCCGATGGCGACTTCTACGGCTTGCCATGGCCCGCTTGGGGCACCCCCGAGATGAACCACCCCGGCACGGCGAACCTGTACGATATGTCCTTGCCAGTGGCCGAAGGCGGCCTGACCTTCCGCGCCCGTTTCGGCGTCGAGCGTGACGGTGAAAGCCTGCTTGCCGACGGCGTTTACAGCGCCGGGTCCGAGATCAAGGACGGCTACCCAGAGTTCACCATGTCCATGCTGCGTGAACTGGGCTGGGACAAAGACCTCACCGACGACGAGATGGCGGTGATCAACTATGTCGCGGGCTATCCCGAAGGCGCACCGGCGAATGCAAAGCCGAACGAGGAAGTCGGCGAAACATCGCAAACCGGCGAAACTCCGTCGGATTACGTTGCCGATACCGGTGGTGTGAACTGGAAAACCGACCTTTCGGGCGGCATCCAGCGTGTCGCGATCAAGCATGGCTGTGCCCCTTTCGGCAACGCCAAGGCCCGCGCCGTGGTCTGGACCTTCCCCGATCCGGTGCCAATCCACCGCGAGCCGCTGTACACCAACCGTCGTGATCTGGTCGCCGATTACCCGACTTATGACGACAAAAAGTTCTGGCGCCTGCCAACAATGTATAAGTCCATTCAGGAAAACGACTTTTCCAAGGACTATCCGATCGTGCTGACCTCTGGTCGGTTGGTCGAATACGAAGGTGGCGGCGACGAAACCCGGTCCAACCCTTGGTTGGCCGAGCTTCAACAAGACATGTTTATCGAGATCAACACCCGGGACGCCAACGATCTGGGCGTGCGTGACGGGGCCGATGTCTGGGTCGAAGGCCCCGAAGGCGGCAAGATCAAAGTGATGGCGATGGTCACGGAACGTGTCGAAAGCGGCGTGGCATTCATGCCGTTCCACTTTGGCGGCCACATGGAAGGCGTCGATTTGCGGGACAGATATCCAGACGGGGCTGACCCTTACGTCCTGGGTGAATCCACCAACACCGCGCAAACATATGGCTATGACTCAGTAACTCAGATGCAAGAGACCAAAGCGACCCTCTGCAAAATCTGGACAGCGTAAGGAGACCAACAAGATGGCAAGAGCAAAGTTTCTCTGCGACGCCGAACGCTGCATCGAATGCAACGCCTGCGTCACAGCCTGTAAGAACGAACACGAAGTGCCGTGGGGCATCAACCGTCGCAAGGTCGTCACGATCCAAGACGGCCAACCCGGCGAACGGTCGATTTCAGTCGCGTGTATGCACTGTTCAGACGCGCCCTGTATGGCCGTCTGCCCAGTAGACTGTTTCTACCAGACCGACGACGGCATTGTCCTGCACTCCAAGGATCTCTGCATCGGTTGTGGTTACTGCTTCTACGCCTGCCCCTTCGGCGCGCCGCAGTATCCACAGGCAGGCAACTTCGGATCGCGTGGCAAGATGGACAAATGTACCTTCTGCGCCGGTGGCCCCGAGGAAAACCACTCCGAAGCCGAATTCCAAAAGTACGGCCGCAACCGGATCGCCGAAGGCAAGCTGCCAATCTGCGCCGAGATGTGTTCAACCAAAGCACTGCTGGCCGGTGACGGCGACGTCGTCTCGGGCATCTACCGCGAACGCGTTGTCGCACGCGGCTTTGGCTCGGGCGCTTGGGGCTGGGGCACGGCATACGAGCAAAAGGGCGGCTAATCCCCCTTTCGCATATTCATGCTTTCCTTGGCCCGCTGGCACCTGCTGCTGGCGGGCCAACTATCTTTATCCTGTCGGAGGTCCCGATGACATTGCTGCGCGTTCTGCTGCCTCTTATATTCCTTGTGTCCTTTGCCGGCCTCTCTGCCGCGCAGGACACCTCGGGCGATGCCTCGGTTCTAACACCGGGCCAACAGTCGCTTGAAGACATCATGGCCCGCCAACGCGGCGAGGACGTGCCTTTCGGGGCAGAGCTTCCTTTGCCGCTCGAGGGGGACGCCCCGCCGGCGGAAAGCCACCTTGGGCCGCTTGGCGCATCCTCTGATGCCGACCTATGGCGCGAGATCCGGGCGGACGCCCTGCCCGACGCGCGCGCCAGCAACCGCGGACCTGCAGCCAAGGTGCTGATGCAGGACGGTGGCATGTGGTGGCTGAATTTCCGCCACGGCCCCCTGCTGACATATGGCAGCCTGCTGTTGGGCGTCACAGTTGTACTAATGGCGATCTTCTATCTGATCCGCGGTCGTATCCGCATCGAACACGGGCGCGCGGGCATCACCATCGAACGGTTCAAGTTTATCGAACGGTTTGGACACTGGCTGATCGCCAGCTCCTTTATCCTGCTGGCGATCACCGGTCTGGTGTCGCTTGCCGGGCGTAAGCTGCTGATCCCGCTGTTCGGCCACGAGGCGTTTTCGACCTTTGCCATCGCGGGCAAGTGGGTGCACAACAACGTCTCATGGGCCTTTATGCTGGGGCTGGTGATGGTGTTCGTCATGTGGATCGTCCACAACCTGCCGGACCGCACTGACATCAACTGGATCCTCAAAGGCGGCGGTATCTTCGGCAAGGGCCACCCGCCCGCCAAGAAGTTCAACGCCGGTCAAAAGCTGATCTTCTGGGCCGTGATCATTCTGGGCACCTCGATCTCTGTCTCGGGTATCTCGCTGTTGTTCCCGTTCGAGCTGACAATGTTCGAACCCACGCTGGCGCTGCTGAATGATATGGGCGTGCCGCAACTGCTCGGCCTTGGTACAATAGACGCCACGCTGACCCCGCAAGAGGAAATGCAATACGCCCAGCTGTGGCATGCGGTTATCAGCTTTGTTCTGATGGCTGTGATCATCGCGCATATCTATATCGGAACACTCGGTATGGAGGGCGCGTTTGAAGCAATGGGATCGGGAGATGTCGACCTTGAATGGGCACGCGAGCACCACAGCATCTGGGCCGACGAAGTTGTCGCAAAGCAGGGTAAACCTGCCTCTGGCACGCAGCCGGCAGAGTGATATGATGCGAAAAACGCCCCCCACCCAGCGTGCCAATGCGCATCAACGAGGTACTGAATGAAAGCTTTTATCACTGCCATCGTCGCCTTGGTCGTTCTTGCTGCGGGCATGAACTTTGCGTTGGACAACGCTGGGTTCTCCGCGGCCGAGCAGACCTCTTCGGATCGTAATGTCCGGCTGGGCGACTAAGACCGCATCCTATGCATAGCAAACTCCGACGGCCCGCCCGATGAATGATATCTGGGCGGGCCTTTCTTCTGCGTTCTGGCTGGTTGTCACCGGTGACCCCGATCTGATCGAGATTACGCTCAGGTCGTTGCAGGTCAGCCTGACCGCGCTGGTGATCGCTTCAGCCATCGCGCTGCCGTTTGGCACGTGGCTGGCCATCCGCCGTTTCCGCTTCCGTCGCACTGCGATTGCCGTGCTGAACTCGCTGATGGGTCTGCCGCCTGTCGTGGTGGGGCTGATCGTCTATCTGTTGTTGTCGCGGTCGGGCCCCTTTGGTGTGTTGGGTCTGCTGTTCACCCCCACGGCGATGATCATCGCGCAGGTGATCATCATTACCCCGCTGATTGCCTCTATTACCCATCAGGCGATGCGCGATCTTTGGGCCGAATACCATGATTTGCTGATCTCGCTGAACACCACGCCGACGCGGCGGATCCTGACGTTAATTTCGGACGGGCGGCGCGCCTTGCTGACTGCGGCGCTGGCAGGCTTTGGCCGTGCCATCGGCGAGGTCGGCGCGATCATGATCGTGGGCGGCAATATCGACCACGCCACCCGCGTGCTGACCACCTCTATTGCGCTGGAAACCGGTAAAGGTGATTTCGCACTGGCGCTTGGGCTCGGCTTTGTTCTGATCGCGCTGGCGCTGACCGTTAACCTGATCATCCACGCACTGTCCCGTACCGAAAGAGAGGGCAGATGGTGACCCCCTTGATGCCAGCCCATATGCGCGATGTGACCGTCACCCGTCAGGGCAAGCAAGTGTTGGGGCCTGTGGACCTGACCCTTGGTCAGTCGGGGTTTACGATCCTGCTGGGGCCAAATGGTGCCGGCAAGACGACCTTCCTCAAGGCGCTGCACGGGCTTGAACGGCTGTCGACGGGATCAGTCACATGGTCCGCGCCGGATGACGTCGCGCGGATGAAACAGGCCTATGTATTCCAAAGCCCAGTTATGCTGCGCCGGTCCGTGCGCGCCAATCTGGGATATCCACTAGCGATTCTTGGCCAGCCAAAGGCGCAGGTGAATGACGCGGTAGAGGCATGGGCCACGCGGATTGGCCTGACGGCAGCGCTGGACCGGCCCGCGACAGGGTTGTCGGGGGGTGAAAAGCAAAAGCTCGCCCTTGCCCGCGCATTGATCCGCGACCCTGAAATTCTGCTGTTGGACGAACCCTGTTCGAACCTTGATGGCCGATCCGTAAAGGATATCGAGGCCTTACTGACTGCCGCCCATCAGGCTGGGACGCGTATCGTCATGGCGACCCATGATCTGGGTCAGGCGCGGCGGCTTGCAACTGAAATATTGTTTCTGTTTAAAGGTCACATTCACGAGGCCGGCCCGGCGCCCGATGCGTTTGACGCCCCGCAGACCCCGGAATTCAAATCCTTTTTGAACGGAGACATTTTGATATGAAATCCTTGATTACCGCTCTTGTTGTGGCGCTTGGCACCACTGCTGTTCAGGCCGATACGATGAAAATGGCTGTCACCACGTCGTTTAACAATTCTGGTCTGTCCGACGTGCTGCTGCCTGCCATCAAGGAAGATCTAGACCTTGATGTTCAACTGCTGATCGTCGGCACCGGTCAGGCTTTGCGGTTGGGTGAAGCGGGCGATGTCGATGCGATCCTCGTCCACTCCAAGAAAGCCGAAGAGGCGTTCGTCGCCGACGGATATGGCACCCACCGCCGCGAGATCATGTATAATGATTTTGTCCTGATTGGCCCCAGCGACGATCCCGCCCAGATCAAGGATTCCGAGGCCGCCAAGGACGCGTTGGCCCGGATCGAAAAGGCCCAGGCTCCCTTCGTGAGCCGTGGCGATGACAGCGGCACCCATAAGAAAGAGCTGTCCCTTTGGGCAGGTGCCGATCTCGCCCCAGCGACATTCGACGAATGGTACAAAGCTGTCGGCGCAGGTATGGGCGCGAGCCTCAACACTGCTGCGGGGATGGGTGCCTATATCATGTCCGACCGCGCGAGCTGGCTGAACTTTGACAACAAGGCCGATCTGGCGATCCTCTTTGCAGGCGATCCGGTGCTGTTCAACCAATACGCCTATATTCCGGTGAACCCCGAAAAGCACGCGCATGTGAACAAGGACGCCGCGGCCCAGCTGGAAGGCTGGCTGGTCGGCGACCGCGCCAAGGGCCTGATCGACAGCTATACGATCAACGGCGAAAAGCTGTTCACCTTTAACGCACAGCAGTAATCCGCGCCTTTAGCAGGCCGCGTTTATCGCTCCGGCAGAAAACACCCGCATCGACATATCGCGATGCGGGTGTTTTGCTTCAAAGGCCTCAGATCTGGCTTTAGCTCGGCGCTTTAGTGGTGCGTAGGTAAGGCAGGATTTTGTTGAAGTCGCCGAATTTCGCTTTGGCATCATCGTCCGACAGGGTTGCGGGGATGATCACATCGTCGCCGACATTCCAGTTCGCCGGTGTTGCCACGCCCTTGCCGGTCGAGGTTTGCAGCCCGTCCAGCGCACGCAGCACTTCGGCAAAGTTGCGGCCAACGGTCATCGGATAGGTCATCGACAGTTTCAGCTGCTTGTCAGGACCGATGATAAACACGGCGCGGACTGTGGCGCTGTCATTGGGCGTGCGGCCGTCGGGCAGATAGGCGTCGGCAGGCAGCATGTCGAACGCCTTGGCAACGGTCAGATCGCTATCGGCAATGATCGGAAAGCCCGCTTCGGCACCCGCAAAATTCTCGATGTCGCCTTTCCATTTCTTGTGCTCTTCGACGCCATCGACGGAAATGCCCATCACCTTGGTGCCGCGCTTTTCCCATTCATCGGCAAGCTGGGCAACCGCACCGAATTCGGTTGTGCAAACGGGGGTAAAATCCTTGGGGTGCGAAAACAGGATCGCCCAGCTGTCGCCAACCCAGTCGTGCAGGCTGATCGTGCCCTGATCGGTTTCGACGGTCAGATCGGGGATGGTATCGTTGATGCGCAAGGACATAATATACTCCGGCTTCATGGTTTCGGTTTGTCGTTCAGTACTTATATAAGACGTTGCGCTGCCGGTTTCACCCCCTCACTTGCGGGTCTGCAAATGTGGTGACATGGTACGCGCAACAGGTCGGGGAAATGCCCTCGACACCGCATGACAAAAGGAGTTTTCCCATGCTGGAGAAGCGCGAGTTTTACATCAACGGTGAATGGGTATCCCCCGCCAAGCCGAATGACTATCACGTGATCGACCCCACCACAGAGGAGCCCTGCGCGGTCATCTCGCTTGGGGATCAGGCAGATACCGACGCTGCAGTTGCCGCCGCCAAAGCGGCCCTGCCCGGCTGGATGGCGACCCCTCCGGCTGACCGCATCGCGCTTTTGGAAAAGCTCCTCGAGGTCTATCAGGCCCGCGCCGAAGATCTGGCCAAGGCGATGAGCACCGCCATGGGTGCGCCGATGGATCTGGCCCGCACCGCGCAGGTCGGGGCCGGCGCATACCATCTGGGCAACTTCATCAAAGCCGCGAAAGAGTTCAAATTCGAACAGCCGCTTGGCGACCACGCACCCAACGACCGGATCATCCGCGAGGCGGTTGGCGTCGCGGGCCTGATCACGCCATGGAACTGGCCGATGAACCAGATCACGCTCAAGGTCGGGGCTGCGGTCGTATCCGGCTGCACAATGGTGCTGAAACCCTCCGAGGAAAGCCCGCTGGACGCGATGATCTTTGCCGAACTGATCGACGAGGCAGGCTTCCCCAAAGGTGTGTTCAACCTTGTGAACGGTGACGGCGTCGGCGTTGGCAGCCAGATGTCGTCGCATAAAGACATCGACATGATCAGCTTCACCGGATCGACCCGCGCGGGCACGCTGATTTCGAAAGCGGCAGCCGATACGCTGAAAAAGGTCCATCTTGAACTGGGTGGCAAGGGCGCGAACATCGTCTTTAACGATGCGGATGACAAAGCCGTCAAACGTGGCGTTCTGCACATGATGAACAACACCGGCCAGTCCTGCAACGCCCCCAGCCGTATGCTGGTGCAATCCGATGTCTATGACAAAGCCGTCGAAGAAGCAGGCGCTGTCGCGTCGCAGGTCACCGTTGGTCCTGCCTCCGAAGATGGGCGTCACATCGGCCCCGTTGTGAATGAATCGCAGTTCAACAAGATTCAGGATCTGATCCAGAAGGGCATCGACGAAGGTGCGCGTTTGGTTGCGGGCGGCACCGGACGTCCCGACGGGTTGAACCGCGGCTTCTTTGTCAAACCCACCGTCTTTGCCGACGTGACCCCCGACATGACCATCGCCCGCGAGGAAATCTTTGGCCCGGTTCTGTCGATCATGAAGTTCGACAGCGAAGAGCAAGCGGTCCAGATCGCCAATGACACGGTTTACGGCCTGACCAACTATGTGCAGTCGCAAGACGGCGAGCGCCGCAACCGTCTGGCACGCCAGCTGCGCTCGGGCATGGTCGAGATGAACGGCCAAAGCCGTGCCGCGGGCTCGCCCTTTGGCGGCATGAAGCAGTCGGGCAACGGGCGCGAAGGTGGCATGTACGGGATCGAGGACTTTACCGAGATCAAAGCCGTCTCTGGCTGGGCCGCTGAATAAGCAGCCCTTTCGGCATCCCCCACAAACACCAAGGCCACCTTGCGGGGTGGCCTTTTTCGTTCGCGCAACCGTGCCTTTAAAATGGCGCTTTGGCGCGGATCTTGGTCGAATGCCCGCCCTGAGGGTGGTTGAACCGCAGCTCTTCTGAATGGAGCATCAGGCGCGGATACTGCAACGCTGGACCCGTGGCATAAAACGGGTCCCCCAGGATCGGATGCCCGAGGCTGAGCATATGCACCCGCAGCTGGTGGCTCCGCCCTGTCTTGGGGCTAAGCCGGACGCGAGCGGTGTCGCCTTCGTCTTTCAGCAGGCGCCAGTCGGTTTGCGCGGACTTGCCAGTTTCATGACAGACCATCTGGCGCGGGCGGTTGGGCCAGTCCAC
Organism: Sulfitobacter litoralis; assembly: GCF_900103185.1. GTDB lineage: Bacteria > Pseudomonadota > Alphaproteobacteria > Rhodobacterales > Rhodobacteraceae > Sulfitobacter > Sulfitobacter litoralis. The sequence continues at coordinate 30,004 of NZ_FNJD01000003.1, forward strand.
GATCAGCGGCAGATCGACGGTGCCGGTCTTTTCCTGCGGCACGCCCCAGACCCGCGCCACATAGGTTTTGCGCGTCATCCGCTTTTCGAACTGCAGCCCCAGATGGCGCTGCGCATAAGGTGTGAGCGCAAAGATCATCACGCCTGAGGTGTCGCGATCCAGACGATGCACCAGCAGCGCGTCCGGAAATGCATCCTGCACCCGCGCGATGAGACAATCGGCCAGATGCGGCCCCTTGCCTGGCACCGAAAGCAAGCCTGCGGGTTTATCGACCAGCAACACTTCGGCATCTTCATGCAAAATCACTAGCGGATCCTGGGGCGGATTATATTCTGTTTCCATAGGTGTCCGTCTCAGATGTAGGGTGGTTTTTCAACCCAATCTGTACCAAAGGATCCGGAATGCACCCTACTATTACCCAGATGATTGATGTGGTCGCCAAGGGAGAGACAGACAAGATCGCCCCGCTTCTCGCCGAGGATGTCACCTTTATGCCGCCGACCTACTACAAAACATGGACCGGTCGCGCCCCAGTGGCCGCCGTACTGGGCCACGTTGGCAATGTCTTTAGCGACTTCAAATACCGTCGGATTATGGGCGAAGGCGCAGATTGGGCGCTGGAGTTTCAATGCAAGATCGGGGATCTGGATGCCGTTGGCGTCGATCTGATCACCTTGGGTGACGACGGTCTGGTCGCCAAATTCGAGGTGGTGATGCGCCCCTATAAATCCATCGGTGCCCTACGCGAAGCGATGAACGCGCGCGTGATGAAAGACCCGAGCTTTCTCGCGTTCAAAGACGCGCTGTCCTAAATCCCCGACGCAGCAAACGAAGGGCACCGCAGCTGAGGTGCCCTCCGCCCCGATCACGCTCGCTTGTGACGCATCTGCTGGAATAGCGAGATCGAATAGATCACCAAAGCCGCCCAGATCAATGGAAACGCAATCATACGTGCCCGCCCGAAGGGTTCGTCAAAGACCAGAACCGCGCATAGGAAGATCATCGTGGGGGCAATATATTGCAAAATACCAATGGTAGACAGCCGCAGCCGTTTGGCCCCATTGGCGTAAAATATCAACGGTACAGCCGTGACCACGCCGCAGCCCACCAGCATCCATGTATCGAACGAAACGCCCTGACCAAAGTGGTTCTGCCCCGTCATGATCAGATAGACCAGATAGGCAAACGCGGGGGCAAGCAGGATCAACACCTCAAGCAGGAAGCCTTGGTTGGGCCCGATAGGCAGCCGCTTTTTCGCCAGTGCATACAGCCCGAAAGTCACTGTCAGGCTGAGGGCCACCCATGGGAAACGGCCTGAATCGAGGGTCAGGATCGCAACGGCCACCGCCGCCAGCCCAATCGCCGCCAGTTGCAGCCGCGACAGACGTTCCCCCAGCAGCAGCGCCCCCAGCAGAATGCTAAATAGCGGGTTGATATAATAGCCCAAGGCCGCATCCAGCGCGTGACCCGAGTTCACCGCCCAGATGTAGATCCCCCAGTTGACCGAAATAAGCGTCGCCGTGACGCAGCCCATCGCCAAGGTACGCGGAGACCTGAACGCCTCGCGCAGGGTGGCGGTACGGCCTAGCAAGATCAACACCAACGCGCCCACGGGGACGGACCAGATGACCCGATGCACCACGATTTCAGCCGCAGGAATATGGGCCATGGCCTTCATATAAAGCGGCAGAAACCCCCACAGACCATAGGCCCCAATCGCAAAAGCAAGCCCTTGGGGCGTGTCTTCGGGCGGGGCGGGCTGGTTGGCGGATAGGGTATCGGGGTTGCGCATGTCGTGTCTCCTTGGGGTCTGCTTACGCCTGCAGGACCCAAGGGGCCAGAGGGAAAGACTGACCCAAGTGCACCTGCCCTACCGGCGCGCTGGATCAGCCCTTGATCACCGGCGTATGCGCGCTGCCCAACAGCACTCCGTAGATGATAAAGCTGACCGCCATCACGCGGCGGAACCAGACGTTGAACACTGCCCCCAAGGCCGCCCGCCCCAATCCGGCACCAAGCGCGGTAAACCCCGTGTAGCTTGCCGCGGTAAGCGTCAGCGCGGTGGGCACAATCACGATCATCTGATCCCAGATCGGCACATCCGGCTGCACGAACTGGCTGAAGGCCGCAAGGTATCCCGCAACGGATTTCGGGTTGATCGTCGCAATCGCAAAGGACCGCCAATAGATGGACGCGGCGGGACGATCATCCATCACCACGGGTTTGCCCGCCATGATCAATCCGCGCACGCCGAGGTAGATCAAAAACCCCGCCCCGATCATCTTGGCCACAAAGAACCCTGTCGCCGAGGCCGTCAGCAGCGCCGTCACACCAACTGCAGACAGGGCCAGAAACAAAGACGCTTGTGTCAAGATTCCCAACACGCCCACCATGGCCCGCGAAAAGCCCAGGTTCATACCGTTGCTGATGCAGTTCACCGCATTTGGCCCCGGCGTGGTGACAAACACCACCCAGAACAGGGCGAAAATGATCCATGCGTCAAAGCTCATGGCGTTTCCTTTGATCGGTGGGCAGGTTCACCGGCCTAGACGTTAGAAAAGACAGATTTCAAGATCACGGCGAGTGCGTCTGCATCGGTCTGGTCAAATGCCGCCGGTTGGTTGCTGTCGATATCGAAGACACCCAACAGCTCCCCTTTGCCGTCCCAAACCGGCAAGACAATTTCGGACCGCGTGGAAGAGGCGCAGGCGATGTGCCCTGGAAAGGCATCCACATCTTCTACCAGTTGTGTTTCGCCAGTGCGCGCCGCCGCACCGCAGACACCACGCGCGAAGGGAATCACCAGACAACCGTGCCCGCCCTGATACGGACCGATTTTCAACAGCTCGGGGTCGGTAACGCGGTAAAATCCCGTCCAGTCGAAACGATCATCGGCATGGTGGACCTCGCAGGCGACGGTGGCCATCAGTGCCACGCTGTCAGTTTCGCCTTCGGTCAAGGCATGGAGGGTCTTGGAAAGGGTCGTATAGTCAACGCGCATATAAGTGCCTTTTGTTACTGTCGGACCGGGGGGCAGTCTGCCCCCCGACCCCCGAGGATTTTTTCCATTTGGAAATTCAGGGCCGCTCGATGGCGATTGCGGTGCCTTCGCCGCCGCCGATACATATCGCCGCGATCCCCCGTTTCAACCCGCGTTTTTCCAAGGCGTTCAACAGGGTGACTATGATGCGCGCGCCCGAGGCTCCGATGGGGTGCCCCAGTGCACAGGCACCGCCATTCACGTTCACGATGTCATGGGACAGCCCCATCTCGTGCATGAAAGCCAGGGGGACGACGGCAAACGCCTCGTTCACTTCCCACAGATCGACATCCTCTTTCTGCCAACCCAACCGGTCCAGCAGTTTTTGTGCGGCTGGGACCGGTGCCGTCGTAAACAGCCCCGGTGCCTGCGCATGGCTGGCATGGCCAAGGATATGCGCGCGCATGGTCAGCCCTTGGGCCTTTGCCGCGGTTTCAGAGGCCAGCACCAAAGCGGCCGCCCCATCCGAAATAGAGGACGCGTTCGCCGCAGTCACCGTGCCGCCTTCGCGGAAGGCTGGTTTGAGCTGGGGGATCTTTTCGGGACGCGCGTTGCCGGGCTGTTCGTCCGCCGAGACGGTCACGGCACCCTTGCGCGTTTTCAAATCAAGCGCTGCGATCTCGCCGTCGAAAGCACCGCTATTTTGCGCATCTAGCGCGCGCGACAAGGAGGCCAGCGCATAGTCATCTTGCACGGCACGGGTGAATTGAAATGTCTCTGCGCAGTCTTCGGCAAAACTGCCCATCAGACGGCCTTTGTCATAGGCGTCTTCGAGCCCGTCGAGGAACATGTGGTCAATCACCTGCCCGTGCCCCAGCCGCGCGCCGCTGCGCATCTTGGGCAGGACGTAGGGCGCGTTAGTCATGCTTTCCATGCCGCCGGCGATCATGACGCCGGTGTGCCCCAATACAATCTGATCAAAGGCAATCATCGCCGCTTTCATGCCAGAGCCGCACATCTTGTTCAGTGTCGTGGCAGGCACGTCCTCACCCAGGCCCGCCTTGAATCCCGCTTGCCGTGCCGGCGCCTGTCCCTGGCCCGCAGGCAGAACGCAGCCCATCAGCACCTCGTCCACGGTGTCCGTTCCGGCCCCGTCCATCGCGGCCTTGATCGCGTGCCCCCCAAGATCGGCGGCGGTCAGGTCGGCAAAAACCCCCTGAAATCCGCCCATAGGCGTCCGCGCGGCACCTGCTATCACGACTTTTTCCATTTCGTCCCCTCCCCGGGAAATGATCATCTTTTGGTAAGGTATCGGCGTTATGCATTTAGGCTTCAGGGACACCTTGGGGATGACCATATGAAACTCTCAACCAGAACAGAAGGGCAGCTGCAAATCATATCCGTCATGGAAGACCGCATAGATGCCGCCGTTGCGCGTGCCTTTAAGGAAGCGATGCGTGACATGGTCGAACACGCGCCGCCTGGTGTTATTCTGGATCTGGGGCAGGTCTCGTTTATCGATTCCAGCGGGCTTGGGGCAGTTGTTGCCACGCTGAAACTACTCCCCCCGGGCAGTAAGTTGTCGCTGGCGGGCCTAACGCCCGCGGTGGACCGGGTGTTTCGACTTACGCGAATGGACAGCGTCTTTTCGCTTTTTCCGACGATGGATGCGGCCATGGCCGGGCCCGCAACGGCATGAGCGCACTGTACCGGCACAATGACGCTGTGAAACCAGCCTCCGCACCCTATGGCTTTGAAGTCACCCTTGAAGCATCCCCTGATGCAGTATGTGCGGCCTTGGGTCATATTCGCGCAGAATTGGCCCGACACCGCCTATCCAAAGAGAATTTGGAAGTGATCGAACTGGTGATGGCAGAAACATTGAATAACGTTGTCGAACACGCGTATGCCGGTGCGCCGCAAGCCGGGCTGATCGGGGTGCGGGGGACATATTCGGGGGAGGATCTGCGTCTTCGCATCACGGATATCGGCAAACCGATGCCCGGGTTCACCCTTCCCGCTGGAAAGCCGTTCAAGCGGCATGAAATCGCAGATGTGCTGCCCGAAGGTGGGTTCGGTTGGGGATTGATCCGCCTGCTAAGCTGCAATCTAGCGTATTCTCGCATGGGTGATATGAACCTGTTGACCCTGCGCATACCTCTTGCCGCAGGGTGACGCAGATACGCGATGCGATGCAAACGGGCGAGCGACTTTGCTGTGCGTCGGTTTAGAGCGCTAGGCCATCGAGACCTCAGTGCCTCCGAAAGCTTCGCATTGGTGCCTCAAATGTTTCATATTTCCGCCCATTTTTGCAGGCAATGTCGGTCGTGTAGCTGCATATAGCTTCCCTCGGCGTTGCGTTTAATAGCCCCCACCCAGTACGCAATGCCGAGGCACATTTTCCTGATCGAATCCTTTTAAAAGATTGCCCGCGCGATATCGCCCACGCTAGGCTCGCGCGAATGCTTTGCAACTGAGGGCCTTGACCAATGCGCGATTTCCACCTTCCCGGACGTTCCCCTGTTCTGGCCCGAAACGGCATGTGCGCCACGTCCCATCCTCTTGCGGCGAAAACCGCTATCGACATTCTGGAACGCGGTGGCAACGCGATGGACGCCGCGATTGCAGGGGCCGTGTTGTTGGGAATCTGCGAACCGCAGATGACGGGGATCGGCGGTGACTGCTTTGTGCTTTATTCGCCAGCGGGCAGCGAAGATGTACATGCGTTGAACGGTTCAGGCCGTGCCCCCGCTGCACTGGACGCCAGTCATCTGCGTGACGCCGGCGAAACGAATGTGCCCCTGCGCAGCGCCCATGCCGTCACGGTTCCTGGCGCGATCGACGCCTTTTGCCACCTGTCTGACAGTGTCGGCACCATGGGTCTGGATGCGCTCCTTGCCCCAGCGATCCGTTATGCCGATGAGGGCGTGCCAGTCGCGCCCCGCGTCGCTTTTGACTGGGGGAACGACGCGGACACCTTGCAAGGGGCTGCGCGTGATTTTTACCTGTCCGGTGGCCAACCTCCCAAGGCAGGCGACATGTTCCGTGCGCCTGGCCAGGCAGAGGTGCTGCGTCGCGTCGCCAAAGACGGGCGGGATGCATTCTATTCCGGTGAGATCGCCGATGATATGGTCGCGTCCCTCAACGCCCAAGGCGGGCTGCATACGGCAGAGGATTTCGCCGCTGTGGCCTGCACGCCCGGCGATCCTATTGCCACACGGTATCAAGATGTCGAGGTGCTGGAGCATGCGCCGAACGGTCAAGGGGCCACCGCACTGTTGATGATGAACATGCTGTCACATTTCGACATCGCATCAATGGATCCGTGGGGCGCAGAGCGTGTGCACCTCGAGGCGGAAACCGCCAAACTGGCGTATGATGCACGCAATCGCTTTTTGGCTGACCCTGATCACACCGCGCGGTTGGCCCATATGCTTGCGCCCGAAACAGCGCGGGAGCTAGCTGCTTTGATCGACCCGAAGAAAGCCATGCCCGACCCCGTCGCCCTGTCCGAAGCGGTGCATAAGGACACGATCTATATCACCGTCGTGGACAAGGACGGCATGTCGGTATCGTTGATCTATTCGATTTTCCACGGCTTTGGGTCCGGCATCGCGTCGGATAAATTCGGTATCCTGCTGCAAAATCGTGGGGCGGGCTTCACCCTTGAACAGGGCCATGCGAACGAGCTAAAAGGCGGCAAGCGCCCGATGCACACGATTATTCCGGGGATGATCAAACGCGACGGCAAGGTGATTATGCCCTTTGGCGTGATGGGCGGTGCGTATCAGCCAAATGGCCACGCGCGGCTTGTTTCCAACCTCACCGATTTCGGGATGGACCCGCAGGCCGCGATCGATGCGCCACGCGCGTTTTCCGACAAGGGCATCCTGAAGGTAGAGCGCGGCTATAGCGATGCGGTCCGCGCGCAACTGTCAGACATGGGCCACAAGGTCGAGATTCCCGCCACAGCAATCGGCGGTGCGCAGGCCATCAAACTGCATGATAGCGGCCTGCTAGAAGGAGCGAGCGACGCCCGCAAAGACGGATGTGCCTTGGGCTATTGAACAGCGCGGCATGGCGCGGATGATCCGCGCTGTGCCTCAGTTCAACTGGAAGTGCAGCGGATAGGCACCGTCAGTGAACGGACCAAAAAGATCGGGGATGTCAGGGTGGTCTACCGGCTCGCCCGAGTAATCGGCCACGAGGTTTTGTTCAGAGACATAGGCCACATAATAGCTTTGCTCATTTTCAGCGAGCAGGTGATAGTACGGCTGGTCTTTCTCGGGACGGCTGTCTTCGGGAATCGCCTCGTACCACTCTTCGGTATTGGCAAATTCTGGGTCCACGTCAAAAATCACCCCTCGGAAGGGATGCTTTTTGTGCCGGACAATCTGGCCCAAGTGATATTTCGCGCGCGTTCTTATCATAACTTCGGTGCACCTACCGTTCGTTCGTAGTCCCTTCAAGGGGCTTTTGTCCAATCCTGCCACGCCAAACCAAGGAAACAGTTCGTGAACGCATCCCATGTGCGTTGGACAGATTGCCGTCATGATCTGTTTGAACAGCCAGTGTAGTCCTGAAAGCGGAAGGCCGGATTTTGATGTCTCCGCCATATGGCGTGACGCCTTAGTCCTGGCAGACCGGCCAAGCACCATCCGTTGGCCGCCCTTTCTGGATTGAAAACAATGGCGAAATGCAGGCTGCTCAATATGCGCGCCGGTCGTTTTGCGCATGCCGTGGTGTGTGGGAATACCGCTCAGACTGGGGTTTCTAGGGTAAATTTCTGGTGGGCGTCTGGCGGCTGATCTGATAAACTAAAGACAATAAAAACACGAAAAATGTGAGAGGCCGATGAGCAGAACCTTTTGCGCCCTGATAATTGCTGTGCTTTTGGCATCATGTAGTGGCGGCCCGACGAGCGCCCCACGAGACCTTGATAACGCATGTGCGATTCTCAAAGAGCGCCCAGAATACTATCGTGCATTCCGTGCCGCCGAACGCCGTTGGGGTGTGCCTGTGCATGTGCAGATGGCAACGATCCATCAAGAAAGCAAATTCATTGCGGATGCCCGTACACCGTTTCGCTATGTGATCGGCGTCATCCCCATGGGCCGTCAGTCCAGCGCCTTTGGCTATAGCCAAGCGCTTGATGCGACGTGGGATGAATACCTTGCCGAATCCGGCGGTTTTCGCGCCAAGCGTGATCGGATCAACGACGCCTCTGATTTCATGGGCTGGTATATGAACAAGAGCCGGGAAAAGAACGGTATCGCGCTGCATGACGCCGAAAACCAGTATCTTGCCTACCACGAAGGCAATACCGGCTACGCGCGCCAAAGCTATAATTCCAAACCTTGGTTGGTCGCCGTGGCCCGCAAGGTACGTGCGCGGTCTGATATGTACCAGCAGCAGATCGCAGGGTGCCGCTTGTCACGTTGGTAAGCCAATCGATAAAGTATAAAGAAAGGGCCCCTCGCAGCTGCTGGGGCCCTTTTTCGTTTAGCGGTTTGTTTTGCCGGGGCTGCCGACATCAAACAGGCTGTTAGGCAGGCTGCCGCCCTTTTGCAGGTCACCCAGAACGACCGTGGTGCGCGTGCCATTGCCATCGTTGATGATCCACTGACGCAGCTCTACGGGACTACCGGTGAACTTAAGTTCGATGTTACCGTATTCAGGATGCGCAGGATCCTGGGCACGCACGGTGGTCGCGGTGCCATCATAGCTGTGCCCCGTGACCATCTTGGCCTGACCCAGATTCACATTCGCCGCAAGAATGATCGACAGCGGAGTCTTGGAAAGGGGGTATGTCTCTGCCGGCTGGTTCGATTTCTTGTCATAGATGACAACGGTGTTGCTGCCCGCGATGACAGTACCGGAATCCGGCGCGTTATATTCAAAACGCACCTTGCCCGGGCGCTTGATATAGATCGTGCCCGTGCTGATTGATCCGTCATCGTTGATCTGGGTGAATTCGCCCTTGGCGGTCTTCAGTTTATTCAAATAGCCGGAAATTTCGTTCAGCGGCAGTTTGTCGGCGGCGGCGGGCATCACAGCCGCGAGCCCCAAGCCTATGGCCAGTACGGTGGTTGTCACAAAACGCATCATAGTCTTCCTATTCTTATTCCAGAGCCTTGCCTTCGACATAGGGTGTCGCGTCATGATATGCGATATCACGCAGCAGGATATCGTTTAACACGGCGCAAATGTAAAAGGGGTCGGCCTGTTCCCAAGCCAACCCCCAACGTCGCTATGACGTTCCGATAAATTTTGCAGGTTAACCCTGTTCAGGTATCAAGATTTCACGTTTGCCCACATGGTTCGCTGGCGACACAAGCCCTGCGTCTTCCATCTGTTCGACCAGACGTGCCGCCTTGTTATAGCCGATGCCCAGTTTACGCTGGATGTACGACGTCGAACATTTGCGGTCCTTTGCGACGATGGCGACAGCCGTATCATACTGTGCGTCTTCGCCATCAGTGTTCCCGCCAAGGCCCAGAACTGCGTCGATGCTGCCCTCTTGGTCGTCAGATGGTCCTTCGACCACGCCCGATACATAATCGGGTTCGCCGTATGCCTTGAGGTGGTTCACGATCTCTTCGACTTCTTCATCGCTGACGAATGGCCCATGGCAGCGCACGATCTTGGACCCGCCTGCCATGTACAGCATGTCGCCCATGCCAAGAAGCTGTTCCGCCCCCATTTCGCCAAGGATGGTGCGGCTGTCGATCTTGGACGTCACCTGAAAGGAAATCCGGGTCGGGAAGTTCGCCTTGATCGTGCCGGTGATGACATCGACCGACGGGCGCTGTGTTGCCATGATCAAGTGGATACCGGAGGCCCGCGCCATCTGCGCAAGACGCTGGATACAGGCTTCGATCTCTTTGCCTGCCACCATCATCAGGTCGGCCATCTCGTCAACGACAACAACGATGTAGGGCAGCGCCTCGGGCTTGAACTCATCCGTCTCGAAGATCGGCTCGCCCGTATCATCGTCAAAACCGGTCTGAACGGTACGGCTGAACATTTCGCCCTTGGCCAAAGCATCGCGCACACGGCCGTTATAGCCCTCGATGTTGCGGACGCCCATCTTGGACATCTTGCGATAGCGCTCTTCCATCTCTCCTACGGTCCATTTCAACGCGACAACGGCCTTTTTCGGGTCGGTCACAACGGGGGACAGCAGGTGCGGGATGCCGTCATAAACGGACAGTTCCAACATCTTGGGATCGATCATGATCATCCGGCACTCTTGCGGTGTCAGCTTGTACAGCAGCGACAGGATCATCGTGTTGATGGCTACCGATTTACCCGACCCCGTGGTCCCCGCAATCAGCAGGTGAGGCATTTTGGCAAGGTTCGCAACGACAGGATCACCGCCAATGTCTTTGCCCAAGGCCAACGGCAAACGCATGGTGCTGTCGCCGAAATCACGGGCGGCAAGTATTTCGCGCAAGACGACTTTCTCGCGGTTTTCGTTGGGAAGTTCGATCCCGATCACGCTGCGGCCCGGCACAGTGGACACACGCGCCGACAGTGCCGCCATGGAGCGTGCGATATCGTCCGCGAGACCAATCACACGGCTCGCCTTGAGGCCCGGAGCCGGTTCAAGTTCGTACATGGTGACAACTGGTCCGGGACGCACGGCGACGATTTCGCCCTTCACGCCATAGTCGTCCAGCACGTTTTCAAGCATGCGCGCGTTCTCTTCCAGCGCGTCATCGCTCAGGTGAAGACGTTCAACTGTGTCGGGGCTTTCCAGCAGGTTAAGGGGGGGCAGCTCGAATCCCGGGTGGGTATCCTCAAAGGTCAGCGCAGGCTGCGCTTCGACCTGCGCCTGCTTGCTGGGTTGAACCGGTTTGCGGACCTGCGGCTGCACGACTTTGCGTGGCTGCGCGACAGGGATTTGCATGGACGTGTCAGGCTCTGCCTCTTGCAAAGGCAGCTGGCTGTCGAACATCGGATCATCATCCAGAACCGCCATATCCGCATCATAGTCGGGCTCGGAGGGGGTCAGTTCAAGCACAGGCCGTTCGGCGATCAAAGGGCTCCGGCTGGCAACCAAAGGGGGCTCTACCCGGGTAGGGGAGGGGGCCTGAGCGCCGGTGAGCGGAGGTTCTGCACGATGGGCACCCCGCGCTGTCGTATCCAGCAGCAGTGGATCGGGCCCACGTCCGCGACCGCGTGTCAAAGGCGCGGTGGACGGGGTGTGCACGCCGCCGCCCTTGCGCACACGGCTTTTAATCACATCGGCGATCTTGGATTTGATGCGGTCATCGCTCGGGCCTTCGTCCAGTTCCGGATCGGCCCATGTTTCGACCAATTCAGGTTCGGGCAGCGGATCGGAACGTTTGACCAGTGCCGGCATCTTCGACAGCAAACCGGTTTTGGGCGCAGGTTCAGGCGCATTATCATAGGCCGACGCATCGTTGTAATACCCCTGGCTTGCAGCCAATTCGGCGTTCTCTTCGGCCTCTACGCGGTTGCGTTCGCGACGTTCCAGCTGACGTGACTGAAGCCCCTGTGCCGCTGAAACCGCGCCAGATGCACCGCGTCCCAAGAGGGTCATCAAACCAGCATAGCCCATGATCAGCCCCACCAGCATGAAGCGGAACAGGCGTTGCAGTTCCAGACGGGTAAAGCCGAAGACAAAGGCGCCAAACACGAGGATCGATACGCCCATGAGCAGCGACATCAGCTTGATCGTAAAGGTCGATCCGATGGGTAGAACGGTCAGGATGACCCCCATCACGGTATCGCCGAACAGCCCGCCCAAGCCAAAGCTGTGAGTTTGCAGCCAAGCCGCATCCGGCGTCAGGGTCGCGCCATAGATCGAACAGAGCGCGACGCCAATCGGGGCGAAAATCAACCGGCCAACTGCGCGTTCTTCGCCACGGTGCAGGGCGAAACGTACGCCCCACGCCAGCAAGACTGCCGCAACAGACCACGCGCCCCAGCCCACGATCATGAACAGCGGTGCCGCGATCGATGCGCCCATGCGGCCCAGCCAGTTTTGAACCGGCGCATCGGTCGAAACCATCCAGTTCGGATCATCGGGGGTGTAGCTGCCAATCATCATCGCGGCCATCAGGCCAAGGGCTATCAACCCAAGTCCCAGCAATTCCTTACCGCGCTTTTCGATCGCTTCTGCCATGTTTGTGTCTAGCAAAGGGTCGCGCCCACGTGTCTGATATGCCATTGCTCTGATCCCTCGTCTTACTCTGGATAGAGACAGCGGCGGATCGCTTCAATCCCGCGCGTCGTCTCTTCTTTTGGGGCGACCATCGCCACCCGAATATACTGTTTACCGGGGTTTTCGCCGTTTACGGTTTGCGCCAGATAACCGCCCGGCAGCACCCGCACGCCGGTCTCACGCCAAAGTTTCAGTGCCGCGGCCTCGTCATCCTCGACCGGCAGCCACAAAAAGAACCCTGCCTCGGGGCTTTGGTAACCGGGAACATTGCCCAGAATCCGGTCGGCGACTTCGTATTTTTCAACATATAGCGCGCGGTTCTCGGCTACATGGGCTTCGTCGTCCCACACCGCAGCCGACGCCGCTTGCAAGGGCAGCGGCAGCGGCGCGCCGGCATAGTTTCGCAGCTGCTTGATTTCGCGCATGGTGTTGACACCTGATGCCACAAAGCCGGACCGTAGTCCGGGCAAGTTCGACCGCTTTGACAGCGAATGGAAAATCACCACACGGTCCGGATCAGCGCCGACCTCTTGGGCGACCTGCAACGCACCGACGGGCGGCGTGTCGCGGTAGATTTCGGAATAGCATTCATCCGCGAAAATCTTGAAATCGTATTTTTCAGCCAAAGCGATTAGATCGGCCCAATAGTCACGGGTGGCGACAGCGCCCTGCGGGTTGGCGGGCGAACAGATATAGGCCGCTGTGGTCCGGTTCAGCACGTCTTCGGGCAGATTGGCAAAATCGGGCAAATGACCGGTGTCGCGCGTCGCGGGGACCATGACCGGATCAGCCGCACCGGAAATCGCGGCGATCATATAGACCTGATAAAACGGGTTCGGCATCAGAATGGCCGGCTTCTGGCCGTTCTTCGTTTCCGGACACACGGCCATGACCGCGTTATACAGCCCTTCGCGGGTGCCATTCAGCGGCATGACCTGCGTATCTGCGTCGACCGCCACGCCGTAGCGCCGCTTGATCCATCCGGCAATCGCACCACGCAACTGGGGCGTGCCGTCATTGGCGGGATAGCTGTTAAACCCAGCCGCATTTTGCGCGATCACATCGGTGACCCACGCTGGAAAAGCATGTTTCGGCTCGCCAATCGTCATATGGATCGGCGTGCCACCGCCTTCATGCGCATCAAGCAATGCGCGCAGGCGCGGCCACGCGTGGGCCGGAAGGTTCGAAAACCGCTCGGGGTACATCATTTCACTGCCTCGGGTTCGGGATCATTCATGCCCCGTTTGTTCCAGAGTACCCAAGGGCTTGCCCCGCGTCCAGACATTGCAGGACGCAGGGCAGCGTTTGTGTCATTTAGGCCAGTGCTTCCTCGGCGGCTGCGGCGACGCGCAGCAGATGTTCTTCGCCGTTGGGCGTGCCCATCAGCATCAGGCCGCAGGAAGGGGTGCCCGTGGGCAGCGTCACCGCTGCTACCCCCATAAGATTCCCGATGCGCGTGTTGCGCAAGGTCATGAGGTTGGCCGAGACGTAGTAGTCATGCTCGGTTTCCAGCCGGTCCAGTTTGGGGGGCAACAGTGGTGCGGTGGGGATCAGCACCGCGTCATAGCCCGCCACAGCTTTCACATAGGCCGCGCGGATGTGGTCGATCTTGGCCCAGGCCGCGACGTAATCGGGGCCGGAGTGGCATTTACCCAGACGGAACCTTTCAAGGATCTCACCATACATTGCATCCGGGTTCGCCTCGATCACGTCGCGCCACAGGCCGTAGGCTTCGGCGGTGTAAAGGCACCCGCTCAGCGGCATCGCCTCTTTGATAGGGTCGAAATCGATGTCCTCGATCACCGCGCCGGCCTCCTTTAGCCGTGCGACAGCATCGTCGAAAGCCGCTGCGGGGGCGTCTTCAATATCGTCGAACGCCACAGTTCGCAGGATCGCAAAGCGACGCCCTTCGATGTCGGTGCTGCCCATGTCCATCGGCTTGGACCCTTCGGTGAGGGCCAGCAGCAGGCTCGCATCCTCTACCGACCGGCAAAGTGGCCCAACGGTATCGAACTTGGCGGCCAAGGGCACGACACCCTCAAGCGACACACGGCCCGATGTGGTTTTCAGCCCCACCAGATCGTTCCAAGCTGCAGGCACGCGCACCGATCCGCCGGTATCTGATCCGATCGCCGCCGCCGCTAAACCGAAAGCGACAGAGGCCGCAGCCCCCGAAGATGACCCGCCCGAAACAGCGTCTTCGTCATTGACACAAGGCGGGGTGGCGGTGCTGGGGTTATACCCGAGCCCCGAAAACGCCAGTTCACTCATGTGGGTTTTGCCAAGACAGACCAGCCCCATTGCCGTCGCATTCGCCAGCACACGCGCGTCGCGGTCGGGCACGCGGTCTTTCAGCAGGGCGCTACCTGCTTCTGTCGCGACGCCCGCCGTGTCAAACAGGTCTTTCCAGCTGATCGGCACACCATCCAGCAGTGACAAACGCTGGCCTGTGCGAGCGCGATCCCGCGCGGCACCGGCTTCGGTCAGCGCACGGTCAGCCGTCACGCGGGCATAGATACGGTCCCGCAGCGGGTGTGCGTCAATTGCGTCAAGATAGGTCTGACACAGCACCACCGGGTCAATCTGGCCGTCCCCGATGCCCCGTCCCAAATCTGCGGCTGTCATGGTTAACCACTCTTGCATGTTGCTTCCTCGAATAATGCTTTGGAAAAGGGACGGTAGCGACGCCAGCGCGCATGGACAATCCCTGCTGCACGCCCATATCTAAAGCTATGGATTTTGATACAGATATCGCAATCGTCGGTGGGGGGCTGAATGGCCCGACCCTTGCCTTGGCTTTGGCACAGATCGGCCTGCGGGTCACGTTGATCGACAGGCTGCCCGCTGCCACGCGGGAAGATGCGGCGTTTGACGGGCGATCCTATGCGCTGGCGTTGACCTCGACACGGATGCTGGGGGCGCTCGGGATCTGGGAGGGCGTGAAACCCCACGCGCAACCGATGCTCGAGATCAAAGTGACGGACGGGCGCGCGGGCGAAGGCCCCTCCCCTTTCTTCATGCATTTCGATCACGCAGAGATCGAAGAAGGGCCAATGGGCCATATGGTCGAGGACCGCCACCTGCGCCGCGCATTGGCAGAGGCGGTGAGCGCTGACGCCCGGATCACGCGGCTGGACGGCGAAACGGTTGTCGCGCAGGACGCGGCACCCTCGGGTATCACCCTGACCTTCGCAGACGGCAAGTCCCTGCGCGCACGGCTGGTTGTCGGCGCGGATGGCCGCGCATCGGGCACCGCAATGCGTGCGGGGATCAAGCGGATCGGCTGGGGCTATGCTCAAACCGCGCTGGTCTGCGCCATCGCGCATGAAAAACCGCATCACGGTATCGCGCATCAGTTCTTTATGCCGCCCGGCCCGCTCGCGATCCTGCCGCTCACCGACAACAGGTCGTCCATCGTCTGGAGCGAAACCGCCGCCAATGCCGCACCTATCAACGCGCTGCCAGACGACGGATATCTGGACGTGCTCCGCCCGCGGTTCGGTGACTTTCTGGGCGAAATCTCCCTTGCCGGCGCGCGCTACACCTACCCGCTGAGCCTGTCATTGGCGCATGCGATGATGGCCACGCGTGTCGCGCTGCTGGGGGATGCCGCGCACGGCGTACACCCGATTGCCGGTCAGGGGTTAAACGCCGGTATGCGCGATGTCGCCGCATTGGCCGAAGTCATCGCAGATGCGCACCGACGCGGGCAGGATATCGGCAGCGCCACCGTGTTGGAACAGTATCAGCTGTGGCGCCGGTTCGATAACACCGCGCTGGCCTTGGCGACAGATAGTTTCAACAGGCTGTTTTCGAACGATAATCCGCTGTTGCGTCTAGCGCGTGATGTTGGGATGGCGGCGATCAATGCGCTGCCCGATGCGCGGCGTGGCTTTATGCGCGAGGCCGCAGGGCTGACCGGCACCCTGCCCCGTTTGATGCAGGGCAAAGCGCTTTAGGTGCAGATGCCCCCAGCGTATCAATCGATAATCCGCGCCTCGTCGACCAGCATCACGGGGATACCGTTGCGGATCGGATAGGCGAGGCCGGCCGCCTCAGAGATCAGCTCTTGTTTGTCGGCATCATAGGTCAGACGCATCTGGGTTCGGGGGCAAATCAACGCCTCTAGCATGCGGCGGTCAAACGGTATCTCTTCGGCGTTCAATTCATCATCTCCCCTTCTTGGCCACCCCGCAGGGTGTATTCGATCAACGTCAATAACGTCTCGCGTCGGGTAGAGAGGGATGGCGCTTCAAGCAAGGCTTGTTTGTCCTCACTGTCCAGATCAAGCATCATCGACAGCGAGTTGATCAGCAGTTCATCGTCGGCCTCTTGCAGCGTATCCCAATCCGCCGACAGGTTGCGAGCATCGAAGTAGCGGCTGAGTTTGTTCAAGAAGGTATCACGGTCGAACGTGCAATCCTGTTCATCCTTACCAAGGTCGCGTTCAAACCCGTCCCAGCTCACATCGCAGCGTCGGTATGGGGCAAAGCCGTCGACCTCTTTCACTACTCGAAAGCGCGACATCCCCGCAAGGGTGATCATATAGCGCCCGTCCTCGGTTTCAGAGAACTGGGTGATCCGCCCTGCGCAACCGATGGTCTGCAGTCCCGGGCCTTCGCGGCCCGGCACGACATTCGGCTGCACCATGCCGATCAACCGTCCCGGCGTTTTCAGGCAGTCTTCGATCATCTGCAAATAGCGCGGTTCAAAGATGTGCAGCGGCAGCCGCGAGCGCGGCAGCAGCAAAGCGCCCGACAACGGGAAGATCGCGATTGTGTCTGGCAGGTCTGATTGCTGTATCATGTTAGCTTACCTAGGGCGCAGCCCGCCTTATGCAAATATCATCGAGCTAAGTTTGCGGCGGCCATTTAACGCAATGGGATCGTTCGCTTTCAGCGCATCGAAAATGGTGAAAAGCTGGGTTTTGGCGGCGCCATCATTCCACTCACGGTCCTTCCCAAAGAGCGTTAGCAGCTGATCCACGGCGGCTTGGGTATCGCCGTGCGCCTGAAGCGCCTGCGCCAGATCGAAACGGGCCTGCATGTCGTCGGGGTTGGCATCAACCGCGGCCTGAAGCTCGGCCACCGGACCGGCATCCGCCGCCTGTCGCGCCAGTTGCAGCTGTGCATGCGCTGCTTCAAGCTCGGGCGCTTTGGAAATTTCCATCGGGGCGCCATTCAGATGGGCTTCGGCCTGATCCAGCTGCTCCAGCGCGATGTACGCACGCACCATGCCACCATAGGCACCAGCGTAGTTCGGGTCTTCGCTCAAGATCGCAGTAAAGGTGTCCAGCGCGTCTTGGGCAGCGCCCTCGGCCAACATGTCATCAGCCGCTGCCACAGCTTCGGAAAGCTCTTCGCCAGGGGCTTCGCCCCCACCTGCCTTGATCACGCGATCGATAAACGCCTTGATCTCGGATTGTGGCAAGGCCCCCTGAAACCCGTCAACAGGCTGGCCTTTGAAAAAGGCATAGACCGTCGGGATCGATTGAATCTGCAACTGCCCCGCGATCTGCTGGGCTTCGTCGACGTTAATCTTGACCATCTTGACCGCGCCTTTGGCCGCGCGCACCGCGTCTTCGAGCATCGGACCAAGCGTCTTGCACGGGCCGCACCAAGGGGCCCAAAAGTCGACAATCACCGGCACGGTTTGCGACGCCTCGACGACATCGGCCATGAACGTCGCTTCGGTGGTATCTTTGATCAGATCGGCATCACCGGCGGCAACGGGGGAAAGGTTCAAATCCATCATATCAAAATCCTCGCTTGGGGTTGCCCTTTATATGAGGGCGCGTCTGTCTATTTCAAAGGTCGAATGTCGCAAAGACCGGCGCGTGGTCGCTGGGCTTCTCCCATCCACGGGCTTCGCGTAGCACACGGCTGGAATGCGCCGCACCCGAGATATCGCCCGTGGCCCAGACATGGTCCAGACGGCGCCCTTTGTCGGCAGCATCCCAATCTTTGGCCCGGTAGGACCACCAGCTATACAGGTTGCCTTGGGGGACATCTTGCCGCGTGACGTCGACAAAACCGCCCGCGTCCTGGGTTTCGGCTAGTTTTTCGACCTCGATGGGGGTGTGGCTGACCACTTTGAGCAGCTTCTTGTGGTCCCAGACATCATCCTCGCGGGGGGCAATGTTCAGATCACCGACCAGAATGGATTTCTCGGGCTTGTCGCCATGAAACCAGTCGCGCATATCCGCCAGATAATCGAGCTTTTGGCCAAACTTCTCGTTCACCTCGCGGTCAGGCACATCGCCACCCGCCGGCACATAGAAGTTGTGCACTGTCACCCCGTTCTCGAGCTTGGCCGCAACGTGGCGGGCATGACCAAGGGTGGCAAAATCGTGACCGCCGGCATCAACCAGCGGCAGTCGCGACAGAATTGCAACACCATTGTATCCTTTTTGCCCACGCGCCACCATATGGGTATAGCCTGCTTCGATAAATGCGGCGGTCGGGATCTTATCAACGGGGCTTTTGCATTCCTGCAAGCACAGAACGTCGGGCCCATGTTCTGCCAGCAACTTAAGCACAATCGGTTCGCGCAACCGGACAGAGTTGATATTCCATGTGGCCAGCGTGAATGGCATGAGGCAGCTCCCTTGGGTCAAATCGCGCACACCCTACCGCGAATTGCGCGGTATCCACCATGCCGAATTCCAGAGACTTTGAGGTGCAGACAAAAAAAGACCGGGCACAAAGGCCCGGCCTAGTCCAACAGGGAGGTATGTATCATTTCCCGGATACAAACTTCGGGTTCAAACCGATCGACGGGTCATGAAAACCCCGTCTCTCGAAGGAATAACAACCGGACCCGCTTTGGGTTCCGAAATTAAGAAACAATTCTGTATCCACCTGATTCCGTTAGAAGAATCCGCGCATTCGAAGGATCGGGTTCGATCTTTTGGCGCAGACGGTAGATGTGCGTTTCCAGCGTATGCGTCGTGACACCGGCGTTATAACCCCAGACCTCGTGCAACAGCGTATCGCGCGGCACCACACCGGCCCCAGCCCGATAGAGGAATTTGAGGATATTCGTCTCTTTTTCGGTGAGCCGGATTTTCTTGTCGTCCTCGGTGATCAAGATCTTGGCCGAGGGCTTGAACGTATAGGGACCAAGCTGAAAAATCGCCTCTTCGGATTGTTCGTGCTGCCGCAGCTGGGCGCGAATACGCGCCAGCAGTACGGGGAACTTGAAGGGCTTCGTAACGTAATCATTCGCGCCCGCATCCAAACCCATGATCGTGTCGGCGTCGCTGTCGTGCCCCGTCAACATCAGAATGGGGCTTTTGACGCCCTGCGTGCGCAGGTCGCGGCACAGATCGCGGCCATCGATATCCGGTAGCCCGACATCCAAGATCACCAGATCATACAGCGCTTCGGCGGCGCGGGTTTTAGCATCCGCACCATTGCCTGCTTCGAATACATCAAAGTCTTCGGTCAGCAATAACTGCTCGCTCAGCGCTTCGCGCAGGTCGTCGTCGTCATCTACGAGCAAAATTTTCTTTAGCTGGGCCATATCAACTCATCCTCTACAACTGACTTACAGATGTGTTCACAAACCCGTGCACACAAGAGCAGCAGGCATTTGATCACACGACCGTGCGAAATTGTCGCGCAATGTTTCAATCCTCGCGCATCTGCACTAATAAATGTGACAACATAACATGAAAGATTACAAATCATGGTTTTTGGGCCCGACATCACCGAGCAACTGGCACGCGCCCGCGCCGATCTTCGTTTGGGCGTTCCCATTGTACTGGCCGGATCGCGTCCGGTTCTGGTTATGGCCGCCGAAACGCTGACGCCTGCCCGCTTGACCGGACTGCTTGCACTGGGCGGTGAACCGGTGCTGGCGATCACTGCGCGTCGGGCCGAAACCTTGAAAGCACACGCCTATGATGGCAGCTTTGCACGGGTGCTATTGCCGCATGATGCCGCTTTGCGGTGGGTTAAATCCGTTGCCGATCCTGCCGACGATTTGCGCAACCCGATGAAGGGCCCCCTTACCTGCGCCCGCGGCGGCGATGCGACGCCACATGGGTTGGCGATCGATCTGATAAAATCGGCACGGCTACTGCCCGCCGCAGTCATACTAGACCTTACAGACGCCGCGCAATTCGCGATGCAAAATGGCCTGACGGTGATTGATCTGAACGCGGCCAAACCGATCCTCGCCGCCCGCAGCCCGCTGCATCCTGTAGTCAACGCCCGCCTCCCGATGGAAGTGTCAGAGGCAGGGCGTCTGCATATTTTCCGCCCCGATGATGGCGGAGAAGAGCATTATGCCATCGAAATCGGCCGCCCCGACCGTAGCAAACCGGTACTGGCACGGCTGCATTCTGCCTGCTTTACCGGCGACATCATGGGCAGCCTGAAATGTGATTGCGGGCCGCAGCTTCATGCGGCGATGGCCCAGATGGGGTCCGAAGGAAACGGCGTATTGCTGTATCTGAACCAAGAGGGGCGCGGCATCGGGCTGACCAACAAGATGCGCGCCTATTCCCTGCAAGATCAAGGCTTTGACACCGTCGAGGCCAACCACCGTCTGGGTTTTGAAGACGATGAACGGGATTTTCGACTGGGCTCGGATATCCTGAAATCGATGGGGTTTTCATCGGTACGCCTGCTGACCAACAACCCCCGCAAGGTCGAGATGATGGAGGCAAGCGGCGTCAAAGTCGCAGAGCGCGTCCCGTTGAAGGTGGGCGAAAACCGTCACAATCACGCCTACCTTGCGACGAAAGCCGCTAAATCCGGTCACCTGCTGTGACGCCCGACGATCTGGTCCTCACGCGGCAAGGCGTCCGGTTTCAAGGGCGGTTGTACCCCTGCACCATTGGCAAAACCGGCGTTACTCACACCAAACAAGAGGGCGACAAGGCCACGCCCGCCGGCATTCACCGCATTGTCGGGATGCTATACCGGCCCGACCGCATCCCCGCCCCCGTGCCGTGGGCCGTGCCCATCGGGCCGCGCGATCTTTGGTCAGATGATGTGACACAGCCCCAGTACAACAGTCTCGTGCAAACCCCCTACCCGCACAGCCACGAAGCACTGCGCAGGGCTGACCCGCTTTATGATCTGGTGATCCTGACCGATTGGAACTGGCCCGATGCCGTGCCGGGGCGTGGGTCTGCGATCTTTATCCACCAACAGCGCCGCCCCGGATATCCCACCGAAGGCTGCGTCGCGTTTTCACGCGCGCACCTTCATGACATAGCGGCACGGCTGACCCGTCATAGCCGTTTGATCGTCTAGCAGGCAGCCTTAGCCCGCGCTGCGTTCCCCAAAGATAGCAGAGCCGACGCGCACATGGGTCGCACCAAGCGCGATGGCCTTTTCAAAGTCGCTGCTCATCCCCATCGACAAGTCGCCTACCCCGTTTCGCGCCGCAATCTTGGCCAGTAACGCAAAATGAAGCGCGGCTTCCTCGTCGACCGGCGGGATACACATCAATCCGCGCACGGGTAGATCAAGCGACTGACATTCCTTGATAAACGCATCCGCATCTGCCGGTAGGACGCCTGCCTTCTGTGCCTCTTCGCCGGTGTTCACCTGCACGAACATATCAGGGCAGCGCCCCAGTTCCTGCGCCAGCCGCGCGAAGGTTTGGGCCAATTTAGGACGGTCGAGCGTGTGGATCACGTCGAACAGCTCCATCGCGCTGCGCGCCTTGTTGCTTTGCAGCGGGCCGATCAGGTGCAAGCCCACTCCGTCATACTGTTGTTGAAAGGCGGGCCATTTGCCCTCCGCCTCTTGCACGCGGTTTTCGCCAAAATAACGGTGCCCTTCGTCCAGAACAGCCGCCACGCGGGTGTCCGGCTGCACCTTGCTCACCGCGATCAATTGGACGCTGCCCGGCGTGCGGCCTGCGTCAGCTTCGGCTTTGGCGATGCGGGATGTGATGTCGTGCAAGCTCATGTCAGTCGGCCCTCGTTGTTAAGGGCGCACAGAACAACAGCTTGGCGCAAAAGAAAAGGGGCAGACCAACGGCCTGCCCCTCTTTTAGACTGTATCGTTCAACTTAGAAGTTGAAGCGAACACCCAGGTCCGCAACCGTATGGCCCGCAAAAAGCTTCGCAACACCACCACGGAGCGACGTGCCGCCACCCAAGTCGTGGTTGAAATCGATACCGTAACCAGTGTTCTGCGTCGGCGTACCAAAGATGGTGTCCGCGTCAGAAATGTAGGCTTCGATATTTGTTGCTGCGCCAACATCAAAGCGTGCAGCCAACGTGAATTGATCACCGTTGGTGCCGTTATCTGCCCAAGCAAGGGAAACAAACGCTGGACCGATGTTACCACCAGCAGATGCTGCCAGTTCCGTATCGGACGCACTGTTGGAATCTTGACCACCCAGTGCAAATTTCCAACCGTTCCATGCGTATGCAACATATGCTGCAACACGCTCGTTTGGACCGTCTGATGCGGACACATGAACTGATAGGTCGCCAGCGGAGTACATAACCTCGACGGCGTTGTTGGTCGAAGCCGCGCCAGCACCGTCGGAGTCGTAGAAGTCACCACCATACTGGTAGGGTGTGTATTCGTATTGCAAACCGGTCAAACCCAAGTCGATCGGGTACATGCCAGGCATGAATTCCAAAGCGCCGAAGATGTTACCAACACCAACTTCTAAACCGCCGGAACGGGCAAAGAAACGAGGCGCGTTGATACCAGTACTGTTGTACGAACCATCACCAGCAGGTGGTCCGAAAATCTCGTCATTTTCCTGCTCGATCCGCACACGCGCACCAAACGTAACGCCAGCGTCCGATTCGGCTGTGGCGTCGATCTGAAGGCGGAAGCGGCTGGTGATATCCACAGAGCTGTCGCCAGTGCCGTCATCGCCGAATGTCTGGGCGATACCGTTGGCACCCGCTGCGCTTGAATATATAACACCAAAACGGCCGTAGCCGCCGAATGTAACGTCTGCAGCTGCAACGCCAGCGGTCGCAACCAGAGCTGTTGTAGCGAAGAGAACTTTTTTCATGAGTTATCCCTCGGTTTGAATTCATATGCCCATACCGGGGAATCCGGTAGAGGTATGAGTGTGTTTTCAGCGTTTGCCTTTGTTTTGGCAAGGATCGCGGAGGCCCCCACAACATTGGGCAAAACTGTGATGCAGCTATGTCACAGTCATATTCGGGCCCGAAAGTCGACCGGGCCAAGAAGGCAAGAGCACAGTTGCCCCATACTATAGTATATACAGACATTGCGCTTGCCGACCGAACCCTGCTTGGATAGACCTGTGCGCAAACAGGCAAAGGACGGTCGAGATGGTGCGCAGTTCGGTATTCAAATCTACACTAGCCCTCGTGGCGGTCTTGTCGCTTGGCGCATGCGGCGCGCTCAACTTCGGCCCGCCCGCAGATCGCGACCCGAACCTGGGTCTTGCCCCCACTAACCCGAACTACGTCGAGATGGACCCAGACAATACGATCTGGTCGATCTTCAACCGCAAGAATACCGACACCAGCGTCTCGGTGAACAAGTACCTGTGGTCTGCGTCGCTTGAAGTGCTGAACTTCCTGCCGGTGCAATCCATTGATCCCTATACTGGGGTGATCGTCACGGGCTATGGCACGCCTCCGGGTGGCAATCAGTCCTACCGCGCGACGGTCCTGATTGACGACCCTGCCCTTGATGCACGGTCCTTGAACATCGCGCTGCAAACCCGCGGCGGTCGCACGGTGAGCAAAGCGACCTCTCGTGCTGTCGAGGATGCGATCCTGAGCCGAGCGCGCGAGATGCGCATCGCCGACGCCAAATTCTAAGCCCGCACCCGTCCCTTCCCCATTACAACGCCGGGCCACGCGCTAGTCGCTCGCCCGGCGTTTTTCGTTCATAAGGTCTGCCAAGATGTCCTCTTACTCCCCCGCCGAAATCGAAGCCCGCTGGCAAGCCGCCTGGGAAAAGAACGATGTGTTCCAAGCGGTACGCAGCGCCGACAAGCCCAAGTATTATGTGTTGGAAATGTTCCCCTATCCGTCGGGGCGCATTCACATGGGGCACGTGCGCAACTATACGATGGGCGATGTCATTGCGCGCTATAAGATCGCGACGGGCCACAACGTATTGCACCCGATGGGCTGGGACGCCTTTGGGATGCCAGCCGAAAACGCGGCGATGGCGATCGGCGGCCACCCCAAAGACTGGACCTACGGCAACATCGCCGACATGCGCGGCCAGATGAAACCGCTGGGGCTGTCGATTGACTGGTCTCGCGAGTTTGCGACCTGCGATCCGGAATATTACGGCCAGCAACAAGCGTTGTTTCTCGATTTCCTAGCCGAGGGTCTGGTCTATCGCAAAAATGCCGTTGTGAACTGGGACCCGGTCGACATGACCGTGCTTGCCAACGAACAGGTCGAAGCAGGGCGCGGCTGGCGTTCCGGCGCGCTGGTTGAACGGCGCGAACTGACGCAGTGGTTTTTCAAGATCTCTGACCACTCCGAAGAACTGCTGGGGGCGCTAGACACACTTGATAATTGGCCCGCCAAGGTCAAACTGATGCAGGCCAACTGGATCGGTCAGTCGCGCGGGCTGCAGTTTGCGTTCTCTACCATTGATGCCCCCGAAGGCCACGACCGGATAGAGGTTTACACCACGCGCCCCGACACCCTGCTGGGGGCCAGCTTCGTCGGGATCTCGCCGGACCATCCGCTGGCCAAGCTGCTAGAAAAAGATTCGCCCGAGATCGCGGCCTTCTGCGCTGAATGCCGCAAGGGTGGCACGACGGAGGAAGCGATTGAGACCGCCGAAAAGCTCGGGATGGATACAGGCCTGCGCGTCCGTCATCCATTTGACACCGCGTGGGAACTACCGGTTTATATCGCGAACTTCATCCTGATGGATTACGGCACGGGGGCTATCTTTGGCTGCCCTGCGCATGACGCGCGGGATTTCGAATTTGCTACCAAATACGGGCTGCCGATCACCTCGACCTTCTTGCCTGACGAAGATGCGGACCCCAAACTTTCCGCGCCTTTCGTGCCGGCAAAATCCGAAAAAGTGTATTACAACGGCGGGTTCGCAGGCGAGAAATGGCAAACCGGCGAAGACGCCATTGTGGCAGCCATCGGCGCCTGTGAAGCGCAAGGCGTGGGCCAGGGCGTGACCAAATACCGCCTGCGTGATTGGGGCCTGTCACGGCAACGCTATTGGGGCTGCCCGATTCCTGTCGTCCATTGTGACGCCTGTGGTGTGGTGCCCGAGAAGAAAGAGAACCTGCCGATCGAACTGCCCTATGATGTCAGCTTTGACACGCCGGGCAACCCGCTGGATCGCCACCCGACATGGCGCGATTGCACCTGCCCTTCATGCGGTGCACCTGCAAAACGCGAGACCGATACGATGGATACGTTCGTCGATTCCTCATGGTATTTCGCGCGTTTCACCGCGCCGCATGCGGACACGCCAACCAATATGGCGGATGCGGAATACTGGATGAATGTCGACCAGTATATCGGCGGCATCGAACACGCGATTTTGCACCTTCTGTATTCGCGCTTCTTTGCCAGGGCGATGCAAATCACTGGCCACTTGCCCGACAAAGCAATCGAGCCGTTTAACGCATTGTTCACCCAAGGCATGGTAACCCACGAAATCTACCAGACCCCCGGTGACAACGGGCGGCCGGTCTACCACCTGCCGGAGGATGTGACAGACGGCAAACTCGCCGACGGGACTGCGGTCGAAATCATCCCCTCGGCCAAAATGTCGAAGTCGAAAAAGAACGTCGTCGACCCGTTGGGGATCATCGCGAACTACGGGGCCGATACAGCCCGCTGGTTCGTGCTGTCCGATTCGCCCCCCGAACGCGATGTCGAATGGACTGCATCGGGTGCCGAGGCCGCCTATAAGCACCTCAACCGGGTCTGGAATATCAGCACCCGCATCGCGGAAATGGACGAAAGTGCGGCAGGCACGGGCGACGATGACCTGCTGCGTGCGATGCATAAAACCGTTCACGACGTGACGATGGGTGTCGAATCCTTTGGCTTTAACGCCGCAATTGCCAAGCTTTACGCCTTTACTGCAACGTTGCAGAAATCAAAAGCGGGCAAGGCCACGCAGCGCGAGGCGATTATGACGCTGGCGCAGCTGATGGCCCCGATGACCCCCCACCTGGCCGAGGAAATCTGGGCCGCTCAAGGCGGTGCCGATCTCATCACCACCTCTGCTTGGCCCAAAGCCGACGACGCTATGCTGGTCGATGATACCGTTACACTGCCGATCCAGATCAACGGCAAGCGCCGCGCGGAAATCCAAGTCCCTGCGGATATGTCGAAGGAAGAGGTTGAAAAGATCGCGCTCAACCACGAAGCTGTCATTCGTACTCTGGATGGGGCCACGCCCAAAAAGGTCATTGTTGTGCCGGGACGGATCGTCAATGTCGTTGCTTAACCGCCGTTTTCTTTTTGCTATGCCACTGCTGCTGCTGGCGGCCTGCGGGTTCCAACCCGTTTATGGCCCCGGCGGCAGCGGTACCGCGTTGCAAAATGCGGTACAGGTCGACGCGCCGGATGACGCGTTCTCCTATACGCTGGTCCGCGAGATCGAGACACGATTGGGCCGCGCCGCCAGCCCCCGCTATGCGCTGGCTCTAACGGTCGATACCTCTCAAGAGGGGTTGGCGATCGATAGCGAGGACAACACCACACGCTATAACTTGGTCGGCGATGTCGATTTCGCCTTGCGCAACATCTCCACCGGCCAAGTTGTCACGTCGGGAAATGTCGAAAACTTTACGGGCTATTCCGCGACCGGATCGACTGTTGCAACCCTCGCAGCAGAACGGGATGCGCAAAAGCGGTTGATGGTCATGTTGGCAGAGCAGCTGGTTACACGCCTTTACGCGGCTGATCTGGTCCAATGAAGCTGCCCCCGCGCGACGCGAATGCCTATTTCGCCAAGCCCGATCCGAACAAGACTGGGCTTTTGATCTATGGCGGCGACGCGATGCGTGTCGCGTTGAAGAGGCAAAGCTTTCTGAAAAACCTATTGGGTCCCAACGCAGAAGAAGAAATGCGCCTGACCCGTATTCAGGCCGCCGATCTGCGCCGTGACGCGCCGATGCTTCTTGATGCGATAAAGGCCGTCGGCTTTTTCCCCGGCCCCCGTGCGGCCTTCGTTGAAGATGCCAATGACAATATCGCCAAAATTCTGTCTGATGCGCTGGCCGACTGGCAGCCGGGCGATGCGCAAATTGTGGTAACAGCCGGCGATCTTAAAAAAACCTCCAAGGTGCTCAAGGCGTTTGAAGCCCATAAAAATGCTTTTGCGACCCCGATTTACGATAATCCGCCTGACCGGGCAGAGATTGAACGCGTGCTCGCCGAGGCAAAGCTAAGCCCCGAGCCTGACGCGATGGGGGTGCTGACCGAACTGGCGCGTGTGCTCGATCCGGGCGATTTTCGTCAAATGGTTGATAAGATTACACTCTACAAGATCAGCGACGCTGGCCCGCTTACCGCCGAGGATGTCGCCAATTGCGCACCCACCTCTACCGAAGCAGAGGTCGACGACATTCTGCATGTGGTAGCCGAGGCCCGCGCAGGAGACATCGGGCCGGTTATGGCAAAGCTGCAGGCACAGGGTGTAAATGCCGTCACCTTGATCATCATGGCGACACGTCACTTTCGTACGCTTTACCGCATCGCGAGCAATCCGGGCGGACAGATCTGGGGTGTGCGCGATCGCGACCGCGCTATGCGGCAAGCCAAAAGCTGGGGGGCAGCCAAGCTTGAAACGGCGCTGACCGTGCTGACGGACACCGACCTGACGCTCAGGTCGGCGGGGCAACATGCGCCGACGATGGCGCTGGTCGAACGTGCTTTTATCCGCCTCGCGATGCTGGGCGCACAACGCTAAAATCGGGTTAATTCTTGGGAGGGAATGTCGATGTATAAGGTAATCGGAGCGACAAAATCACGGGCGATGCGCGTCATGTGGATGCTCGAAGAACTTGGTCAGCCCTATGAACACGTGCCCTGCGGGCCGCGCTCGGACGCGGCGAAGCAATACAACCCGTCGGGCAAAATTCCGGCGCTGGTCGACGGCGATGAGGTTCTGACCGATTCGGTTGCGATAATGCAGTATCTTGCGGATAAACACAGCGCGCTGACGGCCCCTGCCGGGACCCCGGCCCGTGCGCGTCAGGATGCGCTGACCTTTTGGCTGATCGACGAGATGGACGCGATCCTTTGGGCGGCCGCCAAACACAGCTTTGTTTTCCCCGAAGAGCAGCGCGTCCCCGAGATCAAGGACAGCCTGAAAGCGGAGTTCGCCCGCTCCGCCGCAAATTTGTCCGACAGATTGGACGGCCCCTTTCTGATGGGCGAGCAGGTGACGATACCGGATTTGCTGGCGACCCATTGCATCAACTGGTCCATCGGCGCGGGCTTTGCCCGGGTGGATGACAAGCTCGGAAATTGGGCCAAATCCATGCGCGACCGCCCTGCGTTCAAGGCCGCAGCGACCCGCGAGGATTAATCCCGTTGCGCCCAAGCGGCGGCATGTTGACCTGCCCATCGGCCTGTCGCAAGGCAGGCCGAAATCAAATATCCGCCAGTAGGCGCTTCCCAATCCAGCATTTCGCCTGCAACGAACACACCGGGGCGTGCGCGCAGCATCAGCCCGTCGTCCACCGCGTCGAATTTCACGCCACCAGCAGTGGAAATTGCTTCGTCCAGCGGCCGCAATCCCGCGTGTTTCACTGGCAACGCCTTGAGCAGTTTTGCCAGGTCCGCAGCATCCCCCGGCAAGGGTCGCGCCATTTCTTGTAGCAGCGCAATCTTGGCCACATCCAGCTTGAGCGTTTTGCGCAAATAGTTTGCAAGGCTCATCTTGCCGCGTGGCTTAGCGAGCTTTTCTGTCAGCGCCTCGCGCGTTTGATCGGGCAGCAGGTCCAGCATCAACGGGTGCCCCTCGCGCAGCCCGCGCGAAACCGTGTAGATCCCGCCCCCTTCCAATCCCCGAGCAGAGATCACCGCCTCCCCCCGGGACCGGTAAGTTCCTGATTTCAAACCGATGCCTTTCAGCGCCGCACCGAAATGCGCCCCCATATGCGCCGACCATTTCATCGCGATACCGGCATTGGCAGGCGCAAAGGGGGCGATATCAACGCCCGCGTCACGCAAGGGTAAGGCCCATGCGCCAGTGGCGCCCAGCCGTGACCAACTTGCCCCGCCCATGGCCAGCACCGTTACATCGACCGGTAGATGTTGCATTCCATCAGGGGTATCGAAAACCGGCGTGCCGTCGTCCCATCCGGTCCAGCGCCAGCGTGTTTTCAGGTCTACACCTTCGTCCGACAGACGTGCCAACCACGCGCGCAGCAACGGCGACGCCTTCATCACTGTTGGGAACACCCGCCCCGTCGTTCCGGTGAACAGGTTTTGCCCTAATTCTTCCGCCCAGCCTTGCACCGCAGGCGCATCGAAACTGTTCAGAATAGGTTCAAGCGGCCCTTTTGCCGTCGTAAACGCGTTTAAAAACTTGGTGCGTTCTTCGGCCTTAGTGATGTTCAGCCCTGATTTTCCGGCCATCAACAGCTTGCGCGCGACAGACGGTTTATGATCACAGACGGTGACAGAAAGCCCTGCGGCCGCCATCATTTCGGCCGCCATCAACCCAGCAGGCCCCGCGCCAATGACAACCCCGCGCCGGGCGGGGAAAATATTTGATGTCATGACATGCTCTTTCAATCGGATTAAGGGTATAGCTGTTTGTTACAGCGACACCATTAACTTGACCTTAAACCAAATGCACGACGATCGTGATTATTCCAACAAGAGGGCAAAATATGCGCATCATTTTAATCATCTCGGGTCTCACCTTGCTTGCAGGCTGCGGCGTACCCTTCGTGCCGTTTATCTAGGCTCGGCTGCTATAAAACCTCGGCTGGGCTCGCTGACGCCGCACACATCGATTTTATGCCGCTCGCGATATCAGGCGCAGCGGCAATCGTGTCGGACACGATAGAACGCGCGCTTTCCATCAACGCATCATCGGCGACAATGCGATCTACCAAACCGAAATTCAGCGCTTCGTCAGCGGTGATTTTCTGGCCGCCCATCAGAATGAGCTTGCTCCGCGACGGGCCAATCAGCGCCGCCATCCGTGCAGGATCACTGGGTTGTGGCAAGAACCCCAGTTTCATCACCGGATAAAAGAACTTGGCACTCGGGACGCAGATCCGCAGATCGCACGCCAGCGCCATCCCCATTGCGCCGCCGGCCAGCGTCCCGTTCATCGCGCAGATGCTCAACCCCGGCAACGCGGCAATTGCACCGGACAGCCGCTCCCAGATGTCGGAAACGGCCAGCCCTGCGCGGGCTTCGTCCAGATCGGCCCCTGCGCTGAACACCTTGCCATGACCGGTCAGGATCACGGCACGCGCGGCTTGGGCGTCCTCCATGAACTCGGCCAGCGCAACCAGCATATCATGGGTCAGGGAATTGGCTTTGTCCGGCCGGTTGATCGTCGCAACCCAGACGGACCCTTCGCGGTCGAAATCAATCATACCAGACCAATCGTTTTGCGGATGCCTTCGTCGCGCAGCGAGATTTCCTCGCCGCAGTATGTGTCGGCGTCGGCGCTGCACATCCACAGCAACGCACGCGCGGGCCAATCGGCGGGGATGTGATCTTCCCATGCCAGCTCGCTTACGGGGTTCACGCCGCTTGCTTTGATCTCGCGTTGCATCTGGGTCGCCACGGTGCCCGGCGACAGGCCGATGGCGCGAATGCCGTTTGCGGCTTCTTCCAGATGGATCGACCGCCCCATCATATTCACTGCCGCTTTGGACGCGCAATAATGGCTCCAGGCTTCGATGGCGTGATGCGCGGCACCCGAGCTAATCGTCAGGATTGACCCACCGCCTGCGTTTTTCATCACCGGCAGCACAGCGCGCATCCCGTTGTAGACGCCCTTGAGGTTGATATCGATGACCTGAGACCACTCGTCCGGGTCCGACGCGGCAAGATGCGAGATCGGTTCGATCACGCCGGCGTTGTTGATCAGCACATCAACGCTGCCAAAGGCCCCAAGCGCGGTTTCCACAGCCGAGGACATCTCGCCGAAACGGGCCACGTTGCACGGGATCGCGATGGCCTGCTTGCCGATTTCCCCAGCCAGATCAGCAATCGCATCTTGCGACCGCGCCATCAACACAACGTTCGCCCCGGCGGAGGCGAAAACCCGCGCTGCTTCGGCACCGATCCCGCGGCTTGCGCCGGTGATCATCACGGTTTTGCCAGTCATATCCATCGTATAATTTCCTTTGTCTTCAGTATACCCCCGTCCGGAGGCCACCGCCTTCGGCGCTTGGTGACATCGTTAGCAACAACATCGACCAGCGCCAATCAAAAGCGCTCACTCGGGCGGAAGATCGCAGATTGGCGCGAGCGGCATTGCCTTGTAAGCTGGCATCGGGCGATTACCTTTAGCGCAACCGCGCTATCACCGGATGGCCGCCCGCGATTTGCGATAAAGGAATTTTTCATGATCCGCCCCCTCTTTGGCAGTGCCGCCCTTTCAGTTCTCTTCACATCATCCAGCGCTTTGGCAGATGTCACCCCGCAGGATGTGTGGCGCGACTGGCAAGATCATATGCAAAGCATGGGCTACACCCTGACCGCGACCGAAAAGGCGACCGGTGACACGCTTGCGGTAAGCAATGTCCGCTTTGACCTATCAAGCGAACCTGATCTGGCCCAAATCTCGATGTCGCTTGAACAGTTGAGCCTGGTGCAGAACGATGATGGGACAGTGTCAGTCGTGATGCCCGAAGCGATGCCTCTGGTGCTTGAGATCACCCCGACCGACCCCGATGAAGACCGCGTCCGCGCCGCAGTGACCGTGAACCAGACCGGCCATGACATGCGCATCAGCGGCACACCGACCGACCTGAGCAGCGCCTATGCCGCGGGTCTGCTGGGCCTGTCGCTTGATCAGATGACAGTGGGGGATGAAACTTTTGGCCCCGATAACGCGACGTGGAACGTGGTGCTCAATGACGTCGAATATCTGTCGAAATCGGTACTGACGGACATGCGCGCCTATGCGCAAGACGGCTCCGTCGCGTCGATGACCTTTGATATGCGGTTCAAAGACCCCGAAGAGCCCGCCATTGCAACGCTCAATGGCACGTCGGCCAATATGACCTTTGACGGCGACGGGCGATTGCCGTTGGGTGTGGCGCGGGCCAGCGATATGGCAGCGATGCTGCGGTCTGGCATGACCGGCGCAGGCACGCTCGCAAGCGGCAACAGCACGCTGACGGTGGATATCGAAGACCCAGATAATGGCAATATGTCCGCCGCAGTCGCGTCTGAAGGCGGCCGCTTGACGGTTGAAACCAGCGCCGACGGGATGAGCTATGCCGGTTCGCGTCAGGGGATGGCCCTGTCTGTGCAGCCGCAGCAGTTCCCATTTCTGCTGTCCTTCGGCCTCGACAATGCGGCGTTCAATCTCAGCGCGCCGGTGCTCAAGACCGATGATGCGCAGGACGTGGCGCTTGGGTTGAACCTTGAAGGGTTCACCATGTCGGATATGGTCTGGGGCATGATCAACCCCCAAGGCACCCTGCCCCGTGATCCTGCGAACCTGTCGCTGGATGTCTCGGGCAAGGCACGCCTGTTAATGGATTACTTTGACCCCGAAGCCGCGACCAGAATGGCCGAGACCGGACAGGTGCCAGCACAGCTGGATAGCGTGAATCTGAATGCGCTGATCGTGGATGCACTGGGGGCCAAGCTGACCGGCAATGGCGCGGTCACGTTCGAGCATGACGAGAATGACCCGACGGCCCTCAAGCCGTCGGGCGCTGTGGACGTCAAGCTGGTGGGTGGGAACACCTTGATCGATACGTTGGTGTCCTCGGGCTTGCTGCCTGCCCAGATGGCGATGGGTGCGCGTATGATGATGGGCATGTTCGCCGTCCCGGCCGAGGGTGAAGAGGATACGCTGAAATCCAAGCTCGAATTCACCCGCGACGGGCAAATCCTCGCCAATGGTCAGCGGATCAAGTAACCCTTCGCGGCCACGGCCCTCTAGCGACTGGCGTCCCTTGCGCAGCTGCGGCAGGGGCGCTAGCAGTCTTTCACCCATTCAAGGAGTATCCCCCCATGTCGCAAACCATTGAGGCGCTGACCAAGTCGTTGCTGCATGCCGCCCGTCAAGCGGGTGCGGATAGTGCTGATGCGATGGCCGTGCGCGGAACTTCGGTGAACGTCGATGTGCGTGGTGGGGTGCTGGAGCAGGCCGAACGGGCCGAGGGCGTCGATATCGGGCTGCGGGTTTTTGTCGGGCAACGCTCGGCCAATGTCTCTGCGTCCGACACATCGGACCGCACGATAGAGGAAATGGCGATCCGCGCAGTGGCGATGGCGAAAGAGGCCCCCGAAGATCCCTACATCGGCCTTGCCGATCCCGACCAGCTGGCGACCGATTGGGATGTCGAGGCGCTTGAGCTTTACGACCCCGCGCCGGAACCTTCGCCCGAAGCGCTGCAAGAGGATGCCGCCCGCGCCGAGGCCGCAGGGCTGGCCGTCAAGGGTGTCAGTCAGGTGCAATCTGCGGGTGCGGGCTATGGCGCGCAGCAGGTATTTATGGCGGCCAGCAACGGGTTCGAAGGCGGATACCGCCGTACCGACCGCGGGCTGTCCTGCGTCGCAATCGCCGGCACCGGCACGGGGATGGAGCGGGACTATGACGGCGACAGCCGCATCTTCCAGACCGACCTGCGCAGCCCCGAAGACATCGGCACCAAAGCCGGTGAGCGCGTTCTTGAACGCATGGGCGCACGCAAGCCGCCCACGGGGGCCTATCCGGTATTGTTTGACGAACGCATTTCCTCTGCCCTGATCGGGCACCTGCTGTCGGCCATCAGCGGCAGCGCGATCGCGCGTGGCGCTTCATGGCTGCGCGATGCTATGGGTGATCAGGTTCTTCCCAAAGGCCTGTCCCTGATCGAAGACCCCTTTCGTCCCCGCGTCGCAGGCTCGCGCCCCTTTGATGGCGAAGGCCTTCCCACATCGCGCCGTACCATCGTTGAAGACGGGATATTGCAGGGCTGGACACTTGATCTCGCGACGGCCCGCAAGCTGGGGCTGACCCCGACTGGCAACGCGGCACGCGGCACCGGATCGAACCCCGGTCCGGCCACTTGGAACATCGCGCTGTCCCAAGGCGACGCCACCCGTGCTGACCTGATCCGCGATATGGGCACCGGCCTACTTGTGACCTCGATGATCGGCTCTACGATCAATCCAAATACAGGCGACTATTCACGTGGGGCGTCTGGCCTGTGGATCGAGAATGGCGAGATCACC
The DNA here is from genome assembly GCF_900103185.1 of Sulfitobacter litoralis. Classification (GTDB taxonomy): domain Bacteria; phylum Pseudomonadota; class Alphaproteobacteria; order Rhodobacterales; family Rhodobacteraceae; genus Sulfitobacter; species Sulfitobacter litoralis. The sequence continues at coordinate 64,525 of NZ_FNJD01000003.1, forward strand.
CATGCGATCAACGAATGCACCATCGCGGGCAACTTGCGTGACATGTTGCAATCGATCGTGCCGGCCAATGATGCGCGCGCACATCTGAGCCGCGTCGTGCCGTCCTTGCTTGTCTCGGGAATGACCCTTGCCGGCGCTTAATGACCTCTCCCTCCTGATAGAGGCCGCGCACCGATCCGGCGAGATTGCGACCTCTTTCAGCGGCAAAACCGCGCAGCGTTGGGACAAGCCCGACGAGGCCGGCCCCGTGACCGAGGCGGACCTTGCAGTCAATGCGATGTTGCACCAGACGCTGACAAAGGCCCGTCCGGATTATGGCTGGCTGTCCGAAGAAAGCGACGATGGCCCGCAGCGCCTGGGGCAGCGCGATCTCTTTATCATTGATCCCATTGATGGCACGCGCAGCTTTATCGAAGGGTCCGACACATGGTCCCATTCACTTGCCATCTCGCGGAACGGGAAGATCACGGCAGCTGTGGTGTTTTTGCCCATGCTGGACCGGCTCTATGCGGCGGCTACGGGGCGTGGCGCGACGCTGAACGGCCAACCGATTGCCGTCTCCGACATCGCCACCTTGTCCGAGGCCACCGTGCTGGCAACCAAACCGGTGATGGAAATGCAGCATTGGGCCAAGGGCGACCCCGGCTTCAAACGCGCGCACCGTCCCTCGCTGGCCTATCGGCTGGGGCTGGTGGGACAGGGCCGGTTTGATGGCATGGTCACGCTGCGCAAAAGCTGGGAATGGGACATCGCCGCGGGCGCGCTGATTGTCACCGAAGCAGGCGGGCAGTGCACTGACCGCACGGGGCAGCCGCTGCGGTTCAACAACCCCGATCCGCGTCTGAACGGTGTGGTCGCGGGGGGCGGTGCCGTCCATGCGGCGCTGCTAAGCGGCCTTGCCCAGACCCAAGCCACCCCGTAGATTGCGCCCAAGGCCATCTGTTTGAAAACAAAGGATCGCGATATGACCCAACGCCTGCACCTCGTTTTCGGGGGTGAATTGATTTCGCCCACCGGCACCGCGTTCAAGAACGTCGATGACATCCACGTCGTTGGGATCTTCCCGAACTATGCCAGCGCCTATGACGCTTGGAAAAACGAAGCACAGCGCACGGTCGATAACGCGCATATGCGGTACTTTATCGCGCATCTGCACCGTCTGCGCGACGAAGAAGCTGCAGCGTCCTCTACCGAAGAACTGGGGTAAACTCTGATGGCGCGGTCGCTTGGGTTGTCAGCCTATCGCGCCTTTACCAGCCGCGGGGGCGTGCCGCCATTCACCCCCGTGGACAAGCGCCCCGAAGGCGAACTTGTCTGGTGCCACGCGCCCGAGCCCGGCAGCTTGTTCGCGATACAAGACCTCGCCATACGGCTTTGCCGTAGCCGTCCGGGGCTGAGTGTTCTGATCACCGTCCCCCAAGCCTCGACGCCGGTGGACCTGCAGCCGTGTAGCGAGGCAGACGTGCTGATCGATACCCTGCCCGAAGACCACCCGGCGCTCGCCAAGACCTTTATCGATTACTGGCAGCCCGATGCTTGTGTCTGGGCGTGGGGGCGTCTGCAGCCGAATATGATCGCAGAGATGACCACACATGCCTGTCCGATGTTCCTGATCGACGCCGACAGCGACGGCTTTGACGGACGGCGCGACCGTTGGCTGCGCGATCTGACCCGCGATCTGCTGATGCATTTCTCGGCCATCATGACGCGATCGGACGCGGGGCTGCAGCGGCTGGTCCGGCTGGGACTGGCCCGCAAAGACATAGAGCGGACCCCCGCACTGCAAGCCGGCGGACGTGTGCTGCCCTGTATGGACTCTGATCTCGCGGATTTGTCGGCAGCGGCTGTTGGGCGCCCGATCTGGTTTGCCAATCAGGTGCTCGAAGGAGAGCTGAACACGGTGCTCACTGCGCACCGTCAGGGTCTGCGTTTGTCGCACCGCTTGCTGCTGATCCTCGCGCCCGCCGACCCCAAACAGGCCGATGCTTTCGCGCAGCGCATGGACGATCAGAACTTTCGCGTGCTGCGATGGGGTGATGCGGGCTATCCCGACGCCTCGACCCAAGTGATGATCGCCGATGATCCGGCAGAGATCGGGCTGTTCTACCGGCTGGCGCCTGTGTCCTTTCTGGGGAATTCCTTGATCAACGGCAGCGGCGGCTGTGATCCGTTCGAGGCCGCCGCATTAGGATCGGCTGTGCTTTACGGGCCCAAGGTCCGGCGTTATCTGCCGCTTTATACCCGTCTCGCTGCCGAAGGTGCCGCGCGTATCGTGAATGACGCAACGGCCCTTGGCACCGCCGTGACCCGTCTGATCGCGCCGGATCAGGCCGCTACGATGGCGCAGGCGGGGTGGGATGTCATCAGCCGTGGTGCCGCCGTTACCGACAGGGTGATCGACCTTGTGCAAGAAACGCTTGATCAGCGAGAGGCCAAGCCATGAAACGCGCCCCCGCCTTTTGGCACCGCCCGACACCCGATTGGCGCGCACGCCTGCTGCACCCCTTGGGCGCGCTTTACGCCAGGGCCACTGCACGACGGCTGGCGGCGGGCACACCGTTGCGTCTGGATATTCCGGTGGTCTGCGTCGGCAATATCAATGCTGGCGGCACGGGCAAGACACCAACAGTCATGGCCGTCGTCGAACATCTGCGTGACAAGTATCACACGCCCCATGTGGTTTCGCGCGGGTATGGTGGTACGCTAAAAGGACCGGTGCAGGTGGACCCCTCGCGCCACAGTGCCGCGCAGGTGGGGGATGAACCGCTGCTGCTGGCTGCTTTTGCTGATGTCTGGGTCGCGCAAGATCGCGCCGCGGGCGCACAGGCTGCTGCGGATGCGGGGGCGTCAGTGATTGTGATGGACGACGGATTTCAGAACCCCGCGCTGCATCAGGACCTGTCGATCGTGGTGGTGGATGCGGCCAAGGGGTTTGGCAACGGGCTGTGTCTGCCGGCAGGCCCCTTGCGCGAACCCGTCGCTACGGGTCTGGCCCGTGCGGATATCATACTGTCCATCGGCAATGCGCAAGATCAGGCGCAATTCGATACCACAGGGCTGCCCCAAGAATTGCCGCATGTCCGTGCCGAACTCGCCCCGCTACAAACGGGGATGGATTGGTCCGACACGCGGGCGCTGGCATTTGCAGGGATCGGCCACCCCGAGAAATTCTTTGCCACCCTGCGCGATCTCGGGGCCGAGATTGTCCACGCCGAAGCGCTGGAGGATCACCAGCCGCTGAACCCCGCCTTGATGGGACGGCTTGAGGCTGACGCTGCCTTGCGGGGGGCACAGCTGGTCACAACGGAAAAAGACGCGGTGCGTCTGCCCGCGTCTTTCAGAATGAAGGTGATAACCCTGCCAGTGCGTCTGAAGTTCGATCCTGAAAACGCGCTATTTGGGGCGTTAGACCAACTGTCGAAACCCAAATAGCACGCCGGACCCTGCAACCAGGCTCCGGCTGCGATTTGCGTGTGACCTAGTCGTCCTGACCCAGCTTTGGCGCTGCACGATGCAAAGCCAGCTCGGCGCCCGAAAATTTGAACGGCGACCGGATGCCCGGCACCCCGTCCAGTTCGACCTTCAAGCCACGCGCGATGACTTGGGGGTCTTCGAACATATCGGCCATATCGTTGATCGGCCCTGCCGGCACGCCCTCTGCCTCGCAGGCGGCGAGCAGATCGTCACGGGTGCGCTGACTGGTGGCCCCTGTCAAACGGCGGATCATCTCGGGGCGGTTGGCGACGCGGTCGGCATTCTTGGCATAGTCAGCCGAGGTTGCCATGTCATCCAGCCCCAACATCCGGCACAGCCGTTGGAACTGCCCGTCATTGCCCGTGGCAATGATCAGATGCCCGTCAGAGGATTCGAACACCTCGTAGGGGGTCAGGTTCGGGTGCGCATTGCCCATCCGCGTGGGCGCATTGCCCGTTGTCAGATAGTTCATCGCCTGATTGCCCGTGACCGCAACAGCACAATCCAGCAACGCCATATCAATATGCTGGCCCACACCGGTCTGGCCACGCTGGTGCACCGCTGCAAGAATGGCCGTGGTGGCATAGATACCGGTAAAGATATCCGTGATCGCCATCCCGTGTTTCTGGGGCTGGCGGTCGGGTTCACCGGTAATCGACATCAGGCCGGACATGCCTTGGATGATGAAATCATAGCCCGCGCGATGCGCATAGGGCCCGTCCTGACCGAAACCGGTAATCGAACAATAGATCAGCTTGGGGAACTGCTTGGACAAGCTGGCATAATCCATCCCGTATTTCGCAAGCCCACCGGTTTTGAAATTCTCGATCAGGATATCGGCATCGGCCAAAAGCTCTTTCATCTTGGCCTGACCTTCATCAGTGGTCAGATCGACCACAACCGACGCTTTGCCCCGATTGGCCGAATGAAAATACGAGGCAGATTTATCCTCGTCGCGTTCAATGAACGGAGGCCCCCACTGGCGGGTGTCGTCGCCCGCCGGGCTCTCAACTTTGATGACCTCGCAGCCGAGATCCGAAAGGGTCTGGCCGGCCCAGGGGCCTGCCAGAATACGAGCCAGCTCAATAACCTTGAGCCCTGCCAGCGGGGCCGCCATTATTCTTCCAATGCTGCGTCGATGATCTCTTTCATCTCGGCATAGGGCATGTTGGAATATTTCTTGCCGTTGATCAGAAAGCTAGGCGTGCTGGTGATGTCGTCCGCCTTTTGGTTTTCTTCCCACCATGCGACCAGCGACTGTGCTTTTTCACCGTCCTGAAGGCAGGCATCCAGTTCTTCGTTATCCAAGCCGGCAAGGCGGCCGATCTTGCGCAGCTCTTCGACGATAGCTGTGGGCTCTCCGGCGCGGACCCATTCGGATTGGCCGGCATAGATCATGTCGGTGATGCCAAAGAACTTGTCCTCGCCCCCGCAGCGCGACACCATCGAGGCCCAGAGACCGTAGCGGTCAAAATAAACCTCGCGGTACGTAAAGCCGATTTTGTCGTTGTCGATGTAATCCGCCTTGAGCTGCTGGAACGGGCCTTGGTCAAAGGCGGCGCAGTGCGGGCAGGTGTAAGAGGCGTATTCGATGATCTGAACAGCTGAATCGGGATTACCCAGTGTCATGTCCTCAATAGCAGCGGTTTCGGCAGTCGTTTCGGACGAAGCGGTGTCTGCTTTATCCGCGCTTGCTGTTTGTGCGTTGGCTGCGCTGACCAGAGGGGTGATCTGCGTGCTATCCACGGCATTCGTACCGCTGAAAGCGTACCAGCCACCTGCGGCGGCCACGGCAACAGCGGCAAGGATGGGGAATGTCGGTTTCATGTGATTTCCTTTTTCAGCGTTTGGTCTTGTTCAATATGTTCTCGCCCAGACGTGCAAGTGCATCGCGCAGGGCGTCGTTCGCGACAGGGCCGACGGTTTCGACAGCGCGCTGATGCAAAACGGGATCGTTCGGCGGTTCGGGATGGGTCTTGGGTTGTGGTGCAAAGGCGACCTGCCCTTCGGCAAAGCCCGTCGCGGCGGTCTGTGTCACCCGCACCCGCGCAATCGCGTTAAAGCCGTAGATGGCGTTTACCTTGGCGCGCAGTTGTTCTTTTTGCATTTCCAGCATCGGCGCATTCGCCCCGGTCGTCAGCAAGGTCAACGTCGCCCCCATGCCGCCCCGGCCATAGCTTACCTCAACGGGGCGCGAAATGGCCGCGGTGTCTTGGCCCACGATCTCGGCCCATTGGGTCAGCAGGCGGGACTGGGCAAAACCACGGGTTTCGCTCGCCTGACGGATCTTGGCCGAAAGCAGGCTATCGGTCCTTTTGAACCCTTTTGTACTGGTACGCCGTGGCGCCATGACTATCTTTCCCGAATGACTAGCCACAACATAGCGATCCCGCCTCGTATCACCAGCCATACCCAACCGAAAAGGTTATAAACATTGCGTGACACCGACCCCTCCGGCGACCTCCCGCTGATCCTTCTGGAGTGGTACGATGTACATGCCCGTGCGATGCCGTGGCGGACACCTCCGGCGGACCGTGCGGCCGGCGTGCGCCCCGATCCCTATCGTATCTGGCTGAGCGAGGTGATGTTGCAGCAAACCACGGTTGCGACGGTGCGCGACTATTTCCAACGGTTTACGGCACGCTGGCCTACTGTGGTTGATCTAGCGGCGGCGGCGGATGCCGATGTGATGGGGGAATGGGCTGGCTTGGGGTATTACGCCCGCGCCCGCAACCTGCTGAAATGCGCCCGCGCCGTGGTGGCCGAGCATGACGGCCAGTTCCCCGCCGATCACGCCGCCCTGCTACAGCTACCAGGGATTGGGCCCTATACCGCTGCGGCCGTATCCTCTATCGCGTTTGATCTGCCGTTCACGGTGCTGGATGGCAATGTCGAACGGGTGATGGCGCGGCTTTATGACATTCACACGCCACTGCCCGCCGCCAAGCCCGACCTCATGACACGTGCAGAGGTGCTGACCCCAGCCATCCGCCCCGGAGATTACGCACAAGCGGTGATGGATCTGGGGGCCACGATCTGCACGCCGAAATCCCCTGCCTGCGGCATTTGCCCGTGGCGCGATCCCTGCCTTGCCCGCCGCAACGGCACCGCAGCCGAGCTGCCAAAGAAGACCCCGAAAAAGCCGAAACCGATCCGGCATGGTACCGTTTATCTGGGGCAGCGGGCGGACGGGGCATGGCTGCTTGAGACGCGCCCGGACAAAGGATTGCTGGGCGGTATGCTTGGTTGGCCCGGCACCGACTGGATCAACGCCGACACCCCGCGCCCGACCGGCACGCCGCCTGCTTCCGCCGACTGGCAGCCGCTCGCGGGAGAGGTGCGCCATACCTTTACTCATTTCCACCTGATGCTGACCGTCATACACGCGCCCCTACCGGCCGAGGCGGATCCGAAGCGCGGGCATTTTGTTGCGCCGGACAACTTCCGCCCCTCGGATCTGCCCACCGTGATGCGCAAAGCCTATGACTTGCTACGGTAGCGGCTGCACGTCATAGTTTATCGCAGCCAAACTTGTGCCCGTCCATCGGGGCCAGACACCCTCAAAAGGCCGTGCAGCATGACCTCGCCCACGACAAACCTAAGCACTGATCAGCTGTCGCAGTTCCGGCGAGCGCTGCCTTTTGCCCTGTCATTCGGGTTGATCCCGCTGGTCTGGATCTCGGCCACTGTTGGCGGGTGGACGGTGATCCTGATGCCGGTGGTCACATGGTACCTGTTTTCGATCATCGACGCGATTGCGGGGCTGAACCTTGATAACGCCGATCCGGACGCGTCCGATGACGATCTGTTCTGGTACCGCATGATTACAACCGCGTGGATGCCTGTACAGTTTCTCACGCTGTTCGGATTGCTCTGGTACGTGCCGCAGGCCGCGCATCTATCCGGCTGGGAGAAGGCCGCGGTCTTCTTCGGGGTGGGCGTCATGACCGGCACCATCGGGATCAACTATGCCCACGAGCTGATGCACCAACGCAACAAGCGCGAACGGTTCTGGGCCGATGCCCTGCTGGCGATGGTCCTTTATTCGCACTTCCGGTCCGAACATCTGCTAGTACATCACCGCTATGTCGCCACCCCGCGGGATCCGGTGACCGCACGCTATAACGAAGGGTTCCACCGCTTTTACCCGCGCGTGCTGCGGCAATCGCTGGTGTCCAGCTTTCAGGCCGAAAAAGCGATGCTGGCACGCAAGGGCAAACCCTGGACCGACCTGAGCAACCCATTCTTCAAATACTGGGCGCTGCAAGCGGGCTGCCTGATCCTCGCCGTGGTCCTTGGCGGCTGGGTCGGGCTGGGCCTGTTCCTGCTGCAAGCGGGCGTGGCGATCTGGCAGCTCGAACTGGTGAACTACATCGAACACTACGGGCTGACGCGCAAACATCTGGGCGAGGGCAAATACGAACATGTCCAGCCGCGCCATTCATGGAACGCGGCGCATATGGCGTCGAACTGGCTGCTGATCAATCTACAACGCCATTCGGACCACCACTATAAACCGGACCGTCGGTTTCCCGTACTGCAAACCTATGGCGACGCGCAGGCACCGCAGCTGCCCTATGGCTACCCTATTATGACCATGGCCGCGATGATGCCCTGGATCTGGCGGCGCGTAATGAACCCGCGGGTGCGTGCATGGCGTCGGACCTACTACCCCGAGATTACGGAATGGGCCGACTATAACGCGGGCAAGACCCCTTATCCGCGCTAACGCCCCTCGGTTTGAAACGAAAAAGACCCCGCCAATGAAAGGCGGGGCCAAGGTGAGTGTCCTTATAGGCACGCCTTCTCATAAGGCGGCAAGGACACCGGCGGTGTTCGTATAAAGGGTGTAAATGGGGGGTGGAGAGGCCTAGTTGGCCATCTCCGCCCGGATTTGCTGGCGCAAGATATCGATCGGCACACGTTTGCCGTCTTTCTTGTAGCACCAATATGTCCAGCCATTGCAGCTTGGCGCTTTCTCATACGCCGCACCGACCTGATGGATCGATCCTTTGACCTCGTTGCCGATCAGCGTGCCATCAGCACGGACCTTGGCAGAGTAACGGCCGTTCAGGGAATAAAGCTCTTCGCCCGGACGCAGCATGCCACGTTCAACCAACTGGCCAAACGGCACACGCGGTTCTGCACGCTTCGACGTGGTGGTCTGCAACGCCTCTTTGTCGAATTTGCGCACGGATTTGATCCGCTTTTCAGCGACCTTGCGGTAGGCTTCCTCGCGTTCGATCCCGATGAAATCACGGCCCAGCATCTTGGCAACAGCGCCTGTGGTGCCGGTACCAAAGAACGGGTCCAGCACGACATCGCCGGGGTTGGTAGAGCCGACGAGAATGCGGTGCAGAAGGCTTTCGGGCTTTTGTGTCGGATGCGCCTTGTCGCCCGCTTCGTCCTTCAGACGCTCGTGGCCGGTGCAGATCGGCAGCACCCAGTCGCTGCGCATCTGGATCCCTTCGTTCAGCGCCTTCAGCGCCTCATAGTTGAAGGTGTATTTGGAATTCTCATCTTTACCGGCCCAAATCATGGTTTCATGAGCATTGGTAAAACGCTTGCCGCGGAAGTTCGGCATCGGGTTCGACTTGCGCCACACCACGTCATTCAAGATCCAGAAGCCCGCATCCTGCAATGAGGCACCGACGCGGAAAATGTTGTGGTAGCTGCCAATGACCCAGATCGCGCCATTGGGTTTCAGCAATCGACGTGCGGCTTTCAGCCATTCACGCGTAAATTTATCATAGACGGCAAAGCTGGAAAACTGGTCCCACGCATCGTCTACGGCATCGACTTTCGAGTTATCGGGACGATGCAAGTCACCCCGCAACTGAAGGTTGTAGGGTGGGTCTGCAAAGATAAGGTCCACCGACTCCGCAGGAAGCGCATTCATCGCTTCGATACAGTCGCCAGAAATGATCGTGTTTAAAGGGAGTGCTGCCGCACCCTTGGTCATCGTCTTCATAATAGCTGCCTCTTGCCCGGCACATTGTGTGCTCTTGGTTATCCACAAGATGCCCTGACAGACGATTCATGGTCAATTTCTTTTTTGAATCAAGTGGTTAGTTATTTATCTTGATACAACATGTTGTGTACCGGCTTGAACAAACGTCTATGGTGTGGGGTCACACCAATTTCCTGCAACGCTTCCATGTGCTTTTTTGACCCGTATCCCATGTTGGTTTCCCAACCATATCCCGGGTGCTGTTGCGCCAATGACAACATGACACAATCTCGACATATTTTAGCCGCAATAGAGGCCGCAGAAATCGACTGCGACCGCGCGTCTCCCTTGATCACGGTTTCGGCCGCTACCGTCAGATCACGCGGGATCATATTGCCGTCGATCAGTGCATAGTCCGCCGGCGTCTTCAGCCCCTCCAACGCGCGCACCATCGCAAGGTGGCTCGCCCTCAGGATGTTCAGCTCTTCGATTTCCTCGACTGAGGCATGGGCGATGCTCACATCCGCGACCTGCAAAATCTGCTCATACAGGCGTTCTCGCGCCCGCTTGGTCAGCTTTTTTGAATCATTCAGCCCCTCGGGGATACGGTCTGGGTCCAGCACGACGGCAGCGGCCGTGACCGGCCCCGCCAGGGGCCCGCGCCCCACCTCGTCAACGCCAGCGACCCGCAGAAAGCCGCGCGCATGGGCGGCCCGTTCAAATTCAAAATCTGGTTTCATTGGGTGTGCAAACCCCAACCCGCCGCAAAGCTCAAGCCCCGACACCGCGAATTATGACATTGCAAAGACCGCGGTGCCACAATCGGAAAAGATATCCACAGCCGATAAGAAAGGGAGGAATGCCCGAACATTCCTCCCTTCCCCGATGAAGGACACCTAGATGCCCCCCGGTATTGACACGCGGAGATTAACCGCGCGCCAAACTGTATCCCGCGCCACGCAGGCAGCGGGCGTCATACCCATAGCGGGTGCCGCGATGGGTCCGGATTTGCTGCGCACATTGCTGCGGCAAACGGTCGGCATGACGGAAATTATTCTCGAGACAGTGGCGGCCGAACATCAGCACCTGACCGCGACGCGTATCGAAACTTTGGAAACATTGCTTCGGCAACAGCTTGGCATTGGCGTGCCTGTCGTACCGCTGGCGCTTGTACCCCTTTGGCAGCGGGCGCGGCTCTACATGGCGCTGCGCTTTGGGCGCGCGGTAGACCGGTACGTGTTCAGCCCGAGGGGGGCGTGGGGCCCGGTGCACCGTGTTTGGCGCGTGGCGATGCTTTGACACGTCCTGCCGCGCCCGTTCGTCATCGCGCTTGTTCTTGTCGTGAATGATTTTGCCGACAATGGCTACACCCAGCACCCCTACCGCGATCTTTGCCAGATCCCTATTGCGATCACCCGCGGCGGCTGGAACGGCGGTAAAAGCCGTGATTGCGACAGCTGCCGCTGCTATCGAGGCGATGAATTTCTGGTGCAATGTAAAGCGCATTGTCTGATCCTTTCGGTTAAGGGCACCATGGGAAGCACCCCATGCAAAGCCATCAAGAGCGAGGCCGTGTGATCAAAATGGGCAACCCCCCTCAGACAGGCAATAACACCCCGCTGTTATCTGATATCAAGCCCCCCAGCCCCAATGGATATTGAATATCCGCCCGGATAAGCGCAGTCTTATGTACATGAAACACATCCTCCTTTCCCTGGCCGCGGCGGGGCTGCTCGCCCTCTCCGCTCCCTCTGCCCAAGCGGCAGAATGTTTTGCCGATTATAAGGCCAAGCAGGAAAACCCCTTGCGCCTGCATTATGGTGTGGCGCAAGTATCTGGTGACTGCAGCCGTGCCACGGCACAGTCACAACTGACCAAACGCTTGGCCGCACAGGGCTGGACGCTGCTGACGGTGGTTTCTGTCTTTGGCGAAGATGGGCTTAACCAAAGGAAAGAGAGTGCCGGAAAAAACTTCCTCCGCTTCTGAGATGCGCCGCACGGGCGGACGTTTTGTCGGCGGTGGTATCGCGGCCGTCGTGGCGATCATTCTGATCGGCGCGGGGCTTTTGCTGTGGGCGCTGCCCGACGCCAATGCCTTTAACGCACAGGTCGAACGGATCTTTGTCGAAAACGACGATCTGACCGCACAGGCTGAAATCAAGCTGCTTGAAATCCTCGCGCAATCGGGCACCGCTTTCTCTGAAACTCTGTCGAGCTACCGGATCGTGATCATCGTGCTGCTGGTCTTTGCCACCGCAATGCTGGTCGCGGCGCTGGTTTTTCTGATCATGCTTGTGGGCTTCAATCGCCGCATGGCGCAGATCGAACGGGTCGGGATTCAGGTGAACTCTCTGCTGATCAGCCGCGAAGAGAACACCGTCTACCTTAATAACCTCGGTTTCAAACTGACCGCCGCCGCAATGGAGACGATGTCGGTACTCGCCGAAGCCCGTATGGATGACGACGTCCTGTCCGGCTCTGAAATCGAAGGCGTCATTTCCGGCCGGACCGCCGCTGACTGCGACGAAGCGGCGGGGGCCACGCGCATCAAACGTTTGCGCGACACATTAGGCAACCAGATCGTGTCTGAACTGCTGGTCAAGAATATCGCGCGGCGCGGCTACATGCTGGCCATCGACAAGGACGTGATCAAGGTCATCTGACCTCTTCATTTTGCCCTGTAAACTCCGGGGGAGGCGCGCCCGCGCGACGGGGGCAGCGCCCCCTCTGGACACTTCGCAATGCTTGACCCTAGGGTACGCTGAAACAGCACCAAGGATCATGCCCATGCCAGCCCCCTTCAACGCATTCAAACAGGCTTTGAAACAAGGAGATACCGTCTTTGGCTGCTGGCTGGGGCTTGCGGATAGCTATAGCGCTGAACTGATGGGGACCGCCGGTTTTGACTGGCTGGTCATCGATGGCGAACACGCCCCCAACGATCTGCGCTCTATTCTGGCGCAGCTGCAAGTGCTTGAAGCATCAGACAGCCATCCGGTTGTGCGCGTCCCCGTGGGCGAGACTCACCTGATCAAACAGATGCTTGATGCCGGGGCGCAGACCTTGCTGGTGCCAATGGTCGACAATGTCGATCAGGCCCGCCAGCTTGTGCGCGATGTCACCTATCCGCCCCACGGCGACCGCGGTGTCGGCTATGCGCTGACCCGTGCAGCACGATTTTCGCAGATCGCGGATTATGGCACCACGGCGGACGATGAAATTTGTCTGCTGGTGCAGGTTGAAAGCGTTAAAGGGCTGGAGAACCTCGACGATATTCTGGAAGTTGACGGGATCGACGGGGTGTTCATCGGGCCCGCGGATCTGGCGGCGGATATGGGGTACATGGGCAATGCGCTCCACCCCGAAGTGCAAGACGCGATCATGACCGCGCTGCACAAGATCCACGCAGCGGGTAAAGCGCCGGGCATCCTGTCGACCCACGACGACATGACCCGCGACGCGCTTGAAGCAGGGGCGCAGTTTGTTGCGGTCGGGGCGGATGTTTTGCTGCTCAGCCACGCGGCGCAGGCGCTTGCAGGCAAATGGCGTGATACCCTGAAATGATGCGCGGGGTAGCTTTGTTGGGGTTGGGCTATGTGCTCAGCCAGTTTTTCCGCGCCTTTCTGGCCGTGCTCAGCCCCTCTTTGCGGGTCGATCTGGGGGCCACACCCGAAGACCTCGCCTTTGCGTCGGGGCTGTGGTTCTTTTCCTTTGCGGCCATGCAACTGCCCGTTGGTTGGGCGCTGGATACAGTCGGGCCACGGCGCACGGCGGCCAGCCTGCTGCTGATTGGCGGTGGCGGCGGGGCTGCGCTTTTTGCGGTGGCGACGCAGCCGCTGCATATCAATCTGGCAATGGTGTTGATCGGGATCGGTTGCGCGCCGGTGCTGATGGGGGCCTACTATATCTTCGCGCGTGAATTTGCGCCAAGCCGCTTTGTTGTGCTGGCCTCTGTCATGGTCGGCATTGGCACATTCGGGAACCTCGTCGCGTCCTATCCAATGGCCATTGCGGCTGAAACGATCGGATGGCGCGCGTCGCTGTGGGGGCTTTGCGCCATCACGACGCTCACGGCGATTGGCATCTGGTGTGTCGTACGCGACCCCGCCACCCCCGAAGGCGAACAACGCGGCAGCCTGCTTGGCGTCTTTAAGATCAAAGCATTGTGGTTCATTTTCCCCATCATGAGCGTCAGCTACGCCCAGGTCGGCGCGTTGCGCGGGCTTTGGATCGGCCCCTACTTCGAGGACGTCTTTGGCGCGAACGCCCATCAAATCGGGTGGGCAACCCTGTTGATGGGGATCGCCATGGTCGCAGGCAGCCTCGCCTACGGCCCACTGGACCGCTTTGTTGGCAGCACAAAGTGGGTGATCATCGGGGGCACTGCGCTTAACCTTCTCGCGCTGATCGCACTTGTGATGTTCCCCGACAGTGGCATCATCCTTGCCACAGCCTTGATGGCGGCGATCGGTCTTTTTGGCGCGACATATGCAGTGATCATCGCGCATGGGCGCAGCTTTATGCCACCGCAGCTCATCGGGCGCGGCATGACCCTGCTGAACCTGTGCAGCATCGGAGGCGTCGGCGTGGCGCAGTTTCTGTCGGGCCGCGTCTATGCAGTCAGCCAGCCCGCTGTCACGGCTCAGGCCCCTTATGTGCTGATATTTACCCTGTTTGCCGCGCTCATGGCGGCAGGTCTGTTCGTCTATCTGTTTTCGCGTGACGCAGGTGAATAGGACACGACCCCTTCCCCCGCGCCCCCAGGCGGTATAAGAGGCCCGCACCATCACATTTTAGTATTGGAGTTTTAAGATGGGTTATCGCGTCGTCATCGCGGGTGCCACAGGCAATGTGGGCCGTGAAATGCTGAACATTCTGGCCGAGCGCCACTTCCCTGTAGATGAAATCGTGGCTCTTGCTTCGCGCAAGTCTATGGGATCCGAAGTCAGCTTTGGCGATAAGACACTCAAGACGAAAGACTTGGATACGTTCGACTTTACGGGCTGGGATATGGCGCTGTTTGCCGTCGGGTCAGAGGCGACAAAGAAATACGCGCCCAAGGCTGCCAAGGCCGGTTGTGTCGTGATCGATAACTCTTCGCTGTACCGCTACGATCCGGATATCCCGTTGATCGTACCAGAGGTGAACGCCCACGCGATCCACGATTACGCCAAGAAAAATATCATCGCGAACCCGAACTGCTCGACCGCGCAGATGGTTGTCGCGCTTAAGCCGCTGCACGACCGCGCCACGATCAAACGTGTTGTCGTGTCGACCTACCAGTCGGTGTCCGGTTCGGGCAAAGACGGGATGGACGAGCTGTGGGACCAGACCAAGTCGATCTACAACCCCACCGACAGCAAGCCGCCGCGCAAGTTCACCAAGCAGATCGCCTTTAACGTGATCCCGCATATCGACGTCTTTATGGACAGCGGCGACACGAAAGAAGAGTGGAAGATGATGGTAGAGACGAAGAAAATCGTCGATCCCAAAATCAAGGTCACAGCGACCTGCGTGCGCGTCCCCGTCTTTGTTGGCCACGCCGAATCGATCAACATCGAGTTCGAAGATCATCTGGACGAGAACGAGGCCCGCGACATCCTACGTGAAGCGCCGGGCGTTATGGTTATCGACAAGCGGGAAGACGGCGGATACGTGACCCCCGTCGAATGTGCCGGTGATTTCGCGACCTTCATCAGCCGCATCCGTCAGGACAGTACGATCGATAACGGTCTGAACCTGTGGTGCGTCAGCGACAACCTGCGCAAGGGTGCCGCGCTGAACGCCGTGCAGATCGCTGAACTGCTGGGCCGCGAAGTGCTGAAAAAAGGCTAAGCCCCCTACCCTGAATTGAACAAAGGCCAGTGCGATGCGCTGGCCTTTTTTATATCCGACTGCCGGCGGGCTACCTTTGGATCATGCAGCGTTTTGCCCGTCTGGCACGGTCGCAAAATCAAACCACAGTTTTTGTTGCCGGTACCCACCTTTGATCAGATGCCCGTGACCCAGCACTTCGGGGAAATCCTCTGCCCAGTCACGGTAGCGATCATTTGTAACCACGACGGCCCCCATCTCGCGCGCAGCGGTCAGGATATACGGATCCGCCGGAGAGCCGCGCGGAACGACCATCACCTGATCCACCGGCAGCTCGAGCATCGCCGCAAGCGCCGCATCGTCCTTATAGGCATTCGTCAGCAGGTACCCTGCGTTTGCATCGAACACCACGCCCGTCTTGAAACCAAGCTGCGTCAGGGTGCGGACCACATCCTGCACTGGCGCGATCGACGGCGTGCCGCCCGACCAGTACATGACGTTTGACCCGTCGATCACCACCGCCCCGCGGGCGCTGCGTCGGGACTGACCCGCCAACCAAACCCGCGCTTCGCGCAGCAGCAGGATCGCGCTGGCGACGGCGCTCGGCCCCGCCAGCAAGACAAGATCCCCCCAGACGGGCTGGGAGGTCGCGATAACCGTGCCAATGATCGACACCAACAGTAAAAGCGCAGGAACAATCACGCGTCAGCGCCGCCAAAACCGCGCTGGACTTGCTGGTCCATTATACTGGCCGGAACATCTCTTTGTCGGCGCTATAGCATTCCAGCCCGCCTTCGCCGATGTTGTGCCACAGGCCGTGCAATGTCAGTTCGCCCGCTTTGACTTGCTCGGCCACAAAGGGGAACGTCATCAGGTTCTCAAGCGACGTCATTACAGCGTGCTTCTCAAGCTGGCGTGCCTGCTCTTTCGGGTCTTCGATATCCGCGACAACTTCGTATTTCGGGCGCAGGATATCCATCCAACGTCCGACAAAGCTGTCTTTGGCGTCCAGTTCCGGCGCATTGCCCTGACACATGTCTAGACATCCTTGAACACCGCCACAGCTGGAATGGCCAAGCACGATTACATGCGCGACTTTCAACGCCTGAACCGCATATTCGACCGCCGCGGAGGTCCCGTGCTGCTGCCCATCGGGCTGATAAGGTGGCACCAAGTTGGCGATATTACGGTGAATAAAAAATTCACCCTGATCTGCGCCAAAGATTGACGTCACATGAACTCGGCTGTCGCAGCATGAAATGATCATCGCGCGGGGATGCTGCCCATCGCTGGCCAACCGTCGGTACCACGACTCGTTTTCAGCGTAACTGGTTGCTTTCCAACCGTGATAGCGCTGAACCAGGTAATTCGGGAGCGGTTTCGCCATATCCATCTGTGTCTCGCCTTTACTTAATTTTAGCCGAAATACCCTGAATTCGCATCGTATTCGAGCGAAAACGCACGCGGCCGTTAACGAATTGAACATCATTTGGCCAACATAGTGCCGATGCGCTGTGGGGGCGTTATGATGAGGTGACACGAATGTATGTATTGCAAATGCGGCCAGTCGAACAAGTCCGCGTAGATCAGGAACGTCTGGGTATTTTATATGATCAACTGGGCGAAACAGGGGCCGAGGATGTCGTTTGCCGCGCCATGGAGGAATTGGCCCTGCGCATGTCCCACTGCAATCGCCTATACCAGGCATCCAACTGGCCCGAACTGCGTAAAAACTGCCGATCCCTGATCGCGATTGCCGAACAGGTCGGTCTGGAAAAACTGGCGCATGTCGCGGGGAATGTGATCTGCGCGATCGACCAGACCAGCCCGGTCGCCATTGGCGCGACGTTGACGCGGCTGATCCGCATCGGCGACCGGTCGCTGACTGCAATCTGGGACACGCATGACTTCCCCCTTTGACGGGCTTGCAGCGGCACAGGATACGTCTAGGCTGCGCGCGAATACCACGCACGAAAGGCCTTGCCCCATGTCCGCTCTCTTCGCCGACCCCACCGCCTCTGCGATTCCGCTTCATCTGATCGGATGCAACGCCCTATCCGGCTGGCTCGACAGCCAACCCGCCGCAGTGCGTAAATGGGTCGAGGTGCAGGGGTTCACCGGTGCGTTGGGACAGGCCTTGACGCTGCCGGGCGATGATGGATCGCTGCGCATGGCACTGGCGGGGTATGGCACAGCCAACGGCCGCAAACGGGGTCGTTTTCATCTTGCAGGGGCTGCGGCCAAGCTGCCCAAGGGTAACTATGTCCTACACGCCGACCTGTCCGCCGCTGACTTGGCCGTTGAAACGCTGGGTTGGTTGCTCGCCTCGTACCGGTTCGACCGATACGCCACGCAATCGCCGATGGCCGCACGCCTTGTCGCGCCGGACGGAGTTGATGCCGGTCACATCCGCGCCCTCGCCGAAGGGGAGATGCTGACCCGCGATCTGATCAATACGCCTGCCTCTGATATGGGGCCGCCCGATCTGGAAAACGCCGCGCGCAAACTGGCCGAGCGGCACGGGGCGAAAATCTCGGTCATCACCGGCGACGATCTGCTGACCCAGAACCTTCCGCTGATCCACGCCGTGGGCCGCGCTGCCGACCGCGCACCCCGCCTGCTTGATATGACCTGGGGCACCAGCGGCAAGAAGCTGACGCTGGTGGGCAAAGGCGTCTGCTTTGATACCGGCGGGCTGAACCTGAAACCGGGCGCGTCGATGGGGCTGATGAAAAAGGACATGGGCGGTGCGGCAGCGGTGCTGGGGCTGGCGCATATGATCATGGCCACAGGGATGGACGTGCAGCTACGCGTGCTGATCCCCGCGGTTGAAAATTCGGTCTCCGGCAATGCCTTCCGCCCGCAGGATATCCTGACATCGCGCAAGGGCCTCACGGTCGAAATCAACAATACCGATGCCGAAGGGCGGTTGGTGCTGGCCGATGCGCTGGCACTAGCGGATGAGGACAAACCCGACCAGATCATCTCTATGGCGACATTGACCGGTGCCGCGCGGGTCGCCGTGGGCCCTGATCTTGCGCCTTATTTCAGCGATGATCCCGATTTCATCGCCGCACTTGAAGCTGCCGCGGCCGCGCAGGCGGACCCGGTCTGGCGCATGCCGTTCCACGCGCCCTACGAACCGTTGATCGAACCCGGCATCGCCGATCTGGATAACGCCCCCTCGGGCGGGTTCGCGGGTTGCATTACCGCGGCCCTTTTCTTGCGCCGTTTTGTCACCGGCAGCCCCTACGCGCATTTCGACATCTACGGCTGGCAACCCGCCGCAGCGCCCGCCCGCGCCAAAGGCGGCGTCGGACAGGCAACCCGTGCGCTACATGCCAGCCTTGGGACGTTCCTATCCAAATGACCGACCGTCGTCTGCATCCCGACCCCGAGCGGATCACCCAGAAAACGCCGGCGCAAATCATCGTGCCGGTCACCGATCTTGACCGCAGCCCGACCGGCCCCCGCGACCGGCAGGCGCTCTACGGTGAGGCGCTGACCGTGCTGGATCGCGCCGATGGCAGCGCCTATGTGCAACTGACCAAGGATAGCTACTGCGGCTACGTTAACGAAACTGCCATCGGCCCTGTGACCACACCAACCCATGTCGTGACCGCACCGGCCACCCACGCCTATACCTACGCCGACCTGAAATCACCCGATGTCAGTGCGCTCAGCTTTGGCAGCCGTGTTGCCGTGACCCAGACTGAAGGCCGGTTTGCGCAAACCGCGCTTGGCTATATCCCGACCCAACATCTTGCGCCGCTGCCGCACCACTTTAGCGATCCCGCCGCCGTGGCCGAGATGTTTTTGGGCACGCCCTATCTGTGGGGGGGGAACAGCCGCTGGGGGATCGATTGCTCGGGCCTTGTGCAGGCCGCATTCCTTGCCTGTGGCATTCCTTGCCCGGGCGACAGTGACCAGCAGCAGTCCAGCTTTGCCGACCCCGTGCCCGATTCTGGCCACCCCCCCCGTGATATCCGGCGCAATGATCTGCTGTTCTGGAAAGGTCATGTCGCACTGGTGCTCGACCCCTTGACGATGATCCATGCGAACGCGCATCACATGGCCGTCACACGCGAACCCGTTCAGGACGCCTTGACACGTATCGCCAAAATCGACGGCCCGCTGACCGGGCACAAACGCCTAAGCCCTTCCAAATGGCCTTAAATCCATCCCCGGTTACCGCGCGCGCAATCGGTTAGGTGTCTACCGCACGGATCATCTTGCGCTCGAGCACCCGCAGCACAGAGGCAAGGTCCTGACCGCGCCGCAGCACTTGCCCGTTGGCACCAATGACTGCGTACATGCCCTGTTTCATCCGTAACTTGGGGCGTTTCTCGATGTGGTACAGTGGTATCTCGGCGGTCCTGCGAAAGATTGAAAACACCGCGACTTCGCGCAGCGAAGAGATGCCATAGTCGCGCCATTCACCCGCCGCGACCATTCGGCCGTAAAGCGACAGGATCGGGCCAAGTTCGGTCCGGTGAAAGGAAACCTGCTCGGGTGCGCGTTCGTTCTGCGGGTGTGAGGGATGGATATGCACTGTCATGCTTTGACAGTTGCGCCCTTCGACGCTCAAATCAAGAGAGCCACCGATCAATTCTCTTGAAAGCGTTACATTATCTGTGCAAGCATCAAAATTGTGAAACATAAAGGCCCGCCATGACCCCGCAACTCCGTGCTGAAAAATCCGCTGCCGCCATGTGGTCCATTGATACGGCCAGCCAATCCTTGGGCATGCGGATCGACCATATCAGCCCCGGAGAGGCAGACCTGTCGATGGTGATCACCCCGGTGATGCTCAACGGCCACGGCATCGCACACGGCGGGTATATCTTTACCCTCGCGGACAGCGCATTTGCCTTTGCCTGCAACAGCTACAACCAGCTTGCCGTGGCCCAACAGAACCAGATTTCCTACCTCGCCCCTGGTAAATCGGGTGAACGACTGCTGGCGACAGCGCGGGAACAATCAAAAACCGGGCGCTCCGGCGTTTATGACGTGACAGTCACGGGGGAGGACGGGCGCACCATCGCCTTGTTCCGTGGCCTGTCACGCACCATCAAAGGCCATCATTTCGAGGAGGAAATGACCCCATGAAAGACCTCACGCCCGCCCGGTCATCGCTCGACCCGATCGAGCTTGCCAGCCGCGATGAAATCAGCGCCCTACAGCTGGAGCGGATGAAAAAATCACTGCACCACGCCTATGCGAACGTCCCCTTTTACCGCCAAAGCTTTGATGCCGCGGCCGTACACCCCGACGACCTGCACAGCCTGTCGGATCTTGCAAAGTTCCCCTTCACCGTCAAAACCGATTTGCGCGATAATTACCCCTTTGGCATGTTCGCCGTGCCCCGCGACCAGCTGGCGCGCATCCATGCGTCATCGGGCACGACGGGCCAACCAACAGTCGTGGGGTATACGAAAAAAGACCTCGCCAATTGGGGAACTGTCATGGGGCGGTCCCTGCGTGCTGCGGGGCTCAAACCCGGCGACATGCTGCACAATGCCTATGGCTACGGTCTGTTTACGGGCGGGCTGGGGGTACATCTGGGGGCTGATACCCTCGGACTTAGCACGGTGCCGATCTCGGGCGGGATGACCCCGCGGCAGGTGCGCCTGATCGAAGATTTCAAGCCCGACGGCATCACTGTGACGCCTTCTTACGCGCTGTCGATCCTCGACGAATACGCGCGTCAAGGCATCGACCCGCGCCACTCCTCGCTACAGGTGGGTATCTTCGGAGCCGAACCCTGGACCAACGCCATGCGGGTCGAGATCGAACAGGCGTTTGATATGCATGCCGTTGATATCTATGGTCTGTCCGAGATCATGGGCCCCGGCGTCTCGTGCGAATGCGTCGAGACCAAGGGCGGGCTGCACATCTGGGAGGATCATTTCTACCCCGAGGTGATCAACCCCGAAACAGGCCATCCTGTAGCCGACGGTGAAAAGGGCGAACTGGTGTTTACATCGCTCACCAAAGAGGCGTTTCCGATCATCCGCTACCGCACCCGCGACCTGACCCGCCTGCTCGCCGGCACCGCGCGCAGCATGCGCCGGATGGAAAAAGTCACCGGCCGTAGCGACGATATGATCATCCTGCGCGGCGTTAATGTGTTCCCCACGCAGATCGAGGAAGCCCTGATGGCGACACCCGGCCTCGCCCCGCATTTCCAGATCGAGCTGAGCAAACCGGACCGGATGGATCAGATGCGCGTGCTGTGCGAATGCGCCGACGCCACCGTTGGCGGCCTCGCCCGTGAGGCTGCAGCGCAACAGCTGGCCGCGCAGATCAAAGAGACTGTGGGCATCAGCGTGCAAATCGACGTGGGCGATGTGAACAGCATCACCCGCTCCGAAGGCAAAGCCGTGCGCATCATCGACAACCGCCCCAAAGGCTAGCCCCAGCAACACACCTGTAAGCCCATCGACCGCGTATCTCACCACGCGGTCGATTTATACCTCTGAGATTGCGGAGACGCTGCCGAATAGCCCGCCACGCTCCGCCCTTAGAACCGACGCCCCCCACTCCAGGCCGATGTATTTGCATCACAGCACTGTTGCCCCGTTGCACGAAGCACACGCAGCCGCTACCAATTCTACATGTTGGCGATCTTTCTCAAAACACTGCCCTTTTTCGCGCTGATCGGTCTGGGCTATTGGGCCGGGCGCACGCGGTTCTTCACCGCAGAAGCCACGGCCTATTTGACCAAGTTCGTCTTCTATTTTGCGCTCTCTGCCATGCTGTTCCGCTTTTCTGCCAATCTGTCCCTGGCAGAGGTCTGGGACACACGGCTCGTCGCGGCCTATCTGTGGGGAACAGGGTTCGTTTACGGCATCGCCACGTTGGTCGGATTTTGGCGCGGGCTTGACGTTCCCAGCACAGCAATGGAGGCGCAATGCGCCGTCATCGGCAACACCGGCTTTCTTGGCGTCCCCATGCTCACGCTTTTGCTCGGGGCAGAGGCAATCGGCCCTGTGGTACTGGCACTGGCGGTAGATCTGATCGTCTTTTCCAGCCTCATCGTGATCCTGATCACCGGGTCGCGCGACGGCCAACTTAGCTTGCGCGCCTTGCGCACCATTGGTTTGGGGCTGGTGAAAAACCCGATGATCGTCGCGATGACGCTAGGCTTTATCTGGTCCGGCTTGCGCATCCCCATTCCGGCCCCGATGAATGACTTTCTGGCGATCCTAGGTGGTGCGGCAACCCCGGGTGCCTTGTTCGCAATCGGCGCCTCGTTGGCCACAAAATCTGCCGAAAAACTACACATTGCCGGATGGTTATCATTTTGCAAGCTGGTGCTCCACCCCGCGTTTGTCGCCCTTGCTGCACTGTGGCTGTTCCATGTGGACCCGTATAAGGCAGGTGTGATCATCGCGACCGCCGCGCTGCCCGTTGCGGGCAATGTCTATATGCTCGCTCAACACTACAACGTGGGGCCGCAACGTGTCTCTGCTGCGATCCTAGTGTCAACGCTGTTCAGCATTCTCAGCGTCAGTCTCGTGATCGCTTGGGTGACAGGCCTGTAGCCTTCACCCTTTTCGCAAATACTTGCCGCGCAGCGTCCCGCCCTTGCCGCCCGCGTCGATGCCCGCTAGCCATATACCAACCAGATATAGGAGACGCCCAATGAAAACGATTTCCGAGAATACCAGCTTCAGAGGCACCCAAGGCGTCTATTCTCACCGCTCCGCGGCCTGTAGCTGTGATATGACCTTTGCCCTGTTCCTCCCCGAAGAGGCCAAGCAGGGGCCGGTACCGCTGATGTGGTTCCTGTCGGGGCTGACCTGCACCCATGAAAACGCGATGACCAAAGCTGGGGCACAGGCATGGGCCGCTGAACACGGGATCGCAATCGTCTTTCCTGATACATCGCCGCGCGGGGATGATGTGGCCGATGATGACGCCTATGATCTGGGCAAAGGCGCGGGCTTTTATGTGAACGCCACACAAGACCCGTGGAAGCCGCATTTCCAGATGTGGGACTATATCGCCGACGAACTGCCTGCACTGCTTGGCGAAAATTTCGCGCTGGATATGGACCGTCAGGCGATCTGCGGGCATTCGATGGGCGGGCACGGGGCGCTGACGTTGGCGATGAACCTGCCGGGACGGTTTACCTCGGTCTCTGCCTTCGCACCGATCGCCCACCCCACCAGCAGCGATTGGGGTCGCAAACAGCTGGCCGTATACCTTGGCAATGACGAAACCACATGGGCCAAACATGACGCAACGCTTTTGATGACCGAACGCGGTTTCGACGGCCCGATCCTGATTGATCAGGGCACGGATGATCAATTCCTTGATCTGCTCAAGCCCGAAGCATTGGCCGAGGCGATAGCGAAGGCACGCCAGAACGCCACACTGCGGATGCAGCCGGGATATGATCACAGCTATTTCTTCATCTCGACGTTCATGGAAGACCACATCGCGTTCCATGCCGACGCCCTGTATGCGCGATAGGCCGGGACGATGACCGCGCTTTATATCGACGCTGATGCCTGCCCCGTCAAAGCAGAGGCCGAACGCGT
The DNA here is from genome assembly GCF_900103185.1 of Sulfitobacter litoralis. Taxonomy (GTDB): domain Bacteria; phylum Pseudomonadota; class Alphaproteobacteria; order Rhodobacterales; family Rhodobacteraceae; genus Sulfitobacter; species Sulfitobacter litoralis. The sequence goes on from NZ_FNJD01000003.1 coordinate 88,312, forward strand.
GGCCACCCGTCATAAGGTGCGGATGTATGTGGTGTCCAACGGCGGGCTGCGTCCCTCGCAGAACCCGCTGGTCGAAACAGTGATTGTCCCCGATGGCCCCGACATCGCCGACATCTGGATCGCAGACCGCTGCGGCCCTGGCGATGTGGTGGTCACGGGCGATATCCCCCTAGCGGCGCGCTGCGTCGAAGCGGGCGCACGGGTGCTGAAACACAACGGCGAAGCGCTGACCTCGGCCAATATCGGCAACGTGCTGGCAACCCGCGATCTGATGACCGACCTGCGCGCCGCCGACCCGTTCCGTCAGGGCGGCGGCAAAGGGTTTACAAAGACAGACCGCTCCCGTTTTCTAGAAGCGCTAGAGCGCGAACTTCGCGCGGCACAACGGTAGGGCTCGGGGCAGCAAGACCCCTTCGGACCCGGCAAAAGGAAGAGCACATGAAACCAGCAGCAGTCGTCTTTGACATTGGGAATGTGCTGATCGAATGGCAGCCCGAACGGTTCTACGATTCCGTCATCGGAGAGGACCGCCGCCGCGCCATGTTCGCCGAAGTCGACCTGCACGGGATGAACGACCGCGTCGACAGCGGGCAGCATTTCACCGATACGATCTATGCCGCCGCCGAGGCCAACCCCGCGTGGCGCACTGAAATCCGCATGTGGCACGACCGCTGGATCGAGATGGCAGCGCCCGTGATCCCCCGCTCATTGCGGCTGAAAGAAGCGCTGCAGGCCAAGGGCGTACCGGTGTTTTCGCTGACCAACTTCGGCATCCAGTCCTATGATCTTGCGGCGCAGCATTATCCTTTCTTGCGGGCGTTCGACCGCGATTTCATTTCGGGCCATATGGGCATGATCAAGCCGGACCCTGCGATCTATGCCGCACTTGAAGATACCTCAGGCCTGTCCGGCGACGCGCTTTTGTTCACCGACGACCGCATCGATAATATCAACGCCGCCAACGCCCGCGGCTGGCAAACCCACCACTTTACCGGACCGGACGGGTGGGCCGACAGGCTGGTCACCGCAGGTCTGCTGACCGAGGAAGAAGCCGCATGACCCAGTTCGATATTATCCCCTTTGACCAAGGCGAGGCGCGGCTGGACTGGATCGGCCTGACCGATGCGCTGGCCGCCGGCCACAAACTACCGCGCGCCGAGATTGCGGATACGTTTTTGTACCGTGGCAAGGATACGCTGCTGAACCGCGCCGCCTGGATCGACGGGCTGGGGCTGGCCGTGAAATCCGCCACCATCTTTCCCGACAACCCCGCCAAAGGGGCACCGATGGTGAACGGTGGCGTGTCGCTTTATGCTGATGATCACGGTGCGCTCGAGGCGCTGATCGATTTTCACCTTGTTACCAAATGGAAAACCGCCGGTGACAGTCTGCTGGCGGCCCGCAAGCTTGCCCGCCCTGACAGCCGCAAAATCCTGATTGTCGGCGCAGGCACCCAAGGGCGCGGACTGCATGCCGCTTATAGCGCGGTCTTTCCTGATGCCGAGTTTACCGTGTGGAACCGCTCTGCCCCGAATGCGCAAGCGATGGCCCGCGATATCAAGGGTCTGAAAATCGCCGACAACCTTGAGGCCGCCGTGCGCCACGCGGACATCATCACCAGCGCCACCATGTCGACCGAACCGCTGATCAAGGGCGCGTGGCTGCAAGCCGGCCAGCACCTTGACCTGATCGGAGCCTATCGCCCCGACATGCGCGAGGTCGACGACGCGGCGCTGACCAAAACCAGACTATTCGTCGACAGTCTCGACACCACGGTCGATCACATCGGAGAGCTGAAAATCCCCATCGCCCAAGGGGTGCTTTCTGCCAATGACATCGTTGCGGATTATTATGATATGGGATCTTTTACCCGCCAGTCAGACGACGAGATCACCCTGTTCAAAAACGGCGGGGGCGCGCATCTTGACCTGATGACCAGCCGCTACATCCTTGACCGGTGGCGCGCGCGTAGATGATCTGGTTTCTCCTCCTTGGTATGCTGGTGGTTGCGATCCCGCTTGTGATTGAACGCAACCGCGCCGAGATGGAAGACGCGGACCGGGGCAGCGCTTCTGGCCAGTTTGCAGAACTGCCTGACGGCGTGACCCACTATGAATGGCTCGGCCCCGCCCAAGGGCCTGTTGCTGTCTGTGTGCACGGGCTGACCACACCCAGCATCGCCTGGCGCGCAGTTGCCCGGGGGTTGGCATCGATGGGCTATCGCACGCTGACCTATGATCTTTACGGGCGGGGATATTCAGACCGCCCGTCCGGACCGCAGGACCGACAGTTCTTTATCAAACAACTCCAAGACCTGCTGGAAGACCAAGACGTGACCGGTAGTTTTACCCTGTTGGGCTATTCCATGGGGGGCTCTATCGCGACCTGTTTTGCCGCGGCCTTCCCCGACCGGGTAGAACGGCTGATCTTGCTGGCACCGGCAGGCATGGGGCTGGCGCAGAACAAACTGGTAGATTTCATGGCCAAAACGCCGGTTATTGGCGATTGGCTGATGCTGGCGCTTTTCCCACCCACATTCCGCCGCGGCATCAAGGCCGAACGCGACACTCCCGTGCAGGTGCCCCATATCCACGACCATCAGGCAGAGCAGCTGGACTATAAGCATTATGTTCCAGCGGTGCTGGCCAGCCGCCGCGGTATTCTGGCTGATGTGCTACGCGACGAACACCGCGCGATCCAGTCGTTCGACATCCCTGTACTGGCGGTGTGGGGCGACGAGGATCAGGTGATCCCCGCCTCAGCCATTGGCAGCCTCGCCGAGTGGAACCGCACCGCCGAACACGAGGTGATCGCGGGCGCGGGCCATGGCTTGCCCTATACCCACGGGCCCCAGATTGTCGCGGCGATCAAGGCGCATATCAGCGCAACGCCCTAAGTAGTCACCAGTCCGGGCAACCGGCGTTCGCGGATCGGCAGATGGATCAGTGCGCTAAATGCGCCGACGGCCACGCCGATCCACCACACGGCCGTGTAATCGCCATAAACATCATACATCCGCCCGCCCAGCCAAACGCCTAAAAAGCTGCCCAATTGGTGGCTGAAGAACACAATTCCGTACAACGTGCCCATATAGCGCAGCCCATAGATATGCGCGACCAAACCACTGGTCAGCGGCACCGTCGCCAGCCACAACGCCCCCATGCCGACAGAGAAAAGAATGACCGATACCGGCGTGATCGGCAGCATAATGAACAGCGCTGCGATCACGGTACGCCCCGTATAAATCGCCGCTAAAAGGTATTTCTTAGAATACCGCTTACCTGCCCACCCCGCCAGCAAGGTACCGGCGATGTTGGCCAGACCAATCAGCGAAATCGCAACCGCGCCGAGCGCCGAAGTCGTTGTGATCCCGATATTATGCAGCACGCCACCGGCAAGGATCGGACCGCAAAGCTCTGTCACGAAGGCGGGGAAATGCGCGGTGATAAAAGCCAGCTGATACCCGCAGGAGAAAAAGCCGATAAAAATGAAGGTAAATGTTGGATCCCGCAGCGCTTTGCCCAAGATTTGTGACAGGCTTTCTTCCAGCTCGGCCTTGCTTGCCATGGCAGGCGTGCGCATCAACGGCAGCGTCAGCAGCATCGCCATGATCGCACCGGCAAAAACGAGAAATGTGGCCTGCCAGCTGAGGAAACCCAGCAGCCATTCAGCCACCGGTGCCCCAAAGACCTGACCCGCGCTGCCCGCAGCGGTGGCGATGGCCAGCGACATCGACCTGTTTTCGGCGGTAGAGGCGCGGCCAACCACAGCCAGAATAACGCCAAATCCCGTCCCCGCGATCCCGAAGCCGACCAGCCACGCATAGGTTTGATGCTCAATGGGGGACACGGAATTGGCCGAAAGAACCAGCCCCACGGCATAGATCAAAGACCCGATTATGATGGCGCGACGGTCACCGATTTTTTCTGCCATCGCGCCGAAGATCGGTTGCCCGATGCCCCACGCGAGGTTCTGGATTGCGATGGCTAACGAAAACTCTGACCGGAGCCAGCCGAACTCTTCTGCGATCGGAATTTGAAACACACCAAAGGATGCGCGCACGGCGAAGCTGACCATGATGATCAAACACCCGACGATCAACACTGGTGTAAAGATTGATGCGTTCTTTTCCACGACGCCCCCCGAAGCTGTTGTCGCCACCGTAGCTTTGAAACCGAGAGGGTCAATTTCAATTGTACGGTCAGGTCGGCCTTCAGTGCTTCTTTTCAAAGTAGGTGGCACGTTGTAAGTCGGGGATATGACCGATTTACGTTCCATTTACGAAGACCGAATTGCCGATGGCAGCCTGTCGCCAGATGCAGCACAAGAAGCTGTTTTGCCAGAGCTGGACCGCATCCGAAGTGCGTTGATGGCCCCGCAGAAAAAAGGGTTTTTCAAACGCGCACCAGAACCACCGCAGGGCCTATACCTTTGGGGGGGTGTGGGGCGCGGCAAGTCGATGCTCATGGATATGTTCGCAGCGAATATGGGCGATGTGCCGACGCGGCGCGTGCATTTTCATGCGTTCATGCAGGAAATTCACAGTGCGATGCACGAGGCTCGGAAAACCGGTGTGGATGATGCTATTGCACCTGTCGCGGCAGAGGTCGCGGCAAATGTGAAACTGCTGGCGTTTGACGAGATGCAGATCAGCGACATTACCGATGCGATGATTGTCGGACGCCTGTTCGAGGCGCTTTTCGCCGCGGGCGTGGTCGTGGTGACGACCTCGAACCGAATACCGGATGATCTGTACAAAGACGGGCTGAACCGTCAGATTTTCCTGCCCTTCATCGAATTGATCAAAGAGAAGATGAAGGTGATTGAGCTTGCCAGTCCGCGGGACTACCGACAGGACCGGCTGGCTGGTACGAAATCCTATTTCACCCCCGTCAATCCTGAAAGCCGTGCGGCGATGGATGCTGTCTGGACCGATCTGGCCGGCGGACCGGGGGAGGGGCTGGTCTTGCGGGTTAAAGGTCGCGATGTGGTGGTCCCTGAGTTTCGCAATGGGGTCGCCCGCGCCAAGTTTCACGCGCTGTGTGGTCGGCCCTTGGGTGCGGCGGATTACTTGACATTGGCAGAGGCCGCGCGCGTGTTAATGCTGGACGACATCCCCAGCCTTGGCAGATCGAACTTCAACGAGGCAAAGCGTTTCGTGACCCTGATTGACGCGCTTTATGAAGCCAAGGTTCGGTTGATCTGTTCTGCATCTGCTGAACCCGAGATGTTGTATCTAGAGGGCGAAGGCACCTTTGAGTTTGAGCGTACAGCATCCCGTCTGCGCGAAATGCAGGCCGAAGGCTGGGGCGCTTAATTGCGCTGCTGCCCCCCTGAGGTCACCCAGCTACTTGATGGGTCAAACGCCGCCAGACGCACTGGTGCAGCCTGACTGTGATAGAATGCGACCGACCGGTTGATCCGCTGGCCTTCCTGCGATGTGGCTTGTTGATCGCTGGCCGCCCCACGAGCTGCAAGTGCTTTGCGTTCCGCAATAACAACCGAGGTGAGAAAACCAGCAGTATTGAATGCACCTGACGTGGTTGTCAGCGCCATCGGAACATTGAAATCGCCCTTGGCTGCCGCGCTATTTAATAGGGTGTCGATATAGCTGTCCGACCGTTCTGTACTGATTGCCCAGATCAAATAGGATTCAAGCACTTGTCCCTGTCGTGTGTCGTCAAAAGACTGCACGATCGCGCTTACCGCATGGGCGACGTCGAACGAAGCATCCTTGTGCATCTTGTTCAGCAGCGTTGCGGGCGACAGCGGCACAAAGGCGGGCCCACCGACAGACGGGCGTGACACCCCCCCGTTGATATAGCCCTGCACAACATTCGCGCGATCCGCCGAACGCCAGTGGTCGACGATAAACGTCACTCCTATAAAGATCGCTATCAGTTGTAGATGTCCGAATGCGATCCTGCGCAGAGCAGGGAAATTCTGATATGGTTTGGTCATTGCATTGGCCCCCCAAAGGCAAAAAGTTACCCTCGGAACCTAGAACGCAAATCCCCTATAAATCGTAAATATTGCCAATTCTATTAGTTAAAACGCTATCCGTTTTCCCGTAAAATAGCTCCGGCGAGATACAGCGATCCACAGATCAACACCCTCGCATGGGGCACATTCGCGACGATAGTTGCCAGTGCTTCGGCCACCCCTGGCGCTTCGTATGCGGACAATCCGGCCTCGGCTGCGGCCTGCGCGGTTTCATCTGCGGGCAGGGTCGCCGCCTCTCCCGGAATGGATACCGCAAACAGCCTTTCTGCATGCCCGGCCAACGGACGCAGATAGCCGCCGATGTCCTTTGTATTCAACATGCCACAAATGAGATACGTCGGACGCGCGGGAAGTGCGTCCAGGACAGCCGCGATCGCATCGCCCGCAGCCGGATTATGCCCCCCGTCCAGCCATAATTCAGCCTGGGGTGCGCTGTCGACCAATGGCCCTTCGCGCAGCCGCTGCATCCGTGCAGGCCACGCGGCACGGGTGACGGCTGCCTCGCAGGCCTCGGCCGAGACACCCAACTGCCTTAGCGCTGCCAAAGCCGCACCCGCATTAGAAATCTGGTGTGCGCCCAATAGGTTAGGTTTGGGCAGGTCAAGCAGCCCCGCGTCATCCTGATAGACCATACGACCGGCCTCTTGCCCGACATGCCACTGCTGGCCGTAGGCGAGGATTGGGGCATGGTTACGGGCGGCTTGTGCTTCTATTACCTCGAGGGCCGCGTCTTGTTGAGGGCCGACAACGCAAGGGACGCGCCGCTTGATGATGCCAGCTTTTTCGCCTGCGATCTCGGGCAGGGTCGTGCCCAGAAACTGCTGGTGATCGATGGACACCGGCGTGATCACTGTCAACGCAGGTTGGTCCACAACATTCGTCGCATCCAGACGCCCGCCCAGGCCCACCTCGAGCAAGGTATACTCCGCCGGAGTACGGGCAAAAGCCAGCAGCGCGGCGCAGGTTGTAATCTCGAAATATGTAATGCTTTCGCCATTGTTCGCGGCATAGCATTCATCCAGCAATTCAGTCAGCGCGGCTTCGGAAATCAGCTCTCCGGCAAGGCGAATGCGTTCGTGAAAACGCGCGAGATGCGGTGACGTATACGCATGCACGCGATGGCCATCGGCCTCGAGCCCGGCGCGGATCATCGCTTGGGTAGAGCCCTTGCCGTTGGTCCCGGCGATGTGGATGACGGGCGGCAGATCATTCTGTGGGTTACCCAAAGCATCAAGCAACCGCCACATGCGATCTAGCGTCAGATCGATGATCTTGGGATGCAGCGCCATCATGCGCGCCAGCACTGCATCCGATGTCTTCTGCGTCATTTCGCCTTAGCGTCCAAAGCCGTACTCTTGGGCGTCGCAGCAACAGCTGTGCTGTCGGCCTCAGGTGCGGGGGTCAACGCATGGGATAGATCGCCGCCCTCGGTGGGTGCCGGCAGATCACCCCGTACCGCAGGAGGCAGCTTCATCAGCATGCGCGTGATATCGATCAGCTCGTCGCGCATCTTTGTGCGCGGCGTCACGCGGTCCAGCATACCGTGGTCCAGAAGATATTCGGCGCGCTGGAACCCTTCGGGCAGCTTTTCGCGGATGGTCTGTTCGATGACCCGAGGTCCGGCAAAGCAGATCAGCGCATTAGGTTCGGCAATCTGCACGTCGCCCAACATCGCATAGCTCGCAGTGACGCCGCCCGTGGTGGGGTGCGTCAGCACAACAATATAGGGCAGTCCGGCTTCTTTCAGCATTTGCACAGCGATGGTGGTGCGGGGCATCTGCATCAGGCTCAGGATGCCTTCTTGCATGCGCGCGCCACCTGCGGCGGAGAAGAGCACCAGCGGGCATTTCAGCTTTACCGCCTTTTCGGCCGCGGCGATGATGGCGTTCCCGACATACATGCCCATCGACCCGGCCATAAACGAGAAATCTTGCCCCGCCGCAACGATTTGCGTGCGGCCGATTTCACCGGTGGCGACCAGCATGGCCTCGGCTTCGCCCGTCTGCTTTTGGGCGGCCTTCAGGCGGTCAGGGTATTTCTTTTGATCGCGAAAGTGCAAAGGGTCCGGCGTTGGCGCGGGGACTTTTACCTCGGTAAAAATGCCGCCGTCGAACAACGCTTTGAACCGTTCGCGCGGGGTAATCGCCATGTGGTGACCACAGCTGGTGCAGACGTTCAGGTTGTCCGACACCTCGCGGTGGAACAGCATGGTGCCGCATTCTTCGCATTTCGTCCACAGATTGTCCGGGGTCTCGCGGCGCGAGAAGATCGAATTGATCCGGGGACGGACGTAGTTGTTGATCCAGTTCATGGTGAACCTTTGCTTCCAGTTTCGCTTTCCAGATAAGCTGACGCGATGTAAATTGCAATCAACGCCGGATCGCCAGTCGCGCGGCAAGCCAGCTGACCATCATCAGCGCGAAATCGACAGGCAGCCAAGCGCGCAAGGCCTCGGTGTCGTTCATTCCAAAGGGGGTCAGATACAGCGCCAGCCCCGACAGATCATCAGGCATAGAGGTGATCACGATCGCTGCGACGTTATTGCAAAAATGCACAGCAATGGCTGGCCCCAGCGACCCTGCCCGCGCGGTCAGATCGGCCATCAACATCCCGAAGACACCGGCCCAAAGCGCAATGACCAGCGCATTTTCGCCGGCTTGATCGGGCAGATAGTGGCCAAGCGCGAAGATCACTGCCGGCAATACCATCCACACCAGCGGAGAGCTGAACCGCGCCGCAAGCTGCTGTTGTACATATCCGCGAAAGACGATCTCTTCGGCGCTGACCTGTACCAGCACCCCCAACAGAGAAAATGGGAGCAGCAGCAGCCATGTGCCAAGCGCGAGGTTGGGCACATAGGGCGCCCCAAGGTCCCACGGTGGCAGTAGATACGTGACCACCCCCAGCAGCACCAGTATCTTGAGTACGGCCCAGAATTGCGGTGCCACCAGATGTGCCGGCCCCATCAGGCCCCGCACGGGACGTTTGTGGATCAGGCGCGCCACCACTGCCACGCCGACAATCATCAGGCCGAAACTGCCAAGCAGCAAAAGCATCGCCATAGGCGTTTGGCCCGTGAGCAAGCTATCATAGAAGCCATCCGCACGCGGGCCCATCAGTTTGAAAAGCGTCGTGAACATCAGGTTGTTCAGCAGCAGATAGATCGCGGTTGCCGCCAGAAATCCGACGATCAGACGCCACGGTGCTGCCGAAGGGATCGCAGGCGCGATAAAGGCTTTGTGGGCAGCGTATCGGGTCACGCGGGGTCGTCTCCTACGGGCGGGGGCAAGGCTTCGTCTTCGCGCGGGATATCCACCCGTGCCGCACGAAGCAAGTCGGCGGCGTTGGTCAGATGGCCCGACACGGTCCGCAGGAGGCTCAGCAGGATGAAACGGTCGTTTTCGACCACCGACCGGAACTGATCTGCGCCGATCCGCAAAAACCGGCTGTCTTCAAGCGCGACAAAATCCATCTGCCGCGGCTCGTTGACGATGACGGCAAGGTCGCCGATCAACCGGCCCTTTTCGACGGTCGATACGTGATGCGCCAAGCCTTCTGGGTCACGCCAAGTGAGTTCTCCCTTGCCCGCCAGACATAGATATACCGCATCCGGGCGCTGATCCTGCGCAAAGATCACCTCTCCTTTGTCGACAGAGAACCACTGCGCGGCAAAAGCCAGCAGCCTTTGATTGCGCGAGTCGAGGTTTCCGAACAATTCGTTGCGCGCGATGATCCGAAGTTTGCGCCGTAAATCATCGGAAATACTGTCATCCTGGTTCGGCGTATCAACCTGTGCCAGACCATCAACGCGCCCGCCGCGTATTTTGATGTAGACGTCAAAATCATCGGGATTGGCGAATGTGGTGTTCATGAAAATCTGGGTCGTTTCGGGCAGCAGTTCACCTATCTTGTTGCGAAAACGCGAAAGACCTTCGGCATCATGACCCGCAAGGGACTGGTTCAGGATCAAGATATCGGGGCGCTTCATCGCTGCGCGGCTGAACCCTGCCCGTTCTTGAAACATCGTCGATATGTTCGACCCGCCGATACTGACCGGCAGATCAAAGACGTTCAGCGCCACATCCTGTTGCAGACCGTGCTTCTTGAACACATCCGACACCACATCAAGGATAAGATCAGCCTGCAGACCCGCCACAGCAGATATCCGGCCGTACAGCGCGTTTTCAAGCACAGTCAGGCGCGGCAAATATTGGTCGGACGCAATTGGTACGAACAGGTCGCGTGCCCGTTCGCGCATCGCGGCCCCCTGATTTTTACGGATCCTGAGGATTTCATCCTTGAAGGTTTCGGGAAATGCAGGGCCGATCTGTTCGGCGGTAAAGGCGAACGGCACGGTCAGCAGCAGCGAAAATTCATCCTCACTGAGCGCTTCGTCCCCTTTGGCGCGGCGGCGCAGCGCGATATCGACCAGTTGATCGTACAGCTCTTCTTCGATGCCAAGGGCTGTGAACAACGGGTGGTCTGTGCCATCGCGGCCAAAGGTTTGGTGCAGCGTTTCCACCAGCGTCTGGGAAATCGCGATCCCCTGCTCGGCAAGCCCCTGTTCAATGATCATCGCCAGAAAGCTGCGTTCTAACGCGAGACCGGCTTGTGAAATGCTACGGATCGGCGCGGCGAACATCAGGTTGCCCCCAAGCGCCAACGCCGGGTTGAACCGGTCGGGGTCAAAGCGATGCACCACTTTATCAAGCCCCTGTTCCTTGAGCCGGTCGTGCACCTCGTCACGCAAGGTCACGACACGCGCCGCGAGTTCAGGGTGTTGCTCCGGATTCATCCGATCGACGGCCATGGCGCGGAACATCACGTCTTGGGTGCCCACGGCGTTGACCAGTTGATACCACCAATCATAAATATCGGTGCGGGTGTTCAAATCGGCCAGCCCCGGATCCAGCCAATCGGCTTTGGTGCTGTCCAGACTGTTGCCCGATCGCTGCGTTTCTATCGCCGCTCGGTCGGTCATTTTCGGGTCCCATAGCACGGTCTTTGGGCTCGACCTGAGCGACATCAGCAGGTTATCCCCGACCGTGCCCTGAAACAGATAGGGGTTCGAGTGGGCATAGCCGATGCGTGCGGCCAACACCGCCTGATGCAGCTCTGCCAGATTGTGCCCTGCCATGGTGATCCGACCTCGGGTCGGTAACGCTTCCCGGGTCAGAAGCTCTGCCAAGGCGGTGCGTTCGGTCTGGTTAGGCATCTCGATTGCCACCCGTGCGCCCTTGGGAATCTCGAGGTTGAGATCATCCAGGATCGTATTGCCATCCGGCGTGCGCAGGGACACGTGTTCAAGCACGATAGCTCCGCGCAGATGTGGGATTTCGGCGGGCTCGCCCTCGAACAGGCTTGCGTCAATCTCTCCGCGGGGCGCAAACCGTTCAACAACCACATCCCACCGCAGCGACATATCCTGCGTTTGGTTGTAGTAGGTTAGCAGCTCTTTCCACGGGCTCGACAAATCCTTGTAGGCAGCCAGCGCCGCGACCAGCGCGCCGACGGTGATCTGTCCCTTGATCGCAAGATACCCCCCGACAGCATAGAAAAAGAACGGTGTCAGCTGGGTGATGAAGTTGTTCAGAAACTTCATAAAGAATTTCTTTTGGTAGATCTGAAAGCGGATCTCGAACAAGTACCCCAGCCGGTCAGTGAACAACGCCAAACGGTAGCGCCAGCCGCCATTGGTGCGCAGGTCCGTGATGCCGGCCGCGGTTTCGCCAATCTCTGACGACAGGTGGCGCACCTCTCTGATGCGGTCTTTGTTCAGCAGGTTGATCTGCCGTTGCAGCATGGGGATCAGATAGGCCTGCAACGGGATCAGCGCGACGCCTGCCAGTCCGAACCACGGGGATTGCAAAAAGAGGAACAGCAGAATGATCAACATCTGCCCCGCCTGAAATACGGGTTGGGCAACGGCATCGCCCATCAACCCGCCCATCGGCTCCGCCTCCGAGGTGACCATCGACACCAGTTCGCCTTGGCTGGTATTTTCGTAATAGCTGCGTGGAAACCGCATCATGCGGGCGATCAGCTGATACCGGAACCGCCGCAAAAGCCGTTCAGCCAGAACGCCCTTCATCGTGTTCAGACGCATCTTCATCAGACCGTGGATCAGCACCGCAAACAAATAGGCAAAACACAGCAGCATCAGGAATTGCACCTGACTGAACGACATTCCGAAGGCGTCGATCACATCCGTCTCGGCCCCGATAGCGTCGTTGATGATACGCTTGGGCAGTTCGAGCGTGATATAGAGGAAAGGGAAGGTAATCAGCGTCAGGACAAGCAAAACCAATTGTTCCCGACGGGAGTATTTCCAAATAAAGGAAAAAATCGACTGCTCCATGCAGGGTCGCTTTCGCTAGGGGGCGGCACAGAGCCAAGGTTCGGCTAAACACCTACGCGCAGAGCCCCCGCTGTTCAACTGGTGGCTTGAGCCTTGCAGCGGCAGGTCTGGGTGGCTATTCCGGTGTAAACGTCCACTCAGGGAGGCCTGCCACATGTCCACCAACACCCGCTTTGATAAATCCAGACTGCCAAGCCGGCACGTGACCGAAGGACCAGAGCGCGCGCCGCACCGGTCCTATTACTACGCAATGGGCATGACCGAAGAAGAGATTCACCAGCCTCTGGTGGGCGTGGCAACCTGCTGGAACGAAGCGGCCCCGTGTAACATCGCGCTGAACCGTCAGGCCCAAGCGGTCAAGATCGGCGTTAAGGCGCAGCAAGGTACGCCGCGTGAATTCACCACCATCACCGTGACCGACGGTATCGCCATGGGCCACGAAGGCATGCGGTCGTCGCTTGCATCGCGCGAGGCGATTGCCGACACGGTAGAGCTGACCATGCGCGGTCACTGCTACGATGCGATTGTCGGTCTTGCGGGCTGCGACAAATCGCTGCCTGGCATGATGATGGCGATGCTGCGGCTGAACGTGCCGTCCGTGTTCCTCTACGGTGGGTCGATCCTGCCGGGCAAAGTACCGGAAGGGGCCGATGTGCCTGCCGATTTCGCCAGTCGTGATCTGACCGTGCAAGACGTGTTCGAGGCTGTGGGCAACTACCAGAACGGCAGCATGTCGCAAGCCGCGCTCGAGATTTTGGAACGCGTGGCCTGCCCGACGGCCGGTGCTTGTGGTGGCCAGTTCACCGCCAACACCATGGCCTGCGTTTCTGAGGCGATCGGCCTTGCGCTGTTGAACTCTTCGGGCATGCCCGCACCCTATGTATCGCGTGACGCCTATGCGGCCGCCTCGGGCGAAGCGGTGATGCACCTGATCGAAAAGAACATTCGTGCGCGCGACATCTGCACCCGCGAAGCGTTTGAAAACGCGGCACGGATCGTGGCCTGCACGGGCGGGTCGACGAATGCCGGCCTGCACCTGCCAGCCATGGCCGCCGAGGCGGGCATCTCGTTTGACCTCAGCGATGTGTGCGAAATCTTCCGTGACACGCCTTATTTCGTCGACATGAAACCCGGCGGGTCGCATGTGGCGAAAGACCTGTATGACGCGGGCGGTGTGCCGGTCGTGATGAAAGAACTGCGCAAGGCCGGTCTGCTGCACGCCGACTGTCTGACAGCTTCGGGCCGCTCTATCGGCGAGGAGCTGGACATGATCGAACGCGAAGCCGACGGCAAAGTCATCCACGCCATCGAAACGCCGATCAGCAAAACCGGTGGCGTCGTTGGCCTGAAAGGCAATCTGGCCCCCGAAGGGGCGATCGTGAAAATCGCGGGCATGTCCGAAGAGGACATCGTGTTTACCGGTCCGGCGCTGATCTTTGAATGCGAGCAAGACGCTTTCGAAGCCGTGCAAAACCGCGCCTACAGCGAAGGCGACGTGTTCGTGATCCGCAACGAAGGCCCCGCGGGCGGCCCCGGCATGCGCGAAATGCTGGCGACCACAGCGGCACTTTCTGGTCAGGGCATGGGCAAAAAGGTCGCGCTGATCACTGACGGCCGTTTCTCTGGTGCGACACGCGGTTTCTGCGTCGGTCACGTTGGTCCCGAAGCCGCACATGGCGGCCCGATTGCCCTGCTCAAGGCGGGCGACATGATCACGTTGAACGCGATCACCGGCTCTATCTCGGTCGATATCTCGGACGATGAAATGGCAGAGCGAAAAGCCGCTTGGCCCGGTGCGCGCAAGACCAACTACCAAAGCGGCGCACTGTGGAAATACGCGCAGCTTGTGGGCCCAACCTATCTGGGTGCGGTCACGCATCCCGGCGCAAAGGCGGAAACCCATGACTACATGGACCTGTAAAGGTCCGCTCGCGGCCCTTGGGCTGGTGCTTCTGACCGCCTGCGAGGGCGGTCAGGGGTTTGGCGCGTCTTCGGGTGCTGCCAAGCCACCGCTGTCGCGTGCAAAAATGGCCGGCGGGGTCGTATTGGTCGCCCCCGACGGTTTCTGCATCGACCAGACCAGCCTTGAACCCCGCTTTGCCGTGGTTGCACGCTGTGACGGGTTAGGGGCACCTGCCTCTGCGGGAGCTGCACCGCGCGGGTTGATCACGGTCAGCCTGACCCCGTCCAAATCCGGCCTCTTGCCAAGCGCACAGCAGATCGCGGCAGAAACCGCGCTGCAAAACGTGAGCAATGTGGAAAAGGGCGAAAATCACGTCACTTTCCGCGCTCAAGGACGTATTCCTGTTGGCGGTCTTTCCCCGAACCAATGGCGCGGCGTGGCACGGATGGGCACACAGACCGCCGGCATCGCGGTCTACGGTCCGGAACGCGGCGATATCGCAAGCGCCTCAGGGCGCGGGGTGTTGTCTCAGTTGATCACCCGTAGCATGAAGGCAAGCGCACCCGCGCAAACCACTGTCGCCAAGCGCAATTAACGCGCCAATTACACCCCGCCCATTTCATTTGTGCCCCCAAGCCGCAGCCGGTAGGGTACGACCAACAACCCAATCCTTAATCGGGGCAACAGGCACCATGCGCAAACTTGGGAAAAAGCTGATCGACAGCGCCATGATCGCGCGGTTCACCCGCCGCTGGTCAGCCAAGGCAGACCGTGCCCCCCACACCGACATCTCGGTGCTGCGCAAGCAAGCGGGTCACGCGCGCGCGTTGCGCCGACATCTCGACAAGCTGATCTATACCGCCGAAGACCGACTTGCCCTGCCCCGCATCGGCTCTGACACGTTCTCTCGGCCCCATAACACTGACTGGTCTTGGCGTCCGCAGCTGTGGCGCGCACCTTTGGCGCAGTCTGGTCTGTCGTCCGTTCAGCCCAAAGCGACCATGGGCGATGAGGTCACGATCTTTCACGACTGCATCCTGTCAGAATTGGGCATCCGGCAAATCCGCAACCTCGAAGAGACCCATCTGGCACCCTATGGGCTGAGGCTGGAGGTCTATCGGTTTGACGGGTCGTTCCTGTCGCTGGTTCTGGATTTGCCGGATGACTGCGTCGAGGGGCTTAAGCGGACCCATGTCCTGCGTGTAGATGCTGTGATCGAGATGGAAAAACCCATCGAGATCTTCGCCCGTCTCAATATCCGCCACGGCCCCAATACCGAACAGATGGTTCAGGAACTGCCGCTAGACAAAACCGAGATCACCGCAGAGTTCGACCTCGCGTATTCCAACCTGAACGAAAAACGCGTGGAGAAAGCCTGGATCGACCTAATTTTTGAAGGCCCCGAGATGAACCAGATCATGCTGCGTGACCTGACCTTTTCGCGCCGCCCGCGTGCCCAGCTATAGGAACCCCGCATGAGCAACCTGACCCTCACCAAGACCCATATGATTGATGGCACGTGGCAAGGGATCGTCACCGGCGCGGGCGACGCCCAACCCGATCTTGCAGTCACCCACGCAGATGCCGACGTAGCGGGCATAAAGCTGGTACATAACGCGGGGTCTGACCATTGGGTGCTCAGCATCCCCGTTCCCGCTGCGGCAATTGCCGACGGCATCCACACCCTGCTGGTCGCAGATCGGACATCGGGCACAACACTGGCCAGCATCACCCTGATCGGGGACGAGGTGACGGGCCCGAACCTGCGTGCCGAGGTGGATTTGCTGCGTGCAGAGCTGGATATGCTTAAACGGGCCTTCCGGCGGCATTGCGTCGAAACCAGCTGACGGGCGCTGTGTGCGCCAACCCTATGATGGGGCTCGGGATGCCGCCACCACAGAGCGATTTGAAAAAAACAGATAGAACCAAAAAGCCGGCCCGCATGACTGCGGACCGGCCTTTTGCATAGCTTCTGAGTGAGATGTTTACTTTTTCGGGCCGAGTGCGGACAGGCCTTTGAGGATGTCGATGGCATAGGCCAACTGGTAATCCTCTTCGCGCAAGGACGCAGCTTTTTCGGCCTTGGCACGGTCTTCCATGATTTGGTCGACCTGATCGTCGGTCAGGCTGTCGTTGTTGAGGCTGCCGCGCAGGTCTGCTTCGGAACGCAGGGGGCGTGCTGCTGTATCCTCGTCTTCGGGGTCCGCAGGTTTGGTCGGAGGCTGTGCGACGATGATGTCAGGGGACACCCCGAGCGCCTGGATAGAGCGGCCCGACGGCGTGTAGTACCGCGCCGTGGTCAGGCGCATCGCCCCTTCACCGCGCAGCGGCATGATCGTTTGCACCGACCCTTTACCAAAGCTTTTTGTGCCCACCACAATCGCGCGTCGGTGGTCTTGCAAGGCACCGGCAACGATCTCGGAAGCCGAGGCAGAGCCGCCGTTGATCAGCACGACAATCGGCTTACCCTCGGCCAGATCGCCGGGGGTCGCGTTAGTGCGATCGCCATCCGCCGCATCACGGCCACGGGTGCTGACGATCTCGCCTTCTTCAAGGAAAGCATCTGACACAGCGATGGCCTGATTCAGCAACCCACCGGGGTTGTTGCGCAGATCAACGACAAAGCCGCTGACATTCTCGATGCCGCCGGCGGCCTCGACCTGCTCGTCCAGACCTTCTTTCAGCTTGGGGTAGGTCTGTTCGTTGAACGTCGTGACACGCAAAACAACAGCGTTGCCCTCGGTACGCGCCCGCACCGCAGTCAGCTGGATTGTATCGCGCACCAGCGACACGTCAAACGGCTCTGTCTCGCCTTCGCGCACTACGGTGATCGCGATTTCGGACCCGACAGGTCCGCGCATCAGCTCAACGGCGTCATCCAGCGTCAGCCCCAGCAGGCTTTCGCCGTCCACATGGGTGATGAAATCGCCCGCTTCGATTCCTGCCTCAGAGGCAGGCGTGCCGTCGATGGGGGAAACAACTTTGACGAAACCCTCTTCCTGCGTCACCTCGATGCCAAGTCCGCCGAATTCTCCGCGCGTCTGGTCGCGCATCTTCAACGCGTCTTTCGGCGACAGGTAGCTGGAGTGTGGATCAAGCGAGGTAAGCATGCCGTTGATCGCGGCCTCTACCAGCTCTTCGGTGTCGACCTCTTCGACGTATTGCGCGCGGATGCGTTCAAAGATGTCGCCGAACAGATCAAGCTGTTCATAAACGTTGCTGTTCTTTTCAGTTTCCTGTGCCAGCAAGGGGCCCGCAATCTGCGTCGTGGCAATTACCCCTGCCAGCGTACCGCCCACGGCAGCCATCACGAACTTCTTCATCGTTTATCCATCCTTATCAGTTCGGAACCAGTCTGACGGGTCCTGCGGAACATTGTTCTCTCTTACTTCTATATAGAGCGTTTCTGAACGCTCTATGCCAGCCCCATCACCATTTGGTGAGAGCGCCTGTTGATTTACCCCGGTCGGGCCGCCCATCAGACCGATAGGCGTTGCCGCCGCGATCACCTGTCCTGCCTCGCCATAGACCACATCCAGCCCCGCCAGCACAAACAACGCGCCGGCCCGCGGTTCAAGAATGACCACGTTGCCAAGGTCCAAAAGGGCGCCGGTGTAGCGGATTGTTGCCGCTGTTGGCGATGTCACGATGGCACGCGGGCGTGTGGCAAGGATAATACCGGGGCGTGTCACCCCTGCGGCATCGGTTTCATTGGCGCGGCGCAGGATCACGCCTTGCACCGGCATGGCGAGCTCGCCCTTCTGCCCTTCGAAATCAGCCGGCCCATCCGGGATTGGCTCAGAGGTCATTTCCGAAAGGCCGCTGGCAAACCCCGACAGTGTTTCCGAGGAGGAAATCAGGATCGCGGTGCGGACCGGGTCTTCGCTAAAGCGTTTGGGCAAGTCGGTTCGGTTGGCCATAGCCTGATTCAATTCAGTACGGGCCCGCTGGATTTCGGTCAGCCCGTCCTGCAGGCGCTGTGCCGCATCGGTTTGAAGGGTGCGCAGCGTCTGGACGTCTTGCAAATCCTGCCGCAACACATCGGCGCGGGTGTTCAGCGCGGGTGTCAGCTCTGCCAATAACATGCCCGCGCGCGCCGTGCCTACAGGCCCTTCGGGGTGCAGGAACAACGTGGGCGACGGGTTGCCGCCAATGCTTTGGAGCACCCCCAGCAACTGCGCGACCTCGCCATCGCGGGCCTGTAGTTTCTTGCTCAGCTGGGCTTCGTTGATCGCCGCCTGACGCAGCCCCTCGCGCATGGCACCAAGACCCGTTTCAAACGCCTGAATGGTCTGGGTGAGTGCCTGAACACGGTCCCGCGCCCCATCCGCTGCATCCAACTGGGCAGAAGCCGCCTCAAGATCGGCCATCGCACGACGTGCCTGCTCAGCCGCCTCTGTCTGCGCAAACACGCTGACGGGCCAGAACATCAGAGCAAGGGCACAAAGGCGGATCATTCGAGCAAGGACTTTCCCGTCATCTCTACCGGCTGGTCCAGTCCCATCAGCTGCAAGACCGTGGGGGCCAGATCGGCCAACCGACCTGTGCGCAGACTGGCCCCTTCGGGCCCGCCCACTACCGCAACCGGCACGGGGTTCAATGTATGTGCCGTGTGCGCCCCGCCGGTTTCGGGGTCAATCATCGTCTCGCAATTGCCATGGTCCGCGGTGACGATCATCGCACCGCCGACGTCCTCTAGCGCCTCAAGCACACGGCCAAGGCCCGTATCCACCGCTTCGCAGGCGGCAATGGCGGCATCCAGATCGCCGGTGTGCCCCACCATGTCGGGGTTCGCGTAATTCACCACGATCAAGTCATAACGGTCCTTGATCGCCTGCACGAAATGGTCGGTCACCTCGCCGCATGACATCTCGGGCTGCAAATCATAGGTCGCCACATTAGGCGACTTTGGCATAAAGCGGTCTTCGCCTATCGTCGGGGTTTCCGCGCCGCCGTTCAGGAAGAACGTCACATGGGGGTATTTCTCTGTCTCGGCCAGACGGAACTGGCGCAGGCCATGCTGCGCAACCCATGCGCCAAGCGTGTTCACGATCTCGGGCTTGGGATACATGGTGGTCATGAACGCCATATGCGCATCGGAATATTCCGCCATGCCCATGACCGCAGACCACGCTGGCCGCGCTCCCGTGTCGAACGCATCAAAATCAGGAGCTGCAAGCGCCGACATGATTTCGCGCGCGCGATCGGCGCGGAAATTCAGGCAAAACACCCCGTCCCCATCTTGCACACCCTCATAGCCATGCAACACCGTGGGCGTAATAAATTCGTCGTTCTCTTCCAACCCGTAGGCATCCGTCACCGCAGCGGACGCGGTCGGCGCGTCACGGCCCTTGCCCAGCACGATCGCCTCATAGGCTTTGGCCACGCGGTCCCAGCGGTTGTCGCGGTCCATAGCAAAGTAGCGCCCCAACACTGTCGCGATGGACGCCCCGTCGGGCAAGGCGGCTTGCAACGTCTCGAAATAGCCCAGTGCCGACCGTGGAGCCACATCGCGCCCGTCCGTCAAAGCGTGGATCACCACCGGAACACCGTGATCGCAAATCGCGTGCACCGCGGCGATCATATGCGTGAGATGCCCGTGCACGCCGCCGTCAGACACCAGCCCCATCAGATGGGCCGTACCGCCAGTCTTTTTCAGCGTCGCAATAAAATCGATCAAAGGCTGATGCTTCGCAAACGCCCCCTCTTCGATAGCCAAATCGATCTGACCGAGATCCATCGCCACCACCCGACCGGCCCCGATATTGGTATGCCCCACTTCGGAGTTCCCCATCTGCCCCTGTGGCAACCCGACGTCAGGGCCAAAGGTAGTCAGCGTGGCCGAGGGACAGCTTTGCATGATCCGGTCGAAATGCGGTGTTTTGGCCAGCAGCGGTGCGTTCCCTTTGGGATCATCGCACAGGCCCCACCCATCCAGAATGCATAATACGACAGGTTTTGGGGTGTTCATCCTAAGACCGCTCCGAAGATTTTCAGTGGTTTTCCGTCTTTTAGCGGCTCTGAGACGGATGGTGAACCTAATTCATTGCAGATTACAAACTTGTAAGCTGGCGCTGGCCAAATCACGCGGCGCACCCTTGCCCTGCCGGCGCGGTTTGGTCATAAGATGGGCGCATCAAAGCCAAGGACGACAGCATGACATTCCAAGCACCGGAAACCCGCATTGTGACCACCTGGCGCGTCGCCTGTGACGGCAGCGAGGGAGCCTTGGGGCACCCGCGCGTCTGGCTGCAAATCCCGCAAGACAAAGGCTGGGTCGAATGTGGGTACTGCGACTGCAAGTTCATCCACGCCGAGTTTGAGGGCAAAGTCTGACCAAAGCGTTACGATGGCTGGGCGCACTTGCGCTTTTGCCAGTGTGTTTTGTGAGTGCTGCCCTTATCGGTGCCGTCTGGGCGCCCGGCGTAGCCCAAGACCGTGCGATGCCCTCGCGCGACGTGCTTTTGATCCACGGACCGATCCATTACGATCTGCTGATCCCGCTCGATGACATTTCGCGGCCGCGTTTTGCATCTCTCGAGGCGCGTGGCGTGCCGCTATCGCACCCTGATGCGCGCTGGCTGGTGATCGGCTGGGGCGCGCGCAAGTTTTATACGCAAACCCCGACCTATCGCGAGCTGAAGCCCGGCAATGTCTGGCGCGGTGTTATCGGCGATGACGCAGTCTTGCGGATTGACGTGATCGGCCCAATAAACCAGCAGATAAAACGCCGGAGCGTCGCCATGACCGAACGGCAGTATCGCACGCTGGTAGATAATGTCTGGTCCGAGTTTACACTCGGGCCCGATGGCCTGCCCGAACGCGTGGGGGTCACAGGGTATACCACCACAGACGGATTCTTTGCGGCCGAGGGGCGTTTTAGCATCCTGCGCACCTGTAATGTCTGGATCGGCGACCAGCTGCGTGCGGCGGGCTTGCGTTTTGGGCGTTGGACGCCGCTGCCTCTTTCGGTCAGCCTGTCCTATCAACTTTACCAAAGCGATCGCCGCTGACGTGGGACGCTCCGCAGGGAGTTTAAGTGGCAAAATGAAGCCGGTCCCTATCAATTGGCCGCTGGAGAGTTTGGCTGCTTCGTGACAAAAGAAGGCTTGTCTGAAAGAGGAGCACCGACATGTCCGGCACATTTGGCAAGGGTCACCATCTGCATCTGATCGACGGGTCGGCGTTTATTTTTCGCGCCTACCACGCGCTGCCGCCGTTGACGCGCAAATCGGACGGGCTGCCGATCGGAGCTGTTGCCGGTTTTTGCAACATGTTGCAGCGCTATGTCGAAGGCAACACCGGGCCCGATGCGCCAACCCATGTGGCCGTGATCTTCGACAAGGGCAGCCACACCTTCCGCAATGACATGTACGACAAGTACAAGGCCAACCGCGAGGCCATGCCCGAAGACCTGCGTCCGCAGATCCCCCTGACCCGCACCGCCACCGAAGCCTTCAACATCGCGTGCAAGGAGAAGCAAGGCTATGAGGCGGATGATATCATCGCGACGCTCGCCGTGCAGGCCCGTGCCGCGGGTGGGCGCTGCACCATCATTAGTTCGGACAAGGATTTGATGCAGTTGGTCGGCGGCGGCGTCGAAATGCTGGATGCGATGAAGAACAAAAGCATCGACCGTGATGGCGTGTTCGAGAAATTCGGCGTGTTCCCCGACCGTGTGGTTGATGTGCAAGCCCTGGCCGGGGATTCCGTCGATAACGTGCCTGGCGCACCCGGAATCGGGATCAAGACCGCCGCGCTGCTGATCAACGAATATGGCGATCTTGATACGTTGCTTGAACGCGCGGGCGAGATCAAACAGCCCAAACGCCGGCAGACCTTGATCGACCACGCAGATCAAATCCGCCTGTCCCGCGATCTGGTTCAGCTGGACGAGAATACGCCGCTGGACTTTACGCTGGACGACCTCGAGGTACGCGACCCCGACGCCGAGCAGCTGCTCGGTTTCCTTGCCGAGATGGAGTTTCGCACACTGTCAAAACGCGTGGCCGAGGTGTTGGGCAAAGAGGCCCCCACCATCGCGGACGCACCGGTCCCGGCCGATGCCCCCGCCGCGGCGGACGTGCCCTTTGACGCAGACCTGTATGAACACGTCAGCGACACAGAGGCCCTGCAGGCCTGGATCGAGCGGATTTACGAATTCGGCTATGTCGCCGTCGATACAGAGACCACGGGGCTGGACGATATGGTCGCGCAGCTGGTCGGCGTTTCGCTTTGCGTCGAACCCGGCAAAGCCTGCTACATCCCGCTCATCCACAAGGCGCGTGGCAGCGATGATCTGTTTGGCTCTGACGATTTGGCCGAGGGGCAGATCCCGCTTGAAGAGGCGCTGCGCCTGTTGACCCCGATGTTGCAGGATCCCGCGATCCTGAAAATCGGGCAAAACATGAAATACGACAGCAAGATATTTGGGCAACTCGGCATCAATGTCGCCCCGATCGACGATACGATGCTGCTGTCTTATGCGATGCACGCCGGGCTGCACGGGCACGGGATGGACACGCTGTCAGAACGGTACCAGTCGCACACACCGATCCCGATCAAACCTTTGTTGGGCTCAGGTAAATCCGCGATCACCTTTGATAAGGTCCCGCTGGCCGATGCGGTGAAATATGCTGCCGAGGATGCGGATATTACTCTACGTTTGTGGCAGCTGTTCAAGCCGCAGCTGCACCGCGTCGAGGTGACGAAGGTGTATGAAACACTTGAGCGTCCCTTGGTGCCTGTGTTGGCCGCGATGGAACGGTCTGGCGTCAAGGTGGACCGCGATACGCTGAGCCGGATGTCGAATGCCTTTGCGCAGAAGATGGCAGGGCTTGAGGATGAAATCTATCAACTCGCCGGTCGCAAATTCAATGTCGGATCGCCCAAGCAGCTTGGTGAGATCCTGTTTGACGAGATGGCGCTGGAAGGCGGCAAAAAGGGCAAGACGGGGGCCTATGCCACCGGTGCCGACGTGCTTGAGGACCTCGCGACAGAGCATGACTTGCCCGCACGTGTGCTGGACTGGCGGCAGCTGTCGAAGCTGAAATCGACCTACACCGACGCGCTTCAGGACCACATCAACCCTGACACCGGACGCGTACACACCTCATACTCCATCGCGGGGGCATCGACGGGCCGGCTGGCGTCGACCGATCCGAACCTGCAAAACATCCCGATCCGATCCGAAGAAGGCCGCCGCATCCGCGAGGCCTTTGTTGCCGAGCCGGGTAAAGTGCTGGTCGCGCTGGACTATTCCCAGATCGAGCTTCGGATTCTGGCGCATATTGCCAACATCCCTGAGCTCAAGCAGGCCTTTCAGGACGGCATCGACATTCACGCCTTGACCGCATCAGAAATGTTCGGCGTTCCGCTCGATGAAATGACATCGGACGTGCGCCGTCAGGCCAAAGCGATCAACTTTGGCGTGATCTATGGCATCTCGGGCTTTGGCCTGGCGCGCAACCTGCGCATTCCGCGGGCCGAGGCACAGGGCTTCATTGACCGTTATTTCGAACGTTTCCCCGGCATCCGCACCTATATGAACGACACCAAAGCGTTTGCGAAAGAGCATGGCTTTGTGCAGACCCTGTTCGGACGCAAAATCCACACGCCAGAGATCAGCGCCAAAGGCCCCCGCGCGGGGTTCGCCCAACGGGCCGCTATTAACGCGCCGATCCAGGGGACAGCCGCAGACGTGATCCGCCGCGCGATGATCCGCATGCCCGACGCGATCAAGGGCATGCCCGCCACGATGCTGCTGCAGGTGCACGATGAACTGCTGTTCGAGGTGGAAAAAGGGGCCGAAGATGCTCTGATCGACGCCGCGCGTCATGTGATGGAAAACGCAGCCGATCCGGTGGTCAAACTGGACGTAAAGCTGACGGTGGACGCAGGGATAGGGTCAAACTGGGCGGAGGCGCATTAAGCGCCTTTGCCGTTTGTCTAGGTGAGCGCTATCCAGTGAGGGCTGCCTTTGCTCCGCGAGACCTGTTTCGCACCGGGCCCAATCTTGGCATTCAGTGTCGCGCGTCGCAGCGGGGCGCTTTCCGCGCACCGAAATCAGTCAGGCAGTTCGCCCGACGGGATGATGCCAAAGAAGCTGCCGCCGGACCATACGCCGAACCAGCCCTCGTGGTGCTGACCCAGTTCGACCAGCCGGTAAAAGCTTTTGCGGTCGATCAGCGCCTCTAGGTTGCGGCGGATACGGACGTAGGGTGCCGGCTCTCCGGTTTCGGGGGCACGCTCGATACGGATCGGCAGATCGGGGCCAGCAACCGCGATATCCCCAAGGTTGGTCTGGAACGTGAGCGTCTGATCGGTGCCGCTGCCTTCGGCCTCGAAATCGATGGCGACAAAGGGGGCATCTTCGACCTTGATGCCGACCTTTTCAACCGGCGTCACAAGGAAATAGTCGTCGTCTTCACGGATCAGAATCGATGCGAACAGCTTTACCAGCCCCATGCGGCCAATCGGAGTGCCTTGATAGAACCAGGTGCCGTCGCGTTTGATCTCCATGTCCAGATCGCCGCAAAACGGGGGGTTCCACTTCTCTACCGGCGGCAATCCGCGTGTTTTGGCGGCGGAAACAGACGCGGCAAGGCTTTCTGCTGTTGGGGTCACGGTTTTTTGTCCACTCATTGCTTTTGCCATTTCCTGTTCACACGATACACTTACATCTAACTGATATAACCCCAAGGACGCAAAAGTCATGACCCAAGCCCGCGATATGGTAGCAGAAATCGAGACGCTTGGCGAAAAGCTGGCCGAGGCCAAGGCGTCGATCAACCGGCGCTTTATCGGACAGGAGCGGGTCGTTGATCTGACACTGACGGCGCTGCTGTGTGGCGGGCACGGGTTGCTGATCGGTCTGCCAGGACTGGGCAAGACGCGGTTGGTCGAAACGCTCAGCACAGTGATGGGGTTGGATGGCAATCGGGTCCAGTTCACGCCCGATCTGATGCCTGCCGATATTCTGGGGTCAGAGGTGCTGGACACCGCCGCCGACGGCACCCGCGCATTCCGTTTTGTCGAAGGCCCGATTTTTTGCCAACTGCTGATGGCGGACGAGATCAACCGCGCCTCGCCGCGCACTCAATCCGCGTTGTTGCAGGCGATGCAGGAAAAAACTGTGACCGTCGCTGGACAGGACCGCGCCTTGGGGCATCCGTTTCACGTGCTCGCCACCCAGAATCCGATTGAACAAGAGGGCACCTACCCGCTGCCCGAGGCCCAGCTTGATCGTTTCCTCGTGCAGATCGACGTCGCCTATCCCGACCGCGATACAGAACGCGATATCCTAATGGCGACCACGGGCGATACCGATGCGCAGGCCACGGCTGTGTTTACCACGTCAGAGCTGCTGGCCGCGCAAACGCTGCTGCGGCAGATGCCGGTCGGTGAATCCGTGGTCGAGCTGATCCTTGATCTGGTCCGCGCCTTCCGCCCTGACGGTCCCGACGCCAGCCGACACGTGCGCGATACCGTGGCGTGGGGCCCCGGCCCCCGTGCTGCGCAGGCGTTGATGTTGACCGTGCGGGCGCGCGCCTTGCTGCAAGGGCGGTTGGCCCCTTCGGCCGAGGATGTGATTGATATGGCCCGCCCCGTTTTGATGCACCGAATGGCACTGAACTTTGCCGCGCGCGCACGGGGTGACAGCCTGAACACGTTGATCGACACAACCACGGCCAGCCTGATCGGGAAAAAGGCCGCGGCGTGAACAGCCCCGAAACCCTTCGCATCCGATCCGAGGAGCAAGCGGCCCGTTTGCCCGCGCTGCTGGCCCGTGCAGAGCATCTGGCCGGCGCGGTTCTGCTGGGCGCGCATGGACGTCGTCGCGCAGGGGTGGGGGATGACTTCTGGCAATACCGGCCGGCGCAGGTCGGCGACAGTCGGCGCAGCATTGACCACCGGCGTTCGGCGATGGGGGACCACGAATTTGTGCGCGAACGCGAATGGCAGATCGCGCAGTCCGTCATGCTCTGGGTCGATCAGGGGGCCTCGATGCGCTTTGCCTCGACCGCCGCGCTGGACCAGAAAGCTGACCGCGCACGGCTGCTGGGACTGGCGCTGGCGGTTTTGCTGCGACGGGGCGGTGAACGCGTCGGCCTGACCGGCAGCGCCCTGCCTCCGCGGTCGGGCAGGCCCCAGATTTTGCGACTTGCCGAAGCGCTGTGTCAGGACGACGCCGCGGATTATGCGCCGCCCGAGCACCGTGCCATGATCCCCCAAGCGCGGGCTGTATTTATCTCTGACTTCATGGGCGATCTTGCGGGGGTCGCCACGGCCCTGACCAAGGCCGCCGACCGCGGCGTGCGGGGCGTGTTGCTCCATGTGCTTGACCCCTCGGAAGAGGCCTTCCCGTTTACCGGCCGCACCATCTTTGAAAGCGTCGGCGGCACCTTGCGTCATGAAACGTTGAAGGCGAACGACCTGAAACACCGCTATCTTGAACGGCTCGCCGAACGTAAGGCAGAGCTGCAGCAACTTTGCGCCCTGACCGGCTGGCAGTACGGGCTGCACCACACTGACAGCACGGCGCAATCGGCACTGCTGTGGCTGTATGGTGCGCTGGATACGCGCAGCGGGGGGGCGGCATGACCGTGTTCGGGGGTATCGGTTTTACCGCGCCTTGGATGCTGCTTGCGCTTCTGGCGCTGCCGATCCTGTGGCTGATCTTGCGGGCTGTGCCACCTGCGCCGATCCGCCGCCGTTTTCCCGGCGTGGCGCTTTTACTCGGCCTCAGCGATGCCGAAAGCGTGTCGGACCGCACGCCGTGGTGGCTGCTGTTTTTGCGCATGCTTGCCGTGGCGGCGCTGATTATCGGGCTGGCTGGACCTATCCTGAACCCGCAAGAGGAACAGACCCAAGGCACCGGCCCGCTGCTGATCGTACTTGACGGGTCGTGGGCGGGTGCTACCCGTTGGCCGCAACAAACCGAAGCGCTCGAGGCGCAGCTGACCCGTGCGGCGCGCGCCGGACGCACCGTTGGCTTCCTGACCCTCACCCGACCAGAGGCACCCGCCTTTCAGTCTGCCGACGCAGGGCGCAGCCGGCTGGCCGGGTTCAAGCCCGCACCATGGCAACCCGCCCCCACCGATATCGACCGCGCGATTGAGATTACCAACACACTGGGCGGGTTCGATACGGTTTGGTTCAGTGACGGGCTCGCCTATGACGGGCGCGATGCGATGCTTGAGGCGTTACAGAATCAGGGCAGCGTAGAGGTGTACCAGACCGGCGCCGATGTGCTGGCGATGGCGCCCGCAACCTATGAGGACGGGGCGATCACCCTTACCGTCAAACGCGCCCTGCCCACTGCCGAACGTGCCGTGACAATCAATGCACAGGGCCGCGATCCGGCGGGGAATATGCGCACCCTCGCCAGTGTGCCCGCCACATTCGAAGCGGGATCGACGCAGGCCACCGCCGCCCTGTCGCTCCCCGCTGAACTGCGCGCCCGGATCACCCGGTTTGACATTGCAGGCCAACGCTCGGCCGGGGCGACAACGCTTGTGGACGATGCGTTGCGGCGGCGCGAGGTCGGGCTGATTGCCGGGCGCGAGAACCGCGAGGGGCTAGAGCTGCTGTCGCCGCTACATTATATCGAGCAAGCCTTGGCCCCCGCCGCCGATCTGATTGACGGCGCGCTTGGCGATGTGCTGCCCGCCAACCCCGATGTGATCGTGCTGGCCGATATCGCGACCCTGTCCGAGGCAGAACAGGCACCGCTGCTCGACTGGATCGAAGCGGGCGGGATGTTGGTCCGTTTTGCTGGGCCACGCATTGCCGCCAGCGATATCAGCCGCGACACCGAAGACCCGCTGATGCCCGTGCGCCTGCGGTCTGGCGGCCGAAGCGTTGGCGGCGCGATGAGCTGGGGAGCCCCTAAAACACTCGATGCTTTCCGCGAAACCTCTCCGTTTTTCGGATTGGAAATACCGGAGGATGTGACTGTATCCGCGCAGGTCGTCGCACAGCCCGATCCCACCCTGTCGGACCGCGTGATCGCGGCGCTCAGCGATGGCACGCCGCTCGTCACACGCAAGCAACTGGGTCAGGGGCAGATCATCTTGTTTCACGTAACCGCTACAGCCGAATGGTCAACGCTGCCGCTGTCGGGGCTATTTGTGCAGATGATGGAACGGTTAGCGATTTCTTCATCTTCAGCCGGTATCGAGGCCTCGGAGCTGCAAGGGACGACGTGGACACCCCTGCGGGTAATGGACGGGTTCGGCACGTTGTCCGACGCGGGCACGCTGCCGGGTGTGGATGGCGCTGATCTGGCGGATGCCCCTGCGGGGCCGAATTTGCAGCCGGGGGTCTATGCCTCTGGCGAAAGGCGTATTGCGCGCAACGTGGTGGTGGCTGATACCACGCTTGGGCCTGCAACGTGGCCTGCGGACGTGCCAGTGCGCGGGCTTGATGTCGTGGATGAACGGCCGCTTGCCGGATGGCTGTTGTCGCTGTCGATTCTGCTGTTGCTGGCCGATGTTGTCGCGTCGCTGTCCCTGTCTGGGCGGCTTCTGAAACACAGCAATGCCGCAGGTCTGATCCTTGCCGCGCTGATCTATGGGCCGACGCAGGCTGATGCGCAGGCAGACGACAGCTTTGCCCTCAACGCCACGGCAGAGATGACGCTGGCCTATGTAGTCACCGGCAACGCGTCGGTCGACGAGATGTCAGATGCCGGATTGCGTGGGCTGTCGGATACGCTCTATTTCCGCACGTCGGTTGAACCCGCCAATCCCATCGGCGTCAATCTCGAACGGGACGAGCTTGCGTTCTTCCCCATGCTTTATTGGCCCATCACGCCAGAGCAGCCCCGCCCTTCGGATGCGGCCTATACCAAGCTGAACACCTATTTGCGGTCCGGCGGGATGATCCTGTTTGACACGCGTGATGCGAATATCGCGGGATTCGGAGCCGCCAGCCCCAATGGCCGCAAGCTGCAAGACCTCGCCGCCCCGCTGGACATCCCGCCGCTAGAGCCCCTGCCTGCGGATCACGTTCTGACCCGCACGTTCTATCTGCTGCAGGACTTCCCCGGACGGCACAGCGGGCGCGATCTGTGGGTAGAGGCATCGGCCCCCGATGCTGAGCAGGTAGAAGGAATGCCATTTCGCAATCTCAACGATGGCGTCAGCCCGGTTGTGATTGGCGGCAACGATTGGGCCGCGGCTTGGGCCGTGTCGCCGAACGGTGCCCCGATGGTACCCATCGGGCGCGGCTTTGCGGGGGAACGTCAACGCGAATTGGCATATCGGTTTGGCGTCAATCTGGTCATGCATGTGCTGACCGGTAACTATAAATCCGATCAGGTCCATGTGCCTGCGCTGCTGGACAGGTTGGGCCAATGACGTCGAGCATTATATTCGATCCGCTCATCCCTTTGCCATTATTGGCGGTGGTTGCAGCGCTGGCGCTGGCCGCCGTGGCCTTGGCAGTGCTGCGCGGGTTGCAGGGTTGGGCGCTACGCGGGGCGGCGATGGTCGTTATTCTTGCGGCCCTCGCCGGCCCCTCTGTCCAACAAGAAGATCGTGCGCCGCTCACGGATATTGTCGTGATGCTGGAAGACGCAAGCGCCAGTCAGAAACTCGCGGATCGCCCTGCACAAACCAGCACTGCCGCGGATACGCTGGCCGCCCAGATCGCGACCCGCGACAACACCGAACTGCGCCGCGTGACCGTGCCGGACAGCGAAGGGGACAGCGGTACGCAGCTGATGACTGCGCTATCAGAGGTGCTGGCTGAAGAACCGCGCGCCCGTATCGCTGGGATTCTGGCACTGAGCGACGGACGTATCCATGACGCTGATCTACCTGTGGATCTGCCCGCGCCGATGCACCTGCTGATGACCGGAAAGCAAAGCGATTGGGATCGCCGCCTGTCCGTACGCAACGCCCCTGCCTTTGCCATCATCGGCGAACCGGTAATCCTGACCCTGCGCATCGACGACCTTGGTGCCGCCCCGCAAAAAGACGCGCTGGCCCCGCTTGAAATCTCGGTCGACGGGGAGCCGCCGCAAACCTTCCGCGTACCCGTGGGGCAAGATCTCGAACTGCCCGTGACCCTGCCCCACGGCGGCCGCAACGTCATCCGGTTTTCGCTGCCCGAAGCCAAAGGAGAGCTGACCGACCGTAACAACGCTGCGCTGATCCAGATCAACGGCGTGCGGGACCGGCTGCGCGTTCTGCTGGTCAGCGGCGAACCGCACCAGGGCGGGCGCACATGGCGCAACCTACTGAAATCCGACAGTTCTGTCGATCTGGTGCATTTCACGATCCTGCGTCCGCCCGAAAAACAGGATGGCGTGCCGGTGGACGAACTGTCCCTGATCGCCTTTCCCACCCGCGAATTGTTCATGGAAAAGATCGAGGATTTCGATCTGATTATCTTTGACCGCTATAAACGACGCGGCATCCTACCGTCGCTGTATCTGGAAAACGTCGCGAATTATGTGCGCGGCGGCGGGGCCGTACTGGTCGCAGCCGGCGCGGATTTCGCCAGTGCCGACAGCATCTATCGGTCCCCATTGGGAGACGTGCTGCCCGCCACGCCTACCGCGCGGGTGATCGAACAGCCGTACCGCCCTTTGGTCTCTGAACTGGGCCACCGCCATCCGGTCACCAGCGGCTTGCCCGAACAGGACACATGGGGCCGCTGGCTGCGGCAGATCGACGTGACGGACCCCTTGGGAGATGTCGTGATGACGGGCGAAGGCGACCGACCGCTGTTGATCCTGAACCGTGTCGAAGAAGGGCGCGTTGCGCTGATGGCATCGGATCATGCGTGGCTTTGGAACCGCGGCTATGAAGGTGGGGGGCCGCAGCTTGAACTGTTGCGACGTCTAGCCCACTGGATGATGAAGGAACCAGAGCTGGAAGAAGAGGCGCTGACCGCGAACGCCGATGGCCAGACCATGCGCATCACCCGCCGTACCCTTGGCGATGAAATTCCATCTGTCACCATCACCAATCCCGATGGCAGCACCGCGCAGCTTGCACTGTCACCCACATCTCCCGGCGTATTCGAAGGCGAGTACGATGGGCCGGAGATTGGGCTATATCGGCTTGAAAATGGTGACCAAAGTGCCGTGATCGGCTTGGGCCCTGCCGCCCCGAAAGAGTTTGTCGAAACGATCGCGAGCGATGAAACGCTGGCCCCCGTACTGGCCCCCGCACGCGGCGGCGTCGCGCGGATCGAAGAGGGTCTGCCCCGTATCCGAGAGGTACGTGTCGGTCGCCCCGCTGCGGGTCGTGGATGGATTGGGCTCACACCTCGGAATGCCTATGAAACGCGGGACGTGCGCCAGATGCCGATCCTTCCGGCGTGGCTTGTTCTTTTGCTTGGCAGTGCGCTGATCCTTGCGGCATGGCTGCGCGAAGGACAACGTTAACCACGAAACCGCGCATATTGCGTGTAAAACGCTGAACCGGTTAAGCAGTTATTCACCTGCAATGCTTCATTCTCCTGTGCAGACAAGGAGGATTCGGAGCGTTGGATGAAAACGTCAGATAGGCTTGTGCAAGAACGCCGCCGCCGTGAACAGGCGGAAGCAAGGCTTGAAAGAAAGCAGGCGGAGCTTTGTGCCGCCCAAAGAAAACTTGATCAGCACGCCCAACGCGTAAGTGAAGAAATCTCCGAGACACGGGCGGAGGTCGAAAATATTCGATATAAAAACCAACGCGTCATGTCCGATCTTTGCGCAGCGCGGGAACAGGTTGAACTGACAGAGAGACGCCTGTGGCATTCGATTGAAACCATCCATGACGGCTTTGCCTTTTTTAATAAGCACAGCGAAATGATTATGGCGAACCGATCCTATCTCGCGGTGTTTGACGGTGTCGACGTTATCCGGCCCGGCGTCAGCTATTCGACCATCCTGCGCATCCTCACCGAAGAGGGGATCATTAACATCGGTCGAAACACGCCTGAGGAATGGCGCGCCAAGATGATACTGCGGTCACAGCAAAGAGCACCGGAACCGATCATCGTAAAGCTCTGGAACGGCGCTTACATCAAAATCGTCGATCAACGCGGCAAAGGTGGTGACACCGTTTCACTCGCCCGCGATATTACCGACAGCGTCGCGCATCAGCGGCAGTTGGTCGACGCCCGTGCCACGGCTGAGGCTGCCAACAGTGCTAAATCCTTGTTTCTAGCCAAGATGAGCCATGAAATACGCACTCCGATGAACGGGATCGTCGGAATGACAGATGTGCTTGGCGACACCGTGCTGACGCAGGACCAGCGGTTGTATGTCGACACAATTAAAACCTCTGGCGAAGCACTATTGGTGATTATCAACGACGTGTTGGACTTTTCCCGGATCGAAGCAGACCAGCTCAGCATCCACCCCGCCCCCTTTGATCTAGAACACGTTTTCCAAGAGGTATTGCTGCTGCTGCAACCGCTGGCAGTTCAGAAGGGACTGGACCTCGCTTTGGATTTTGACCTCTTCCTGCCACGAAAATTGATCGGGGATGCCGGGCGCATTCGACAGGTGCTGACAAATCTCGTGGGAAATGCGGTGAAGTTTACGCGAAACGGGCATATTCTTATTCGGGCCACGGGTCTGCCGGACCGTGACTCTGACAACGTGCTGATAAAAGTCTCTATCGAGGATACAGGCATCGGAATCTCCCCTGATATCATCGGTCATATCATGGGGGAATTCACCCAGGCCAGCAGCGAGCCGAGCCCGACTGCAGAAGGGGCCGGTCTGGGGCTGGCGATTTGCCAACGGTTGGTGCAGTTAATGAACGGCGAGATATGGGTCACGTCCGAGCCGGAGGTGGGGTCCTGCTTCGGGTTCGAACTTCCCCTAAAAGTGCAAGTGGACGCGGCGATGCCGACCCTGATGCCGCCTGCGTTTCTCCGACACATTCTGATCGTCGAAACGGAAACGATCTGCCGGTCCATTCTTCAGCGCAACCTGGAACATATTGGGGTACGGGTCACCACATGCACCACCGGCGCAGGCGGATTGGCAACCTTGGATGACAGTGTGGATCTGGTTCTTGTTGATCAGATCTTGCCTGATATGGACGGGCTTGAATTTGCGCGCGCCGTTCAGGCGCGTCTCTCCGCGACAGAGGTGATTTTATACAGCGAAACTCCAGATTCAATCCGGGAAAATGCGGGCGGCGTGCGTTTGCGCCGGATTATGAAAAATCCGATCAACATCACCGATCTGCTGGCGGAGCTATCGAAAGCCTCACCCTCGACGACCGGCACCCGCCCGATGCGGGTTCTCGCCGCGGAAGATAATAAAACCAACCGGCTCGTGCTGCGCAAGATGCTTCAACGGCTGAACATTGACTTACAGCTCGCCGTCGATGGAGAGGATGCAGTTAACCTGTTTGAATCCTTCCAGCCTGATCTGGTCTTCATGGATATATCCATGCCGAAAATGAACGGAAAAGAGGCCGCCTCAGCCATTCGCGCGTTAGAGAATGGGGCGTGCGACAGCTGTCCTATTGTCGCCCTGACCGCTCATGTCATTCAGGACGAGAAGGACAATATCCTAGCCGCCGGTCTGGATCATTTCCTTACGAAACCGTTACGCAAGGCGGAGATCGTGACACTATTGGAACGGTACTGCCCCCCCTCGGCCTTCCCGCTGGAGGGTCAGTTGGTGGGATAGGGACGCACAAAAATGGGTTTTTCCAGCGTGGACATATCTGGTTGCCACGCATACCCGCCGATATCAAAATCCTTGATCGCATCCGCGTCGCAAAGCCGGTTCTGTACAATGAACCTCGCCATCGCACCACGCGCTTTCTTGGCGTAGAAGCTGACAATTTTTGGACCTTTGCCGTCAGATTTATCTTCCATGAACTGTGGCGTCACGACAGCGGGGGCCAGCGCCTTCAGGTCGACCGCGCCAAAATATTCCTGACTGGCGCAGTTCACCAGAAACCTGCTGTTGGTCCGCTCTGCCTGCTGGTTCAACGCATCGGACAAACGCGCGCCCCAGTAATCGTACAGCGATTTACCCTGCGGCGTCTTCAACCGGCTGCCCATTTCA
This sequence comes from Sulfitobacter litoralis, assembly GCF_900103185.1. Classification (GTDB taxonomy): domain Bacteria; phylum Pseudomonadota; class Alphaproteobacteria; order Rhodobacterales; family Rhodobacteraceae; genus Sulfitobacter; species Sulfitobacter litoralis. The sequence continues at coordinate 122,611 of NZ_FNJD01000003.1, forward strand.
AGCCGGTAGGCCTGAATTGCATCCAAGGGGCGCAGTACGCCATAAAGCCCCGACAGTATTCGCAGATGATCCTGCGCATAGCTCACTTCATCGGAGTCCAAACTGGTCGCCTCGAGCCCTTGGTAGGTGTCGCCGGCAAAGGCAAATGCGGCGGGGCGCACAGTATCAGGGGTAGGGTTTTCTTCGAACGAGGCGAACCGATCGCTATTCAGCTGGGCCAGTTTTTCGCTCAGGTGCATCAATGATTGCAGATCACCAACGCTCAGCGCGCGGGCCACCTTGACCAAAGCCACGGCATCATCGTGCAAATCGGGCGTCGTCATCTTGACGGTGCGGGGGGTCCAGTCCATTTTTTTGGCAGGAGATATGACGGTCAGCATAGGTCTTCCTTATTTGGTCGCGGCAAGAGCTAGCCCGCTTGCTGCAGGACGTCCAGAAATGCGGGGCCAAACCTTTCAGTTCGCTTCTCGCCCAGAATACGCGCTATTGCATCGAGGTTCGGCGCGTGAAGTTGCGCCACTTTCGCCAGTAACGACGTCGAGCAGCTCAGGGGTTTTTCGCCGCCGTTCGCGCCCCGTGACAGCGTGGTTTGGACTTCTTGCAGCTGATCAAAGACGGACCCCGCGGCCCGCCCTGCCAGCTTGCGGCGCGACGGGTGCATTTCGGCCGCAGCGCCGTTGATTACCTCTAGAAACGCACCGCCGAAGTTCTCGAGCTTTTTCGCCCCAACACCGCCGATACGCGCCATCGCGTCCAATGTCGCTGGCCGTTTCTCGGCCATCTCGATCAGCGTGCGGTCATTAAAAATGATGTATGCGGGCACTTTCGCGGCCTCTGCGAGCCCCCGACGTTTCGCCTTGAGCGCCGACAGCAGTGGCGCATCTTCGTCGCTGACCATTGCTTTGACCGCAGGGCGGCGCTGCGCTGCGGCGGCACGAATACTGTCGCGGCGCAGAGAAATAGACGCCTCGCCGCGTAGAATGGGCAGCGCGGCATCGGTCATCCGCAACGCACCGTGGCGCGCCGCGTCAGGGCGCACGAGATCGTGGCCCATCATTTGTCTGAACACGGCCTGCCATTCGCGTTTGTCATATTCCTTGCCCACCCCATAGGTCGGCAAATCGCTATGCCCGCGCTCGCGGATTTTGTCCGTTTCATTGCCAAGCAGAATGTCGATCAAATGACCGGCGCCGAACCATTCCTCGGTGCGCAGCATCGCCGACAGCGCCTTGCGGACCGCCGTGGTGCCGTCGAACACGTCCACAGGAGAGTCGCAGAGGTCACAATTTTCGCAAGTCACGTCGCTTTCGTCGAAATATTTCAGCAGGTTCAGGCGACGACATTCCAGCGCTTCCGCAAGCCCCAATAGGGCGTTCAATCGGGCATGATCCGCAGCGCGCCGTTCGGGTGGGGCCAGCCCTTCGTCAATCTGACTGCGCCGCAAACGGATGTCATCGGGACCAAACAGCGTAAGCGTTTCAGCCGGGGCACCGTCGCGACCCGCGCGACCAATCTCTTGATAGTAAGCTTCAATGGATTTGGGCAGATCGGCATGGGCGACCCACCGAATGTCCGGTTTGTCGATCCCCATGCCAAAGGCCACGGTCGCCACGACGATCAGCCCGTCCTCTTGTTGAAAGCGGCGTTCTGCCGTGCGGCGGTCGTCTGCTTCCATCCCGCCGTGATAATGCAAAGACAGATGCCCGTCGTCGCGCAGCGCCTTGGCAAGCCCTTCGGTTTTTGCACGAGTGCCGCAATAGACGATGCCCGACTGCCCTTTACGCGCGCTGGCAAAGTTCAAAATCTGCGCGCGCGGTCCATTCTTGGCAGCAAAGGCCAGGTGGATATTAGGGCGGTCAAATCCGCGCAGGAAAGCGCGTGGCGGGGTGCCGTCAAAAAGCTTCTGGATGATCTCGGCTTGGGTTTCGGCATCCGCCGTCGCGGTAAAGGCGGCCAGCGGCACATCCAGCGTACGTCGCAATTCACCAATGCGCAGATAGTCGGGACGAAAATCATGGCCCCACTGGCTGACGCAATGCGCCTCGTCCACAGCGATCAATGACACGCCGACACGCTTTAACATGCCGGTGACTGACCCCGCGGCGAGCCGTTCGGGTGCCATATACAACAGCTTGAGCGTCCCCGCTTCGAGCCCTTCCCACACCGCATCGGTTTCTTCGGGCGTGTTACCCGAGGTCAGCGCCCCGGCCCCAACGCCAAGCTCTTGCAAGGCGCGTACCTGATCACGCATCAACGCAATGAGCGGAGATATAACGACTGTCACCCCATCCCGCAGCAACGCAGGCATCTGGAAACACAGGGATTTACCACCGCCGGTCGGCATAATCGCCAGTGTATTTTCACCGGCGGTCACCGCCTCTACGATCTCTTGCTGACCGGGACGGAAGCCATCGAACCCAAAGACATCACGAAGTAGCGTGGCAGCGCCTGACATGAAAAACCCAACCGTATCTAACCTGCAGCATGCAGAATCTCATAGTCGCGGGCAGGGGACAATCCCTGCCCGTGCGTCCGGCAGGGCCAAGACCCCAGCAGATGCCCGATTAGTAGAACATTGCAGCGTTGTTGATCAGCAGAATCCGTAGAACAGCGACCGCGATCAGCACAACCAACGGCGCAAGGTCAAGCCCGCCCATCTGGGGCAGAATGCTACGAACGCGACCGTAGACGGGCTCCAGCAAGCGATTGAGCCCATCCCAAACTTGCGCCACCAAAGGTTGACGAAGGTTTAAAACCTGAAAATTAATCAGCCAACTCATGATGACATGCGCGATAATGATGAACCAAACGATGTTCAGCAAGAGCATCAAGATCTGAAACAGGGATGTCATAGGGGGGGGCCTTTCATTGCACAGCGCGAACGTAGGTGCGCCCGCGTCAAAGAACAAGAGCGGCATGGCCTTGGCCCCTTCGCCCTTGTCGAATTCGCATTATTTTACGCTTGCATCGCGTTGATGACGACAGAGAAATCCAGACTATCGACTTTCAGCATCGACCAATCGGCGAAATGCCGGGTTTCGATCTGTTTTTCATCGAGGATTTTAAAGCCGCTGTGCCGCGCGTCATTGCGGATATTTTCGATCAGCCGATGTACGTCAGCTTCTTCGCCTTCCAGCACCTGACAGAAGTTGCGCCCGTTATATGCCAAGGCCCCCGTGACGCTGTGCTTTTCGTTTTCACGCACCGCGATGGTAAATATTTCTGCGACATCGGCTTTGGAAACGGATGGAACTGCGGTGCTGAAATAGAGAAGCCGGATCATCGCCATATAGGGTCTCCTAAAAATATCTTAACGGGGCATTGTTCTTGATCTTCTTTAATCAAAAGGCTTTTGAAAAGCGACCCTGTTCGAATGTCATAGGACATATCAAAACGCCCTTCCCGCTACGCGGGAGAGCCATTCGCAGACTTGCGTCGCGCCCTGTTGCTGCACTACCGTCGCTTGAAACAGGAGAGAGCAGTCATGGCAGCCACATCAGCGCGAAAGAAGATCTGGGGCTGGTACTTCTTTGACTGGGCCAGCCAGCCCTACAACACGCTCCTTTTGACGTTCATTTTCGGCCCCTATTTCGCCCAAACGGCGACGGCAAATCTGGTCGAGGGTGGTATGGCGCTCGAGGCCGCCAAGGCGCAGGCGCAAGCCTATTGGGGGTATGGCCTGACGGCTGCGGGCATCCTTATTGCGATCCTGGCACCCACGCTTGGGGCGGTTGCGGATTCAACAGGCAAGCGGATGCCGTGGATATGGCTATTTTCTGCACTGTATGTCGTGGGATCTGGCGCGCTTTGGTGGACGGCACCGCAGGATTTCTCAGTTATTTGGGCGTTGTTCTTTTTCGGTATCGGCTTGATCGGGATGGAGTTCGCGACAATATTTACCAACTCTTACCTGCCCGAGCTGCACCCTGACCCCGGCGAACGCGGGCGGCTGTCGGGGTCGGGCTGGGCGTTTGGCTATGTCGGCGGTGTTCTGGCGCTGATCGTGATGATCGCGCTTTTTCAGGCGGGTAGCACGGGGCGCACGATGGCAGGGCTAAGCCCGCTGTTCGGGCTTGATCCGGCGACCAAGGCTGACACCCGCATTGTCGGCCCGTTAACAGCGATCTGGTACGCCGTTTTCATGATCCCTTTCTTTTTATATGTGCGCGATACACCCGTCAAAGATGCCGCGCGCTACCGGGTGGGCAAAGGGTTGGCGGATCTTTGGGTCACGCTCAAGAACCTGCCGCGCCATCCTTCGCTTCTGGCCTATCTGGGGTCATCGATGTTTTATCGCGATGCCCTTAACGGAATGTACACGTTCGGTGGGATATATGCGCTTGGTGTCTTGAACTGGAGCATTATTGATATCGGGGTCTTTGGGATACTCGCGGCGATTTCCGGCGCGGTGTTCTCTTGGGTCGGGGGGCGTGTGGATCGCGCGATTGGGCCGATGCCCGTTATCGTGACCTGCTGTCTGATCCTAATCGCCACGGCTGTGCTGATTATCTCGCTGACCCCTAGCTCGATTATGGGAGTCGCGCTGGCCGAAGGGTCTGCTGTGCCCGACATCGCCTTCTACATCGCCGGTGCGCTGATCGGGGCAGCGGGGGGGGCGTTGCAGGCCTCGTCGCGCAATATGTTGACCCGTCAGGGCAACCCCGATCGCATGACCGAGGCATTTGGCCTTTACGCATTGTCGGGCAAAGCTACATCGTTTTTGGCACCGGCTTTGATCGCTGTCGCCAGCGACCTGTCGGGCAACCAGCGGATCGGGATCGCCCCCGTTGTGGGGCTGTTCATCATCGGTCTGGTTCTGTTAATCTGGGTAAAACCCAACGGAGATTTCGCCAAATGATCCTGTCCCGATTCCTCACTTGTACCGTGCTGGCCCTTGCCCTGGCGGCCTGCGGCGGGTCTTCGTCCAAGCCGAATGCAGAGGCATCCAAAGTCCTGCCAACCATCGGATCGTCGGGTGGTGCGCGCAGCAACATTCAAGCAAAGAAGCTTTTCGGCGCGAAATCCGATGGCTCTCGGCAGTCTTCCGCCGCCTACGGCAGCTATGCCAAGGGCTGCGTCGCAGGGGGACAGCAGCTGGCCGAAACCGGGCCAACCTGGCAAGCAATGCGCCTGTCGCGCAACCGCAACTGGGGCCACCCAGAGATGATCGATTACATCAAACAGCTTAGTGCAAAGGCAGCGCAGCAACCCGGTTGGGAAGGAATCTATGTCGGCGATATCAGCCAGCCGCGTGGCGGGCCGATGCTGACCGGGCACGCCAGTCACCAGATGGGTTTGGACGCGGATATTTGGATGCTCCCCCCTAATTCGCTGTCGCTTAGCCGGTCGCAGCGCGAAAACATTTCGTCCATCTCGATGCGCCGGGCCAGCGGTGCCTATGTGAACAGCAGCTGGACGCCGCAGCACCATCAGGTGCTCAAGGCCGCCGCATCCGATCCGCGTGTTGCGCGTATCTTTGTGTTCCCCGGTGCCAAGGTGCAGATGTGCGCCGATGAAAAGGGGGACCGGAGCTGGCTGCGCAAAATTCGCCCTTGGTACGGGCACCACTATCACTTCCACGTCCGGCTGAGCTGCCCGAAAGGCGCAACTGGTTGCGTTAACCAGGATCCGCCCCCCGCAGGCGACGGCTGCGCGGATGCACGTCAATGGCAGGCGAATATCCTGAACCCGCCCGCGCCGACCCCTAACGCGCCAAAGACCAAGGCAAAACCAAAGCGTGAACTGTTGCTCGCGGATCTGCCTGCGCAGTGCCAATCTGTGCTGGATTCGAACTAAACTTGCTACAGATCCTCTTTGCCCTTGGCTTTGCCTCCGCTGCGCTTGCAGCGGGCGCAAATGGCCCGATCGTGCATCACACGCAGCTGGATTGGGATAACGACGCCCCCTGGTTCGGCGGTCTGTCGGGTGTCGAAATGCGCGCGGACGGCAAACAAATGACTGTCATCAGCGACCGCGGGCGTATCATGGTGGCCGACCTGGCGCGGGATGCGCTTGGCACGTTGACGGGCTTAGAGGTGATACATTCGGTTGCCCTGCGTGATCAAAAAGGTGCGGTAATGGACAAACCCCATGCTGATGCCGAAGGGCTGGCGATTGCGCCCGATGGTAGCATCTTTATCAGCTACGAGGGGCAGCACCGTATCGCGCGCACAAATCTAGCCGATGGTACGACCGAGCAAATAATTGCCCCGCCCCAAGGTGCATTGCTAAGGGAGAATGCTGGCTTCGAGGCACTGGCAGTGGATGCCGAAGGGTCGCTGTACGCACTGCCGGAGGATACGCGCAGCAATCAAATACCGCTGTATAAGTATCAAAACGACGCGTGGAGCATTGCCGCCTACCTTGAAAAAGACAGCCCGTTCGTGCCTGTCGGTGCCGATTTCGACGATGAAGGTCGGCTATATTTACTTGAGCGAACGGTTACCCCGCTGGGGTTTCGCACCCGATTGCGGCGGATCGAACTGGCGGGCGACCAGACCTCCGCCGTGACCTTGTTGCAAACCTTGCCTGCACGGTATGACAACCTCGAGGCGCTGACCGTTTGGCGCGATGGTGTCGGGCGTACGCGTGTGACGATGATTTCAGACGATAATTTCCTATCAGTGCAGCAAACCCAGGTTATCGAGCTGACGATCACACAATAGCTTGCGCGAATGGCATGCGATCCCTACAACGCATGACTGTCTGCGATCCCCGCAGGCCAAGTCGCCGCACCCTTGCACAAAACGGTTCAAATATGACACGCACCTATCTTCCCGGCATTCTTGCTATGGCCGCCATTGTTGTGGCCTCCAATATCCTTGTTCAATTCCTGTTTGGCCAATGGCTGACATGGGGCGCGTTCACCTATCCGCTGGCGTTTCTGGTCACCGATGTGATGAACCGCGTTTACGGAAAAGACGCTGCGCGGCGGGTGGTGCTGGTTGGCTTTGTCGTTGGTCTCGCTTGCTCTTTGATCGGGACGCAGATCATGGGCGAATTCGGGCCACTAGTGACCTTGCGCATCGCGATCGGGTCCGGGGTGGCGTTTCTTGTGGCGCAATTGGTCGATGTGGCGATCTTCTCTGCGCTGCGTGATGGCAAATGGTGGCGCGCACCTTTGGCCAGCACTTTGGTTAGCAGCACGCTTGATACCATGCTGTTTTTCTCGATCTCGTTTTCCGGCGTCCTAACATTCCTACACCCCGCGACCGACGTCTCTTGGGCCTCGGAAATGCTGCCTTTGCTCGGCAGTGGCCCGGTGGCACCTCTGTGGGTGTCGCTGGCAGTTGCGGATTGGTCTGTGAAGCTGGGCATCGCGCTGATCGCGCTGATCCCGTTCCGCATTATCACCGCCCAATTGCTGCCCCGCAGCTAAAGGCCACACCTCTCGGACCCCGACTGGCGTAAAAAACATTTTGTGTTTTCGATTTACTGTGCCAGTCTTCAAGTGAGTTCAACAAATGTAAAGGAGGTGATCCAGTGTCAAGAACGGTATTGGAGCGAGGTGTCGGAACAGCTTGGGAGGTATCCCGTTAGGGCAGCCCCTGGCGGTTGAAACAGCCTAGGTGGATCGCTGATCTAACCGATCCCACCTCCGTAAACCATTCGATTGGGCCGCTCCTCACCGGGGCGGCCCTTTTCGCATGCGGGTGCGGGTCTTTCCCTCGGGTGCAGGCGATGCGATAGTTGCCACGAAGGAGAGCGTGATGCTGCGGATCAACGACGACATTTCCATTCAGGACTGGGAGCTATCAGAAAGCTTTATGCGGGCCTCGGGGCCAGGCGGCCAGAATGTGAACAAAGTATCCAGCGCGGTGGAGCTTCGGTTCGAGGCCGCGACGTCCCCGTCCATACCGCCCCCTGTTAAGAACCGTTTACGGCGATTGGCAGGCAGGCGTTGGAAAACCGAAGGCGCGTTGGTGCTGCAATGCGACGAAACCCGCAGTCAGGTGCGCAACCGCGAAATTGTTCGGGAACGGCTAAAGGACCTGATTACCGCTGCGCTGAAACCGCCAAAGAGGCGCATTGCGACACGGCCCACGCTGGGATCGAAAAAGCGCCGGTTAAAGGCAAAAAAGACCCGAGGCGAAGTTAAATCGCTGCGCGGACGGGTTGATCCGCCAGAATAACTTTGTCTGCCCATGGCTGCAGACGTTCCATCAACTTTTAAACAGATATACCATTTCGCCGGTTCTTGCCGGTATCAACCCTGTGTCGGCAGATCGCCGCCACAGGGCAGATCAGCCATTGGAACGGATCAGCTTTGGCCCGTGTTCCCCTGACAGACATTCAAGCAATGTCGTTAGTAAATCTAAGGAGAACTCAGATGAAACTTACAACAACGACACTTATCGCGACCCTGATGGCCACTGGCGTTTCTACTGCGGCGATGGCTCAAACTTCCGTAGGCAGCGCTGCTGATGTAAGCTCGGGTGTTAATGCAGATGTTGGTGCATCAGGTTCACTATCCACTGGTTCCACCATGAATGATGCTAAAGATACTGTCGCCAAGACCGGTAAAACGGCAAAAGAAAATTATGGTCAGTTGATCCAGGAACTGCGCGCTGGTGCAGAGACCGACACGCAAACCAAAGCCGAAATTGACGCGTTTGATACCGATGCCAAACTGGATGTCGTGACCGTGTCAGAACTGAAGGCATCCAAGCAAGGCACCACCACCGCCCTCGACGAAGCGCTGGATGCACAGGCCGAGGCTGTTGACGATATGCGCGCCTCTGTCGCTGCCAACACTGACCTGAGCGCAGACCTGGAAGCCGAAGGTTTTGCGTCCGAAGACGTTGTCGCCGTGCGCGGTAATGGCATGGGTGGGCTGACACTGATCGTTGACGACCGGAGCTAACCCGACCGACGATATGCCCCGCATTCTGCGGGAGGCATAAGGCAGAGGGGCCGGTGGGAAACCACCGGCCCCTTTCGCGTGTGGATCAGACGATGACTTTTTGCGCGGTCTGATCACCGACGCCAAAGACACGTTTGTAGCGGTCGATCTCTGATTGCGGACCCATGGCCTTGTTCGGGTTGTCCGACAGTTTGACCGTAGGGTTCCCGTTCGCCTCGACCGCTTTGCATACCAGAGAGAACGGGGCGAGCGCGTCATCCGGCACAAGCCCGCGAAAATCATTGGTCAGCAAGGTGCCCCAGCCAAACGAGGCTTTGACCTTGCCCTCAAACTGGCGGTGCAGTTCCTTGATCTTGGCAACATCCAGACCATCGCTGAAAATCACACGCTTTTCGCTGGGGTCTTCGCCACGGGACTTCCACCAATCAATCGCCGTTTGCGCCGCGACCGCCGGATCGCCGCTATCCACACGGATGCCTGTCCAACCCGCGAGCCAGTCAGGGGCGTTGTCCAAGAACCCTTTGGTGCCATAGGTGTCGGGCAGAATGATGCGCAGATTGCCTTCGTGTTCCTCGTGCCAGTCTTGCAGAACATCATAGGGCGCTTGGGCCAGCGCGGCATCGTCCTTTGCCAATGCGGCATAGACCATCGGCAGCTCATGCGCGTTCGTGCCGATCGCTTCGACCTCGCGGCTCATGGCGATTTTGCAGTTCGATGTGCCGGTGAAGGCACTGCCCAAGCCTTCTTGCATGGCCTGCACGCACCAGTCTTGCCACAGGAATGAATGACGGCGACGGGTGCCGAAATCAGCGATCGACAGGTTGGGTATATCCCGCAAAGCTTCGATCTTTTCCCAGACACGGGTCATGCCGCGCGCATAGAGCACCTGCAGCTCGAACCGGCCCATGCGATCCAGCACGGCGCGGCTGCGCAGTTCCATCAATACCGCGAGGGCGGGAATTTCCCATAGCATCACCTCGGGCCACGACCCTTCGAATGTCAGCTCGTACTGGTCGCCCTTGCGTTCAAGGTGGTAGGGCGGCAGGCGCAACCCTTCGAACCATTCCATGAAATCGGGGCGGAACATCTGGCGTTTGCCGTAAAAGGTATTGCCCCGCAGCCATGTGCTTTCACCGCGGCTAAGCGAAAGGGACCGGATGTGATCCAGCTGTTCGCGCAGCTCGCCTTCGTCGATCAAATCTGCCAGCGGGATGTGTTTGGACCGGTTGATCAGGCTAAAGGTGACCTGCGTTTCCGGCTTGTTGCGGAAAACCGACTGACACATCAATAGCTTATAGAAATCCGTATCGATCAGGGACCGCACAATCGGGTCGATCTTCCACTTGTGGTTCCAGACGCGGCTTGCAATGTCGACCATGGTTAAAGCTCCCTTAGGCGGTGTGTTTGTGGCCCATCCATCTTGGACGGGCAAGGGAATTGCCGCTGACACAGTGCAAAACCTGTGGTAATCCACCGACTTAACCCCCGAAAGGAGCGCTGCTAGATGCTGGAATGGCCCAATCTCTTGCGAGAGTTGATCACACTGTTTGTCGTGATCGACCCTATTGGCAGCCTTCCGGTCTTTCTTTTCGCAACAGCAAATGTCCCGCAACGCCTGCACAAAAGCTTTGCCCTGCGGGCCGTGCTGGTGGCCGGTCTGGTCTTGCTTGGATTCCTCGTGGGCGGGCAATATCTGCTGGAGAACCTTGGACTGCGGCTGGGGTCGTTTCAGGTCGCGGGCGGGATTATCCTTTTCCTGTTCGCGCTGAGCATGATTTTCGGAGACCCGAAACCCACGCAGGAAATCGAAGCCGCAGAGCGGGATCATCTTGCGGGTGCCGTATTTCCGCTGGCCATGCCCTCTATCGCATCACCGGGTGCAATGCTGGCGATCGTCATTCTGACGGACAATCACACCAACCAGATATCCGACCAGCTGGTGACAGCCGGATTGCTGCTGGTGGTGTTGCTGTTCACCCTTGTATTGCTGTTGCTGGCCGGTCGTATTGGCCATCTGATGGGCACGACAGGTGCCAGCGTGATCAGCCGCGTCATGGGGATCATTCTGGCGACCGTCGCTGTCGATGCGACGCTAGGCGGGCTGGATGCGCTGGACATCCTGAACATCGCCCCCGTCGAGGATGCCCCTCTTAGCGCAGAGTAACCCCCGCCGCCATCATCGCATCCTGCGCGGCAGCCAGCGATCCGTCCAGATCAATAGCACGGCACAGATCCAGCCGGACCTCGACGTCAAAGCCTAGTTTGGCCGCATCCACAGCCGAAAACTGCACGCAGAAATCAAGCGCCAAGCCCACCATCGTCAACTGGGTAATGCCGCGTGTGCGCAGGTATCCCTCTAATCCGGTGGGCGTCTTTTGGTCATTCTCGAAGAAGGCGGAATAGCTGTCGATAGCGGGGTTGTACCCTTTGCGAATGATCATATCCGCGCGGGTTTGGTCCAGCTTGGGGTGAAGCGCAGCACCAGCGCAGCCCTGAATACAGTGGTCGGGCCAAAGCACCTGCGGGCCGTAGGGCATCTGCGTCACGTCAAACGGAGCCTGCCCCGCGTGCGACGACGCGAACGAGGAATGCCCCGCGGGATGCCAGTCCTGTGTCAAAACCACAGCATCCGCCTGCTGCATCAGCGCGTTGATACCGCCTATGATCGCGTCGCCATCCGACACAGCAAGCGCCCCGCCGGGGCAGAAATCATTTTGCACATCAATCACGATCACGGCGTGGGTCATATCAGGTTCCTCATGGGCCAACTTGCGCTAACGAACATAGCACGGTGCAGGTGGCACGGCACCCCCCTTGCCTGAACCGACACATGGGCGTATCTCAGCGCGCATGTATACCATTGCCGCCCTTTATCACTTCAGCCGCTTTGACGCGCCTGACGCCCTGCGCCCGCCGCTGATTGCCCTTTGTGCTCAGCATGAGGTCAAAGGCACGTTGCTTGTCGCCGCCGAAGGCATCAATGGCACGATTGCCGGCCCACGTGCGGGCATCGACGCGGTGATTGCGCATATCCGTGCCCTACCCGGTTGCGCCGATCTGGAGTGGAAGGAAAGCACCGCCACCGAGCCCCCTTTCGGTAAGATGAAGGTCCGCCTGAAACGCGAGATCGTGACGATGGGGCAACCCGACGTCGATCCGCTTGCTAAGGTCGGGCACTATGTCAATCCTGCCGAGTGGAACGATCTGATCGGGCGGGACGATGTTGCGGTGATCGATACCCGCAACGACTATGAGGTCGCGATCGGAACGTTCAACGGGGCCATCGACCCCGAGACCCAAAGCTTTGGCGAATTCCCCGCCTGGTGGGAGGCGAACAAAGACCGGTTTCACAACAAGAAAATCGCGATGTTCTGCACCGGCGGCATCCGCTGCGAGAAATCAACCAACTACCTGATCGGTCAGGGTGTCGAGGACGTGTTCCACCTCAAGGGCGGGATCCTCAAATACCTTGAAGACGTCCCGCAAGAACAAAGCAGCTGGCAGGGCGATTGCTTTGTGTTCGATAACCGCGTCAGCGTTGGCCACGGGCTGAAAGAAGGGCCGCATATGCTGTGCCACGGCTGCCGCCGCCCGATCCTGCCCGAGGACACAACCAAAGCGGGGTACGAGGCAGGCGTCAGTTGTCTGCACTGCGTCGATCAAACCTCTGACGCCGATAAGGCGCGGTTCCGTGAACGCCAACGCCAGATGAGCCTCGCTAAGTCACGCGGCGAAACCCACCGTAGCTGATCGCGCGCGGCCCGCTCTTTTCCAAGCACGGGCCTGTGATGTTGGGTTAAACGCCGAACCCTTCGCGCCCGATGGAAACATAGGCCGTAAACCCGGCGCGTTTCGCGTCTTTGGGACTGTAGATATTGCGCAAGTCCGCCAATACCGGCGTCGCCATCCGTTTGGCCATACGCGTAAGGTCCAGTGCGCGAAACTCGTTCCATTCGGTCAGAATAACCAATGCATCGGCGTTTTGCGCGGCCTTATAGGCGTCATCCATCCAAGACACGCCCGGCAACAAAGCCTCGCCCTCGCGTTTACCCTGCGGATCAACCACACGCACCTTGGCACCATTGCCGACCAGCGATGGCACGATGGTCAAGCTCGGGGAATCCCGCATATCGTCCGTGTTCGGTTTGAACGTCACCCCCAAAACAGCGATTGTCTTGCCGTTCACCGAGCCGCCACAAATATCGACGACCTTGTCGATCATCCGGCGTTTGACCTCGTCGTTTACCTTGATCACGGTCTCTGTCAGCTGCATGGGGACGGAATGATCCTGACCCATCCGCGCCAAAGCCTGCGTGTCTTTCGGGAAACAGCTGCCACCATAGCCAGGCCCCGCATGCAGAAACTTGGACCCGATCCGGTTGTCGAGCCCCATGCCCTTTGACACCATTTTCACGTCAGCGCCTGTACGCTCACAGAGCGCGGCGATTTCGTTAATAAAGGTAATCTTGGTCGCCAGAAATGCATTGGCGGCATATTTGATCATCTCGGCGCTTTCGAGATCGGTAGACATGATCGAAAACTCGCGCAGCGAGAGCGGGCGGTAGATGTCCTTCATCACCTGTTCGGCGCGTTCATTCTGCGTGCCTACAACCACGCGGTCGGGCCGCATGAAATCATCGATCGCGGCCCCTTCGCGCAAGAATTCGGGGTTGGACGCGACATCGAACTCTGCCTTCGGGTTGGCTTTGGACACAACCTGTTTGACCTGGCGGTTGGTGCCCACAGGGACGGTCGATTTGGTGACGATCACGGCGTAACCGGTAAGCTCGGCTGCGATTTCTTCAGCGGCCGCCATGACATAGGTCAGATCGGCATGACCGTCCCCGCGGCGCGTCGGTGTGCCGACGGCGATAAACACAGCATCCGCGCCATCCACAGCTTTTTTCAGGTCGCCGGTGAAAGACAATCGCCCTGCGGCGACATTCTTGGCCATCAGATCATCAAGGCCGGGCTCATAGATTGGGACGATGCCCTGTTCCAGCTTTTCAATCTTGGCCGGATCTTTATCGACGCAAATCACGTCGTGACCGAAATCAGAAAAACAAACACCCGAAACCAAGCCGACATAGCCGGTGCCAATCATCGCAATCTTCATAAAAATCTATCCTAAATCTATTAGACAGTCAGCAAGCCACGCCAGCCGGTGCACCCACATCTAGTAGTCTGAAAGCGCAAAACCAAGATAGGCCAATGGCATCAGCATTCTGCGCATCCGCCCCAGTTCGAACTTTCGCAACGGGTTTTGCATGATCTGTGGGTAGGGCCGGTCGATGGGTTTGTCCATAACCAGATCCGCAATCAATCCGCCAGAATAGCTCCCCATGGCCACACCATTCCCATGATAACAAAGACTTGCATACAAGCCTCCGGGGTCGGGCAGCTTCCCGACAAAGGGCGTTTGGGCGCGCGAAAGGCATACCATGCCGGACCAATGATGGGGCGTTTCCACATGTTTCCAAGCCGGAAAAAACTTTTCGAAATCACGCCGCACCCGTGCGACGGCGCGCGCCTCGGCGCTTTTGCCAGTCAAAAGGCCACCGCGCATCCCGAACAACATCCTACGATCCGGCATGAGCCGGAAATAATGTAGCAAATTGCGCGTATCCGAAGCCATGAAATCTGTCGTCCACCCCGCCTCTTCCAGCTCAGTCTCGCTCAGGGGGCGTGTCACAAGAACAGTCGATTGCGCGGGCATATATCGCGCCGTTAGACTTGGCACCACATTTTCAGATGAATAGCCATTCGTCGCGATAATGACTTTTTCCGCCGTCAGTCGACCTTGCGGCGTCTGGATTTCATGCCCCTTGGTCGATTGCCGTATCTTGATCGCCGCGGTATCATGATAGATCACCGCGCCAGCCTTTTCCGCCGCGGCAGCAAGCCCGGTCGCGTATTTCCGCGGGTTTAGCGCAAAGCCGGCCGGGATATGCAATGCCCCATGAAACGGGCCGGACAGCCCGTTCGAGGCAAAATCCTTCCTCTCGATCAGCCGCGCGGACAGCCCGTAGTTTTCGCGCACCGCGTCGACACGCGCGGCGAAACCATCCATATCTTTGGGCCGGTGGGCCAATTCGATCTCGCCATCAGAGTGGCGGTCCACGTCGATATTATGGCGACTGATCAGGTCGTCGACGAAATTAATTGCCGCAAGCTCCGCTGCGCGAAAGTTCAGCCGATCTTCCCGCCCCGCAAGCTTGTCGAGCGCCACATCATCAAGCCGCCCCCCACCGAGACAACAAAAGCCACCGTTGCGACCCGATGCCCCCCAGCCGACGTATCTATGTTCCAGTACGACAACCGAATACCCCGCCTCTGCCAAGCGCAGCGCCGCAGAAAGGCCCGTAAACCCACCACCCACGACTGCAACATCGCACGAAACGTCACCGTTCAAGGCTAGGCGATCCACAATATCGCTGGTTTGATCCCACCAACAGTTCTTCCTCGGCTCATCTGTATAGGCGAAACCGTTAAATATTCGTTTCATGGGGTCATCATTTCACGTCACCGCCCGCTCAGCCGCCCGAACATCTCGTTGGGCTTTGACCGCTTTGCGTTTAGAAATCAGGGAAGCGGCGATAACCCCGAAGGTCACGATACCAATCATAATGGTCGAGAGCGCGTTGATCTCGGGCGAAACTCCAAGACGCACAGCGCTCCAGATCTTGATCGGTAGAGTTGTCGAGGACGGGCCGGTGGTAAACGAAGCGATCACTAGGTCATCCAGCGACAGGGTGAAGGCCAGAAGCCACCCTGAAATAACCGCCGGCGCAATGATTGGCAGGGTCACCAAACGGAAAGCATCAAAGGGCGAGCATCCGAGATCCAGCGCAGCTTCCTCCAGCGACCGGTCGAACGTCACCAACCGCGAGGAAACGACAACAGACACATAGCACATCGAAAAGGTCGTATGTGCCAGTACAATCGTCAGCGTTCCCCTGTCCAATCCGATCCCGATAAAGAGCAGAAGCAGGGATAGCCCAGTAATTACCTCTGGCATGACAAGCGGCGCGTAAATCATACCCGAGAACAGCGTGCGCCCTGCAAACCGCCCCCCCCGCACCAGGATATAGGCCGCCATCGTCCCCAACACCGTCGCTAGCGTCGAAGACACAACCGCAACCTTAAGCGTTACCAATGCAGCATTCAGGAACGCATCGTTCTGCAGCAGCTCTCCATACCATTTTGTTGAAAAACCCGCCCACACGGTGACAAGCTTTGAGCTGTTGAAACTGTAGATGACCAGCAAGACCATCGGGAGATAAAGAAACGCAAACCCCAAGGTGAGCGACGTAATATTGAACCAGCTCGCGCGTCTCATGACTCCACCTCGGCCTGACGTTGCTGATTGCGCTGAAACAGGACAATCGGAACAATCAGGATCAAAAGCAGGATCACCGCAACCGCACTCGCCACGGGCCAATCGCGATTGTTAAAAAACTCCTCAAACAGGACCTTACCAATCATAAGCGTCCCCGATCCCCCTAGCAGGGACGGGATCACAAATTCGCCCAGCGCAGGGATAAACACAAGGAAGCACCCCGCAATAATCCCGTTGCGTGACAAGGGTATAGTAACCAACCAAAACGCCTTTAGCCGTGAACACCCCAAATCTTCGGCGGCCTCGATCAGGGATTCGTCTAGCCGATCCAGTGCGGCATAGATCGGTAGAATCATAAATGGCAGATACGTGTAAACAATTCCTATATAAACAGCGGTGGTCGTGTTCATGATCGTCAAAGGCGCATCAATGATACCCAGCCAAAGAAGGAATTGGTTCAGCAGCCCCTCATTGCTCAGAATGCCAACCCACGCGTAGACGCGGATTAGAAAGCTTGTCCAAAACGGCAAAATTACCAGCATCATCAAGGTTGGACGCCACTCTTCAGGCGCGCGCGCCATGCCGTAGGCCATTGGGTAGCCAACTAAGACAGCTAAAATCGTAGATATTAACGCAATCTTCAAACTGCTCAGGTAAGCCCTCCAGTACAGATCGTCTGAAGCGAGAAAAATAAAGTTTTCCAGGTCAAATGCCTTAAACATCGCCGAGATTCCGTCTTTTGCAGTCGGAGAATAAGGAGGAATAGACAACGCCAAATCAGAAAGCGAAATTTTGAAGACAATAATGAAGGGGATCAAAAACAGGGCAAGCAGCCACGCATAGGGCACTGCAATAAGGATGAAGCGGCGTATATTCATCGCTCTAACAGGACGCCGGCGGTGGCGCTCCAGGAAATCCAGACGCTGTCTTCCCACGTAATCGTGCGGCGTGACAACCGTCGCGTATTCGCTGTCTGGGCCTTGATCACTTGCCCTCCGCCAAGTTGAACGTGGTAGGTGCTGAGGTTGCCGAGATATGCGATGTCAAGAACGGTGCCCTGAACAGCGTTTTTCATCTCCGTTGGCTTATCGACTGAAATGGCGATCTTCTCCGGCCTGATTGCGAGATGGGCTGGCTGGCTTTCACTGAAAGTGCGATCTGATGCTGCAAGCAACGGGGCTTCGTTGGCCACCCAATCAAGATGGTACATCTCGTCACCGGCGGCCTTCACAGTGCCGGAAATGATGTTCACATCACCAATAAAGTCGGCAACATAAACGGAATTAGGTGCTTCATATATCCTGTCGGGCGTTGCCACCTGGATGATCTGCCCCTCATCCATCACCGCCACGCGGCTGGCAACAGTCATTGCTTCTTCTTGGTCGTGGGTGACGATAACGAAAGTTGTGCCCGTGCTTTCTTGAATATCCATTAGTTCAAACTGGGTATCCTGTCGCAACTTCTTGTCCAACGCGCCAAGAGGTTCATCTAACAATAAAAGCTTCGGCGCTTTGGCAAGGGCACGCGCAAGGGCAACACGTTGCCGCTGCCCACCAGATATCTGATGGGGCTTGCGTTTGGCAAATTTGGTGAGGCGCGTTAGTTTAAGCATCTCTTCCACGCGCACGGCGATGTCCGCTTTGGTCATATCGCCGCGCTTCAAACCAAAGGCGATATTTTCCCAGATCGATAGGTGGGGGAACAGGGCGTAAGACTGAAACATCATGTTCACGGCCCGCTTGTTCGGCGGAACGCCCGCAATATTTTTGCCGGCTAATTCAATTTTTCCCGCACTTGGGTTTTCGAACCCTGCGAGCATACGCATCATTGTCGTTTTGCCACAGCCGGATGGACCAAGAAGCGCAAAGAATTCGCTTTCGTAGATACTAAGCGAAAGGTTATCGATCGCGACAAAATCACCGAAACGTTTGGTCACATCATCAAATCGGATAAGCGGCTTTTCGTTCGGGTCATCCCATGGGGCGAAAACGGGTTGGCTCACTTTGGTCTATCCTTTGCACAGCGATTTACCCCTTTGGCGAAAGGGGGGATGGATCAGGTCAAAACTCTAGGGTTCTGACCTGAAACAGATTTTAGATACCAGATTTTATTTTGGTCCACATACGCGTGATGACACGCTGCAGTTTGGGTGGATATGAAGAGATGGTATACAGGTTTTCCAAGGTGGCTTCGTCAGGATAGATTGCAGTGTCCCCAAAGACATCTTCGGCCAAGAACTCTTGGCTCGCCTTGTTGCCATTTGCATAATAAACATAGTTTGATGCGGCGGCCATGTTCTCGGGGTCCATGATGAAGTTCAAGAACTTATGCGCCCCATCCGGGTTAGGCGCATCAGCCGGAATAGCCATATTGTCGAACCACATCAACGCGCCTTCCTTCGGTGCGTAATAGGCAATTTCCACACCATTGTCCGCTTCGGCTGCACGATCACGTGATTGAAGGATGTCGCCTGACCAACCAAAGGCGACACAAATGTCCCCGTTGGCCAGTGCGTTGATGTATTCTGAACTATGGAATTTTTGTACATAGGGGGCGACCGCTGTCAAAATCGGCTCTGCCTTGGCGATCACGTCGGGGTCTTGTGATTGAGGTGCTTCGCCAACATACTTAAGCGCGGCCGGGATCATTTCTGTTGGTGCATCCAAGAAATGCACCCCACATTCAGCGAGCTTTTCCATGTTTTCGGGGTTAAAAACAAGCTCGAGTGAATCAACGGGCGCATCCTCACCCAAAACCTCTTTCACCTTGCCGACGTTTACACCCAGACCCGTCGTGCCCCACATGTAGTTCACAGCATACTGGTTGTCAGGGTCGTACTTTGAAACACGCTCTTCGATGACGTCCCACATGTTAACAATGTTAGGCAGCTTGTCTTTATCGAGTTTCTGAAAAACACCAGCCGATATCTGACGCTCTAGGAACGTGCCTGTCGGAACGACAACATCATAGCCAGAGCCACCGGCAAGCATTTTGGTTTCAAGCACTTCGTTGCTGTCAAAGACATCATAGATCAGTTCGATGCCGGTTTCTTTTTCAAATTTCTGCAACAAGGTTTCATCGATATAGTCGGACCAGTTATAGACCCGCACCTCTTCACCCATTGCGCTGGTGGCGATCAATGCCGTTGCTGCAATTCCGCTAAGCAAGCTGTATTTCATTGTCATCTCCCGTTGTGTAGGCTCGGTTGATCCGGACCTTTCGTCAATTTGATCAAGTTTTGCACCATGCGGCAAGATCATTTATAATTTTACGCAGATGCGGGCCGGGGTTTAAAATACGATCGAGTACAATTTAGGCGAATTTAATGAACGTAGACCCCGCAGACCTCGCGCCACAACAGTCCACGGACAGCCCAGCCAAAGTGCCGGCCCATCAGCACGTCTATGAACGTGTACGCAAGCTGATCTTGTTCGGCGATTTCGCCCCCGGTCAAGCCGTGACAATCCAGGGGCTTGCGGAGACGTTGGGTGCCGGCATGACCCCAATACGCGAAGCCCTGCGTCGATTGATCGCCGAGGGCGCTTTGGTGCATCAGGGCAACCGGCGCGTGTCGGTTCCAATACTGGACCTCGAAGGGATACAAGAGCTTGAATTTATGAGGAGAAAGCTTGAGCCAGAACTTGCGGAGCGCGCCACCGCTCGCATGTCAGAGACTGTTTTAGCCGACCTTACCCGTGTCGACGACCTGTTAAACAGCGCCATCAACCGCGGGGATATCGGCGACTATTTAACCCAGAACTACCGCTTTCACACCATTATCAACACTTGCGCCGACGCGCCCATTCTAGCCGCAACGGTCGATCGCTTGTGGCTAATGTTCGGGCCATCTTTGCGCGTGGTTTGCGGTCGGTTCGGCACCTCGAACCTGCCCGATAAACACGCTGACCTGCTCGCGGCCTTTCGTGATGGCGATGCAGAAAGGGCGGGGCTGGCAATGACCGAGGATGTTTTGCAGGGCATGTTACAGATTCAGGCATCACTTTGATTAAAAGCTGGCCAGCTTATCCCCACTTATCAGCACTGCTGCAGAGTGATTCGATTGACTCCGCACAATTTGATCATATCCTGAGGCTAATCTACTCCCATTCCCAGAGGCGCCCCTTATGACCCACATCACCAACCACATGCCCACCGCCGAGCTGCAAGCGCTTGACGCCGCGCACCACATGCACCCGTTTACCACGAATGACGAGCTTGCCGAAAAAGGTGCGCGGATCATCACGCGGGCCAAAGGCGTTTACCTCACCGACAGCGACGGGAACGAGATCCTTGATGGGATGGCCGGTCTTTGGTGCGTCAACATCGGGTATGGCCGTCAGGAAATGGCCGATGTCGCAGCGCGTCAAATGCTCGAGTTGAACTACTATAACACATTCTTCATGACCTCCCATGTGCCTGCCATCGCGCTGGCTAAAGAGATCGCAGCACTGGCCCCTGGCGATCTGAACCATGTGTTTTTTGCCGGATCAGGGTCCGAAGCGAACGATACAAACATTCGCATGGTCCGCACCTATTGGGACATGAAGGGAAAGCCCGAGAAATCCCACATTATCAGCCGTAAGAATGCCTATCACGGGTCGTCGATTGGATCCGGGTCGCTTGGCGGCATGAGCTATATGCACGCACAGGGTGGCATGCCTATCCCCGGCATTCACCACATCAACCAGCCGGACTGGTGGGTTGAAGGCGGGGACCTTACACCCGAGGCATTCGGGCTAGCGCGTGCGCAAGAGCTTGAAGCCAAAATCCTCGAACTAGGAGCCGATAAGGTTGCCGCCTTTATCGGCGAGCCTATTCAAGGTGCCGGCGGCGTCATTGTTCCGCCAAGCACATACTGGCCTGAAATCCAGCGGATTTGTGACAAATACAACGTATTGATCATCGCGGATGAGGTTATTTGTGGCTTTGGCCGCACCGGCAACTGGTTCGGGTCTGAAACCATGGGGATCAAGCCGCATATCATGACGATCGCCAAAGGCCTTAGCTCTGGCTACCAGCCGATTGGCGGGTCCATTGTCTGTGACGAGATCGCGCAAACCATCGGATCGGGTGAGTTTAACCACGGGTATACCTATTCAGGCCACCCTGTCTGCTCTGCCGTGGCGCTGGAAAACCTGCGGATCATGCAGGACGAAAAGATTCTGGATCACGTGAACAACGTCGCAGCGCCCGCGCTTCAAGAAGGTCTGGCCAAACTGGCAGAGCACCCTTTGGTGGGTACGGTAAACGTTGCCGGCCTGATGGCGTCGCTGCCGCTGTCCCCGCGCAAGGAAACCCGATCAAAGTTCGCAGGCGATGCCGGCACCGTCGGTTTTATGTGCCGGGAACGCTGCTTTGCGAATAACCTGGTAATGCGCCATGTTGGCGATCGGATGATCATCTCTCCGCCGCTGGTCATCACTCCCGAAGAGATCAAAATCTTTATGTCACGCGCCACGAAAGCGCTGGATGAAACCTATGCCGCGGTCAAGGAAGGCAACCTGTTGAAGGCTGCAGAAGACCATGCACATGACGCTGAATCGCCGCTTGGCTAAGCCGCGACTTACATCGGGTCGGGGCGGCAATTGTCGCCCCTCCCTTTGCACCTAGGGCTGCATAAACTTGTCCGTTTGCGACATCTGCACCGCCTGAATTGGCTGCAGAACCACCCGCTCCGAGGGTGCGAAGGGCCGCTTAACCTGCGCCAGTTATTAACGAATTCCCCTTAATTCAAGCCATCTGCATAGTAATTCGGCAGGTAAAAGAACTGTTTCTCGCCAAATAACCGCTAATCTTCCCGCAATTGACGCTTTCTGCCCAAAACTGTCGTTAATTGGTTGCAAACTAGAAACCACCCCGCTTTAACTTTCTGTCAACAAGGGCGCTTGAACGTCACAATAAACGGGGAGCCAACTTTGGCAGATACTTCAGCAACAAATGCGTTTGTAGAATTTGAACGCGTGCAGAAAAGCTATGACGGCGAAAATCTCGTCGTAAAAGATCTTAACCTGTCGATGCCGAAAGGCGAGTTTTTGACGATGCTTGGGCCATCGGGGTCCGGCAAGACCACTTGCCTGATGATGCTGGCCGGATTTGAAACCGCCACCCATGGCGACATCCGCCTTGACGGCAAATCGATCAACAACATCCCCCCGCACAAACGCGGCATTGGAATGGTATTCCAGAACTACGCGCTTTTCCCGCATATGACCGTTGCCGAAAACCTCGCCTTCCCGCTTGAGGTGCGCAAGATCGGCAAGTCCGAGCGTGAAGAGAAAGTAAAGATCGCGCTGGACCGTGTTCAGATGGGCGACTTCGGCGGCCGCCGTCCGGCACAGCTTTCCGGTGGTCAGCAGCAACGTGTTGCCTTGGCCCGTGCTTTGGTCTTCGAACCCGAACTGGTGTTGATGGACGAACCGCTGGGGGCGTTGGACAAACAGCTGCGCGAAACACTGCAGTTCGAGATCACGCATCTGGCGCATGAACTGGGCATCACCGTGGTCTACGTGACCCACGACCAGACCGAAGCGCTGACAATGTCCGACCGCGTGGCCGTGTTTGAAAACGGCCGCATCCAACAGTTGGCCCCGCCCGATCTGTTGTATGAAGAGCCCGAAAACAGCTTTGTTGCGCAGTTCATCGGCGAGAATAACACCCTCGAAGGGGTCGTGACCGAGATCAAGGGCGGCACTTGCCTTGTGCAGCTGGACGGCGGCGGCCTGATCGAGGCAAAGCCGATCAACGTCACACGCGCCGGCGAACGCACCCGCGTATCGATCCGCCCCGAGCGCGTTGAATTCAACAAGGACCGGATGCAGGAAGGGGCGCATACCCTGAAAGCCGAAGTGCTTGAATTTGTCTATATGGGCGACATCTTCCGCACCCGCCTGCGGGTTGCCGGGACCGACAACTTCATCATCAAGACACGAAACGCACCCGATCAGGTTCGTTTGAAGCCAGGCCAGCAGATCGAAATCGGTTGGCTGGCAGAGGATTGCCGCGCCCTCGACGCGTAAGCGTCAGGTCGCGGTCGGCCGTCCAACGATCGACGGCGTCGTACGAGGGTGTGGTTAAGCCCGATATCACATCCTCAAGACCCTAACGGGCATATAATGGGAGACTTACGAATGAAGTTTACGACAACGCTACTCGCATCCTCCGCGATCATTGGCGCTGGCACATTGGCATTCGCCGATGCGCATGCGGACATGGCCAAAGAGATGACGCTTGTTTCCTGGGGTGGCGCATACCAAGCCAGCCAGGACAAAGCATATCTGCAACCCTATCTGGAAATGCACCCTGAAATTTCTGCCGTTTGGGACGAAAGTTCCAACGAAGCCGTGGCCAAGCTGCGCGCGATGAACGAAGCCGGCAATGTGACCTGGGATCTGGTCGACGTGGTTGCCGCTGACGCCATCCGCCTGTGCGACGAAGGTCTGGCGATGGAAATCGACGCCGAGGAAATGCTGGCAGAAGCCCCCGACGGGACATCTGCCGAAGACGACTTTGGCGACCTGCTGGTCAGCGACTGCTTTATCCCGCAGATCGTTTATTCGACCACATTCGGCTACCGCACAGACATGGTTGGCGACACGCCTCCGACCAAAATCTGCGACGTTTTCGACACCGAAGCCTACCCAGGCAAGCGTGCGCTGGAAAAGCGTCCGATCAACAACATGGAATGGGCGCTGCTCTGTGACGGCGTTGCCAAAGACGAAGTCTATGACGTTCTGGCAACCCCCGAAGGTCAAGAGAAGGCTCTGGCCAAGCTCGACACCATCAAGGACGACGTAATCTGGTGGTCCGCCGGTGCCGACACGCCACAGCTGCTGGCCGACGGCGAAGTCGTCATGGGTTCCACCTACAACGGCCGTCTGTTCAGCGTCATCGAAGAACAGGACCAGCCCGTTGCAATGCTTTGGGACGCTCAGGTGTTCGACCTTGACGGTTGGATCATCCCTGCAGGCCTGCCTGACGACCGCCTAGCCCGCGTCAAAGACTTTGTGAAATTCGCGACAGACACACAGCGTCTGGCGGATCAATCGCAGTACATCAGCTACGGCCCTGCCCGTTTGTCCTCCGCCCCTATGGTTGGCAAGCACGCAGAACTGGGCATCGATATGGCACCACACATGCCAACCGATCCGGCCAACGCAAAGAACACGTTCCTGTACAACTACGAGTTCTGGGCTGACTACCGCGACGACATCGACGCGAAATTCCAAGCATGGTTGGCGCAATAAGCGCTTAGCCCGATCGGAGGAGGCCACGCTGGCCTCCTCCACCCCTCGGTATTTGTTATGCCATTTTCCGATTTTCCAGCGACCTAACCCCATGGGGCCGATATGAGCGACACAGCCGACGCGACGAACGACACATCTGAACAGGCCGGCCCCGTGCTTGCGGCCGACGGCACGCCGCTAAAGCGCAGCCTGAACCGGGCACTGCGTCGTCAAAAGCTCAGCGCACTTCTACTGATCGCCCCCCTGCTGATCTTTATCCTAGTCACCTTTATCGCACCGATTGCCGATATGTTGTTCCGCTCTGTCGAGAACCAGATCGTGCAAGACACGCTGCCCCGTACCACGCAAACCCTCGCGGAATGGGACAGTGAAAGCGGCGAAACGCCCGGTGCGCCCGTTTACAAAGCACTCTATGAAGACCTGTTTATTGCGCAAGAACGCAAGCTGCACACTCGCTTGGGCTCGCGGCTCAACTACGAACTGACGGGAGCGTCGTCCCTGTTTCGCAAGTCGGGCCGTGGCGTCGATGACATCGGCGAAGTGTATCAGGACCAATTCGAAGACCTGAATGATTTTTGGAAAAAGGGCGAGAACTGGAACGCCCTTCTTGGCTCCGACGCTTGGTTGACCGAGATTTCCGGCTGGAAGAAATCCACAGGCGATGTGCAGCCCCCATTCGAAATGCGCGAAGGCATGGCAGAGCTTCTGCCCGAGACCGCCGAATACTACGCGATTTTCGCCGACTTCGTTCAGAACGACGACGAAGACAACCTGTATAAAGAAGACCCATGGGCGCTGATTTATTCCGCGTTCTATGACGATCTCACCGGCCCGACTGCGGCACAGATCGCAAGCTACACCGGCCCTGCCTCTGCTGAATTGGGCGAAGCCGCTGCCGCGGCCCCTGCCTTTGAAACTGTCGATTACAAAGCAGCTTTCAGCGAAATTGACAAAGACTGGGGCAAAACACCCATCTGGGGCACGATCCGCGCCTACAGCCCGGCGCTCACCAACGGGTATTTCCTGAACGCAGTCGACATGCAGAAGTCTCCGGACGGCCCTGAATTCCGCCCTGACAATGAACGCATCTATGGCACGCTGTTCCTGCGCACGCTCTTTATGTCGATCTGCATTACGGTCAGCTGCATCTTGCTAGGCTATCCGGTGGCCTGGATCCTCGCCAACCTGCCCGCCCGCACTGCCAACCTGCTGATGATCCTCGTGCTGCTGCCGTTCTGGACATCGCTTCTGGTGCGCACCTCTGCATGGAAAGTGATGCTGCAGCAGCAAGGTGTCATTAACGATACGCTGGTCTGGCTAGGCATCGTGGCCGATGACAGCCGTCTGGCGTTGATCAACAACCAAACCGGCACGATCATCGCGATGACGCATATCCTGCTGCCGTTCATGATCCTGCCGCTCTATTCCGTGATGCAAACGGTACCACCTAGCTATCTGCGCGCGGCGAAGTCGCTGGGGGCAACCAACTGGACCGCCTTCTGGCGCGTGTACTTCCCGCAATCGGTGCCCGGCATCGGCGCGGGGTCGATCCTCGTGTTCATCCTGTCGATCGGTTACTATATCACGCCGGAAATCGTCGGCGGCACCACGGGGACATTCATCTCGAACCGGATTGCCTACCACATCTCAAGCTCGCTGAACTGGGGCCTCGCGGCCGCACTCGGGGCGATCTTGCTGGCCGTGGTGCTCGGGCTATACTGGACCTACGACAAGATCGTCGGCATCGATAACGTGAAATTGGGAGGCTGATATAATGGTCGCACTCACACCTATCTCCCGCAAACCCGTCGGTTTCTATGTACCGGTCGTCGCCGCCGCAGGTGCCTTTGCCGGCCTGTTCGTCGGCACTGCGCAAGGCAGCGGTCTACTGGGTATCGTGATCGGCGCGCTCACGATGGGCGCGCTGGCGTTCATCCTGACGCAACTGATCAAGAACGAAACCATTGCCCGTTGGGGCTCTGTGATCCTACTCGCCGTCATCGGGTTTATCCTTGGCGGTGTCCCCATGCTGGTGCTCGGGGTCATCTTCGGCTGGTTCTTCGGCTGGTTCAGCTTCTGGCTTTACGAGGGACGCTACCGCGCCAAGGTCGCCCCCTATCTGACCCCCGGTCAGGTGCTTTGGCACTTTGCCTTCCGCATCATCTGTGGCGCGATCCTTGTCTTCCTGATCACACCGATCCTCGTGGTCATGCCACTCAGTTTCAACGCCGAAAACTTCTTTACCTTCACGCCTGAAATGCTGCGCTTTGATCCCGAAGGCTATTCGCTGCGCCACTACAAGGACTTCTTCAACAGCTCTGCATGGCAAGGTGCCGTCTGGAACTCGGTCAAGATCGCCCCCGCCGCGACATTGCTCTCGGTCAGCTTCGGGACGCTCGCCGCCATCGGCCTCAGCCAGCAGCACGTGCCGTTTCGCCGCGCGATCATGGCGATCCTGATTTCGCCGATGATCGTCCCGCTGATCATCTCGGCCGCTGGGATGTACTTCTTCTACAGCCGCGTTGGCCTGCAAGGAACCTATGTCGGTGTCGTGCTGGCACACGCGGCCTTAGGCATCCCGTTCGTCATCATCACCGTCACGGCGACGCTGGTGGGCTTTGATCGATCCCTGACCCGCGCGGCGGCGAACATGGGTGCCAATCCGGTCACGACCTTCTTTCGGGTACAAATGCCGCTAATCTTGCCGGGCGTCATTTCGGGCGGGCTGTTTGCCTTCATCACCTCGTTTGACGAAGTCGTCGTGGTCCTTTTTGTCGGCTCTGCCGGTCAGAAAACCCTGCCGTGGCAAATGTTCACCGGCCTGCGCGAACAGATCAGCCCCACGATCCTTGCCGTGGCAACAATCCTCGTGGTGATCTCGATCTGCCTGCTGACCGTGGTCGAACTGCTGCGCCGCCGTTCGGAACGCCTACGCGGCATGTCACCCGGCTAAGCCGCTTCCAAATGGTAAAAAATCCTCGCCGAAGGCATGAGCCGGACCCCAAGGTCCGGCTCATTTCTTTTGCGGCAGACTATTCGCCCGCGGCAGAACGTAAGGCTTCCAACAAACGCAGCGAGGCATAGCCGTCAGGCAACAGTTCCTGCGACAATTGGAACGCGCGCACCGCGCTGATTGTCAGCGGGCCGATCTTGGCATCGATCTTTACCGTATCGAATCCCTGTGCCGTAAGGCGTGTTTGCAGCTCGATCCGCTCGTCGTAGCTGAGCGCCCGATCCTGCACCGGCCAGCTGGCCTCGATCGGCCCGCCCCCGGCGATGCGGTCAGCCAAATGTCCGACCCCGATCACATACGCATCTGCCGAGTTATAGCGTTCGATCACCGCGAAATTGGTATATATCAGAAACGCCGCGCCCTCTGCGCCGCCGGGCAACAGCAAAGACGCAGGCCCGTGATCCTCCAGCACCCCTGTCACGGGGGCCACTCCGAGGGCTGTCCACTCCTCCGCGGTCTTCAGAATATCGCGGCCCGCCAACAGATAGTCGAACCCGTCGGGCAGTTGCACTTCAACGCCCCAAGGCTGGCCCGAGACCCAGCCGAAATGCTTGAGATACGCCGCGGTCGAGGCCAGCGCATCACGCGGATCGTCGCCCCAAATGTCACGCTTGCCGTCTGCGGTGAAATCTTCGGCATAAAGTTGGAAGGACGACGGCATAAACTGAGTATGCCCCATCGCCCCTGCCCAACTGCCCTGCATCTGCGACGGTGTGGTATCGCCTGCCTGCAAAATCCGCAGCGCGTCCAGCAGCTCGCCTTCGAAGAACGCCCGCCGCCGCCCGTCATAGGCCAGCGTCGCGAGCGAGGTCAGCACCGGATCGCTGCCCCTGAACGTGCCATAGGCGCTTTCCAGTCCCCAAATCGCGGTGATGATCTCTTTTTCAACGCCATAGCGTTTTTCAATCTGCGCCAGCGCATCTGCCTGTTCAGCGAGCGCCTTTTTACCGTTGGCAATCCGCAGGTCAGAGGTCGCGGTTTCCAGATAGTCCCAGATGGTTTTGGTGAATTCTGACTGGTTTCGATCACGGCGAATGACCTCTGTGTCATAACGCACTGTTTGCATCGCGCGGTCAAACACTGCGCCATCGATCCCTGCCGCCAACGCACGGGCGCGGAACGCGGTCAGCCAGTCTTGCAGCCCCGCGTCGCTTCCGGTCTCTTGCGCGGCGACAGCAGGGCGCGCCGCGCTGTCCGTCTGGGCCAACAGCCCTGTCACGGGGCCAACAGTCAATGTCACCCCGGTGGCCAATACAGCAATCGTTAGCAGTTTCATAAACAGACCCTTCCCAGCATCATGCCCAAAGCGTAGCGGCAAATGCAGGGGCCAGAAAGAATGATATGCCCGCTGTGCGTGTTATTGCCGGGTGCGTTTGACCTTGCGTTTGACCTTGTCGGACTTGCGCTTCGCTTTGACCGCTTTGCGCTTTGGATTGGTGCGCCCAGCAGAGCCACCGCGCCCGCGCTTGCCGCCTTTGCCGCCCTGTGAAATCGCGTCACCTTCAAGCGTCAGCAGCTCCAGCGCGATGCCACCTGTAACCGGCACGGCCTCGGACAGGCGCACCGTGACCCGTTGCCCGACAGAGATCATCATCCCTGTGTCCGACCCCATCAGCGTGCCTGCATCCTGATCGAAATGGAAATACTCGCGCCCCAGCGACCGCATGGGCAGCAGCCCGTCGGCACCGGTTTCGTCCAGCTTCACGAAGGCTCCGAACCGCGCGATGCCGCTGATCCGGCCCGAGAACTCATTGCCGACACGTTCAGACAGATAAGACGCCAGATACCGGTCGGTGGTGTCCCGCTCTGCCACCATAGACCGGCGTTCGGTGTCCGAGATATGCGCGCCGGTCTGTTCGATATCCTCGATATCAAGCTGGCTCAGCCCGTCGTTGCCCCAACCATGTGCAGTGATCAGCGCACGGTGCACGATCAAATCCGCATAGCGGCGGATCGGAGACGTGAAATGCGCATAGGACCGCAGCGCCAGACCAAAGTGTCCGATATGCGCAGGCCCGTAATAGGCCTGCGTCATCGACCGCAGGGTCGACAGGTTGATCAGCTCGGCATCATCGGTGCCCGCCGCGTCATTCAGCAGTTTGTTCAGATGGCGCGTGTGCAGCACCTGCCCTTTGGCCAACGTATAGCCCGCCGCCTGCGCCGTTTCGCGCAGGGCGTCCAGCTTGGCCGGCGAGGGTTCTTCGTGAATGCGATAAAGCAGCGGCGTTTTCTTCGCCAGCAGCGTCTCGGCCGCCGCGACATTGGCCAGCACCATGAACTCTTCGATCAGGCGGTGCGCATCCAGACGGTCTTTAAAGTTCACCGACTTTACGGTGCCGTCCGCGTCCAGTTCGATCCGCCGCTCAGGCAGGTTAAGGTCCAGCGGCTGGCGTTCGGCACGTGCAGCTTTCAGCGCAGCGTAGGCGGCATAGATCGGCTTCAGAACAGGCTCTTGCAACGGGCCCGTGCGGTCATTCGGATTGCCGTCTATCGCGTCTTGCACCTCTTCGTAGTGCAACGAAGCAGGCGACCGCATCAGCCCGCGATGGAACGTATGGCCGATCTTGTTACCCTCGGCATCCAACACCATACGCACCGCGATACAGGCACGCGGCACGCCTTCGTGCAGCGAACACAGGTCGCCCGACAGACGATCAGGCAGCATCGGCACAACGCGGTCGGGGAAGTAAGTCGAATTGCCCCGTTTGCGCGCCTCGCGGTCCAGCGCAGAGCCGGGGGTGACATAGGCGGCGACATCCGCGATTGCGACCCAGACGACATGGCCACCCTCATTCTTGGGGTCTTCGTCAGCATGGGCATAGCACGCGTCATCATGGTCGCGCGCGTCAGAGGGGTCGATGGTGATCAACGGCAAATCACGCAGATCCTCGCGCCCTTTCAGGCCCTCGGGTTTCGCCGCATCGGCTTGCGCCATCACATCATCAGGGAAATCGTCGGGGATACCGTGCTGGTGGATCGCGATCAGGGACACGGCCTTGGGGGCGGACGGATCGCCAAGGCGTTCAACGATACGCGCCCGCGGCGACCCCATGCGGGCCTTTGGCCCCGATTGTTCGGCCTCGACCAGTTCGCCGTCTTTGGCACCGTGGGTTGCGTCACCGGGCACCCACCATTCCTTGTCCGACCCTTTATCGATGGGCACAATGCGCCCACCTTCGGTTGTCTTGCGGAAAATACCCAGCACCCGCTGCGGGTTCGCGCCGATGCGACGGATCAGCCGCGCCTCATAGTGAAAATCCTCGCCCTGAACCAAGGTCAGACGCGCGAGGATGCGGTCCCCTGCACCCAAGGCAGGGTCGGAGGCCCGCGGTATCACGAGCACGATCGGCTCTACGCCTTCGCCCTGCCATTCCATCGGTTTGGCAAACAGGTCGCCGTCCTTATCGGGGCCGGTAATCTGCAACACGGACACTGGCGGCAACCGGTCGGGATCTTGATAGCTGCGCTTGCGCTTTTCCAGATGGTCTTCGGCCTCAAGCTCTTTCAGCACGCGTTTCAGGTCAATCCGGGCCGCTCCCTTGATGCCGAACGCCTTGGCGATGTCACGCTTGGCGGTCAGAGTGGGGTTTTCGGCGATCCATTCAAGGATCTCGGGCTTTGAAGGTATTTTGCTCATGCTTCACGAGGTAGCACGCGCACCCCGCTTCGTCATGGGCAAATCGTCGATTGTATCCACGTCTGTCAATGTCGCGACCCGTGCAATGCGGTGATCAGGCAGCGTGGCGATGGTATCGGCCAGCGCATGTTCCGTCGACCAGCGGACGTTTTCAAACAGGCGCGGCGGCACGGGGCGGGCGCGTTTCAAGCCGATCAGCCAATAGCCCCCGTCCGGTGCAGGCCCGAACACCGCATCTTGCGACCCGAGCGCGCGAAACGCCTCTACCACCCGCGCGGCGGTCACACCCGGAATATCCGCCCCGATGACACAGACCGGCCCCGCAGGCGCACCGCGCAGCATGCGGCCCATGCGGTCGCCCAGATCGCCGCGCCCTTGCGGCCAGCGCGGCAGATGCGCGGGCCAAACGCGGCTGGACAGCCCTGCCCGATCCGGTGCGACAGCCAGCACCACCTGCCAGCGCGGGTCTTGCACACGACGGATCAAAGCGCGGGTCTGATGCCGGAACCACCACGCAGCGGCGGTCATGCCCAGATCACGGCCAAGCCGCGTCTTGACCCGCCCCGGCAGCGGCTCTTTCACCATGATGACAAGCGTGCGGTTCAAAGCGACAGCACCATCTCGCGATGATCAATGCCGGCGTCATCAAAGACCGGCCCCTGCGCCACGAACCCCAGCTTTTCGTAGAACCCCAAAGCATGCAGCTGCGCGCCGAGCTTCACGAAGCGCACGGCAGACTCCTTGCGCGCCTCTTCGACGGCCGCACGGATCAGCGCCGCGCCAAGGCCGGTACCGCGATGGGATTTGATTACACACACCCGCCCGATTTTGGCTGTGTCTCCTTTGATATGCATCCGCGCCGACCCGATGGGGAGCTCTTCTTCAGTCGCAAGGAAATGGGTCGCATCGCCGTCGCGGTCGTCCAGCTCTTCCGCCTCAGATACGTTCTGTTCTTCGATAAAGACAATGCGCCGCAGCAGGTGGCAACTGGCAAGGTCTTCGGTCACGGCGATATGGGCGGTCATGCAAAATAGTCCTTCAGGATGCGGGTATAAATTGATTTCAGCTGGTGAATCTGCGCCACCTCGACGTTCTCGTCGACCTCATGCATGGATTGACCGACCAGCCCAAATTCGACCACAGGGCAGTGGTGCTTCATGAACCGCGCATCCGACGTCCCGCCAGAGGTAGACAGTTCAGGCGTCACCCCCGTCTCTGCCTGCACCGCCTTGGAGACCAGATCGGACAGATCACCGGGGGGCGTGATAAAGCTTTCGCCCGATATCTTGACCTTCAGTTCGATCTGCACGCCAAAGCTGTCGCGGATCGCGGCGGCCTGCTCTTCCAGCCATGTGGTCAGGCTGTCGCCCGAATGCATGTCGTTAAAGCGGATGTTCACCGTCGCGCGGGTTTCAGCGGGGATCACATTGGTCGCGGGATTACCGGTATCGACCGTGACGATCGCCAACGTAGACGGGTCGAAATGATCAGTCCCTTCGTCAAGGGTATGCGAGGCAAGCTGGTCCATCAGCCGCATCATCGCGGGCATCGGATTGTTGGCGCGGTGGGGATAGGCCGCGTGACCTTGTTTGCCGATCACGCGGAAATGCGCGTTCAGGGACCCGCGCCGCCCGATTTTAATCATCTCGCCCATCGAATTGGGACAGGTCGGCTCACCCACCAGACAAACGTCCATCCGCTCGCCCGCGTCTTTCATGTAATCCAGCAAGGCGCGGGTGCCGTCGATGCCTTCGGCTTCCTCGTCTCCGGTGATCGCCAGCACAATCGATCCGTCGGGGGGCGTGTCGCGGACAAAGTCGATGGCCGCCGCAGTAAAGGCGGCCACACCGGATTTCATATCGGTGGTGCCGCGCCCGTACATAATGCCGTCTTTGATCTCTGCGCCAAAGGGCGGCATCGTCCAATCGGCCTCGTTCCCGATGGGCACGACATCGGTGTGACCGTTAAAGCCAAAGCTACGGGTGTTTCCCTGCTTGCCCCAACGCGCAAAAAGGTTCTTGATCCCGCCACGGTCGGCCCACGCACAGTCAAACCCCGCATCGGTCAATAGATCGTACAACACCTGTTGTGCCCCCCCATCTGCGGGGGTGACCGACGGGCAACGCACCAGTTTGGCGGTTAGGTCTACTGGGTCGATGCTGGTCATGTCAGGGCTCCTTCGGCATGTTTCGCAGTGTTGCCCTACATTTGTGAGGAAAACACGCGGAAGCCAAGGGGGCGAGGGTATGCCCTAGTCGAAAAACGGCGTCATTTGCGCAATGATGACCGAGTTTTCATCCAGCGCCCGCGCCATCAGCGCGCGTTCATCCTCGTCGATTTCGTGGCCTTCTTCTTCGCGCTCGGCAAGGGTGCCGTATCCGGTCACGTCCAGTGGGTTCGTGTCTGCCTGTTTGAGAATGGCAACCGTTTCGCGTACCGCTTCTGCCTCGTCGATACCAGACGCAAAGCACATCAACGCGGCACCGGTCGCCTTATCCGGCAAGCCGTCACCGTCCTTGCGCCCGATTTCGACCAACAAGGTATAAACCTGCTGGCGCGACGGTTTCTTGGGTTTCTTCTGGTCAGACATAAAAAGGGCCACCGCATTAAGATGCGGCAGCCCTATCGTGTTCTGTGACGTCTGAAAAGGGTCAGCTACGTCCGCGTACCAAACGTGTGACCCAAATCAACAGGCAGGCCCCGATGACGCCGACGACCAGCTGACCAATCCAGCCACCCAAGGTCGCACCGACGATTGTCATCAGCAGGAAGTTGGCGACGATCGCGCCAATGATCCCCAGAATAATGTTCATGATCAGCCCCATATCGGACTTCATGATCTTTTCCGCGATCCAACCGGCCAGACCACCGACGATTATTGCTGCGAACCAACCCAGACCTGTCATTTCAAATTCTCCATAAATCTTGTTTCATAGAGTGAACTCACAGGTCTGTGAAAAGGTTCCCTTAGTCGCGCAGCAGCTCGTTGATCGAGGTTTTGGAGCGGGTCTTTTCGTCGACGCGCTTCACGATCACGGCGCAATAAAGGTGCACACCGTTCTTCGACGGCATGGACCCCGCCACAACGACCGACCCCGCTGGCACTTCGCCATAGAAGACTTCGCCGGTTTCACGGTCGAGGATTTTGGTCGACTGGCCGATGTAGACCCCCATCCCCAGAACAGAGCCTTCGCGGACGATACAGCCTTCGACCACCTCGGAACGCGCACCGATAAAGCAGTTGTCTTCGATGATTGTCGGGCCAGCCTGCATGGGCTCGAGCACGCCACCGATGCCAACGCCACCCGACAGGTGGACGTTCTTGCCAATCTGCGCGCAGGACCCGACGGTCGCCCATGTGTCAACCATTGTGCCGCTGTCGACATAGGCACCAATGTTCACAAAGGACGGCATCAGCACAACGCCGGGCGCGATATAGGCCGATTTGCGCACGACACAGTTGGGCACGGCGCGAAAGCCTGCCTCTTTCCAGTCGGCATCGTTCCAGCCTTTGAACTTGCTATCGACCTTGTCCCACCAGCCGCTGCCCTGCGGGCCGCCGTCTTGCTGTTCCATATCCTTGATGCGGAAGCCCAGCAGGACCGCTTTCTTGGCCCATTGGTTCACATGCCAGTCGCCGTTCTCCATCTTTTCGGCAACGCGCAGCTTGCCGCTGTCCAGCGCGGCCAGCGTGTCTTCGATCGCGTCACGTGTTTCGCCGGTGGTGGCCGATGTGATCGTGTCACGGGCATCCCAAGCGGCTTCGATGGCAGTTTCAAGTTGGGCGTTCGACATGGGTGTAGCTCCGGCGAATGAGGGTCAAATGTTGCGACTGGCTATACAGTCGTCAGGCCCGTCGTGCAATGACGTCGGATGGCGTGGTCATTTGCGCCAAAGGCGGGCATGTTGCGATAAAGGGCGCAAACCGCTCGGATAGACCGGAGAGTATGATGACCGATTCAAAACGCCACCCCCTGCGGCAGGCCGGCGACGACCGCGCCACAGCACAGGATGTTCCCGACACGCCGCAGACGCGGGCCCCGGCCTACCGGCTGGCCTTTACCGATGATGATTTTATGTGCCGTCAGGAATTACGCCCCGTCCGGCTGCAACTTGAACTGCTGAAGCCAGAGATGGCGTTGGATGCGCATGGCGTCAAATCCACCATCGTGCTGTTCGGCGGCGCGCGTATTCCGGCCCCCGCACACAAAGACAAGGCGCGTACAAAAACGCTGGCCGACCTGTCGCATTTCTATGATGAAGCCCGCGAATTCGCGCGGCTGATGACGCTGAAATCGATGGAGAGCGACGGTCAGGATAATGTCATCGTCACAGGCGGTGGCCCCGGCGTAATGGAAGCAGGCAACCGCGGTGCCATCGACGCAGGCGGGCAATCCATCGGGCTGAATATCGTGCTTCCGTTTGAACAGGCCCCGAATGAATATGTCACACCCGAGCTGTGCTTTAACTTTCACTACTTCGCGATCCGCAAGATGCACTTCCTGATGCGTGCACGTGCGATCTGCGTATTCCCGGGCGGTTTCGGCACCCTGGACGAGATGTTTGAGACGCTGACCCTGATCCAGACAGGCCGGATGAGCCGTGTGCCGTTCCTGCTGTTCGGTCGTGCCTTCTGGGAAAAGATCATCAACTGGGATGCGCTGGCCGACGCGGGCACGATCTCTGATCAAGATCTGGACCTGTTCCAATTTGTCGAATCCGCCGACGAGGCGATGAAACTGATCGAAAACTGGGATACAGCCCCCGCCCGAGAGGAAGTCCCCGGGCGTTCCAAATAAAAGTTCTGGTCAGATCACACGCACAGATCAGCTGGAAGCACACAGACCTCTACGTGATGCGGCAGCGTTTCCAGAACGGAACCGTGGTCCGTATCACGTACCCCATAGCCATAGCCGGCCAGACGATGTTTCCATTCGCGGTAGGACAAGGCGCTTTCGCGTTCGCGCGTGACAAGCGCCAGTACATCGGCAGTGATAAAGGCGTCGTTTTTAATAATGATAGTCATTGCAGTATCGCTCCTGATTGTGTTGTCGATGGAAACAATATTCTGGGCGATGATGACTTAATTTCTGCTTAAATGTGGCGCACCCAAGGTCATTTCACGGTGAGCGCGCCACAATCGACCGCTAAAAATACAAACAGCCGCCCCAGATCGGGACGGCTGCATCATGCTATTCGTTTGACGCTAAGGGGTTACATCCCTGCGTCTGCCTCGATCTGCTTGCGCGATTTGCGTTCACGCTCGGTCGCCGATTTCAACTGACCACACGCGGCCATGATGTCTTCGCCGCGTGGTTTACGCACAGGCGAGGCATAGCCGGCCTGATACACAATCTCGGAGAACGCGCGGATACGGTTATTCGACGACCGCTTATACGGTGCGCCGGGCCATTCGTTGAACGGGATCAGGTTAATCTTGGCAGGGATACCTCGGATCAGCTCTATCAAACGGTGCGCATCTGCGTCTGAATCGTTCACACCATCCAGCATCACATATTCAAACGTGATCCGTTCAGAATTGCTGACCTTGGGATAGGCCCGCAGCGCCTCTATCAGCTCTGCGATGTTCCAGCGTTTGTTGATCGGCACCAGCTTGTTACGCACCTCATCCGTGGTCGCGTGGAACGACACAGCTAACTGACAGCCGATTTCCTCGGCTGTGCGTGCGATCTCTGGCACTACACCCGAAGTCGATAGGGTGATCCGGCGGCGTGACAGCTGGATGCCCTCGGGGTCCATTGCGATCTTCATCGCGTCGCGCACGTTTTCAAAGTTATACAGCGGCTCGCCCATGCCCATCAGGACGATGTTGGACAACAACCGCGGTGCCTCTGAGATGGTCCCGGGCACGGGCCATTCACCCAGATCATCCCGCGCCACCATCACTTGCCCGATGATCTCGGCCGCAGTCAGGTTGCGCACAAGTTTCTGCGTACCGGTGTGGCAGAAGGAACACGTCAGGGTACACCCAACCTGCGAGCTGACACATAGCGTGCCGCGGCCTTCTTCGGGGATATACACCACCTCGACCTCATGACCGCCCGCGATGCGCACCAGATACTTGCGGGTGCCATCCTCTGACACCTGTTTGGTCACGACCTCGGGCACTTCGATCACAAACTTCTCGGCCAGCTCGGCGCGGAATGCTTTCGACAGATTGGTCATGTCGGCAAAGTCACGGGTGCCCCATTGATAGATCCACTGCCAGATCTGTCCGACGCGCATCTTCGCCTGCTTTTCAGGCGTACCTTCGGCAATCAGCGCAGCGCGCATGGCGTCACGGGTCAGCCCGACAAGGTTCATCGGCCCCTCCGCCTGCTTGCGCGGAATGGTCATGACATCTTGAGTGATCGGCGCGGTCGCAGACATGGGGATTCTCCGGTGTGCAGGGGTTTGAGCGCTCTATATAGGGATTTTTCCCTAAATCAAAAGGAAACGCCGCATTGCTGACGCAGCCTCAGTGCATAGCTGGGACCGTCAGGTGCCACTTACAGGCAGTGTAGGACCCAAGAAAAAGCCCCGCCAAGGGCAGGGCTTTGCATTCAGATCAGGCGGAAAACCTTAGCCGCCGCAGCGTTTGGCAGCATCGTCAACCGCGGCTGTGAACCCCAGCAACGAGAACGTGTCTTCGGTCTGGGTGCCACGGCCCGAACGGCCCGTCAGCTTGGCGTCAGAACCGCGCTTCATGGCGGCGATGATCTTGCTGTCATCCTCGGTGGTTGCAGGCCAGGCCCACTCGCCCTCGGTGAACAGTTCAAACGTGGTGCCGCCAATGTTCATGTTGACGGTCGACCCAGAAGCAAAGGGGTAGCCGCCGGTAAAGGCCACCTGACCCTTGGCACCCGCGCTTGGACGGTAGAAGACCATCAACAAAGTCTGGCCTCTGCTCACAGATACAACGCGGCCATCCCGTGAGTTCACGGATTCCTTCGGTGTGGACACGCCCCAACATTCGGTCGGGTTGTCTTCGACAAATACGCTCCAGTCCGTCTCTGCCGCTACGCGGTTCGTGCTTTGCGCTTGCGCGAATACGCTGCCTGCGCTCAGGCCCGCCAACGCCGCCGCTAAACCAATCGTCCTAAAGTTCATCATCTACCTGGGCCTCCAGCCGCCATTAACCTCAACATCACTACAATCCCCCAATGGCAGCCCTTCGGGAGGCGCTCTTGTCAAAGGAACTGTATTTCTTTCGTCAACAAGCATAATAACGTCAAACAGGCGACACACGAAACCCTGATTGGCAGGAATTCGCCAACGAAAAGGACAAATCATGGCCCAAGCAGCCCCCTTTGCCGAAATCTGGCGTGGTCCGTTTCTCGAAAGCGTGCATTCGGGTCATGCGGTGGTCTGTGACAGTAGCGGTCAGATCCTGCACGCCTGGGGGGATCCCGACACGGTGATCCTGCCTCGGTCCTCTGCCAAAATGATTCAGGCGCTGCCTCTGGTCCAGTCTGGCGCTGCGGATGCCTATGGCCTTGGCCCGCAACATCTTGCCCTTGCGTGCGCATCGCATCAGGCAGCGGATCTGCATGTGGGCATAATCTCTGACTGGCTTGATACTTTGGGACTGGACGACAACGCCTTTCGCTGCGGAGCAGCCGAACCGGGCGACGTGGCAGCGCGCAATGCACTGGCCTGCGCAGACAAGCAGCCGTGCCAAATTCACCACGAATGCTCTGGCAAGCACGCGGGCTTCCTGTCGGTCAACACACATACGGGCGGCGGTGCCGATTACGAAAAGCCGGACCACCCCGTGCAGCGCGCCTGCCTTGAGGCATTTGAACGGGTGACCGGCACCACGTCTCCGGGCTTTGGCATCGACGGCTGCTCTGTCCCGAATTTTGCGACATCCCTACATGGCATGGCCCGTGCGATGGCGCATTTTGCCGCCGCGCCTGATGGTTCGGCCGAGGCGCGGTTGCATCAAGCCATGCGTTTGCATCCCGACCTTGTCGCTGGCGAAACCCGCGCCTGCACCAACCTGATGCGTGCGACGAACGGCAAAGTCGCGCTTAAGACCGGTGCCGAAGGCTTCTTTATCGCGATCCTGCCGGATCAGAAAATCGGCGTGGCACTCAAGGCCGCCTGCGGCACCAAACGCGCCGCAGAATGTGCGATTACATCGATCCTGATCAAACTGGGTGCGCTTGACCCGAACCACCCCGAGGCTCTGAAATACCGCAACGCCCCGATTGAAAACCGTCGCGGCATCATCACCGGCATGCTCAAGCCCGCAGCGGGATTTGCCTAAAGCCGCTTCCAAATGGTGCAAAATCCCGGGGTATGGGGCAGCGCCCCATGCACCTCTCGGAATTAGCTGACGAATTCGTGTTTGGCGTACCCCTGCACGTAGAGCAGCGCCGTCAGGTCGCCAAAGTTGATACGGACATCGCATTCGGCAGCGACCGCAGGCTTGGCGTGCAACGCCACCCCCATGCCGGCGCGGGCCAGCATACCCAGATCATTGGCCCCGTCGCCGACAGCGATCACATCGGCCTCGGTCAGCCCCAGCCGCGCGGTGATCTGTTCCAGCGCATCGACTTTGGCCTGCTTGCCAAGGATCGGCACCCCCACGTCGCCGGTCAGTACCCCGTCTGAGGCCAGCAATGTATTCGCGCGGTTCTCGTCAAACCCAAGCGCTTTTGCTACGGCCGCGGTAAACGCCGTGAACCCGCCCGACACAAGCGCCGCGTAGGCACCATTCGCTTTCATCGTGGCAAGCAGGGTCTTGCCGCCGGGCATATGGGTGATCCGCTCTGCCAAAACGCGCGTGATAACGGCTTCGTCTAGCCCCTTCAGCAGGACGACGCGTTCGCGCAGCGCCTCGTCGAAATCCAGCTCGCCGTTCATGGCGCGAGCGGTGATCTCTTTTACGCGGTCGCCCACACCAGCCTCATCGGCCAATTCGTCGATGCATTCTTGCTGGATCATAGTGCTGTCCATGTCTGCCAGCAGCATCTTCTTGCGCGCCCCTTCAGACGGGGTGATCACCAAATCAACGCCCATCCCCTGACATTCGGCCCAGACATCCCAACGATTGCCGGGCATTCGCTTCATGTCAAAGCGCGCGGCTTCGTCCGGCGCCAGCCAAACGGCATCCCCGCCCCCCCATGCATTTCGAACAGCATCGACCAAAGACGCCTCAAGTTGCGGGCGTTGAGGAGAGGTTAACAGGGTCACACTATGCATGGGGTAGGTCCGTTCGCGTCAATTCAATCTGGGGCGCATCTGCGCATTGTTTTACCGAGGTTTCCACCCCTGTTTCAGGGCTCCTGCGGGGGAAGGTTGGCCAAGAGGCCGTCCGCGCCGCAGCGCGGCTCACACCCCAGCTTCATGTTACAAAATACCGAGACTGAAAAATGTCAGGTAACATTTAAGTTGCGTCGAATCGCGACTATCCCTAGGCTCATCAACCAAGGGAGACTTTTATGGACGCTTTCATTTGTGACGCACAGCGCACACCCATCGGCCGCTTCGGCGGCGCATTGTCATCGGTCCGCGCCGATGATCTGGCAGCGGCACCGATTGCCGCACTGATGGCCCGCAATCCTGATCTGGATTGGTCCAAAATTGATGACGTGATCTTTGGCTGCGCCAATCAGGCCGGCGAAGACAACCGCAACGTGGCACGTATGGCAGCACTGCTGGCGGGTTTGCCGGTCGATGTGCCTGGTGCAACGATCAACCGCCTTTGTGCCTCCGGTATGGATGCCGTCGGTGCTGCTGCCCGCGCGATCAAGGCAGGCGACATGGATCTGGCGATCGCTGGCGGTGTCGAAAGCATGACCCGCGCGCCTTTCGTGATGCCCAAGGCGGAAACTGCATTTTCGCGCAACAACGCCGTCTATGACACCACCATCGGCTGGCGCTTTGTGAACCCTAAGATGAAGGCGCAATACGGCGTCGAATCCATGCCCGAAACCGGCGACAACGTGGCAACGGATTATGACATCAGCCGCGCCGACCAGGACGCTTTTGCCAAGCGCAGCCAGGACCGTTGGGAAGCAGCGGACAAGGCGGGCGTGTTTGCCGATGAAATCACCCCCGTATCGATCCCGCAGCGCAAGGGCGACCCGATTGTCTTTGACCGCGACGAACACCCGCGGCCCGGCACCACGATCGAAGCGCTGACCAAACTGCGCCCGATCAACGGCCCCGACCTGACCGTCACTGCGGGCAATGCCTCTGGCGTGAACGACGGCGCGGCGGCGATGCTGATGGCCTCCGAAGCGGCAGCGTCGCAGCACGGGCTGACCCCGATTGCGCGCGTCGTTGGGATCTCTGCCGCCGGTGTTGAACCGCGCGTCATGGGGATCGGCCCTGTTCCTGCCAGTCAGAAAGTTCTGGCCCGCGCCGGCCTGACCATCGACCAAATGGACGTGATTGAACTGAACGAAGCATTCGCTTCGCAAGGGATCGCCACATTGCGGGCTTTGGGTGTGGCCGATAACGCCCCCCATGTGAACGCCAACGGCGGCGCGATTGCCATCGGGCACCCGCTGGGGATGTCCGGCGCGCGTCTGGTCATGACCGCAGCCCTGCAATTGAAACGCACAGGCGGCCGCTATGCGCTGTGCACCATGTGTGTCGGCGTCGGCCAAGGCGTCGCCATCATCCTAGAACGCGCTTAACGCAATTATCCCCCTGAAAGGATCTGAACAATGTATGCACAGATGATCAAATCCACCGGCCAAGGTGTCAAATCTCTGGAAGAGATGGATCCGCAGGAACGCGCCTTTCAGGAACGGATAAATGCGGGCGGTAAGATCGAGCCGAAAGACTGGATGCCGGACGGGTATCGCAAGAACCTGATCCGGCAAATCGGCCAGCACGCGCATTCGGAAATCGTGGGCCAGTTGCCAGAAGGCAACTGGATCACCCGCGCCCCGACGCTGGAACGTAAGGCGATCCTGCTCGCCAAGGTGCAAGACGAGGCAGGCCACGGTCTGTATCTCTATTGTGCCGCCGAAACACTGGGGGTCAGCCGTGACCAGCTGACCCGCGACCTGCTGTCGGGCAAGATGAAATACAGCTCTATCTTCAATTATCCGACCCTAACATGGGCCGATATGGGGGCTGTCGGCTGGCTCGTGGATGG
Source organism: Sulfitobacter litoralis (assembly GCF_900103185.1). Lineage (GTDB taxonomy): Bacteria > Pseudomonadota > Alphaproteobacteria > Rhodobacterales > Rhodobacteraceae > Sulfitobacter > Sulfitobacter litoralis. The sequence continues at coordinate 164,825 of NZ_FNJD01000003.1, forward strand.
GGCCGCGATCATGAACCAGGTGCCCCTGCAACGCACATCCTACGGCCCCTATGCCCGCGCGATGGTGCGTATCTGCAAGGAGGAATCCTTTCACCAGCGCCAAGGCTACGACATCATGATGAAGATGGCGAAGGGCACAGACGCGCAGCGCAAGATGGCGCAGGACGCGTTAAACAGGTTCTGGGGACCTGCGTTGATGATGTTCGGCCCGTCGGACGAAAATTCCGTCCATTCGGCGCAATCGATGGCCTGGAAGATCAAGATGAACTCCAACGACGAACTGCGTCAGAAGTTCGTCGATGAATGTGTCCCGCAGGCCGAATATCTGGGCCTGACCGTCCCCGACCCCGACCTGAAGTGGAACGAGGAGCGCGGGCATTATGACTTTACCCAGCCCGATTGGGACGAATTCTTTGACGTGCTCAAGGGCAACGGTCCCTGCAATACCGAACGGCTCGCGGCGCACAACAAAGCGTGGGACGACGGCGCATGGGTACGCGACGGCCTGATGGCACATGCGGCGAAGAAACGCGCCGCGAAACTGGCAGCGGAGTAAGCAAGATGAGCAGCACAACACATGAATGGCCCCTGTTCGAGATTTTCATTCGCGGCCAGCACGGGCTCAGCCACCGGCATGTCGGCTCGCTACACGCGGCAGATGCCGAAATGGCGATCAAGAACGCTCGTGATGTTTACACCCGTCGCAACGAAGGCGTGAGCATCTGGGTCGTCGAAGCGACCCAGATCGCCGCCTCCTCCCCCGAGGAAAAAGGCCCGCTGTACGAGCCCGCCAACGACAAAGTCTATCGCCACCCCACCTTCTTTGATATTCCAGACGAAGTGGGGGCGATGTGAGCACATCCCAAACAGAGCCTAACAAAGGCGAATTGTTCGAATTTCTCTGCCGGATGGGGGACAATACCCTTGTCCTCGGACACCGCGTTTCGGAATGGTGCGGCCACGCCCCCGTGCTAGAAGAAGACATCGCGCTGGCGAATACCGCCCTGGACCTGATCGGCCAGACCACGCTGTGGCTGGATCTGGCAGGCAAGGTTGAAGACGCGGGTCGCGATGCGGATCGGCTGGCCTTTCACCGTGACGTTTGGGATTTCCGCAATCTGTTGTTGGTCGAACAACCCAACGGCGATTTCGGTCAGACGATCATGCGCCAGTTCCTGTTTGACGCATGGCACCTGTCGCAGCTGACCGCCCTGATGGAAAGCAGCGATGCACAGATCGCCGCCATCGCGGAAAAGTCGAGCAAAGAGGCGACCTACCATCTGGAGCGCGCGACAGACACGGTGATCGGCCTTGGCGACGGGACCGATGAAAGCCACCGCAGAATGCAAAATGCGCTGGACCTGTTGTGGCCCTATGTCGGGGAAATGTTCGTCGCAGATGCCGTGGACGAGGCTATGGTCGCAGCAGGCATCGCACCTGATCCTGCGTCTCTGCGCCCCGCCTATGATACTTTGGTGAATGATGTCTTCACCGCAGCCACACTGACAAAGCCCCAAGATGATTTCGGCCATCGCGGCGGCAAATCGGGTAAACGCCATTCGGAACATCTGGGGCATATGCTGACGCAAATGCAGTGGCTGCAACGCGCCTATCCGGATGCGACATGGTAGTCGAAAAGCCTTCGTTAGAGACTGTTTGGGGCTGGCTCCACGCCGTGCCGGACCCCGAGATTCCAGTAATCTCGCTTACTGATCTGGGGATCATCCGTGATGTGCAATGGCAGGATGACACGCTTGAGGTCACGGTAACGCCGACCTACTCCGGCTGCCCTGCAACGACGATCATTAACCTTGATATCGAAACGGCATTGCGCGGGCACGGGATCGAAAAACTGGCTCTAAAGCGGCAACTTTCGCCGGCTTGGACCTCTGACTGGATGACCGACGCGGGCCGCGCCAAGCTGGAAAGCTACGGCATTGCCCCGCCCCAACCCGCAGGTGGCCCCGAACGCTGCCCCCGCTGCAAATCCACACAGCTGGAAAAAATTAGCCAGTTCGGATCAACCCCCTGCAAGGCGCAATGGCGCTGCACCGACTGTCTGGAACCCTTCGATTATTTTAAGTGTATCTGACCTATGAGCCAATTTCTCCCGTTATTAGTAACTGATATTCACCGCACGATCCGCGACGCCGTGGTGTTGACCCTGCAACCCGAAGACCCAGAGGCATTCGCCTTCAAGCAGGGGCAGTATCTGACCTTCAAACAGGATTTCAACGGGACCGAGCTGCGACGCAACTATTCCATTTGCGCCGGTCTGGACGACGGTGTGCTGCAAGTGGGGATCAAGCGGGTTGATGGCGGCGCGTTCTCTAGCTTTGCGAACGAGATGTTACAGGTCGGGGATACGCTGCACGCAATGCCTCCCCAAGGCACGTTTTCAGCCGGATTAGAGCCTGATCGTGCGAAGAATTACCTTGGATTTGCCGGCGGGTCGGGGATCACGCCGGTGCTGTCGATCCTCAAGACCGTTCTGAAACGCGAGCCCAAATCAACCTTTACGCTGGTCTATGCCAACCGCGCCGTGAACACGATCATGTTCCGCGAAGAGCTGGAGGATCTTAAGAACCGCTATATGGGCCGGTTGAGCGTCATTCACATGCTGGAAAGCGGGCAGGACATCGACCTGTTCACCGGCCGCGTAGACCAGAATAAATGCGCCGAACTGTTCAAGACTTGGATCGATGTGTCGGACATGGACATGGCCTTCATCTGCGGGCCGGAGCCGATGATGCTAGCCATCGCGGACGCCCTAAAAACCCACGGGTTAGAGCCTGATCAGATCAAGTTTGAGCTCTTCAGCGAAAGCCAACAGGGCCGTCTGGCAAAACAAGAAATGGCCAAGCGCAGCGAAGGTCAGGCGCAAACACAGGTGACCGTCAAAATCGACGGCGCGCAGCACAGCTTTACCATGGCCAAGGGGCAGTCGGTGCTGGATGCCGCGCTGGAAAATAACCTTGATGCGCCCTTTGCCTGCAAGGCGGGGGTCTGCTCGACCTGCATGTGCAAGGTCACCGAAGGTGAGGTCGAGATGCTGTCGAACCACGCGCTGGAAGATTACGAGGTCGAACGTGGTTACCGGCTGAGCTGCCAAAGCTATCCGCTGAGCGACACGCTTTTCATTGACTACGACCATCACTAAGGGGCCTGACATGCGCGATATCCAAAGCTTTGCCGCCGGACAATGGATCAACCCCGGTGCCGGTGCACGTAGCATCGCAAGCGCGATCACCGGCGAGATCATCGCCCAAGCAGGCAATGACGCGCTGCAGGTTCAGACGATGCTGGCCTATGCCCGTGACATCGGCGGCCCTGCCCTGCGCAGGCTGACGTTTCATGACCGCGCCAAGATGCTCAAGGCCGTCGCGCTCTACCTCAATGACCATAAACAGAGCCTATACGAGCTGTCGTTCGACACAGGCGGCACGCAGGCCGATCACCTGATCGACGTGGATGGCGGGATCGGCACGATGCAGGTCTACGCCGCCAAGGGCCGTCGCGAGATGCCGGATGACCAGATCTATCTGGACGGTCCCGTGGAACAGTTGGGCCGCACCGGTCAGTTCATGGGCCGTCACATCTGCACACCGCTGCAGGGCGTCGCGGTGCATATCAACGCCTTCAACTTCCCCGTTTGGGGCATGTTGGAAAAGCTCGCCCCGACGCTGCTTGCCGGGGTGCCCGCCATCGTCAAACCCGCCACCGCCACCTGTCAGGTGACCGAGGCCTGTTTCCGCCTGGTGATCCAGTCCGGTATTCTGCCAGACGGCGCAATCCAGTTGGTGACGGGGGGCTTGGGCGATATGCTGGACCACCTCGATTGTCAGGATGTGGTCAGCTTTACCGGATCAGCCGAAACGGCCTTGAAACTGCGCAGCAACCCTGTGTTGGTCGAACGCTCTGTCCGGTTCGCCTCTGAACAAGATAGCCTCAATGCCTCTGTGTTAGGGTCTGATGCGGGCCCCGGCACGCCCGAATTTGATCTGTTTGTGAAAGAGGTCCAGCGCGAGATGACGGCCAAGGCGGGGCAGAAATGCACCGCCATCCGCCGGATCATGGTACCGCAGCTCCATGTGGATGCGCTCATCGCCGCGCTGTCGGACCGGCTGGCCCAAGTCACCATCGGCGATCCGCGCCTTGAGGGTACAAAGATGGGCGCGCTTGTCTCGCACTCGCAACGCCGCGACGTGCTGGAAAAGGCCGCCCTGATCGGATCAGAGGCAGAGCGTGTCTTTGGCGACCCCGATGCTTTTGCGGTCGAGGGTGCGGATGCGCAGAAAGGTGCCTTTGTCCCGCCGATGCTGTTCCACTGTGCCGATCCCGATGCCGCCACGCATGTGCAGGACACCGAGGCTTTTGGCCCTGTGTCCACCATCATGCCTTACCGCGACACCGATCATGCCATCGCGCTGCTGAACAAAGGCAAAGGGTCGCTGGTCGCATCCATCATCACCCGCGACGGCGAGACCGCACGCGACATGGTGATGGGAGCAGGCGCGTTTCACGGGCGGCTCTATTTCAACAACCGCGACTCTATGGCCGAGGCGACGGGTCATGGTGCCCCCCTGCCCCATATGGTGCACGGCGGGCCCGGACGTGCGGGCGGCGGCGAGGAGCTTGGCGGCGTGCGCGGCGTCATGCATTACATGCAACGTACCGCCATTCAGGGCAGCCCCGACATTCTGACCGCCATCAGCAAGCAATGGACCCCCGGCGCGACCGAGATTTCGGACCGTGGCCATCCGTTCACCCGCCAGTTTGGTGCGCTTGATCTGGGCGAGACGTTCAATTCGGCCAGCCGTGTCGTGTCGCTGGAAGACATCGAAACCTTTGCGCATTTCACCGGCGATACGTTCTATGCCCATATGGACGACGCCGCGGCCAAGGCAAACCCGTTCTTTCCCGGACGCGTTGCTCATGGGTACCTGCTGCTCAGCTTTGCCGCAGGGCTGTTCGTGCAGCCTGACCCCGGTCCTGTGCTGGCGAATACCGGGCTGGACAACCTGCGCTTTATGGCACCGGTGCAGGCCGGCGACAGCATCAAGGTGCGCCTAAGCGTCAAGGCAAAGACGCCTCGCAATGATGACTACGGTGAAGTACGCTGGCACGTGACCCTGACCAATCAGGATGATGCCGCCGTGGCCGAATATGAATTGCTGACGATGAATGCCTATTGACGACTTTGACCTTGCGATCGCCCCTCTGAAAGACCTTGGCGGGCAGCGCGTCTGGTCCCTGATGATCAGCCTCTTTGGCGACATGGCCAGACAAGAGGGGCAGATTATTGGCGGGCCGGTGTTGTCGGCGATCATGACGGCAATGGATGTCCGCCCCGAAGCAGCTAGGGTCGCCTTGCACCGCTTGCGCAAAGACAAATGGATCGCGTCAGAAAAGCACGGGCGGATCAGCCACCACAGCCTGACGCCCGCAGGCCGCGCGCAAAGTCAGGCGGCAAGTGGCAGGATTTATGCGACACCTGCCGAGCTGCCGGACCGCTGGCAGATGATCGTGACCGACGATGCCGATAGTGATGCACATGAGAAGGCGGGGTTCACCGCCCTGATGCCGCGCCTGTATGTCGGCAATGCGTCCCTGCCTGTGCCAATAGGGGCCGCCGCCCTGCCCGGGCAAGACGCGCCCGACTGGATGAAACGCCAGCTAGAGCCCGCATCGCTGGCCGAAAGCTATACGCAACTGTCAGACGCGCTGCACAGGGTGGCGCGCGACCTCTGTGCAGCCGAGACGTTGACCCCGCTGCAAATTGCGACCCTACGCTGCCTGATTGTGCATAATTGGCGCCGTCTTGCTCTCAAACATCCGGCGTTGCCCCGCCCCTTAATCCGCGACGATTGGGCCGGATTGACCGCGCATCAGATGGTCGCAGAGCTTTTGTCACGCTATCCGCGCCCCGATCTGCCGGAAATCGCCACCGTCTGAAGCAGCATACAAAGCGATGCTTTCCCAAAGCGCACCAGCGGGATATAGGGAAGGCATGACAAATACAGTTTACCAAAATGACTTGCCTGACGGGCTGAACCTTGGACCGATGGTCGCGATTGATTGCGAAACCATGGGGCTCCATCCGCACCGCGATCGGCTTTGTGTCGTGCAACTCTCTGGTGGCGATGGCAACGCCCATCTGATCCAGATTGCCAAGGGCCAGACCGAGGCGCCCAATCTTTGTGCCCTGCTCGAAGATCCCCATGTGCTCAAGCTGTTCCACTATGGGCGCTTTGACATCGCGGCCATGCTGAACGCCTTTGGGGCAAAGGCCGCACCGGTCTATTGTACCAAGATCGCCAGCCGCCTTGTGCGCACCTATACCGACCGCCACGGGCTGGCCAAACTATGCCAGGAACTGCTGAGCGTCGATATCTCCAAACAGCAGCAATCCAGCGATTGGGGGGCCGAAAAACTGACCAAAGCACAGATCGACTATGCCGCGTCCGATGTGCTGCACCTTCACAAACTGCGCGACGTGCTGAACCAGATGTTGATCCGCGAAGGTCGGATCGAGCTCGCGCAAGCGTGTTTTGAATTTTTGCCAACCCGTGCCCAACTCGATTTGGACGGCTGGCCCGAAACGGATATTTTTGCACACGCATGACCACACCATTCCTAGATACCGCCCGCCGCGTCATCCGCACCGAAGCCCAAGCGCTTGAGCAACTGGCCGACAGCCTTGATGATCGTTTTCGTCAGGCAATCGACTTGTTGGTTGCGACACGCGGGCGCGTGATTGTCACCGGCATCGGCAAATCCGGCCATATCGCCAAAAAGATCGCAGCGACGCTGGCCAGCACCGGCACGCCCGCGCAGTTCGTCCACCCCGCCGAGGCGAGCCACGGCGATTTGGGCATGATCACCGCCGATGATGTCGTGCTTGCGATCTCGAACTCGGGCGAGGCACCTGAACTGGCCAATCTGATCGCCTATTCGCGCCGCTTTTCCATACCGTTGATCGGCATCACCAGCCGTGCGACCAGCAGCCTTGGCGCGCATTGCGACGTGGTGCTTGAACTGCCTCAGTTGCCAGAAGCCTGCGGCACCGGCGTCGTCCCGTCGACCTCGACCACGATGACGCTGGCGATGGGGGATGCCGTGGCGATTGCGCTGATGGAAAACCGCTCTTTCACCGCCGAACATTTCCGTGAATTCCATCCCGGCGGCAAACTGGGCGCACGGCTCAGCCGCGTTGCAGACCTGATGCACACAGGCGATGCGTTGCCCTTGGTGCAGGCCGATGCCCCCATGTCTGACGCGCTGATGGCAATGAGCAGCAAATCTTTTGGTGTGGTGATCGTCACCGACGCCAGCGGTGCCTTGGCAGGGATCATCACCAGCGGCGATCTGGGGCGGCATCTGGACGGGCTGATGGAAAAAACGGCGCGCGACGTTATGACGCCAACCCCCGTGACCGTCGCCCCCGATGCGCTGGCGGAGAAGGCCGTGGGCATGATGAACGCGCGCAAGATCACCTGTCTGCTGGTGCTGGACCCCACCCAAGGGAACATCCCCGCGGGTCTGCTGCATATTCACGACTGCCTGCGCGTCGGCCTAGGCTAAGCGGCGATGCAACGGGACCGCTATACCAGACTGATCTCTTGGCTGAAGGTGCTGTTCCCGCTTGCAGCGCTTGGCCTGCTGTCGACGCTGTTCCTGCTGTCGCGCGCAATTGATCCCGGGCAGGCGATCCCCTTTGCTGAAAAAGATGTGCAGGACCGCCTGCGCGACCAGCAAATCACCGGCCCCTTCTTTACCGGTGCGACAGCAGAAGGTGACGAGCTGTCATTCTATGCTGATGTGCTGACCCGTCCGGACGGGCAGACCGGCATGAACCACGCTGAAAACCTGCGCGCGACCATAAAGACCCCCGAAGGATCGACCTTTCGCCTGCAATCGGACCTGGCCGATTTCGACATCGCCAAAGATGTGGCCGACCTGCTGGGCGGGGTGGTGCTGACGACCTCTACGGGGTACCGGCTGCAAAGTGACAAGATCACATCGGACCTGTCCGGCCTGAACATCAAATCGCCGGGCACAGTCTATGGCACAGCCCCGGGTGGCACCCTAGAGGCCGGTGCCATGTCGATCACACAAACAGACGACGAAGCCTCGCCCCAATTGGTTTTCACAAATCGAGTGAAGCTGATATACAAACCGAAACCCAAATCAGAGTGACGCGCGTGAAACACCTATTAATGTCTGTTTTCCTGCTTTTTTCTGCGATGCCAATCGCCGCACAGGGGACCAATGTGGCCTTTGGGACGATCCGTCAGGATACGGGCCTCCCCGTCGAGGTGACCGCTGATAACCTGTCTGTCGATCAGGGCGATGGGACGGCTGTTTTCACCGGAAATGTGCTGATCGGTCAGGGCGAGATGCGCTTGTCCGCCGCACGGGTTCTGGTTGTATATCGGGCCGAAGCCGAAGGCATCGCCCGTTTGGAAGCGACCGGCGGTGTGACCCTTGTGTCAGGCAAAGACGCCGCCGAATCAGAGCGGGCGGATTATGATATCGACACCGGCACGATCGTCATGTCGGGCAATGTGTTGCTAACCCAAGGGCGCAACGCGCTCAGTTCTGAAACCATGAGCGTCAAATTATCCGAGGGCACCGCGCAAATGTCCGGCGGCGTGAAAACCATTCTACAAACGGGCAGCAATAACTGATGTCTGCCCCCAATTTAACGGTTACGGATGGCGCAAGCGGTCTGCGCATTGAACATCTGCGTAAATCATACCGCAAGAAAACCGTGATCCGCGACTTCTCGATGGAGCTGAACCGTGGCGAAGTCGTCGCCCTGCTCGGGCCGAACGGATCCGGTAAAACCACTACCTTCTATGCGGTGGCGGGTCTGGTCATGCCCGAAGGTGGCACCGTCACCATCGATGGCAAGAACGTCACCACCCTCCCGATGTATCGCCGCGCACAGCTGGGCATCGGCTATCTGCCCCAAGAGATGAGCATCTTTCGCGGGCTAAGCGTGCAGGACAATATCTCGGCCATCCTGGACATCTCGATCTCTGATGCGCGCGGGCGCCGCGAAAGGCTCGAGGCATTGCTGTCGGAGTTTTCCATTGAACACCTGCGCCGCGCGCCTGCTTTGGCGCTGTCGGGCGGGGAACGGCGCAGGGTCGAAATTGCCCGCTGTCTGGCCGCAGACCCCAAATACCTACTGCTTGATGAACCCTTTGCCGGGGTCGATCCGATTTCTGTGGATGACATCCGGCATCTAGTCGCCGACCTGAAAAAACGCGGTATCGGCGTGCTGATCACGGACCATAACGTTCGGGAAACATTGGATATTGTGGATCGCGCCTACATTTTGCACGAAGGCACGGTATTGATGTCTGGCACCCCCGAAGAGGTCGTACAGAACGAAAATGTACGCCGCGTCTACCTTGGCGATAACTTCCGCATTTCTTGATCAACTATAGAAATATTGCGCTAGTTTCCGCACAGATTTAAGCCGGATTCATTTGACAACGCGGCCCATTCGGGCGCTCAATGGTCCCATGGCGAGACTGCGTATCATGTTCGTGCTGCATCCCCCCTTCCCGAAGGGGCAATGTTTCACACGCTGGTCGCATCGTCATTCACCCGCATCTGACCCCGCCTTTACCGCACTTAGTGCGGCCAATGGTGTTGTCCGGATCATTAGAGTAAGGAGATTTTATGCGGTACCAAATCAGTGGCAAACAAATCGACATCGGCGAAGCCCTGCAAACGCATGTGAAAACGGAATTGGGCGAAGCTGTCCAGAAGTATGCTGAACGTCCGACGGACGCGAATGTCATCTTTTCAAAATCCGGTCACGAATTTGTCTGCGAAGCGACGGTGCACCTATCGACTGGCCTTACGGCGTCAGCGAAAGCACATGCTACTGATATCTATGGATCTTTCGATTCATGCGCAGCGAAGATGGAAAAGCAACTGCGCCGTTACAAGCGTCGGTTGAAGGATCACCATCGCGAGCGTGCGCAACCGGTTGAACTTTTCGGTGCGTCCTCTTATATCCTCGCTTCAGAAAGCGATTCAGACGCGCAGGAACCCGAAACCCTCCAACCCATGATCATTGCGGAAATGCAGACCAAGATTGCGACCTTGTCTGTCGGTGAAGCTGTGATGCAGATGGAAATTTCGGGTACACCTGTCGTGGTCTTTCGCAAAGACGGCAAAGAAGGCGTGAATGTTGTCTACCGCCGCGAGGATGGCAACATCGGCTGGATTGATCCGTCGTAACAGAAACCGGACCCGTAAGCGGCCGAGAACAGAGCGAGCAGAATGAATTTTGCGAAACTCCTAAAACCGGGGGCTGTCAAAGTCCTCACATCGGCCTCAAGCAAGAAACGCCTGCTCCACGATATCGGGGAGCTGGCGCATAATGCGTACGGGTTGAAGGCCACTGCGGTGGTCGATGCCTTAATGACGCGTGAATCTCTTGGGCCAACAGGTGTGGGCCAAGGGGTTGCGCTGCCCCACGCGCGTCTTGAAGGACTGGAAGACGTGTTGGGAGCCTTTGTGCTTCTCGACAAACCGATCGATTTCAACGCGGTTGACCGCCAGCCGGTTGATATTGCTTTTGCGCTGTTCGCCCCCGAAAGTGCCGGCGTCGAACACCTCAAGGCGCTCGCGCTGGTGTCGCGCACCCTGCGCAATGCTTCTGTCTGCGCCAAGCTGCGGGCCAATCCGGATCCTGCCACGTTGTATGCGATCCTGACCGAAGCACAGGCAACTCAGGCCGCCTAAGCGGCCCTACCCCCAGCTATCAAAACCGAAGATCATATAGTCCCGCTGATACGCGTCGGACGTAAGCTTCTCGATCTCGGCGTCGTAGATGTCGGCCAGCACATAGGGTTGGGTCACCGGGCGCGACATCATCGTGGCCGGGGGCTGAACGCCAACGCTTTGCGCCAGCGCCGACAGCTCTGCTGCCAACTCGTCTTCGCGGATGATCCGGTCGGGCAAGGCAAACTCTCCGAAACCCTGCACCGCTTGCGCTTGGGTACACCACGCCTGATCCACTCTGATCGCCGTCTGCCCGTTCAGGTTCCCCTTGAGAAAGGTCAGAAAGGCCTTGAACGCGGCGCGATGTGCATCGGCGTCATAGTTATTGTCCGGCTCGCCCTGCGGCAGCGGCATCTTATAGCGTTTGATCAGCGTTGCGCGCAGCTGAGCATAGCTGCCTTTGCCCGTGGTCAGGATATGCCGGCAAAAAGCGTCATGGGCGCGGTCTACGGGGTGCCGGAGCACGGTAAAGCTGCGGTGACCGGGATGCTTGCGCTTCCACTGGCGCAATTGCTTTTGGTTGAGCTTGGTTTGCAAAGCGCCCCGCCCGACACCGTCCAGCGCCGCCATCCAATCCAGCACCTGCGGTTCGGGCCCGCTGCGCAGTGGCAGATACAGCAGCGGAGCGTTGGCCGCGACAACATAGGACGGCACCACCGGCCCGCGTCGGGGTTCAAAATTCGGCGTTCGGGTCAGGTCGAAACGATCCATCCGGCCAAGCGCGTCCAGCATCTCATCATAGTTGCTGACCTTGGCCGAGATCGGTTCGGGGTTCTGCTTTTTCAGGCTCTTGTCCAGTGCGTCGAGCTGATGATCAACCCCCAGATACCGCGCCAAACCGTTCATCACCTCGACACTTTGCAGGTCTTCGTACGCCACATAAAACGCCGTCTGCCCCAGCTTTTGAAGCCGGTTCAACAGCGTCAACTGGAACTCTTGCAGCGCCTCAAGATGGTCAGAGAACTCTGCCTCGTCGAACACCGCTTGCGCCTTTTTATGCGCCTTGACGTCAGTCAGCTTCCATTGCCCTGTGCTGCGCGCGATCTTCCAGCTGACATAGCTTTCTACCGGATTCCGCGTCAGAATGATCTTGGCGCAGGTGTCATCTTCCAACAGCGGGGCCAGCACGCGGGGGTCGTGGTTGTGAAAATAGCGAAATCCGCCGATGCCCTTGGTCTTGTCACGTATCGCGGCCAGCAACTCGGCCGGATCATCGTCCCGCGTTTCCTGATCCACGCCTAAAATCTCTGCGCTTTTGGGGTAGCCGATGAAATGCGGGTTGAACGCCTCGCCGTGGCAGGTGATCCCGTCAAAGGCGTTCAGGTTGCTTTCCAGAAAATTGGAGCCTGTGCGCATCTCGGCAAAGACGACGAAGCTTTTAAATTTCAATGTCATATTTTATTGCACCAAATAGGGTTTGCGCGGCGGTTTCTGGGGGGCCGACAGGCCAGGTTCTACGGGAAAATCGCCCATCAGATAGGGGTGCATCCCCTGGTTCTTGAGGTTTTGCAGGAATTGCCCAAAGCCAGTCAGGTCCGCCATCTTCGGCACCTCGGATAAACGGCCCGTTTTGACCTGTCCGATCTCGTCGAGAATGCTTTGCAACGGCTCCATCGGGGCTTCGATGAATTCCGCCATCGTCCAGATGCGCACCCGCGCTTTGGCATAATGCGACCGCAGGATCGCCATATGCTCGCTTTCGATCTTTTGCAGCGCAGCGGCGGTACGGCGGATCTCGGCAAAATCTTTATTCGACCGGAACAGCGGCACCGCCCACGCGCCGGTGATCACCGACACCTGTGCATTCGGGTCTTTGGCGATCTCCCAGCAGATGTCCTGATTGTCCTGCGGACCGAACTGAAAGCACTGACGTTCGCCACGGGTGTTCCAGATCAGATTGGTCAGAAACGCCTTGGGGTCATAATTGCGGATCTTGGCGCTATTGCTCAGCGCGCCATTGATCGCATTCTGCCCATCGGCAAAATGCACGCGGTCCGGTGCAAACAGATGGCCGTGGACCCGCGCGCCGGTGGATTTTGCCAGCCAAGGCTCAAAATTCTCGAACAGCGCGGCAAAGCCTTGAAAGACCGAATAGGGCGCGGCGGTAACACCATTTTCCCAGCCTTCGTTCGGAAACCGGCTTTGCATATACAGCCCTGCGCGTCCACGCGTGCGGCGTTCAACGGCTTTGGCAAAGACGCGGTCGATCTTGCCCGGGTTCGGCTCTGTCCGTTTCATCGCACCCGCCTCATCGGTCAGGAACGCGTCATAAAGGCGGCCCGCCTTGGGCCAGATCTTGCGTGCGACGAAACAATCGGACCGCCGTAAAAGCTGCAGGTGATCATCGTAGAAAATATGTGGTTTGCCCTGGAAATCGAACTTGGACAGTGTCAGTGACCGGCTTTCGATCTGGATGGAATAGAGCCGCGCGAGCGTCTGGAAATAGCTTTCATCCGGTATCCAGACATGGCGGAAATAGGCATCGTATGCGGCGCGTTTCGGATCTTGCAGGATCGCCGACAGGGTTTGCCGCGTCAGACACCACCATTGCGACCCCATATGCGGCACAAGGCCCTTGGGGATGCGCCGCTTGAGCCCGACGAAGCGTTGAACAGCTACCGCCTTGTCGAACAGATACCGGTGTCGCTTCCACGAAAAGGGGAAACGCATGGTAAAACGTTCGACATCCAGCCCCCCAACCGTCCAAGGGACATCTGCTGTTGTCGCGCTTTCGATGAAGTCGGTACGCGGACGGGCGGCAAGATAATCGATCAGCTCTTTCACCGGACGCAGTGGCAGGCATGAACCAGACGCCAAATAGACATGGCGCACGTCTGCAAAGCTGTCCAACATCATCTCGGACGCGGTCTGAGACGCGGCAACCAGCCCCCACGTTCCCCATTCGCAGCGATAGCGCTTGCTGAACATCAGATGAGGGACATCAGACAGCGCCTGCACAAAATCGTCATGGGTCTTTTCCGGTACGGATTTGTCGACGTGGATCACCACCGTACAGCCCGCCGCAGCCCAATGCCGTGCCACCTGTTCGGCGCGGTCTAGGGCGGTATGGACCAGCATGACCAGTCCGACGCTCATGCCCAGTTGCCCTTGGACATCAGGCCCAGAATCTCGAGCTGGCGCCAGTTGATATATTTCTCGGACCACTTACCCCAAAGCTGCGGGTTCTGGTCAGGGTTGTTGGCATAGGTCTTGTATTCGATGGACTTGGCGTAGTGCTGGCCACGCTCAAGCTCTTCTGCGGCCTTGGCCCCGAAGGTATCAAGGAATTTAGCATGCAGCAAAACGCCCGAGGCTTTCTCTCCACCCCATTCGTCATAAACCCGATTCAGCCCGCGCGGTAGAAGCGTATGGGTCGAACTAACATAGGCATAGCGACGGTCCCATTTAACCAAAGGCACCTTATTGAGCGCAGGTGCCTTGGCAGGCTTATGTTTAAAGAACACCCGCGCACGCGGCCCGCCCTGTATCCAGAGGTTGCCGTATTTTTCATTACGCGAAATCGCGTAGTTGCCGCTGTCGAACCACGCGGCGATCTCCATCGGGTTTTGACCAGCCTGATAGGGTTCATCCTCCAGCCTCCCCTTGGGGTAGACATCCAGTAGCATCGCACCAAAGCTGCGGATCTCGCAGTTATCCAGCCAATCGGTCAGCGCCTGAACCGGTCGCGTGTCACAGAACGGATACACAAAGAATTCATCCGGATCGACCACCAGCACCCAGTGGCCGTGCGCGTATTTGCGTTTAAGATAGTTCATCCAGTCGATACCGAAACCGGACCGGCGATAGCTGGCGTCGGTATGCCAGACGGACACATCTTTCATCCCGCGCAGGTAATCTGCGCTGCCATCGTCGGACCCGTTATCGACAAAAAGGAAGTGGTTGATCCCGAGCGCGCGATAATACTCTAGAAAGTAGGGCAGCCGGATTTTTTCGTTCCGCATTGTGCAGACAAGCAAGACATCGTTAGGACGGATCGCGCGGGTATTGTCCTGAACATTTTTCAGCTCGGACGACTTGCGTAGGGCCCGGATCAACCTCCGCTTGCGCCGCACGCGCATCTTGTAAGAATCCCAAAGGCTCACGTCTTCTCCATACCCTGCTCAGAACGCCCCGCCCGAGCGTCGCCTTTATTGCATCAGGTTTGAGGACAATATGTCATGGGCCGTCTTTATAAACAACGTAATTTGAAACAGTTACACGCTGCGCTGGTGGAATAGCAGCCGGTACGGCCATCAACCCCAAGGGCTGCGCATCAAGCAGCAGGCTTCTAGATCCGCCGGTCCGGTATAGCGCTGCGCGCCAGCGTGCCACAGATCGGGGGCATCGGCGATCTGGTCATAGTAGCCGTCAAACTGCTCAGGTGTGTGAAAATGCTGCCCACGCGCCTTTTCCTGAAGGGATTTTGCAACGATCTCTGGCAGGAACTTACTGTGTAGCAGCACCCCTGACGGGGTCTCCGCTCCCGGCCCATCATAGAGGTCGTTCAACGCCGGTGGCAGCAAAGAGTGGGTTGAATTGACGTAGACATAGCGCCGGTTCCAGCGCACCAGCGGTATCTTGTTCAGCGTTGGCGATTGCGAAGGCTTATCAGCAAAGAACATGCGTTCACGCGCCCCGCCCTGCACCCACAGGTTGTTCAGCGGCCACTGACGTACAGCGCGGTATGGTCCGGCGTCAAACCAGTTCAATATGCGCGACGGATCATCTCCCGGCACATAGGCCTGTGCGCCCAAGGGCCCTTTTGGGAACATATCCAGCATCAGCGTGCCGAATCCGACGCGGCCTACCCTCTCAAGCTGCCCTGCGAGCGCGGGCAGTTTCCCCTTCTCCATCTGGTCATAGACCAGCAGTTCGTCGGCATCGACGGTCAGGCACCAGCGCCCGTGCCCATGCCGCCACAGCAGCCAGTTGAGCCAATCCAAGCCGAACCGCGACCCGCGATAGCTGGCCGAGGTTTGCCACAGGGTCACATCGGGCTGCGCCGCCAGCAGGTCGGCGCTGCCATCATCGCTGCCGTTGTCGACAATTAGAAAATGGGCAACGCCAAGGTCGCGGTAGTGCTGCAGAAAATACGGAAGCCGCGCGGCCTCGTTACGCAGCACGACAAAGGCGAGCACCCCGTCAGGCGGGATTGCCCCTTGCCCCGACGAGGCCCCGAGCTGATGCCGCGACCGCAACCCACGCCACAGTAGCCGCCGCCGTTTCAACCGCATCCGGTAGGCGCCCCACAGGCGGGCCCATCGGGACGCAGGACCAGCGGCGCTATCCGTCATGCGCTATAGTCGCCGGTTTGGTGCCATCTCCATGCGTCTGCAATCATCTGCGGCAGGGTCGATCGTTTGGGCCGCCAGCCCAGCTCCGTCTCAGCGCGGACCGAGCCCGAGACCAACTTGGTGCAATCACCCGGTCGCCGGTCGCCTTCGGTCATCGGTACGGCGCGGTTGGTCACCTCACGGCTTTGCTCAACAACCTCGCGCACGGAAAACCCTGTGCCGGTGCCCAAATTGAACACACGGCTGCCCTTATCCTCAAGCAGCCAGTTCAGCCCCAACACATGGGCGTCGACCAGATCGCAGACATGCACATAGTCGCGGATGCAGGTGCCATCCGGCGTATCGTAATCGGTGCCAAAGATCGTCAGCGCATCCCGTTTGCCGTCGATGGCGTCCAGCATCAGCGGGATCAAATGCGTCTCGGGCTGGTGGAATTCGCCCACTTCGCCCTCGGGGTCGGCACCGGCGACGTTGAAATAGCGAAAGATCACGCTTTGCAGCCCATAGGCGGCCTCGAAATCGCGCAGGATATCTTCGATTGCGCGCTTGGAGGCCCCGTAGGCATTAATCGGATGTTGCGCGCTGTTTTCATCCAACACGACATTATCCTGATCGCCATAGGTCGCGCAGGTGGATGAAAAGACAAACTGTTTGCAGCCCGCCGCGACCGTCGCCTCGATCAGGTTCAGCGACCCTTCGACATTATTGCGCCAATAGGTGCCGGGTTGTTTCATGCTATCGCCCACTTGGCTAAGCGCGGCGAAATGCATGACGGCGACCGGTCGGTACCGTTCAAACACGGCATCAATCTCGGCCCGGTTCAGCAGATCACCCTGCACAAAGGGGCCGAATTTCACCGCATCGCGCCAGCCGGTGACCAGATTGTCAAAAGTGACAGGCGTATAGCCTGCAGCGGCCAGCGCCTTGCACGCATGCGACCCGATATAGCCTGCGCCGCCAGTGACCAAGATATTCGCCATACGCCCGTCCTTATCGTCCTGCGCTTATTGCGCCGCAGTTTCGCCCTGCATGATGTCTTGCAGATAGGCGCGCAAATCATCGCGCAGTTCCTCGCGGGCCAGCCCGAAGGAGACCGTCGCTTGCAAGAACCCAGATTTAGAACCACAGTCAAAACGCTGGCCCTTAAAGCGGTAGCCGTAGACATCGTTGCCTTGGGTCAGCTCCGCCGCGATAGCATCTGTCAGCTGAATTTCCCCGCCCGAGCCGGACTTTAGCTGGTTCAGGTTCTTCAGTACGTTTGGCGACAGGATATAGCGGCCGATCACGGCAAGGTTCGACGGTGCGTCTTCGGCTTTGGGCTTTTCGACCATGCCTTTGACCTTGACCAAGGCCCCGTCAGATGGACCGTCATCAATGTCCAACATACCGTAAGAAGAGGACTTTTCAGGGTTCACTTCCATCGCCGCAACCATGTTTCCACCGGTTTCATTGTAGGCTTCGATCATCTGCTGCAGGCAGGGCTTGTCAGCTGCGATCACGTCATCGGGCAGCATCACCGCAAAGGGTTCGTTGCCAATCAGACGACGGGCGCACCATACCGCGTGACCCAGACCAAGTGCTTTGTGCTGGCGGATATAGGCGATGGCACCACTATCCATATTGGTGTCCTTAAGGATCTCCAACAGCTCCGTTTTGCCCTTGGAGCGCAGTTCCTGTTCCAGCACGGGAGAGTGGTCAAAGTAGTCTTCCAGCGCACCCTTGCCGCGGGATGTGACAAAGATGAATTCCTTGATTCCGGCCGCGCGAGCTTCGTCGATGGCGTATTGCACCAGCGGGCGATCGACCAGGGTCATGATCTCTTTGGGAACAGATTTCGTCGCGGGCAAAAACCGCGTTCCCAAACCAGCCACCGGAAAAATCGCTTTTGTTACTTTCTTAGCCATGTGAAATCGCTGCCCTTATAAATATACGTGCGGATAACTGAAGTTAGTGCTCAGTGAATTGCAAACCATCATGCTGCCAGTCCTAAATAAGACCAGCGCCCGAATTGTGGCGGCTTCTTGCTGATTTTGCGGCACAAAACCCCCCTTGCGTCACAGCCTGCGCAATTTTGCGCCTTATCCGCCGTTTTCTGAAAATAAATGAAAACCTCTGCGGGCTGCGGGCCTATTCGTTGCAGATTGCCCGCCCAAACGCAATCTCGGCGAAAGCGATTGGGCAGCGCGGTCAGTCCTGCCCCATCTCGGCCATCATTGCTTCGATCTTGGGCACATCTTCGGGGTTGTTCAGTTCCCAGAACTGGCGGCCCTTGGCCTCGACCTCTACACAAAGCACCTTATGGCCGTTTTCCATGAACCGCAGCTGTTCAAGCCCTTCGAGCTGTTCAAGCGGGCCCACGTTCCACGACGAGTAGGACGCCAACGCATCGGGGCGATAGGCATAGACGCCTACGTGGTGAAAGACCGGTGTCGCGTCCGCATCGTCATAGGTTTTCGATGTGAACGGCACGACTTCCTTAGAGAAGTACATCGCCGCATGATCAGCCGCGAACACGGCAGTGGTGCCCCCCACGCGACCGGCCTTGCGATCAGCCAGCAGCCCGTTCAACGCGGCACCATCGCAGCGCAACACAGGTGTCGCAATCCCTGCGTTAGGGTCGTTTCGCAGACCCTGCACAAGGCTTTCGACAAACCAATGCGGCGTGAGCGGTGCGTCGCCTTGCAGGTTCACGACGATGTCGTACCCGCCGCCCAGAACCGTATGGGCTTCGGCGCAACGTTCTGTGCCGTTGGCGCAATCGACTGACGTCATCACGACCTCGGCCCCGAAGGCTTCGGCGGCGTCCTTGATGCGGTCGTCATCGGTGGCCACGACCACCTTGTCGACGCCCTGGACCTCGCTGGCGGCACGCCAGCTGCGCTCGATCAGGCTGCGCGTATTGCCGCCCGCCCCCGTCAGCATCGCCAGCGGTTTAGCGGGATAGCGCGTAGAGGCATACCGCGCAGGAATAACAATTAGGACAGACATCAGGAGGCTTTCAAATCAACGCCCGGCGCATGGGCGATAAAGAAAGGGTTGGCAAAATCGGCTTTGCCGTAAGTGAGCGGGGTCAGATCGTCAAAACGCACAACTGCGCCCCCAGCACCGGTCAGAACGGCATGGCCCGCAGCCGTGTCCCATTCCATCGTCCGGCCAACGCGCGGGTAAAGGTCCGCTTCGCCGGTCGCGATCAAGCAGAATTTCAGCGACGAGCCCGCGCTTTTCATATCGCGCACATTGTATTTGGCGATGTAATCATCGGTCGCCTGATCGCGGTGTGACTTTGACGCCACCACCATCAGAGCCGTATTATCTGGTTTAGAGACTGATATCGGCTGCACCGGTCCTATGCTATCCTTGGGGAAATCACCGGTTTCCTCGACGGAGCTGCCGTCGGCCAGCGTAAAGAACATCCGCGATCGGGCCGGTGCATAGACGACACCGCGCGTCGGCACGCCGCCTTCGACCAATGCGATATTCACGGTAAAATCGCCACGGCGGTTGATGAATTCCTTGGTGCCGTCCAGCGGATCCACAATAAGAAAAGTATCGCCCGACGCCGAATGGGTGGCGGATTGCTCTTCGGTTACAAGCATCACATCAGGGAAAGCGGCGCGCAGCCCGTCCGAGATGATCTGGTCCGCGGCTTCGTCAGCGATGGTCACGGGGCTTTCGTCAGATTTGGTTTTGACCTCGAAATCATCCGAGCCGTAAATCTCCATGATCTTGTCGCCTGCTTCGATCGACAAACGGCGCATCACCGTTACCAGCTGTTCATAATCCATAATGTCGCGACCTTTTCAGTTTCGTTGATTACTTTGCGCAAACCCCTTATGATTGCGCCTTGACGGAACAGCAAGAATTCCGTGCGAGGGTACGTCACAAAGAGGCTACAACAATGTTTCAACCACGGCGCACCAACAGGGGCAATATAGGCTCGGCAGTCAACTTTTTCGAACTCGTCTACCATTCGATCGTCCGCTCTGTGCGCAAGCAGCACAACAATGCGTTTGCAGCCATCGCCATCAACATTATGCAAACGGTCATTTTCGTGGGCGTGTTCTATGTGATGTTTTCGGTCCTCGGTATGCGCGGATCTGCCATTCGGGGTGATTTCGTGATCTATATCATGACGGGTATTTTCCTGTTCATGATGCACACCAAGACGGTATCAGCCGTGGCCGGTTCCGAAGGGCCCGCCAGCGCCATGATGAAACATGCGCCGATGACCACGATGATTTCTCTGGCGGCTGCAGCACTGGGATCGCTCTACATCCAGATGCTGTCGCTGATCCTGATCATGTCGATCTACCATTTGGCGTTCAACCCGATCGTGATTTACGACACCGCTGGCGTGTTTTTCATGATGCTGATCGCGTGGTTCACCGGGGTTGCTGTCGGCATGGTGTTGCTGGCCATCAAACCGTGGGCACCCTCTTTTACGCAGATCTTTACGACGATCTACCAGCGGGCGAATATGATTGCTTCAGGCAAGATGTTTCTGGCCAATTCGCTACCGTCCTTCATGCTGGCCATGTTTGACTGGAACCCCTTGTTCCACGCCATTGATCAGGCCCGTGGGTATGCATTTATCAACTACAACCCGCGCTATAGTAACTGGGAATATGCCGTTTGGGTCGGGGTGGTGCTTATGGTGATCGGGCTGATGGGCGAATTCTATACGCGCAAACATGCCTCTGCCAGCTGGAGCGCGCGACGCTGATCTCAGGTCGCAACCCTGAGCGTGATGTTGATCCTTCCGCCCTTGGGCAGCAACGTCGATGACCCCGCACGGATGCGGTCGATCCCGTGATAGTTCAGGCGCGCCTCGCCTCCCATGACAACGACATCCCCTGATTGCAGCCATAGACTGTCCGTCTTGCCGCCGCGTTTTTGCCCGCCAACGCGCAGCAATCCTTCGTCCCCGAGCGAGATTGACACGACCGGCCAGCGAAAATCGGTCTCGTTCCGGTCCTGATGCAGCCCCATTTTCGCGTCCGACGCATAGTAGTTGATCAGGCAAGAATCCGGCTGACGCTCTAATCCGGTCAGGTCATTCCAGATCGTAAGGACATCCGATGGGATCGCCGGCCAGGGCGAGCCGTTTGGATGGACCTCGGCATAGCGATAGCCCTGCGCGTCTGACAGCCAACCATAATCGCCCGCAGACGTCATACGCACCGACATCTGCTGCCCCCCCGGCATGACGGGCCGAAAGAACGGCGCCTGCTTTACCACCCCGCGCACAGTATCCAGCAACGTGCGTTGTGCTGACAGCGTAAGGTGGGATTTATGAATTTCGAAGCCGCGTAACCGCAATATCGTCATCTAAACGCCCTTCTTGCCTGCTTTGGCGAAAAATCCACGCAGAATCCGCGTTTCCTTTCTCATGCAACGGTTGCAGGGTCCATATCTGCTCCTTATATACGCCGAGAACCGCTGAAGGCATCCGGCCTTTGGTGAAAAAGATCGGGGCAAGGGTGCCACAACGGGCCTGCGCTTCGTGTCATCGCCTTGAGTAAATGAGGGATCAAACATGGCCAAAGTTATTGGTATCGACCTAGGAACGACAAACAGCTGTATCGCCATCATGGACGGCAGCCAGCCTCGCGTTGTTGAAAACGCGGAAGGTGCACGCACCACGCCATCCATTGTCGCCTTTACAGACGACGAACGTCTGGTTGGCCAGCCTGCCAAACGGCAAGCGGTTACCAATCCGGACAACACAATTTTCGGCGTTAAGCGCCTGATCGGCCGTCGCAATGACGACGCAGATCTGGCCAAGGACAAAAAGAACCTGCCCTTCACCGTGATCGACGGCGGGAACGGCGACGCTTGGGTAAAAGCCAAGGGCGAGAAATACTCCCCTTCGCAAATCTCTGCGTTCATCCTTGGCAAAATGAAGGAAACGGCTGAATCCTACCTGGGCGAAGAAGTTACCCAGGCAGTTATCACTGTTCCTGCTTACTTTAACGACGCTCAGCGTCAGGCTACAAAAGACGCGGGCAAGATTGCCGGTCTGGAAGTGCTGCGGATCATCAACGAACCGACAGCGGCCGCGCTGGCCTATGGTCTGGACAAGAAAGAAACGCAAACCATCGCGGTCTATGACCTTGGCGGCGGTACATTCGACGTGACCATTCTCGAAATTGACGACGGTCTTTTCGAAGTCAAATCCACCAACGGCGATACATTCTTGGGTGGTGAAGACTTTGACATGCGCATCGTGAACTACCTTGCGGATGAATTCAAAAAGACCAACGGCGTTGATCTGACCCAAGACAAGATGGCGCTTCAGCGTCTGAAAGAAGCGGCCGAGAAGGCCAAGATCGAACTGTCGAGCGCAAGCCAGACAGAGATCAACCAGCCATTCATCTCGATGGGCAAAGACGGCTCGCCGTTGCACATGGTGATGAAGCTGACCCGCTCCAAGCTGGAGCAGCTGGTGGGTGACCTGATCAAAGCGTCGATGAAACCATGTGCTGCTGCGTTGAAAGATGCCGGTGTATCCGCATCCGAAATCGACGAAGTCGTTCTGGTCGGCGGTATGACCCGTATGCCACGCGTGATCGAAGAAGTGTCCAAGTTCTTTGGCAAAGAGCCGCACAAGGGTGTGAACCCTGACGAGGTTGTTGCCTTGGGTGCCGCCATTCAGGCGGGTGTTCTGCAAGGCGACGTCAAAGATGTTGTTTTGCTGGACGTAACACCATTGTCCTTGGGCATCGAAACGTTGGGTGGCGTGTTCACCCGTCTGATCGACCGCAACACCACGATCCCTACCAAAAAGTCGCAGGTCTTCTCGACCGCTGAGGACAACCAAAGCGCCGTGACCATCCGCGTCTTCCAAGGCGAACGTGAAATGGCTGCGGACAACAAGATCCTTGGCGCGTTCAATCTGGAAAGCATTCCTCCTGCACCGCGCGGTATGCCCCAGATCGAAGTGACCTTTGACATCGACGCAAACGGTATTGTTGCTGTTGGCGCGCTGGATAAAGGCACGGGCAAAGAGCAGAAGATCACGATCCAGGCTTCTGGTGGTCTGTCCGATGCGGACATCGACAAAATGGTGAAAGACGCCGAAGAAAATGCCGACGCTGACAAAGAGCGCCGCGCATTGATCGAAGCGAAGAACCAGGCTGAATCGCTGATCCACTCGACCGAAAAGTCGCTGGAAGAGCATGGTGATAAGGTTGACCCGACCACCGTCGAAGCGATCGAATTGGCCATTGCTGCGCTGAACGATGAACTGGCGACCGACAATGTTGATAAAATCAACAACGGCATCCAGAACGTCACCGAGGCAGCGATGAAACTGGGCGAAGCCATCTATAAAGCGGCTCAGGACGAAAACGAAGACGTTGCTCCGGCTGCTGACGCCTCCGGTGGTGACGACGATATCGTCGATGCCGATTTCGAAGATCTGGACGATAACAAGCGCGCGTAAGCACGCCCACGGAACCACTGATGGGCCGGTCCGCTTGCCGGGCCGGCCCATCACGTTCCAGCGTAGGAGTTAATTCATGGCCAAACGTGATTACTACGAGACGCTCGGCGTTGCTAAAGGTGCCTCTGCCGACGAGATCAAAAAAGGCTACCGCACCAAAGCCAAGGAATTGCACCCCGACCGCAATGCCGACAACCCCAACGCCGAAGCCCAGTTCAAAGAAGCGAACGAAGCTTACGAAGTCTTGAAAGACCCCGAAAAGAAAGCCGCCTATGACCGCTATGGTCACGCAGCTTTCGAAGGGGGCATGGGCGGTGGCGGCCAACGACCCGGCGGGTTCGGTGGTGGTGGCGGTCAGGGCGACTTTTCCTCGGCGTTTTCCGATGTGTTTGACGACCTGTTTGGCGACTTTATGGGCGGCCAACGGGGTGGTGGCGGTCGGCGTGCCGCACGCGGTGCCGATCTGCGCTACAACCTTGGGATCACGCTCGAAGATGCGTACCGGGGCATGCAAAAGTCGATCAATGTGCCCACCTCGGTTGCCTGTGATTCCTGCAGCGGCTCCGGGTCAGAGGGCGGCGCAGAGCCGACAACCTGTCCCACTTGCTCTGGCATGGGTAAAGTCCGCGCGCAGCAAGGTTTCTTCACCGTCGAACGCACCTGCCCCACCTGTTCGGGCATGGGCCAGATCGTCAAGAACCCGTGTAAATCCTGCCGTGGCGCTGGCCGCGTTGAAAAAGACCGCGCACTGTCTGTGAACATCCCTGCGGGCGTTGAAACCGGCACGCGCATCCGTCTGGCCGGCGAAGGCGAAGCGGGTATGCGAGGCGGTCCAACGGGTGATTTGTACATCTTTATCGAGGTGCAGGAACACAAGCTGTTTGAACGCGATGGGCCAAACCTGTTCTGCCGCGTTCCCGTGTCGATGAGCACAGCCGCCCTTGGGGGCAGCATCGAAGTGCCGACGATCGACGGTGGCCGTGGGCGCGTGCAAATTCCGGCGGGCAGCCAGTCTGGTCGCCAGATGCGTCTGCGTGGCAAGGGTATGCCCCCGCTGCGTGGGGGTGGCACGGGCGATATGATCATCGAACTGGCGGTCGAGACGCCGGTGAACCTGACCAGCCGCCAAAAGGAATTGTTGCAGGAATTCGAAAAAGAATCCTCTAACAACAACCCTGAAAGCAGCAGCTTCTTTTCGTCGGTGAAATCCTTCTGGGATTCGATGAAGGGCTGATTGGCCGACAAGGACGAAACCGCTCTCGCGGTATTGGCGCGTGTTTCTGGTGTTTCGCAAAGATCGAAGCGTGGTGATTTTGTGAACTGACGAACCTGTTGGACGATTGAGACCTTCTCAATCTGACCAACAGGAGGTTTCAATGTCAGACCAATATGTACCAGCGCTGCGCCAGCGGTTTCTCGAAGATATGCAGATCAAGGGACTGCAGCCGAAGACGCAAACGATGTATCTGCGAGGGATGCGTGACTTTACACGGTTTCTGGGGCACGCGCCGGACAGCGCGACGCCGGAAGAGCTGCGGGCCTTCCAGCTTGATATGAAGGAACGCGGCGTTGGTGCCCCGACGTTCAACAACCGACTGACGGTGCTCAGTTTCTTTTTCTCAGCGACGTGCCCCCGGCCCGAAATGAAGCGGCACATGAGGTATCAGCGGGCAGCTAAGAAAATCCCTGTGGTGCTGAGCGCCGAGGAAGTCGTGCGCATCATCGAAGCAGCACCAGGGCCTGGGTTGCGATACCGTGCGGCCTTCAGCGTGGCCTATGGTGGTGGGCTCCGGGCCAGTGAGGTCACGCATCTCAAGGTCGGCGATATCGACAGCGACCGGATGTTGCTCCGGATCGAGCAAGGTAAGGGCCGTAAGGACCGGCAGGTTATGTTGTCGCCAAACCTGCTTGCTCTGTTGCGTGATTATTATCGTGAGGTGCGCCCGAGAGGTTGGATGTTCCCGGGTCGCAACCGGATCGACCCGATCTCGACACGGCAGTTAAACCGCGCCTTTGGCGTGGCGTGTGACTTTGCCGAGATCAAGAAGCAGGTGTCGCCCCATACCTTGCGGCACAGCTTTGCCACGCATCTACTGGAGAGCGGGACCGACATCAGGGTGATCCAAGTGTTGTTGGGCCATGCCAAGCTGGAAACGACGACGGTCTATACGAAGGTGGCCACCAAGACGATCCAGAGCGTGACCAGCCCGCTGGATTTGTTGGTGAACCGTGAGGTCGGTCCGGGTTAAGCCCCGCCACGATGCCCCGTCCCAAACTGGAGGTCGCGGATATCTTCCGCGCCCATGGGCCTGCGTATCGCCGCGAACATGCAGGGCATCTCAATCTGCCGCAGTTGAAGGTGATGTCAGCCATTGAGGCCTGCCGGACCGCCGCACTCGGCGGGCATGTTGCCGCTTGCACCAAGTGCGACCACCAGCACATCGCCTATAACTCGTGCCGGAACCGGCATTGCCCGAAGTGCCAAGGTGCTGCGGCACAGGACTGGATGCAGGCGCGGATGGAGGATCTGTTGCCGGTCGAATACTTCCACGTGGTCTTCACGCTTCCGGCCCAGATTGCTGACATCGCCTATCAGAACAAGGCCGCCGTATACCGCTTGCTGTTCAAGGCGTCGGCCCAGACGCTTGTGACCATCGCAGCCGACCCAAAACACCTTGGTGCAAAGATTGGCATGACATCAGTTCTGCACACATGGGGATCTGCGATGATGCACCACCCGCACGTGCACGTCATCGTGCCCGGGGGTGGGTTGTCTGCTGATGGCACACGATGGATCGCTTGTCGCTCTGGGTTCTTCCTGCCTGTGAAGGTCCTGTCGAAGCTGTTCCGTCGCCTCTTTCTCGAAGGGTTGATCCGATTGCACAAGGCAGGCAAGCTCAAGTTCTTCGGCGATCTGGCGGAGTTGGCTGATCCGGCAGTCTTCGCGGTCCATCTCGCCCCGCTGCGCAAAACCAACTGGATCGTTTATGCCAAACCGTCCTTTGGTGGGCCCGAGGCGGTACTGGCATATCTGAGCCGTTACACGCACCGCATCGCGATCTCAAACCACCGGCTTGTCAGCGCAGATGCGGACATCGTGGCCTTCTGGTGGAAAGACTATCGCATCAAGCAGGGAGAACGAATGAAGGTCATGCACCTGTCTACGGATGAGTTCATCCGCAGGTTCCTGATCCACGTCCTGCCCTCTGGCTTCCACCGCATCCGCCACACAGGATTCTTGGCAAATGGAATACGCCGCGACAGGATCGGACAGATCAGGCGGTTGCTTGCTGCCGAACCAGAACCCACTCAAATGCCGGACGAAGCCACAAACTCCGAACCCGAAGATCCGCCCGTGCATCAGCCGTGCCCCAAATGCGGTGGTGCGATGATCATAGTTGAGATCTTCCTGCGCGGCCAAACACCCAAATCCCGCGCTCCGCCATGGGAGGACGCCGCATGATACAACTAGAAAATCCGACCTTGCCTTGCGCAGACGCCGGACCAGTCAGTGCGGCCCTCTCAAAAACCCCGATGCCACATCACGCCTGCGGCGGCATCATGGGACACCAAATGGCAAAGTCATGCTGGGTAAATAAACCGGCAAACGCCGCCCGTCGTCAAAATCCCGCTCGCTCTGCGCATCAAACGCTGCAGCCGTAACGCACAATCCCCATAGCACCAAAAACAGCCCGCGCTTTCCTCCTTGTCGGATTTGCCGCCGCTGCAGCTCGCGCTGACAGCAGCCACAAACCTTAGACATTGAAGACATCGGGCGGGGCGCAGGCTCCGCCCTTTTTTGTTCCCCCTCTGCCCGCATTAACGTGATGAAAACTTCTTTGGCCACATTCTGGGCCTATGGGACGCAACAACGCTCATTTCTCTGACCCGCGCCTACCCTTTCTGGGGGATGAGGCTGTGGCGGTGCCTGCACCCTCGGGCAAACAACCGTCTTACATCGCGGATCACCGGCAACGGCTGCGCGCGCGCTTTATGCAGGGCGGTGCTGCGGCCATCCCCGACTACGAGCTGCTTGAACTGGTCCTGTTCCGCGCCATCCCCCGCCGTGACGTGAAACCGCTGGCCCGAACGCTGATGGACCGTTTCGGCGACTTCAACCGTGTGATCACCGCCTCAGAGCCACGGCTACGGGACGTTTCGGGTGTGGGCGACGCGGTCATCGTCGAACTCAAGATAATAGAGGCAGCGGCCCACCGCATGGCGCGTTCGAGGCTCCTGCGCCAACATGTGTTGTCGAGCTGGGACGCGCTGCTGGATTATTGCCACACCACCATGGCGCACCGAGAAACCGAACAGTTCCGCGTGATCTACCTTGATCGCAAGAACGTCGTGATCGGCGACGAGGAACAAGGCAAAGGCACCGTAGATCACGTGCCTGTCTACCCCCGCGAGGTTGCAAAACGCGCGCTAGAGCTGAATGCAAGCGCGCTTATTCTGGTGCACAACCACCCGTCGGGCGACCCGACGCCATCACAGGCCGACATCGACATGACACAGCAGATTTTTGCGGCCTGCAGCACATTGGGGCTAACGTTGCACGACCATCTAATTATCGGCAAATCCCGCGAGCTAAGCTTTCGCAGCGCCGGATATTTGTGATTGCAAAGCAGCCCTGTGCGCCAGCGCCGGTACAGGGCCGATGCTAGCGAACCCAGACCTCTACACGGCGGTTGGCCTGCCGACCCCACGCCGTATCATCGCAGGCCATCGGCATCGCTTCGCCAAAAGCATCAAGATCCAGCGTGACCCGTTCAAGATTGGCGGTGACCGCGGCGGCGATGACAGCTTGGCGCACCGCCTCGGCACGGCGCAGCGCGATGTCACGGTTGGCAAAAGACGCACCCTGCCCGTCGCTGAAACCCGCAAACAACAGACGGCGGGCATCGTATTGACCGACCTCTAGCGCCCGCGCGAGCTGCTGCACGTTTGATCGCGACTGTGCATCCAGCCGCACCGACCCGGCCTCGAACCTAAAAGAGGTCGACAACCGCGCCATGGGTTTCAGCGTCGCGTTCATCCGCTGCAATTCATCAAGCGTGATCTCGGGCCCAGCGACCGCGATCGCGTTGGTAAAGCGGTTGCCCTGTTCCTCTATCGGAATTTCCTCGGGTGCTTGATCGACAAATCCTGCACGCCGGATCACGATTTGGGCAGCAGGGCTGCGGGTGAATGCCAGAAATTCGCGGGCCACCTGCGGCAAACGTCGGGCCGGGAAATACAGAAACATCGGCGCGGTCAGCGGGTAGTCTTCGGTCTTAATGGTCCGGCGCGATGCGTCCAGCGCAAAGCCGCAGCTGCCCGACAGCGTCAACACCTCAGTATCGCGCTGTTCGGCATAGCTCGTGATGCCAAGCGCAAAACTGTCTTTAGCGACGGCTTCGGCCAGATCGGCGGGTCGGGCGTGTCGCGTGATCGTGTCCGTAAACGTAAGCGTTGCGGGGCGCATGACCTGATCACTGATCGCCTGTGCTAACCCGCTGCTGTCGTCGGGCAAATGCAGGTCAATCGGCGCGTCCGGCCCGCCAAGTGCTTGCCAGTTCGTCACCTTGCCGGCGAACGCCCGCGCCAGCATCAGCGGCGATATCTGTTTTACCGGATTCGACGCCGACACCACAGGGACCGCCGCATCCAATGACAGCACACGGCTGCGGTTCAGGCCCGTCATGTCGCCCATTCCCGCTTCACGGGCCCGGACCCGTTCCTCGGTACGCATCTCACGCAGGGACATCACAATGTCCGCCTCATCCGCCAACAGATCGGCAAAGCCTTCGTCGCTGTTGCTGGCCCGAAACATAAATAGGGCAACGGTCTGGCCGCTTTTCTCGTCGACCAGACGATAGGTGAAACGGTTGCCCTCTTCGTCCTCGCGGGTGGCTTGATAGCCATTGCGCTGCGCAAACCCGTCGATCAGGGCAGGCATCAGTATCTCGCCCATTGTTGCAGACCCCGAAAGCTGCAGTTCTGCGATGAAATGATCCAGATTGGGGCAACCGGGCCCCTCGCATTGCACGCCGGTGCTGTCGATCGTCAGCTCGCCGTATTCGGTTTCGACGCGATAAAATTCGCCATCAAAGCCCAGCAGTGTGCCGCTCAATTCGATCTTGCCGTCGCGGGACGAAAGCGCGATGTCCTGCGCCCATATCGTTTGCGCCGCCGAACATAAGAAAAGTGCGGCGAAAACCGCCGCACGTATAATCGTGATCATAAGGCCCCAAGCGTTGCGTTAGTGTCCCGCAACCTTCATGTCTTGGAGCAGATTATTCAACACAAGAAAGCTGCCTACGGCATCACAATCCGGCACTGCAACGCTCAAGTCCTGGGTTTTGATCTTTGCATCCCCAAGAAGTTCGATGGACTGCGCTTCGATTTCCTGACCACAATTCGCCTTGATCACCTCGGCTTCGACCGTCAGTGCCACGCGTGCGTCCTGACCTTCGGTTAGCACGGGGAAAGTATAGACCTCCGCGATCAGGGGCTCAGCCGCGCTGAGGTCGCCGTTCAACGTCATGAATCCGCCCTCTCCGGTGATGGCAGATGCTACGCTGCGCGGCGTGCCTGCCCAGACATGGCCGACACTGTCATAGTCAGCCCCGAATTCACGTGCGTGCATCTGAAAACCAGTGTCACCTTTCCATTGCAGAACCACCCGGTCGAACTCTGCCAGATCGTCGATCTTGGCCTCTGCAATCGCCCCGTCGCCATTGCCAAACGCAATGACGAAAGTCGCGTCTTGCGAAAGAGCGGGAACAGTGATGTCGAGGGTGCCCTTTTCCGAAGACGTTTGCGTAAAGATCATCCCGTTGTGGTGTACGGTAATCCGTTCATTGGGCATGCACGGGGCAGCCAGCGTCAGGTTCACCATAGCACCCGCCACAGGGCGCGCATTGGCACTGATATCGCAGGTTTGTGTCTCAGCGGTCGGAGACTGGGGCGCTTCCGCCGAAATTGGGGCGGAAACTGGGCGCGCAATGGGTTCATCCGCGCTCGCCGCGGCCAACATGACGGGGGCCGAATCAGGCAGCGCTAGCGTCGGCTCCAGCGGCGCAGCGCTAAACTCGGCCGAGGTCAGCACGATGTCTTCAACCTCAAGTACAGCGTTCTCGCTGCTGAGGCGACGTAGCTCTTGTTCTTTCACCGCCGCCTCAGACCCATAGCGGGCTGTCGCAGCGTCGGTATTTTGCATCACGTAGCCGATGCCCAAGGCGCAGGCGAGCGTGCCAACAGCTGTCGCGATCTTATTCATACGTGCCATCTGATGGTCCTCACTGGGAATAACTTCCCAATGAATATCGCGCATCACAGCGGCCCTGTTATGACCCTTGAGGGGAAAGATTTGGGCGGTTTTGAGGCACGCCCAAGCCCTGATTAACTATCGTAATAGCCCTTGCCGTAGCTGCCATAGGCACCGTATTCGCCACCGTAGCCGTAGCGCTTCATGCCCTTTTCATCGATCTGGCTAAGCACCAGCCCAGTGATCCGCTGGTTCGAATTGTGGAAGAACCGCATAGCTTCTTCGACAAGTCCCTTGTTCGTGCTATCCCATTTAACCGAAAACAGGATCGCGTCGGCGTTTTGGGAAATGATACGTGCGTCAGGGACAACCAGAACCGGCGGCGTATCGATGATAATGAAATCATACTGGTCGCGCATCTCGGAGATAAAGGCTTTGAACCGGTCAGAGGAGAAAATATCCGCCGCATTCACATTGGTCTTTTCCCCACCCAGAACATCCGCGCCGAAACCGTCCGGCCGATGGATCGCATCTGCAAATTTTACATCGCCGTTGAGCACCGACGCGATACCGTTACGCGGCATGTCGGGGAAATACTCGTTCAGAGTACGACGGCGGATATCGCCTTCGACCAGCAGGACTGATTTTCCGAGTCCTGACAGGAATTTAGCAAGCGACAGCGAAACTGTGGTCTTACCTTCACCGGGGATCGATGACGTGGAGACGATAACCTGAGGCTTCTTATCGAGGTTCGATAGCATCAATGATGTACGCAGGTTGCGGATCGCTTCTGCGGCGGCAGATGTGGGTTTATCCTCAAGATACTTGAGCGTGTTTTTTCGGTCACGCGCAGGAATCAAAGGGATCTGTCCGATCACAGTGTATCCGGTGTGATGCTCCAACTCAGTCGCGGTGCGGAAGGTGCGGGTTCTGAATTCGCGAAGCAGCACCAAGCCAGAACCAACCATCGCGCCCAGGATCATTGCCAGCGCAATAATCTGCGATTTCTTGGGCGCGCTTGGCGCATCAGGGACCACTGAATTCGACAACATGCGGCTGTCGGCCTTTTGGATCCCCTCTTGGGCGGAGGTTTCTTTCAGGCGGGTCAGGAAATATTCATAGAGCAGCCGGGTTGCTTCGGACTCGCGGGTCAACTGTTGTAGCGCGATCAGGTCCTGACCCTGCGACGCCAATTGTGCGGCAAGCTCGCTTTCCGAGGTACGCAGCGCTTCAAGCTGCTGGCTGCTGCGCGCAAGATCAGACCGGATCCGGTTCACCACTGTCTCGAACCGTAGATCGAATGCCGTCTGGTTGGTGTCTGACGAAAGACCGTTACTAAAAATACGCGTCAGCGCGGCGTCTTGTGCGGCATCACGCTTTTCTGCGGGTGTCTGCGCGGCTTCCAGATTGGCGAGCCGTGTTTCCAGCGCTTGGCGTGAGAGTGCGGCACCGTCAATACGGTCGCGCAATTCCTTGATTTGACGCTCCAGCGCTTGCAGCCCTTCGATGGAGACAAGCTGCGTGCGCGCTGTAAAGTCAGAGACCTTTTTCTCCGCGTTCTCAAGTTCGATCTGAAGCTCGGATACCCGGTTGCTCAGCCATTCTGTGGCTTTCTCTGTCGCCTCGAATTTCACTTCGATCTGGTTCAGGATGTACAGCTCGACAATTGTGTTTGCGATCAGGGCTGATTTCACTGCTGATTCTGTTTCGGCAGTAACGTTGAAAACCAGGCTTTGGCGAATGTTGGAAACCGAAACCTTGTTCAGCAAAGCCTGCACGACGGAGTCGCGAATTTTAGTTTTCTGAAGTTCGGGGTCCAGCTCTTCTGTAGGGGTGCGTGATGTCAAAACCCCGCGCAAGCCCGAGATCATACCGCCGATCATCGACGGCTCGCGTAGTTTACCGTTAAACTCCGGATCATCGATCAGGTTCAGACGGTCGACAACCTTTCCGGCCAGCCCGCGCGAGCGCAAGACTTCGACCTCGGTGTTAACCTCAGTTGAATCGCCGGAAAACCCGCCCACGACGGCTTGCAGGTCGACAATGCTGTCTTCCTTGGTGTCCAGCACCACCACCGCCGTTGACCGGTAGGTCGGGACCGCGACGCCGTAGGCGCAATACCCGGCCAAAAGCATAAAAATCAGCGTGACCGCAGCGATGATCAATTTGCCCCGCCATAATGTACCAATCAGCGCGCCAAGGTCGATGGTATCGTCATCTTCGTCCCTAGGTGCGGAAAAGTTCGATTGGCTTTGGTTCATCATATGCATGTCGCCCGTTGGTCATTGCCGGAAATGGCTAAAAAGAAGGGTCGAGGCACAGCGCCTTCGAAGTCACAGATATGCGGGTTGGTGACCATGGAGAGAGGATCTGCCTGTCCTGCGATTGCGCCCCTAGGGGTGTTGGCGGCTTTGCTAAATCCTTATGAGAAAAATTCAATCAAAAGTCGTATAAAATTTGCTACATCTTGGGAAATGATCCCGTAGAAACATCATTTAAGGCCATTCTTCGCGATATAGCTGGCCAAATCAAGGAT
The DNA here is from genome assembly GCF_900103185.1 of Sulfitobacter litoralis. Taxonomy (GTDB): domain Bacteria; phylum Pseudomonadota; class Alphaproteobacteria; order Rhodobacterales; family Rhodobacteraceae; genus Sulfitobacter; species Sulfitobacter litoralis. Next base: position 198,160 of record NZ_FNJD01000003.1, read on the forward strand.
CAGTTGCCCGCGCGCCTTAGCGATGGCCGCGGGGCCGCCCTTGGGGTCGAATGCGACGGACAGATCAAATAACCCTGATCTTTCACGCCCGCCGGTCAGGACGGCGACGAAGTATTGGCCGGAAGCGCGGAACTGGCCTGCTTCGGTCGCCAGCAATTCGCTGAACCGCAGCTCAAGGCGGGCGTCAGGATAAGCTTCGAAGGGCCATGGCTCTGACGCGATACGGCGGCTTGTGAGGCGCGACAGGTTCTCGCTTAGCTCTAGGGCTACGGCGCGTTCGGGCGCATCGGCCCACAGTTCGTCCGAAGAGCTCACCAAAGCACCATTGGACGCGCGCATATGGATCTCATCGGCAGCGGCATAGCTGGGCAGTGACACGTCACGTACCTCAACGGCGTTGAATTGGATACCGACACGCTCTGTGACAGGCGGCATCTCGACGGCATAGCGATCGGCAGATCCGCAGGCTGCCAAGATTGCCACCAGACCAAGGCTTGCGATACTTTTTACTACGTTCATATTTTACCGTCCCAGCAACAATGAATTGGGGTTACGTTCGATGGTGCGCGCCAAAGATGCAAGCGCATCGGCCGCTTTTTGGATGTCCCGCATGGTTTCCTGTGCGGTGCGGCTGATCTCGTCGCCCTTGTTATACCCTTCGATCGTCCGCTCTGCTTGCGTAAAGACGGACGTTAGGCGAGTCACGATCTGCGGCAAATCCTTCGCAGAAACGGCAATGTTATCCGCCGCATTGCGCGCCGAGGCCAAGGTACGGTTCACATTCTCGACCGCTCCGCCCTCGCGGAGCTCGCGCAGCGTGTAGTTCAGCTCGTCCAACGCATCCTTGAGCGAACCGGGCAGCGCGACGGCGTCTGGTGTGCCGATAACCTGATCGGCGGACCGTGTCAGCGCTGTCAGTTCGTCGACCAGCTGTTGCAATTCAAGCTCGCTTGCGTTGGCGGCGACAGTCTTCATTTCTTCGATCAACTCGGGCACGCCCTCGGTCGAGGTGGTGAGGGAATCGGCAGCTTCCGAGACAGAGTCCACAGCGGCCAGCAGACGTGCTGCCATCTGCTCTTCCTCGAGCGTGGCGACAAGCGTTTCGACACGCGAGAGAGTGGCATTCAGCGAGACGGGAATATTCTGCACCGATTCAGACGAGACCAGCCCCGTGACCTCGTTAATCAACGTGCGGACATCGCGGGGGGTCTGTTGCAGTTCATCACTGCCGACAAAAGCTTGCAGCGAATTCATCAGACCGATGGCGCTGTTCAGCAGCTCTTCGATCGGCAGGTTGTTGATACGGCTAAACACACCTTCGACCGTGGCTGCGGCGTCAGATGTTTCGTTCTTGGTCGTGGGCATCACGGGGAAGTTGTCGCCCGCAGGGACAAGCCGCGCGGTCGGAGCGTTGTCGACGACCACCAGTTCCACTTTCAGACCGCCCGTCAGCAGGCTTGCAGATGCAAGTCTTGCCCGAAGCCCATTCACGACACGGTCTTGCAAGAAGGCAAACGCACTTTCGGCAGTCACATCCCCCGGCAATCCAAGGCGCGCCGGCTGGATTGCCAGCGTTGCGTTCAGCCGCACACGGCTGTCGCCGAACTGATCAAAATCCACGATCCCAGAGAGGGTATCGACTTCGCCGATATTCAGCCCGCTCAACTCTACGGTGGCACCGACGGCGAGGCCCGAAACATTGTCGTCGAAAATAACGTTAAGCATCAAAGGTTCGACATCCGTGGCGTTGAACACTGCACTGCGCGCGTCCTCCTTGGTGGGGAAGATATCGAAAACAGTGCCATCCTGCACGCGGTCGCCACCAGAGACGAAAGTGTCAAAGGTAATCCCCCCGCCGATCAACGTCGCAATCGATTCAAAATCGACTTCGGCACCGCCAGGTCCAAAGGACAGGCTGAACCCGGAGGTATCCCAGAAACGAGTGCTACTGTTGATCAGGTTGCGGTGCTCTTCGTAGATCAGCGCCTCTACGATGGCGAAATTTCCCCTTGGCGCGATCGCCGCCTTACCGATACGACCGACCTCGATCCCGCGATAAAGAATGGGGGCGTCATCCGTCAGCGTTCCATTCCCCACGGTGCGAAACGCGATCTGCAAACCGGATTGGCCCGCGCGGATCAAGGGCGGCGCATCCGACCCTACGAAGCGTTCGGCAAATTCGCCTATTTCATCGTTCCAGCTGCCCTCGATGTAGACCCCGCTTAGCACAGTACCCAAGCCGGTGATGCCCTGCGCCGATACTTGGGGCTGCACGATCCAGAACGACGCGCTGGCGTCGATGAAGGGACCGACGTTCTTGTCGACACGGATTGTCGCGACAACCTTGCCCAAGCCGGTGGTAAAACCAACTTCCTCGACGCGGCCCACGGTCACGTCGCGATAGCGCAGTTCGGTCTCGCCCGCTTTGATCCCTGCCCCTTTATCGAACTCAACATAGATCACAGGACCGCGGGAATTGTAGCTGCTGATCGCCACACCCAATGCCGCAACCAGCGCCAAAATCGGAATGATCCAGACGATGGACGCGCCGCTTAAAAACAGCTTGCGCGCGGATTTAACCTTAACCTCGGGTGGCGTGTCAGACATGTTGATCGGGATCCCCATCGGAAGCGTTCGTGTCCCAGATCAGTCTGGAGTCGAATGCTTGTGCAGATAGCATGGTAAAGATGACCGACAAGGCGAAGAACATGCTCGCAGGGCCGGGATTGATTGTCGCCAATGTCTTGAGTTGCACCAGCGACGAAAGGATCGCAACCACAAAGATATCGATCATCGACCAGCGGCCGATATACTCTACGATTTCATACATCACATGGCGCGACCGCTGCGCTTCGGCATTGGGTCTTTTGACGCTGACCGCCAGAAAGGCGATGGCCCAGAACTTGGCCAGCGGGATTGCGACCGACGCTAGCAGGATGATGAACGCAATGCCATAGGCCCCGTGATGTGCCAGTTCGACCGCACCGCCGACGATGGTGCTTTCGTCCACCTGAAACAGCGTGCGCGTCTTGAGCATCGGGTAGGCATTGGCCGGAATGTAGCACAGCAGCCCCATGACCCAGAACGCCCAAACCCGCTGCATACTACCAAAGTCGCGCGACAGCATCTTGTGGCCGCAACGTTGGCAAACCGGCGTACCGATGGGCCAGGCACGCGTACACCGTGTGCAGGCAACCAGACCCATTTCGCGGGCGCTTAGGATTTTTTGGGATTTTCCAGCGAATTCCATACCGACCACTTACACATGAATTTGTCCTGCGCCACAATCAGAACAACCAAACCACAAAACATCCAGAATGCTGGCCCAAACCCCACAGTTGCCAGATCGGCCACCTTGACCAGCGCCACCGCACAGCCAAGCGCAAAGATTTCGGCCATCGACCAAGGCTGCAACGCCTGCGACAGCCGAAAAGCCTGCATGGCGTGACGCGCAGGTGGCAGGTCCAGTACAACGGGCACCAGCACATAGAGCGTCAGCATCACCCGCGCCAAGGGCACCAGCATGATCAGGGCAGCCGTCGCCAGTGAAAGCAACAGCAGCGGCCCGGTCGAGAACGCCAGAGCAGCATCCATCACCGAGACAGAGTTTTTGTTCCCTGCCGCATCGATATTCAAAAACGGAAAGAACGTCGCGCCAAGGATCAGGACAAAAGTTGCGAAGGCGATGGCGATGATTTTCAGCCCCGCCTGCTTGCGCGGCTCGATCAGCACCGTGTGGCAGCGTTCGCACACTGCTTTTTCGCCGATGCTGGGGATTTTCAGCTGATACACAGCATCGCACTGGGGGCAGACGATTATCTGCTCCAGATCAGGGGGGGAGGTGTGATCGTCCGTGTCTTTCATCCCGCTGGTATAGTGGAGATCATGACCCGTGTGTATCGGTTTCTAGACACGAAATGGTCATCCCTGACGCAGGCAAGAGCCCGCCAGTGCTGCTTTCCGTTCAGGAACATTCGCTATTCCGCGACGTTGTGTCGGTGAAGATAGCGAACACGAAAGGAGCTTTCTAATGACACAGATCACAGACGCGAAAATTCTGATCCTATCCACCAATGGTTTTGAGCAATCCGAACTGGAACGCCCGTTGAATGACCTCAAGGCCAACGGGGCAACAGTCCATGTCGCGACCCCCGATGGAAACGATATCAAAGGGTGGGACAAGGACGACTGGGGCAACACCATTGCCGCTGACAAAGCACTGTCAGATGTCACCGTCGACGACTATGACGCGATTGTGCTGCCCGGCGGCCAGATCAACCCCGATCTGCTGCGCGCCAACAAGGACGCCGTAGCCCTGATTAAAAGCTTTGCCGACGCGGGCAAGACCGTGGCCGCGATCTGCCACGCCCCTTGGCTGTTGATCGAAGCAGGCATCATCAAGGGCCGCGCGGCAACCTCCTATGCCTCTATTGCGACAGACGTGAAAAATGCCGGTGCGCATTACGAGGACAGCGAAGTTGTTGTGGATCAGGGCATCATCACAAGTCGCTCTCCCGAGGATCTGGACGCGTTTATCGCCAAGATCGTCGAGGAAGTCGAAGAAGGTGAACACAACCGCAAAGCCGCATAAATCCGGTGTAAGCGGAGGACAAAGGCGGGGCAGATGTCCCGCCTTTTTTCATGCGTGTCCGCGGTCTACGTTACCGTGACGGGCATCAGCACATTGCGTGACCCTTCCTCGAACGCATCCAGTTTTTGATGCCAGACGGTTCCGGGCCAACGGTGCTCCATCTCGCGTTTACGGGGGCGATAGACGGCGGTGTAAAGCGTGCCAAAGCCTGCGTTAAACTGGTGCGAATAAAGCGGCGGCTTGAGGAACGTGCTGATGAACTTTTCTTCCGGATCACGGTGAAACCGCAGCCGTTGCAGCAGGTATCTCTCACGCTCGACCGTCGCGGTGAACCGTGCGTGGCTGATCCATTCGACGTTTTCCTGATGGTTCGTCGCCACGGCCGCCTTGGTGATGATCGCCGGACGATCCGGCGCCATCAGCGCGGTCAGATACTTGCGTTTGCGGTCCAGCACGGTGACGTTATAGCTCATGTGGGTCGGCACACGCGCCAGAATTTCGCCCGCTTGCTCGGCAGTCTCGCAGGTTTGCAGCACATAGCGCAGGATCAGCGGCACGCCAAAGCCCACGCCCACCACACGCCGGCCACCAAACGTCAGCGAAATCGACAAACCCGCATCATTCACCCCATCGACCAACCCGAACAGCCCGTCAGATGTGCCCATCACGCGACGACCATTCCAGCCGGTGCGCAAAACCAGACTGTCGAACGCGTTGGTATTATAGTCATAGTTGCGCACCATGACAGGTTCCTTGCCACCCCATACCGCCTGACTGCACCCCGATAGATAGGGCGGCGGGCAATAGAAGCTCAGGAACCTTGCTGCCAGATCACCGCCGCCCGCCTGGTCGCACAGGTCTTCGTACAGCGGGATGAGGTCGGGCATATGAGTTTTAAGTGCACGACGGCATTCGGCATAGGTCGGGCGCGCGGGTTCACCTTCCTTCAGCCACCATTTACGGTAGAAAGGCCAATATTCGGCGAAAAGCCCGGCCCATTTCGGGCCGGGCAATTCTTCTGAAATGGCACGCCACAGCATATGCTGCCCTTTCGGTGCTTAAAGGATCTTGAACGCCGGATCAGACATCGCTGGCCCCGCCTCTGCGACGGGCAACGGACGACCATTCACCGATTGTTTGATCCCGTGAATCCACTTTTTCGCGCGCTCATTCAACTGGAAAGACTTGGTCATCGACCGCCCACGGGTCACAAGGATGCCAATGTCGGCCCCTTCATAGCGGTAATCACCCGGCTGCAAGATGCGCAGGAAGAACGCCTCGTTCTCGGATTCCACGGCACGACGGTGATAGTCAAAGCGGTCAAACACCACACTGCCGTCTTCCTTCATCTTGTAGATACCAGTCTCTGGCGCTTCGGTGCAGATATCGACGCTGTCGTCCGTGTGTTTGATCACCATCTGGCTCCAGCCATCGATGTTCTGCGGGTCAGCCCAGCGGTTGTTCAGCTCTTCGACATCCAGATTGAACTTCTTCTTGCTGAATTCCAGCAGGTGGAACAGAAACAGCGGCGCATCGGCATGGGCAAAGGCGGCGTGGTTCGTCATCGACGACGCGCCTGTGATGCGCGGGTTCAGCTCGCCCAACCAGATGTCTCCGGTCTTTTTGTCGATCAGGAAATCCAGTTCGAAATAGCCACGATAGCCTTCTTTGCGCAGCTGTTCCCCGAATTTATAAGTCAGCTCGCGCGCTTTCTGGCGGACCTTGGGTGGAAAGGCCGTCGACAGGATTTCGTTGCCACACCAGCCCCCGCGATAGGGCGTCAGGTCCTTAAAGCCAACGAGCTCGGTCATCAGCGGGCCCACGATCGTGCCTTCCTTGGTGGCACATGCCTCGATGGCCGAGCCGCGACAGTCGATGCGCTTCATGATCTTGATCTCGCCCTCGCCGACGATCTCGGATTCATGACGGCGGAAGTCTGCTTCGGACTTGATAAAGAACGTCGTGTGGCCACTATCGCCAAAGGCGGATTGGAGCACCAGATCGTGCCCGATCCCGGCCTTCTCGCAGGTCTTTTTGAGGTCTTCGTAATCTTTGACCTCGGCCAGCACGTTCGGCACCGACGGCACACCGGCCTTGTTGCCGATCCGGACGGTTTCGATCTTGTTGTCCATCTTTTGACGCAGCTTGGCCTTGGGGAACCAGACATCCGCCCCCAGCTCTTTCGACAGGCGTTCGGTTTCCTCGTCAAACATCAGGAACACGAACTTGGGCTTGCCACCGCGCCGCTTGATGAAGTCGATAACCTCTTTGTGCTGCAGCAGATAATTGTTGATGTCTTCGATGCTCTGGAATTCCGCATGGGGCTGTTCCGAGGGGCAGAACACGTTCGGGTGCTTGCCGCCGTAGCAGTCAATATAGCAGATGTATTTGAAGTTTTTCACCCACTCATCGAGACCCAGAAGGTTAAAGTTCGTGGCCGAGATAAAGTACACAGGGTCTTCGTTACGGTGAAAGAACCGGCGAATTTCCGAGATATTCTTAAGAACAGTCGTTGTCATGATATTTTGGTCCTTTGCTCAATCTTAGTCAGGTGAAGACGACAGGTTTTTCTTGCGCACCCGTTTCAGCGCCGCATCCGTAAAGACGCGCAGCCCCAGATCGGGGCGGTAACCGTGGATTTCGCTGACGTCCAAATTCCGCATGAACGACAGGATTTCCTGGCTTACCACCTGTCCGGGGACAAGGATGGGAAAGCCGGGGGGATAGGGGATGATAAAGCTGGCAGACACGACCGTCTGGTTGGCGTCCATCGCATCCTTTAGCGAGCCGTTCAGTTCAAGGTAATCGGTGTTCTTTTCGTCATAAGCGAGGAAGAACGCCGTGCGAATATCACCTTCTGAGGTCACATTGTCGTTTCGGAACGCCTCGTGGAAGCGGCTAAAGTCCGGCAGCGGCGGATAGTTCTCCATCAGGTTGGCAACGCGGTTGTCGAAGGACCGCCGTTCCATCTTGCTGGCGTCATCCAGACGGTCGTCCAACGATCTGGCGATCTCGACCAGCACCTCGATCAGATAGGCGACGCTGGACCGCGTGGTGCCGATGTTGGTCATGAACAAAACGGTATTGCGCGAGGTCTTGTTGATCTGGATGCCGTATTTGTCCATCAGGATATCGGTCTTGAACGTGTCACCGTCCCAGCCTGTACCACCGACCAGCAGCGTCACACGGCTGGCATCCAAGACAAACTGGTCCTTCTCCCAGCAGTCCCACATATCGGTCCAGCCCTGTTGCTGATCGTAATAGCTGGTCACCCCGCTTTCGCGATATTCTTGTGGGATCATGTCGCCCGCGGTCAGCACCTTAAAGTATTTGTTCAGCAGCGGATGGTCGGCAATCGCGCGGCGCATCGACAAGGCGGCCTCGATCTGGCGCTGCACGAATTCATAGCCTTCAAGCTCGACCTGACGCCGCCCCACATCAAGCGAGGCAATGATCTGGTAGTTCGGCGAGGTCGAGGTATGGGTCATATAGGCTTCGTGGAAGCTCTGCTCCACCTCGCCCTTAAAGTCCTGATCGTTCACGTGAATCATCGACCCCTGCCGTAGGGATGTCAGCGTTTTATGGGTCGATTGCGTCGTATAGACCCGCACCCGCGCATTGGGCGCGGGGATCAGCCGCGTATTCAGCAACGTCTCGTCGTCCGCGTCTTTCAGCTCTGCCTGCTGCTTTTCATAGGCGGCGCGATGATCGTCCGACTTGAACCGCACACGCAGCGTATTGGCGGCGTTCATGCCGGTGCGCTGGCGGTAGGTCGGGTTAAAGCGGGCAAAGGCAAACCACGCCTCGTCCCACAGGAAGATCAGGTCGGGCTTGATCGCCAGACACTCCTCCATCACCCGCTCGACGTTATAGACCAGCCCGTCGAACGTGCAGTTGGTCAGCAGCAACATGCGCACCTGATCCAGTTTGCCCGCCGCCTTGAGCGCCAGCAACTGGTGCTTGATCTCACGCAGCGGCACGGCACCATACATGGAGTATTCGTTCAGCGGATAGCTATCGAGGTAACACACCTGCGCGCCTGCCAGCACCATCCCGTAGTGGTGGGATTTATGGCAGTCGCGGTCCACCAGCACGATGTCACCGGGCCGGACCAGCGCCTGTACGACGATCTTGTTGCAGGTCGATGTCCCGTTGGTGGCAAAGAAGGTCTGCTTGGATCCGAAAGCGCGGCTTGCCAGTTCCTGCGCCTCTTTGATCGGCCCATGGGGTTCCAGCAAGCTGTCCAGCCCGCCGGACGTGGCAGAGGTTTCCGCGAGGAAGATGTTCGGCCCGTAAAACGCGCCCATATCCTGAATCCAATGCGACCGCGTTATCGACTTGCCGCGGCTGATCGGCATCGCGTGAAAGACACCCGTGGGCTGTTTGGAATATTCGACAAGTGCGGTGAAGAACGGCGATTTGTTTCGCGCCTGCACTCCGCGCAGAATGTTCAGGTGCAGCTCCATAAAGTCTTCTTGGTTGTAAAAGACCCGACGGCAGATCCCCAGATCCAGTCCGGCAATATCCTCGACCGACCGTTCGGTCACCAGATAGGCGTCGAGCTCGGGGCGGACCTTGGCGATCATCCGGCACAGTTCGGGGCCATAGTTTTCGGGTTGGAGCTTGTCGATCTCCTCCTGCCCGCCGGCGCGCGCGAGATACCGAGCCAGAATAGTCTCGTCCATTTTGGATTTGAGCGTCAGACCCGGGCGCACAACGATGGCTTGGATATTGTGGTTGAACAGCACCGCGATCAGCGCGTCTTCGATGGATTTGACCACCACCGCCTCATAGTGGAACGGGTCTTCGGGGCGGCGCATCCGGCTGACGTTGGATTTCAGCCAACGTTCCTGCTGGTCATTCACGTCATCGACGATCAACACCTCGAAATACGGCTTGGTCAGCGCCCGCGCTTCGGGGGACAGCATGGCCTCGTCGTCATGTTCGTCATGATCGATGCTGTCGCGTTCCAGCGGGATGGTGCGACGGCGATAGGCCCCCGTTGTCAGCGCCCGCGTTATGCGGTTTACCGCAAAGGACATATCGTCAACGCTGTTGTTGTTCAGCATCCGCTGCAGGTGTTCGAACGCCGCCATGCCGGGAAAGGCCCAATAGGGTTCGATCAGCGCCAGGGATTCAAACAGCGTTACGCATTTGGCGCGCAGGGTGTCGGTTTCTTTCGCTGTGGTAGCGCGGGTGAGCCCGCTTGCCGCTTCACGCAGCGCGCTCCATCGGTCGGACCGCAACTGAATTGCCGACGAATAATCGTTCATAGAATGCATCAATCGTACTCCGCTTTGGGCGGTCGACTGCTGCATCCCGATGTCCGGCACTTTTAAAAAGTGCCGGACCTGAGTGCCGCAGCCTAGCCGCTAGATGTCGGCCCGCTGCCCGGCAGATCACCGGGCTTTGCGGGTGGATTTGGTGTCGCTGCAGCCGGAGCCACAGGTGGTGCGACAGAGGCCTCGATATTGGCGGTCCCTGCCGATGGATTTGGCAGCGGTTCGGGGGCAAAGCCCGGTTGAACCGCAGGTGTCGTTGTTTCATGCCCTTTGAATACGGGCGCGTCCGGTACCCGTTGTGCGGGCACATCAACGTGCAGGCCGGCGCGGGTCCCCTGATGGGGCACCTCAAGCGGGCCAAGCGTGTTCAGATAGGCGTCCGTCCCGCTGGAGCGATCATAGATCGAGAAATCGGTAGACCGGTCGCGGAAGGATTTAAGCACCTGCCCCAGACCCTTCATGCCGGTTTCGCGCTGACGACGCACCATCGACAGGTCGACTTCGATCGGGAACATGTCTTCCTGACCCGCGGACTGGTGCAGCACCATCGACGTGGGATCAACGACCAGCGATTTACCGACGCCGCCCGCGCCCAGACCGTTGACAGCAAAGACATAACACTGGAACTGCGCCGCGGTCGCACGGGCAATCGCCAGCTCTGCATCGCGGTCAGTGGTGCCGGTCAGGACCGGTGTCAGCAACACTTCGACGCCTTGGCTGGTCAGTTGGCGGGTGGTTTCGGGGAACCACATATCATAGCAAATCGACAACCCGAAACGCCCGACCTCTGGCACGTCAAAGACGCAGAATTCAGTGCCCGCCGCGATGCCGGATTCATAAGGCCGGAACGGAAACATTTTGGCGTAACGGCGGATGATCTCGCCCTCGGGGTTGATCACCACGGCGGTGTTGTACACGCGCCCGTCCTCGGGGTTCTTGAGGAACATGGAGCCGGGGATCAGCCAGACACGGTGTTTGCGTGCAGCAGCCTGAAACACCTCAAGCGTTTCATTTTCGGGGGGTAGTGCAAACTGGTCAAGCGGGCCAAAAGGTGCCAGCTCGGAAAACAGGACCATCTGGGTCCATGGAAAACGCGCCATCAGGATGTCCAGTCGCTGGATCATGCCATCAACGTTGGACTCCAGCGCGTTGACGTACATCTGTACGCCTGCAATCGCAAAAGGTGTCATAACTTGTCACTCCGTCCAAATGGGCGGAAGGGGCCGGAAATACTCCGCCCATACGCCCAAGGTGACGTGTCCATACCCCCATTGTTGGGAATATTAAACACGTGACGTGATGATGACCCCACCGGCATTTGCATGGCCTCTATGCGTAACCTGCACAAACTAATTTTCTACACCACCGCTTCTTTGCGCGCCGCACGCGCTGTGCGACCCCGTTGCAGCACGACCACGAGGGCCAGCAGTAACAGCGCGGGGATGAACATCCAATATTTACTTGGGGTTGCGACGGGTTTCAGGACACGCAGCACCTCTTGATCCCAGTCCAGACCGGCAGCTTGCGCGGCAGACCCATAGAGCACATCGTCGATGAACATCTTATCGTCCTCGACACGGGTGATCACGCCCGCTGCCTCCAGCCGTTCTTCGCCGGTGGTGCCTTCGCTGATTGGCAACAGCGCCACAAACTCGATCGGATCGCCCAAATCATTGATACCGGCCACCCGCAGACGCAGGTCTTCGCCCATCGGAGTATCGGCGGCGGCCTGCACGATCGCGGCTGGTGCCTCTTCGGTATAGGGCGGAAAGACCATATCCATCCAGAAACCGGGCCGGAACAGGGTAAAGGCAATCAGCAACAGGGCAATCGTCTCGTAGAAACGGTTGCGGGCCATAAACCAGCCTTGGGTCGCTGCCGCGAACAGCAGCATCGCAAAGGTCGCGACAATGAAGACAAAGATGCCCTGCACCACCGTCACATCAATCAATAGAAGTTCGGTGTTGAAGATGAACAGGAATGGCAGCGCCGCCGTCCGCAAGCTGTAAAAGAACGCGACAACACCGGTCTTGATCGGATCGCCACCGGACACGGCCGCGGCGGCGAAGCTCGCCAATCCAACCGGAGGCGTCACGTCAGCCATGATGCCGAAGTAAAACACAAAAAGATGCACCGCGATCAGCGGCACGATCAAGCCGTTCTGCTGGCCCAGCGTCACGATAACGGGCGCAAGCAGGGCCGATACAACGATATAGTTCGCCGTTGTCGGCAACCCCATCCCAAGGATCAGCGACAGGATCGCGGTCAGGAACAGGATCGCAAGGATATTACCGCCCGACAGTACCTCGACCACATCGGCCAGCGCAGACCCAACGCCGGTCTGGCTGACGACGCCTACGATCACGCCGGCGGTCGCTGTGGCGATACCGATGCCGATCATGTTGCGCGCACCGACGACCAACCCATCGATCAAATCACGGATACCCGCGACCACATCATTCGCGAACTGGCTTTCACCACGGAACAACGCCATCAGCGGGCGCTGTGTCACGAGGATAAAGACCATATAGGTCGTGGCCCAAAAGGCCGACAGTCCCGGCGACAGGCGATCCACCATCAAGGCCCAGACCAGCACGACGATCGGCAGGATAAAGTGCAGGCCCGACCGCACCGTTGGACCGGGCAAGGGCAAACGTGTCACCGGCTCGTTCGGATCATCCAGCACCAGCGGCTCTTCTTTCGAGCCGATATACAGCAGACCGGCATAGACCGCCGTTAGCAGCGCAAAGATGATATAGCCCGCAGTGTCGGGGAAGGCCGGGCGCAGCCAACCCATGCCATAATAAACTCCAAAACTCAGCGCGCAAATGCAGGCGATGATAAAGGCAGACACCAGTAGACGTTGCACAATCGGCTTGGGCGTATAGGGGCGTTCAAGCCCGACCATACCGGCCTTAAGCGCTTCGAGGTGCACGATATAGACTAGGGCGATGTAGGATATCACGGCTGGCAAGAAGGCGTGTTTGACGACGTCGAAATAGGGGATGCCCACATATTCAACCATCAAGAAGGCCGCAGCGCCCATCACGGGCGGCATGATCTGCCCGTTGACCGACGATGCCACCTCTACCGCGCCGGCTTTTTCAGAGCTGAAACCCACCTTCTTCATCAACGGAATGGTAAATGTCCCCGTGGTCACCACGTTCGCGATGGAAGACCCCGAAATCAGACCCGTCATCGCAGAGGACACCACGGCAGCCTTTGCCGGCCCGCCCTTCATGTGGCCCATCAGGCTGAACGCAACCTGGATGAAATAGTTACCGGCACCGGCCTTATCTAGCAGGGCGCCGAACAGCACAAAGAGGAAGACGAACGAGGTAGAAACCCCAAGCGCGATCCCGAACACGCCTTCGGTGGTGATCCACTGGTGGTTCACGATCTCGGACAGGGAATTCCCTTTGTGCGCGATGATATCGGGCATCATCTGCCCCAGCACATTGTACACAAGGAAAACCGAGGCGACGATCATCAACGCAGGCCCAAGTGCGCGGCGCGTTGCTTCAAGCAGGATCATAATGCCGATCACAAAGACGACCGTATCCTGCATGTTCGGTGCCCCCACGCGGCCCGAGATTTCGCGGTAATAGACAAACAGATATAGGGCCGACGCCGCACCGACCAATGCCAAGGCCCATTCCCACAGCGGGATACGATCCTTGGGCGATCCAAGCACAACAGTTGCGACAATGGCGATGGCGACCAGCGGGATCCACCATGTCGGGGTGCCGTCCTTGGCCGCAACCATAAATAGATAGGCCAGCATCACCGGCACAAGAACGCCAAGTCCTAGCTGCACCTTCGTGCGCGCTGCAGGGAAGGCCGCGATGCCAAGGAAAATGGCAAAAGCCAGATGGATCGAGCGTGCCTCGGTGTCGTTAAAGACGCCCCACCCGAAAATAAAGGGAAGAGGGGATGCGATCCACAGTTGGAACAGCGACCATGCCAGCGCAGCTAGCGCAAGAAAAACACCAACGCTGCCGGTCGCAGACCTGCCGCCCGTATCCGAAGATGCGACAAGTTCGTCGAGGTCACTCTGGCTCAGCCCGGCTTTGCCGGCGGCTTCAGCTTCTACTGCGGCGGCTTGGTGTTGGTCATTTTGTGACATCTTCGTCCCCTTGGTGGCCCCGTATCAGGACAGGTGCACGTTTATTGTCTTACTGCTGCGGTCGTTGCCGCAGGGTACGAACGCGAGGTCTCCCCCGCGTTCGTAAATGGTCAAGAGTTTGGCTTATTCGATCCAGCCACGCTCTTTGTAGTACTTCGCCGCACCGTCGTGCAGAGGCGCAGACAGGCCGTCTTTGATCATCTCTTCTTCTTTGAGGTTCTCAAATGCGGGGTGCAGCTTTTTGAAGCGGTCAAAGTTGTCGAACACGGCTTTGACAACTTCGTACACGACTTCATCATCCACGTCGGCAGAAGTCACAAAAGTCGCCTTCACGCCGAATGTTTTCACATCCGCATCGGTGCCTTTGTACATGCCACCGGGGATGGTGGAGTAGGCGTAGAAGGGGTTATCGGCGACCAGCTTGTCGATCGCTTCGCCTTCTACCGGCACCAGTTTGGCGTCTACGGTGGATACGGCTTCCTGGATCGACCCGTTGGGGTGGCCCACGGTATAGATGATCGCGTCGACTTTGTTATCGCCCAAAGCCGCAGCCTGTTCGGCTGGCTTAAGCTCGGATGCGAGCGCGAAATCATCCAGGGTCCAGCCTTTGGCATCCAGAACGACTTCCATTGTGGCGCGCTGACCGGAACCGGGGTTGCCGATGTTGACACGTTTGCCTTTCAGGTCGTCAAAGCTTTCGATGCCGGAATCAGCACGCGCGATCACGTTAAAAGGCTCGGCGTGGACAGAGAATACCGCCCGCTCTTTGTCGAACTTATCGCCTTCGAACTGCGAAGACCCGTTGTAGGCGTGGAACTGCCAGTCGGACTGGGCAACACCCATGTCCATGTCACCCGCCTTGATGGCGTTGATGTTGGCGATGGAACCACCGGTGGACGGGGCGGTACATTTCAGGCCGGTCTTGGCGCTGTCACGGTTTACCAGGCGGCAGATCGACTGACCCACAACAAAGTATACCCCGGTCTGGCCGCCGGTCCCGATAGTGATGAATTTTTCCTGCGCGGTGGCTGCGGTACCCGCGACCAATGCAGAGGCGATGGCGATGGACTTGAAAATCGTCATTTGAAGTCTCCCAACTTAGTTGTCTGAACACACGTCATTGATGCGTATGCTCTCCGTGATGGTTGAAATGAGCGCAGATATTCCCAAGCATAACAAGCGGATTTATTCCGTTTCCTCCCCGAAAACATGCTCTGACCCTATATGTTTCGCGTGATGAAACTGTGTTTTATTTTCACTATGCGGTACAAAAAGGCCACCGTCATTTAACGGACGCAGGGCACAAATATCAATGCGATAGTCCTGTAATCAACTGATTTTTCATAGCTATTTCTAAACGCCCATTCCAATATGGGATAATGATAGCGCGGATTGACGAATTATCAAAACTGCGCGCCGGCAGTAGGGCCGAACATCCGACTGGGTTGCGCAGTACATTGAGGTTTATCGTGCTATATACCCTCCGAAAAAGGTGCATTTGACCTTCGCCATTCCAGCAGGAGCCTCCTCCCTATGAAAGCACTAAAGTCCCTCGGCCGCTTTGGCCCTTTTGCGCTCATCTCAGCGCTTTTCGTTCTGTTCGCGGCACTTTCGGCGCTGTGGTCATTATGGATGATCCTACCGGCAGTGATCTTGGGCACCCTCATGGCGATGGGGATTTACGATCTGATCCAAACCAAACATTCAATCCTGCGCAACTATCCTGTTCTGGGTCACATGCGGTTCTTCTTTGAAGGCATCCGCCCGGAGATCAGGCAGTACCTGATTGAATCCGATCAGGACGAAGAACCCTTCAGCCGCGATGACCGGTCGTTGGTCTACCAACGCGCCAAGGGCGTTGAAGATGCACGACCTTTCGGGACGCGGATGCGGGTCTATGATGCTGGATATTCATGGGTTACCCACTCGGTGCAGCCTGTGCATATCACCGATACAGATTTTCGCGTGACCATCGGCAACAAGGACTGCAAGCAACCCTACGATGCGTCGATCTATAACATCTCTGCCATGAGCTTTGGGTCGCTGTCGGCCAATGCGATCAGCGCACTGAACAAGGGTGCCAAGATGGGCCGGTTCGCCCATGACACCGGCGAAGGCGGGATCAGCCGGTATCACCGCGAGGGCGGCGGTGATCTGATCTACGAAATCGGGTCAGGCTATTTTGGCTGCCGCACAGAAGATGGGCAGTTTGACCCCGACAAGTTCAAGGAACAAGCCGCCAGCGACCAGATCAAGATGATCGAGCTCAAGCTTAGCCAAGGGGCCAAACCGGGCCACGGGGGGATGCTGCCCGCGTCAAAGATCAGCGCCGAGATCGCGGCGGCACGGGGCATCCCGATGGGGCATGACTGTATCTCGCCCGCAGCCCACTCTGCCTTTACCTCGCCTGTGCAGATGATGGAGTTTCTAGGCAAGCTGCGCGATCTGTCAGGCGGCAAACCCGTCGGGTTCAAGCTGTGCATCGGACACCAGCGCGAATTCATGTGTATGGTCAAGGCGATGCTGGAGACCGGGATCGTGCCCGACTTTATCGTCGTGGATGGCACCGAAGGCGGCACGGGCGCCGCCCCGCTAGAGTTCGCCAACCACGTCGGCATGCCGATGGTCGAGGGGCTGACCTTTGTGCACAACACTTTGCGCGGTGCCGGTATCCGCGATCAGGTGAAACTGGGGGCCGCGGGCAAAGTTGTGTCGGCCTTTGATATTGCGCGGGCGCTGGCCTTGGGCGCGGATTGGTGCAACTCGGCCCGTGGGTTCATGTTTGCGGTGGGCTGCATTCAAGCGCAGGCGTGCCATACCAATCAGTGCCCCGTTGGCGTCGCGACCCAAGATCCCACGCGGCAACGCGCGCTGGATGTGGACGACAAAAGCCAGCGTGTCGCGCGGTTTCACCACAATACGCTGATGGCCTTGGGCGAAATGGCAGGTGCCGCCGGCCTGGAAAGCCCCAGCAATTTCCTGCCCCGGCATATGATGATGCGGCAAAGCGATAACAGTATGGTGCAGGGAGATCAGGTCTATGGCTACCTGCCCGAAGGCTATTTGCTGGACGATCAATCACCCGATTATAACGGCAACAAAACCCGTTGGGCACGGGCGCAGGCCGACAGCTTTGTGCCGTTCGACTAGCCGCCGCCAAGATCAGAAACACAAAAGGCGCGCAGGTTTCCCGGCGCGCCTTTCAGTCAGTCTGGACAGTTTACTTTGCGTCTTCGGCAACCGCGGCAGCGACGGAGGCTTCGAATATCTCGAGCCCCTCTTCGATGATCGCATCGGACGCGGTCAGCGGCACCATCACACGCACAGCGTTGCCCTGCATGCCACAGCTTAGCAGCAACAGACCGCGCTTGAGCGCATGCGCAATGACGCGCTTGGTGAAATCACCGTCGGGTGTTGCGGTGTCAAAGTCGGTCACAAACTCGACCGCAACCATCGCACCCAAACCACGGATATCCCACATGCGGAACGGCGCGGAGCGTGCACCAATCTCGGCAAAGCGCGCCTTAAGGTGTTCGCCCATGTCCAAGGAACGCTGCAACAGGCCCTCTTCCTCGATCGCCTCAATCGCGGCAAGCGCTGCGGCACAGGCGACGGGGTTGCCGCCATAGGTGCCCCCCAGACCGCCAGGGATCATCGCGTCCATGACATCGGCGCGACCAATAACACCCGCCAAAGGATAACCGCCCGCCATGGATTTCGCCACGGTGATCAGGTCAGGCACTACGCCGGAGTGTTCAATCGCGAACCATTTGCCAGTCCGGCCAAAGCCGGCCTGAACCTCGTCTGCAATCAGCATGATACCGTGCTGGTCACAGATTTCGCGGAGCTGGCGCATCATGTCAAAGGGCACAGGGGTATAGCCGCCCTCGCCCAGAACGGGTTCGATGATGATCGCGGCCACACGTTCGGGCTGCGCGTCGGTCAGGAACAGGTTTTTCAGGCCGGTGATCGCGTCCTCAACGGTGATCCCATCACGGGCCGAAGGGAAGGGCGCGCGGAAGATATCCGACGGGAAGGGACCAACGTCTTTTTTGTAGGGAGAGATTTTACCCGTCATCCCCAGCGTCAACAGCGTGCGCCCGTGATACCCGCCGGTAAAGGCGATCACACCGGGTCGGCCTGTCGCGGCGCGTGCAATTTTAACCGCGTTTTCCACCGCTTCGGCACCGGTTGTGACCAGCAGGGTTTTCTTGGGTGTATCCCCAGGGGCCAGCGCGTTCAGCTTTTCGGCCAGATCAATATAGGGCCCATAAGGCACGACCTGAAAGCTGGTGTGCGTGTACTGGTCTTCTTGCGCCTTTGCCGCGGCGATCACCTTGGGGTGGCGGTGGCCGGTGTTCAGCACACCAATGCCGCCGACGAAATCGATATAGCGGTTGCCCTCTACGTCCCAGAGCTCTGCGTTTTCGGCGTATTTCGCATAGATCGGCGCGGCAGACGCGACACCACGTGGGACGGCAAGGTCACGGCGTGCAATCAGCTGCGCGTTGGTTTCGACAGATACATTCGCATCAAGCATGTCGGGCACGACGCTGCTTTTTGCCGATTTCTTTGCAGCGGCATTGCGCGGCTGTTTTTTGACAGTGCTAGGCATATACAAATCCTCATTTTGAAACGCGACCTGCGTTTAAAATCCTATTATTGCGTTTAATTTAATTGTCAATATAGATCTATCCCAGCAAAATTTACTTGAAGTTACTGCGCTAAAATTTGCCTGTGATCGCACCATGATACGGGTTAGGAAGCTGAAAGAAATAATCCGGGGACCGGACGTGGATATAGGTCAAAGACTAAGATCGATTAGAGAAGACCGCGGCCTGTCTCAGCGCGAACTGGCGACCAAGGCTGGGCTGACCAACGGCACCATCTCCCTCATTGAAAAGAACAAGACGAGCCCGTCGGTTGCGTCTTTGAAGAGCTTGCTGGACGCGATCCCGATCAGCATGGCGGAATTCTTTTCGACGTTGGAAGACACCCAGACCCCCAAGGTGTTCTACCGCGAGAGCGAATTTACCAAAGTCTCACCGACCAGTGACGGACAGGTTTCGCTTCGGCAGCTCGGAAACGCTGAACAGCATTCCCTGCAGGTGCTACACGAAACCTATCCCCCCGGCGCAGATACAGGGCCCGAACTGTTGGTGCACGAAGGCGAAGAAGCCGGCGTTGTCATATCAGGAGAGATCGAGGTGACCGTAGATGGTGCTGTGGCTGTTCTGGCCGCTGGCGATGGCTACCTGTTCGACAGCCGATTGCCGCACCGTTTCAGAAACATCGGCGACGTCCTATGCATTGTTGTAAGTGCATGTACGCCGCCGAGTTTTTGAATTCGTTATATGTGGAAGTGCGGATACCCCGCACTATGCCTTTGATTATCGTTCGTCGTCGCGCCGGATAGGGCGATGCAAAGACGATCTTTGGCGCTTTTTCTCTTCGCTGCCGCGCTGTGTGGTCAGCGAAACGATAGCGATTGCAGCCAAAGCGAGAATCAAAAATGATGCGATAAACAAGTCTGTCGTCATTGATGCCTCCTGTACGCTTTGTGTGGCTCGTTCAGGAGAGTAACAGTCGGGGGATCACAAGGTTCCAGCCTTGGACCCCCCTAAATGCTGCACCGCAGAGCGTGGGCTATAATCCGCTGCGGCCAAGAATGTAGCCTGACATAGTCACCGAGAACCGCAAGCGAGGCGAAATCGGCAAAAGGCCCATGAATCCCTACAGTTGCGTGAAAAGTGGACCTAGTGACAGGCCGCCGCGGGATTCATCCGCGACATAGCAAAAAAATTTCAATTATTTTCGCTTAGTCTACGGCAGTTTAATAGTCGTAAACATCTTTCGCCTGCAGGGGCACGTGAAATTCAACCCGAAGAACATAAAGCCCGTCATCCTCGGTAATCTCCACCTGTCCGTTCAACTGCCGTGAAAACGCGTTGATCAAACGAGAGCCAAGCCCCGTGCCGTCTTCGACTTCGCCTTTGCCGACGGTATTCTTGACCAACAGCAGCGCCATTTCGGGTTGGGTATGCGACAGGCTCACTTCGATTTGACCCGCACCCGTCGCGTCGGCAGCGACATATTTCAGCGCATTTGTGATCGCCTCGGATACCAACAACGTCAAAGGAGCAGCGTCGTCGGGGTCCAACTGCACGGCTTCGTAATTCTGCATCACCTTCACGGCAGAGCCCGAAGGCAACCCAACACTAAGTAGTTGGTTCACAATTTCATGCATCAGCGCGCCCCCGTCGACGCGGGACAGGTTATCGTTTTGGTACAGGCTTTTGTGCACCGTCGCGAGGCTAAGGATCCGATCTTGAAGGCGCTGCAAGACACGCTTGGAATCCGGCGTGGTGGCCTGACGAATCTGCATATTCATGATCGACGAGATCAACTGAAGATTGTTTTTCACCCGGTGGTGAACTTCTTTTAGAAGGATGTTCTTTTGGCGCAGGTTATCTTCTAGCGCGGCCTCATCCCGTAGAATAGATTCCGCCATGCCAACGAAAGCATGTTCCATATTGACGATTTCGGTTGGAACGACACCGCCGAGCGTCGTTCTCGGCAAGGTCCGGTTCAACGCAAAGTGGTGCATTTGCCGGCCAAGCTTGCGGATATGTTTGATGGCCAGGCGGTTCAGCGCCCAAAACGCGACGATAAGACTGGCAAGCCACATCGCAATCGGAAGCACAAAGCTCAACCGGGTCATCGCACCGGCCTTCAGCAGCGGGGAGTTTTTGGGCCAAACGCTCATGGCATACCCGACGCCAGACACGATCGGCAGCACCGCATATACGCGCTCCTCACCCTCTTGATTGGTTTCATGGAAGACGCGGCCAGATTTGCCCGCATACCATTTTAATGCCGCGAAAGACGGCAGTTCCTTTAGGGTCGTGTCGAGCGCGCCTTTTGACGTCAGAATATCGCCCTGCGCATTGAACGTCAGCATAGAGATCGGGCGCGCCGACTGCTCCGGTTCAGGAGCGTCGTCGAAACTTTTAAGCGGCACAGACAGGTTGATGAACCCGATTAACTCATCATCAACCTTAAGCGGATTTGTGACGATCATCACCGGCTCGGAGCTTTGCGCCGGATTGTCGGTGACATTCGCCATCCGGGTCTTGAATTGGGTCATCTTCTGAAAGACATCCCGGTCTGATACATTACCCGAGACGCCAGTAGAAACGCAGTCCATGTTCCCCTCCGGCGTGATGAAGCTCACGACGGTATAAAGTTCAGATAGCTCTTGGTATTCGCGCATGAAGGCGCTGCACGAGACATCGTCGGATTTGATTAGATTGACCACGGACGCCAAAGCAGCAGCCGCACCAAAGGCTTCCCTGATCGTGCCATTTTCCAACGTCGAGGCCTGCTCTGTTATTGCAAGCAAAGAAAGCTCTGCGTTTTCAAGGCTCTGATCGGCGATCTCGCGTGTTTGAACGACAGCAATCAGACCAATTGGCAACAGTGCGAGCGATAGGAAAAGCAGCACGCGAAACGCGAGGCCACGAAAAATATTCGTTGATAGGAACCCCGAGGTCATGGTCAGAAGGAAGAAACTTTGGATGCAGAAATTACAGACATTGTCGCATCATCCGTCATTTCGAGGCTTTCATCGTCCCGCAAGCCCATCAACTCAGCAAGGCGCGCACGTGCACGGTTGGTCCGGCTTTTGATTGTCCCTACTGCCACGCCACACATATCTGCAGCTTCTTCGTAAGAGAATCCGGATGCACCCACAAGCAACAAAGCTTCGCGTTGTTCGTCCTTCAATAGACCCAAAGCCTTGCGGAAGTCTGTCATTTGCATATGCCCATCGTGTGCCGGCTTTTCAGCCAGGCTTTCAGTGAACACACCATCGACGTCCGCGACTTCACGGTTGGCCTTACGACGCGACGAATAATACGTGTTGCGCAAAATTGTGAAGAGCCACGCACGCATGTTCGTGCCGACCTCGAATTTCTCGATATTTGTCCAGGCTTTGACCAAAGTGTCTTGAACCATGTCATCGGCGATCGCACCATTGCGGGTCAGGCTAATGGCAAAGGCGCGCATGGCTGGCAAATGCTCTACCAGTTGATCGCGCGGATCAGCGGCGCTCATCCCTTTTTACCAACAGTTTTATCCTGCTCTTTCAGCTGGTTGAGCAGGTCCTTGAATTTATCTGGAACGCCTTCTTCCATCGTTTCATCGTAAACGCGGCGAAGATTTTCATCGATAAAGCGCTCACGCTCGTCGTTTTGGCCTGATTGCATCAACAAGTTTCCTGCCTTCTCTAAATACTATATATATACATATGACATGGAACCAAACTTAACGTTAGGGGGTTTGGTTCCAGAAATATTTTAAAAGGACGACAATAAATGACGGATGTCACCGAAACACCAAGTGTCAGCGATGCGTTGGGTGAATGCCTTCCTTACCTGCGTCGCTACGCGCGCGCGCTTACCGGTAGCCAAAACAGCGGCGATGCTTTTGCAGCCGCGTCGCTCGAAGCGATCCTGACAGATCGGTCGGTTCTGGATGGTGTCGATACGCGTACAGGTGTTTTTCGGGTGTTATACGGCATTTGGGCCAGTGCCGGTGCACCTGTTGAAGAAGGCGAAAGCGGCCTCCGGGCCAAAGCGCAAAAACACCTCGCTAAGCTGACCAACCACAGCCGCGAAGCGTTGCTGCTTCACACGATTGAAGGGTTTTCTTTCAAAGAGGTCGGTCAAATCATCGGCGTTGAAGAAAGCGAAGCCAGCCAGCTGGTGCAGATTGCGCGCCGTGAGATGGCCGATAGTGTAACCGGTTCGGTCATGATCATCGAAGACGAGGCGATTATCGCGATGGATATCGAATCTATCGTTGCCGAGATGGGTCACCGGGTCACCGGTGTTGCACGCACACGCGAAGAGGCCGTAAAACTAGGCAAGGCTGACGTGCCGGACCTGATCCTCGCCGACATTCAATTGGCCGATAACTCCTCCGGTATCGATGCGGTCAACGACCTGCTGCGCGATCTGGGCAACCGTCCGGTTATCTTCATCACGGCCTTCCCCGAACGCCTGCTGACCGGTGACAAGCCCGAGCCCGCGTTCCTGATCTCTAAACCATATACTGTGGATCAGGTTGTTTCCGCGGTTTCGCAGGCGATGTTCTTCTCTTCGACAGAGACGCTGAACAGCTAAGCTCCGCCATGTGAACGAACAAAAGACCACGGGTTCCACCGTGGCCTTTTTTTATGCGCGATGTGCCACGTGAAACACATTGCGTCGGAACTTATGCCCACAGGACGCGTTTGGTTGGTGAACACATGAATATTGGAGATCACCATGGCCAAGGACGTAACCACCACAAAAGCGCTGTCTGTCGATGACATTTCGGTCCAACTGAGCGTTTTGAAAGACGATATTGCGTCTCTGACAAGCACGATGGCCGATCTGACCAAAGCCAAAAGCGCCGAAGCCGCCTCGACGGCGAAGTCCACCGCTCAGGATATGGCAAACTCCGGACGCGATAAGGCGCTAGAAGCTCAGAAAACTGCCGAAGATTTTGTACGCACTCAACCCACTGCCGCCTTAGGCATCGCTGCGGGTGTTGGGTTCATCGCCGGTCTGTTCGCGACCCGCCGCTAATGTTCGAATATGTGACAGATAGGGTTGCCCTCAAGGCGACCCGAACTGCGCAAACCGCAGCAATTGGTTTCGGCGCGATGCTTTGCCTGATTGTAGGTGGGGCATTTCTCGCAGTCGCCTTCTGGCTATTTCTGCTAACGTTTACTTCGGCCTTGGTGGCGTGCCTAATTCTGGGAAGTTTGCTCTTTGGGCTAGGTCTTGTTCTGATCGCTGCCCTGTCAATTCGCGCCCGTGCAATTCGGCGTCAGAAGCGCGAAGCGGCCTTGCGAGCGCAAGCAATGCAACAAGCCCAAGTGACTGGCGGCGTGGGCGGAATTGCTGCGATCATTATGGCTTTCGTCAACGGTCTGAACGCAGGGAAGCAAGCGCGTCACTAATGCCTTGCATCATAGTTTCATTGGTGAAAGGCCGGTCGACAACGGAATAGACATATTGTTCGGGAAGCGCCTGACCTTGGCCATATAAGACATAAGCCACGTTGGTCTTAGGTAGATCATAGGCAAAAAGCTCTGCCAAATCGTGTCTTGTTCCAGAAACAAGCGCAACCGCTTGGGCAGAACAGCTGCGCAGATCTTCGACAAAAGCCGTCAGGCTTTCGGACACAAACAAGGCAGTGCAGCCGCATGCCTGTTCAAGGATATCGACCACATCGGCCCGAACAATCGGGTCTGTATCAAAGACGAAAAAAGGAATCACAGCGCGCCTTTCTGTTGACGCAAGTGTAGCAAACTCTATCCGGCATCGCGTTAAACTATGACATACGAGTTAGGAATTTTTTAATGGGTATCGATTGTCGTTATTGTCCTCTGCACAAAAAGGACGCCTTTGTCACAATGACACGGGAAGAGCTCGAATTCATGAAGAAATTCAAGGTCGGCGAGCTGTCCGTTGATCCCGGCACCACGATCCTGATGCAAGGATCAAACTCCCCCCAACTCTATACTGTGCTTTCAGGCATGGGGATTCGCCATAGGTCGCTGGACAATGGTGAACGACAGGTCATAAATTTTGTTTTCCCCGGAGATTTCCTTGGGCTACAGGCCGGTATGCTAGGCGAAATGGGGCATAGCATTGATGCGCGCACCCATATGCGTATGTGTGTATTCAACCGATCCGACTTTTGGACCTTTTTCCGCAGCAACCCCAACCGTGCCTTTGACATCACGTGGCTCGCTGCAATCGAGGAACATTTTCTCGGCGAGACGCTGGCCACTGTCGGTCAACGCACTGCCTTGCAAGCCGTGTCATGGGCGATGCTCAAGTTCTTTGAACGCGGTATGGGGCTGGGTATGGTCACCAACAATACGATGACCCTTCCCTTTACGCAGCGTGATCTGGCGGACGCTTTGGGCCTGTCCCTGGTTCACACCAACAAAACCCTTGCAAAGCTGCGCGATCAGCAGCTTGCATCATGGTCCGATCAAGTGCTGCAGGTTAATGATCTGGATAAGCTCGCCGACGTTGCCGAGACGGAACGAAGCAAACCGACAAAACGCCCGTTGATGTAGCCGTTATTCCTCTGAAAAACCGACCAGATTATCCGCAACATACGCGCCCCGGTTCCCGCGCGGACGATCAGGCCCGATGGTGCTGTCAGGACGTGTGCGCAGTTCCACCTGTGCGTTCCACGAGGCCCCCATCAATACCAAAAAGCTGCTGATCCACAGCCAGACCAGCATGGCGATGACAGCCCCGATGGACCCGTAGACCTGATTGTAATTCCCGAAATTCGCCACGTAATAGCTAAAGGCGATCGACACGACGGCCCATGAAAATACCGCAAAGACGGCACCCCATGTAAGCCAGCCGATCCGCGCGGCACGACGGTTCGGACCAAATCGGTAAAGTACGCCCACACCGGCCAGCAGGACCGTGATTGCGATGCTCCACCGGATGACCTCTGCCACGAAATAACCGAACACGCCCATCGGGATAAACGACAGGACGATCGGCGCAATCACCACCGTCACAAGTGCGATCAATCCGACCAGCACCAAGGTTGCCGTCAGCGTAAGTGCGCGGAAATAATGTCGTGCGGCATTCCTGTTTCGCTCACTATAGACGCTGTTCAAACCGATCATCATCGCGCCAACGCCCGCTCGCGCCGACCACATCGCCACCAGAACAGAGACCGCACCCGCCCAGCCGAGCTTGCCAGTGCTGGTCGTCACCAAAGACACAACCTGATCGTTCAAAATATCATAGACATCATTCGGCAGCAGGCCACGCATGTCCTCAAGCTGGGCAATGACAACGACCGGGTCCGAGATCAGGCTAAGGATCGTGACCAACGCCGCAATCGCCGGAAACAACGACAGCATTGCATAAAATGCCACCCCCGCAGCGATCAGCGATACGTTTTTATCGGCGATATCAACCAGCGCAGCCTTCAACGCGTCCCAGTACAGCTTGAAGATGCCCACCGATTTTTCTGCCAAAAGCCCTGATCCTTGTCTTCTGCAGCCGCTACAGCTACCGCATCAATTATTCGCTACTTGTCTTCTTCTACCTCATCGCGCACTTGACCCCAAGCCACGAGCGTAAAGATGATCGTTCCTCCGACAATGTTGCCCGCAAGCACCGGTAGGAAAAACTCGAACACCGCTGCAAATACGCCAAGCTGACCGTTCAGGATCATCACCGCCATCTCAACCGATCCCGCAACAATATGCGCAAAATCCCCTGCCGCGATGAGCCATGTGAATACCAAGATCAGGAAAAAAGACGTCTCATCCGCCTGCGGCATCATCCAAACAATGAGCGCCACAATCACTCCCGCCGGTATTGCCCGCCAGAACCCCTGATAGGCCCCCATGCTGGTTGCGTGATGCGACAGGTCAAGTATCGCCGACAGCACGTCGGGCGAGATCGCTGGCGTCCATAGGAACAGCATCGCGGCGGCAAATGCGCCCACCACATTCGCTGCCAGTACGACCCCCCACAGTCGCAACATGCACATCAGCGAATGCCATGTCTTAGCCCGCATGATGGGCAAAACGGTCGTAATGGTATTTTCGGTAAACAACTGCATCCGGCCCATGATTACGGCCAGAAACCCCAGCGAATAGCCCAGATTTTCGATCAAAAACCGGTGCGGCGTATCGGGCAGATAGGTGCGAAACACCGCCTCGCCCAGAACCGACAGGCTGATCATGATACCAGCGGCGATGCCCGACCAGATCAAAGACCGCTTACTGCGCGCCAGCTCTTCCTCGCCCTCGCGGCGGATAACCTCGTAAATCAGCTTGGGCGACAGGGCCGTCGCTTCGCTCACAGATTTCTCTTCGGCCTGCGCGTCTTGCGATTTCTTGCGCGAAACCCTGCGTTGAATAAGAGGGGCCATGTTTGCGCTCCTGAAAAAGGCTAAGGAATAGGGCCGAGGCCTTAAAATACCATTGTTATCCAGCCTCAAACTAGCGCAGAAACTGCATAAGCACACAATTTAACGTAGCGGAGCGCTAGAATGTTCACCGATAACCCCAAAGTCATGACAGCAATCCGCGACAGCTTTGCCCATGTAGACAACTGCCCGTTTCAGGGTCCGCGCGTGTTTTTCGAAAACGCTGGCGGCGCGCTAACGCTGAAATCTGTCGTCGATACTTCTGCCAAATTCGCGGCGATCCCTGACAACCAAGGCCGCGATAATCCGGCATCCCATGCGCTGGTCGATGTTATCAAAAAGGCTCGCGCCGACATGGCGCTGTTCTTTAACGCCCCCGTCGGGCAGTTCTTTGTTGGCGAAAGCGGAACCGAGCTGTCGTTCCGTCTGATCCGCACCGCGGTCATGGGCAGCGCCCCCGGTGCCGTCATCGGGTCCACCGTCGAACACCCCGCTTCGCGCAGCGCCGCGCAACACTGGGCCGATGTGGCAGGCAAACCATATATCAGCGTGCCCCACGACAACGCGACAGGACAGGTCACGCCCGATGCCTATGCTGCCTTGATGACATCCGAGGTACGGGTCGCTACAATTTTGCACACCTCGCCAGTTACAGGAATTGCCAACGATGTGGCGGGCATCAGCGCCGCGATCCGCGCCGTCTCTCCCGACGCCTTTATCTTTGTTGATGGCATCCAACACGCCAGCCACGGCCATATCGACATCGCCAGCTATGATATCGATGGATATGTCATCTCGCCGTACAAACTGTTCTCGCGCCACGGCTATGGCATCGCCTGGGCCTCTGATCGCCTTTCATCGCTGCCGATTGAAACACTGGCAAACGGTCCCGCTGGCAACTGGGAAATGGGCACCCGAGACACAGGAGCCTATGCGACATTTTCGGATGTGGTGCGTTATTTTGACTGGCTGGGGGCGCAAGTATCCGACGCCAGCGATCCGCGCGCACGTATCGAGGCCGCCGCGGCTGCAATTCACACGCATGAGCATCAGCTTACCAACGCGCTGATGTTCGGTAACGGCAACCTTGCGGGACTAGCTGATCTGGCGGGCGTCACCATCCTTGGCGGAACAGACAACCCCGACCGCGAGGGGTTGGTATCGTTCACCCTCGACACGCTGCCCGCTGCAGATATCGTGTCAAAGCTCAACGCCCAAGGCATCCGGACCCATGTGCGCAAGGCCGATCACTACTCCGGCAATATCCTTACGCCGCTGGGGCTGGATGCTGCGGTACGCGTTTCTCTGTGCCATTACAATTCGATGGACGAAGTCCGCGCCCTGCTCACCGCGATAAAAGACATCGCCGCATAAACGTCCGTTCGCGGCTTCATTTTGCAAAATAAACTCAAATCCGACGGGGCAACTTCAAACTTCGCTTGCCATATATGAACGCCCGTTCAAACATGGCACCATGACAAGCACACTCTCTACCGCAATTATCGCCAAGCGCGACGACCTGATCGCCCTGACCCAAGATTTGATCCGCATCCCGACGTTGAACCCGCCGGGGCAGGACTATCGTTTGATCTGCGAATACCTCGATACCCGTCTGCGCAAGCACGGGTTCGAGACGCAGTTGATCCGCGCGTTTGGCACCCCCGGCGACAGCGAAAAATACCCCCGCTGGAACATCATCGCCCGTCGCGAAGGGCGCAGGGCCGGCGAATGCGTGCATTTTAACAGCCATACCGACGTGGTCGAGGTGGGCGCGGGTTGGACGTTCGACCCATTCGGGGCGGAAATCTCGGATGGCAAGATATACGGGCGCGGCACCTGCGATATGAAGGGCGGGCTGGCGGCCTCAATCATCGCGGCGGAAGCCTTTATCGAACAACATCCCGACTTTAGCGGGGCCATCGAAATTTCTGGCACGGCGGATGAGGAATCCGGCGGCTATGGTGGCGTCGCCTACCTGGCAGAACACGGGCATTTCAACCCTGACCGCGTGCAGCACGTGATCATCCCCGAGCCGTTGCAAAAAGACCGTATCTGTCTGGGTCACCGCGGCGGCTGGTGGGCCGAGATCGAAACCAAGGGCGAAATCGCCCACGGCTCGATGCCGTTTCTAGGCGACTGCGCCGTGCGCCACATGGGCGCGGTGCTGTCCGAGTTCGAAAACAAGCTTTTCCCCGCCATGGCCGCCCGTCACACAGACATGCCCGTGGTCCCCGAAGGGGCGCGCAGTTCAACTATGAACATCAATTCGATACACGGTGGACAAAAGGAAAACGATGCGGACTTTGACGGGTTACCGGCGCACTGCGTCCCCGACAGCTGCCGCATTACCATCGACCGGCGCTTTTTGCTGGAAGAACCGCTGGATCAGGTGCGCGGCGAAGTGCGCGCGCTGCTGGAAGGGCTACGCGAAACACGGGTCGATTTTGACTATGAGCTGACAGAACTGAACTCTGTCATGCCGTCGATGACCGACCGTGATGCGCCGGTCGTGCAAACCGTCGCCCATGCGATCGAGGATATCATGGGCAAACCCCCTGAATATGTTGCCTCCCCCGGGTCATACGACCAGAAACACATCGACCGGATCGGCAAGCTCAAAAATTGCATCGCCTATGGCCCCGGCCTGCTAGAGCTAGCGCATAAGCCGGATGAATACATCGGCATCGACGATATGGTCGACAGCGCCTGCGTGATGGGGGCCGCGCTAGAGACGCTGCTGCTTTCGAAAGAATAGCGTCAGCCCGCACCGTCAAAGGTCGGAAAATGCGTGTGGCGCTGCGATAGCGAGCCCATCGACGATTGCTGTCATCGCAGCCCCCCGATGCACCTCCGCCTGGGGGAAGGCGTCGCGCATGGCGCGGTCGATGACCCCCATCAGACTAGACCCGCCAACAAAGATCAGTTTGGTCACGGCGTCGGTCTCTACCTCCGCCTGCGCCGCCAGATCGGTCGCCACCTGAGCAACCTCTGTCGACATCCCCGACAAGGTCGTAGCCATCATCGCTTGCGGCAACGGCACCGTCAGCCCGCGCTCGACGATCTTTAGGTCGATTTGTGGCGGGGCGCTGGCATCAGGGTCATTGGCGGCAATTTTTCCAGCCTCGACGGCAAAGGCCATGTCGTGGCCAAGCTCGTCTTCCAGGACACGGGCAAGGCGGTTCAACAGCTCGGGCTCTACCGCGTATTTCACCAGATCCTCAACGGCGCGGCGTTGTTCGCGGGTATAAAGGAACGGAATTTTCTGCCACGTCGCCAGATCGGCAAATACGGCATGCGGCGCCGCGTGGGTTTCATCACCGAACACATGCTTGATCTGGCTGCCCATCCCCAGATGCGGCATCACGTGCTGAAGGCTCAGTTCCCGATCAAAATCCGTACCGCCAATGCGAACGCCTTTGCTTGCGAGGATATGAATGCCGGCGTCACCTTCCTGCCGAAACAGGGTAAAGTCAGAGGTACCGCCGCCAATATCGACGATCAGCCCCAGATCGCCAGGCTCTAATACAGCGCGGTTGGCCAGTGCCGCGGCCTCTGGTTCGGGCATAAAACGGACGTCTTTGAAGCCGGCTTGGGTATAGCATTCGGTCAGATCCACCAACGCCTGCGCATCCCGCGCGGGATCGGCGCTATGGAACATCACGGGCCGCCCGGACAGCGCTCGATCAAACTGCTGGCCGGTGGCGCGCTCTGCTTTTGCTTTCAACTCCGCTAGAAAGCTCGCCACAATGGCGATGAAATCCATGCGCTTGCCCAACAAGACACGGCTTTCCCGCATCAACGGTGTGCCCAGCAGACTTTTGAGCGCGCGCATATACCGCCCGTCCTCGCCGCCGATCAGCGCCTTTTGGGCACCGCGCCCATAAATGATGCGCTTTTCCTCATTATCGAAAAACAGCGCGGTCGGCAGTGTGTTCTGCCCCGCCTCGACGTTGATCAGGTGCGGCACGCCGTCTATCGCATAGCCGACGGCAGAGTTCGACGTCCCGAAATCAATACCCAAAGTGGTAGATATCGTAGCCATGGTGCGCCCCTGCAAAACCTCAAAAAACGGCGCATAAACCGCAGACAGGCAAGGCACAACCGATAATTGTCCAGCGAACCCGACGCTGGTCAAACCTGACAGAACTGGTTAACATTTTTTATTATTTCCAACAGGAGGGATATATGGCCCATCTTCGCAAACTTATCATAGGCACCTGCGCTGCCGCGCTGATGGCCAGTGGCGTCGCTGCGAAAAGCGATATCACCGTCGCGATGCAGCTTGAACCACCGCATCTGGACCCAACCAGCGCCGCGGCGGGGGCTATTGATTCTGTGCTTTATTCCAACGTTTTCGAAGGCTTAACGCGGTTCATGGGGGACGGATCAATCGTACCCGGACTTGCGCAATCTTGGGAAATCGCTGACGATGGCCTAACCTATACGTTCAAGTTGCAAAGCGGTGTGACCTTTCACGACGGCACGACGATGGACGCCGCCGACGTTAAATTTTCACTTGATCGGATCAATGCCGAAGACAGCGCAAATGCCCAAAAAGCGCTATTCGCCGCGATTTCCGAGGTGACCATCGTTGACCCCTCCACCGTTGAAATCAAACTGTCCAAGCCGGATGGAAACCTGTTGTTCAACCTCGCATGGGGCGACGCGGTGATTGTGGCTCCCGAAAGCATCGACAACATCAAACAGCTGCCCATCGGGACCGGCGCGTTCAAATTCACCAGCTGGACCCAGGGCGACAATATCCGCATTGAAAAGAACCCGAATTATTGGGGGACACCGGCTGCGCTGGACATGGCCACGTTTAAATTCATCTCTGATCCGACGGCCGCATTTGCGTCGATGATGGCGGAAGATGTCGACGTTTTCGTCAGCTTCCCCGCCCCTGAAAACCTGCCGCAGTTCGAAGCGGACCCCCGGTTTCAAGTGCTTGTCGGATCATCCGAGGGCGAGACAATTCTGGCGATGAACAACAAGCAGCCTCCGTTTGATAATCCGAAGGTCCGCGAAGCGGTAGCGCACGCCATTGACCGACAAGCCATCATCGACGGGGCAATGTTCGGATATGGCACGCCCATCGGCACACATTTCGCGCCCCACAATCCAGCCTACGTCGACCAAACCGCGCTGAGCATGTATGACGTCGACAAATCCAAAGCGCTACTCGCCGAAGCCGGCTTTGCCAATGGGTTTGAAACCACACTGGATCTGCCGCCCCCTTCGTATGCCCGTCGCGGCGGGGAAATCATCGCCGCGCAACTCGCCGAAGTCGGTATCACCGCCAAGATCAACAACGTAGAATGGGCCCAGTGGCTGGAAACAGTGTTCAAGGGCAAGAATTTTGGTCTGACCATCGTTAGCCACACCGAGCCGATGGACATCGGCGTCTATGCCAACCCCGACTACTACTTTCAGTACGACAATCCCGACTTCCAAACGTTAATGGCCAAGTTGAACACAACGACAGACCCCGACATGCGCAACGATGTCCTGGGCGAGGCACAAACCATGATCTCTCAGGATTACGTCAACGGGTTCCTCTTCCAGCTTGCTTCGCTCTCTGTCGCTAAGGCGGGACTAACCGGGCTTTGGCGCAACGCACCGACACAGGCTGTCGATCTGACCGGAGTTTCCTGGACGGACTGATGTAACAAGCATGCTGCTTTAGAGGGCATTGGGCGCAGCATGCAGAGCCCAATGCCGTCGATCGTATGAACAAGGTCATCTATTCCCCACCTGTGAAGTATCATTTCCGCGCGAGGGCAACGCCCTAACCTTAGCCGCGACCCGCGCCGGATATGGCTGCCCCAGGACTTCCTCTGTCGGGCCGAACCGTTTCATGCGCCCGTCAGATAGGATTAATACCTTATTCAAAGCCGAAATTGCGCAAGGCTGACGCGCTGTAATCACCACCGTGCAGTTTCTGTTCCGCATATGGCGTGTGACCTCGTGCACGATTTCTTCGACATCAGGGCAGCGGCAAAGGGATCGGCGAGGATCATCCATCACGATGAGCGCAGGGTCGAAAACTAAGGTTCGTGCCAAGCCGATTTTCTGCAGCTGTGCTTGGCTCAGAACCGATTGCTCCCCCCTCCCTAAAAATGTCGAATAGCCGTCGGGGAGCGCCATAATCTCATCATGCACCCGAGCAAGCTTGGCCGCGTTGATAGCCTGCGTATCTGTGGCTTCGGCGCGGAACCTCGAGATGTTGTCAAAGATCGTAGCCGGCAAAAGCTCCACCACCTCAGGCAGATAGCCGATGGCAGGACCGATCTGGGAAGACGGCCAGAGACTTAGTTTGACTGCATCAAAACGGACCTCACCGGAGGTCGGCGGCGAGATACCTACTAAGAGCTTTGCCAACGCGCTTTTCCCTGCGTCGAGACCCCCTAGAATACACAGGCCATCTCCTGGCTGCAGGTCGAACGTGATGTCCTGTAGGCTATATTGTGAACCGTCCCCCCGCGGAGGGGCTGGTGTCTGAGAAACAGATGAAACCGATATGCGCCCTGTCGGCGCGGGGAGCTCAACCGCTTCGAGCGTCGGCGCATAGTGTTCAAAATAGGTATGTAGCTGTCGATGTGCGGCCCAACCGCCAGCGATTAGCCGCCAGCCACCGGTGATTTGGTCAATGGGTGCCAGTACGCGCCCTGCCAAGATGGATGCCGCCATAATCATCCCAGCGGAAATTTTTCCCTGAATAACAAGAACAGCACCCACCGTCAGGATCGCCGATTGCAACATCAGTCGAAATGTTTTGCTAAAGGCTGCCAGCGCTTCAGGGGCAAAATGCAACCGTTGGTGCCAAACCAGGCTACTGCGCTGCAATCCTAGCCAATATGCCGCAAGATCATCCTCCATACGCATGGCGCGCAATGGCTCGGTCAGTCGGCGGCTTTGATATGACATATCAGTGAGAATAGTGTCTTGAGCGACAGAGGCGATACCTGTTCTACGCGTCAACCAGCGGCCGAACACCACCATGCCACAGGCCAGCGCAGCCGCTGCGAGAACCATTGTCCCCAGCCATGGATGAATGAGATACAGCGCCACCAGGAATATCGGTACAAACGGCATATCACACACGCACACGAATGCAGGGCTGGACAACAATCGCCTAAGGTGAACCAGCTGCTGCAGAGGCGACAGCTCCCCTCCTCCCTGCGCGCGGCTATGCTCTTGAACGCTGATCCAATCACCAAAGCACGCCGCCCCAAGCGCAAGGTCCATGCGCACTGAAATGCGCGCCAAAAGCCGTTGCCTTGTGAGATCGAATAGGCCCAGAAAACAGTATAGAAGCAGCACAATCCCGAATAATCCAAGCAGGGTCACAATAGATCCGCTCGGCAAGACACGGTCGTATATCTGGATCATATAGATTGACCCAGTCAGCATCAAAAGATTTACTATCCCACTTATCGCGACGAGCAGCACTATCCCACCTGATTGAGCCTTTAACGCGATGCCATAGAGATTTAGCGTGGGCACGTTACCTATAATCCCAAATACAATTCGATCATTTTGGCCGGCAATTCTTCGCGACCCTGTATCTGAGTTAAAGGAATTTCCTTACTAGACTGCAAAATTTGGCGTCGGCTAAACGTCTGGATAGGTCAAATTGGATACTCTTCGTGCGGCGAACTCGGTGTTTCGTCCAACATCCAAAGCCCCGCTCCGAATACGAAAAAGACGAACCCGTAGATGGCACCCCAAATATGTACCGTGGTCAGCGATAGGCTTAGTCCGACGAAGCATAAAACCCAGCCACGTCGCATCTGTCGTAATGTAGGGTCCTCCTGGAAATTTATGCGGCCAACTCGCCAAAGTGCGAGTCCATAACCGACGGTCAGAAAAGCAAACGCGGGCAGCCCAAAACGCATTGCGATAAAAAGCCAAAAATTGTCGATACTTGTCGTGTGCATCCAGATCGGCTTAAGCCAATCATGCAGCCCAATCCCTGTCACCGGCGCACTCCAGATATTAACCATGCCCCATTGAAATATCGCCGACCTCCAATAGGCGCTTTGAGCCGAAAATGTGGCGTAGCTCATGAAAACTTGGATCGGTGCGCGATTAGAGATTAGATCAACGAGAATGTAGAGGGCCACCACACCGACTGAGAGAACAATCCACTTTTGCGCGAGTCTTCGACATAAGAAGCCCCATAGTATCAGACCTATCTGGACGAGAGCGGCGAGTAGTGCACCGCTGGAAAGGGACAGGAAACAACTGGCACAAATCACCGCCAGTATCATTAGCCGCAATCCAAAACTGTGCTGCCGCGCCAAGCCGACAAAATAGAGCGACGTGGCAATAGTGCAAAATAAGCCCCAGTGAATGGGATGTTCGAAAGCGAGCTGAACGCGCTCCAGTCCCATCCGGCGATCGATCGAAAGGTCAGGCGGCGTAGACAGACCTGTCATTTGCCAAAGCTGGATCGGAACCGACGTGCCGTTTTGGGATTCGATCACAGCGAGAGGAAAGCAGAGCACAATCAACGTCGTCAGAATTTTTATTAAGGCGGCAAAACTATGCCTGTCTCGGACATAGGCGCGTCCAATCAAGTAGCCCCCTAGGAACTCAACTCCAATGGACCCCGCGTTTTCCGTCGCTTGCTCGGGATTGTTAATCATTAAGGAGAGCCCAACCCACAAAAAATGTAGCAGGAACAAAATATCCGTTAGTTGGATGCGCCCGAAATGCCCACAAAACAAACGCACAGCAAGCGGTACGATGACGCAAGCCAGAAGGATCCTAGTGCCAGTCAGATAGACCGACCCGATGCTAAAGCCCGCCGGCAACAGCAACAAAAGCATATAGATAAGCACTACCATCGAGACAGGCGTGCTTCGGCCCATCAGGCGTCGCTTTGCCACGCAGCACCGTACTGGCATGTATTGGTATTTTAAATCCAAATCATAGTTGCCCTCTCAAAAGCTGCATCGGCGATTAGAACAACCCTGCGGGCTAAACATTAATATTACGTAAAAATTAATCCTGCTCCCGCCCGCTCCCTGTTCGAAGCAACGCTATCGGCTCACTGATATACCTCACGGCTTGAGCAAACTGATCGCAAGGGGCCGACTATGCAAATGACACTCGGTGTGGGGATGAAATTGGGGCAAACTGGGGCAGAGCCTTATGCTCTAAATTCTTTGCCCAATACAGAAATTTTGGCTGATGGCTGGCAAGTATTACAAAGCGACATGACGCATTATTTGAATGCGTCAGAACCCCAGGAATTGTTGGTTTCTCGCCCGGGATTTGATCGGTTTGCAACGCCGACCTTAGCTGAAACAACGGTCGATCTCACCGGTCGGGTCAGGCAGCCTTATCCTGATCAATCAAATTTTACGGACAACTCGATTGCTTGTTCCGAATTTGTTTACACCGCCGATAGTATTGAAGGTGCATCTAACCACAGCATGCGCTCAGCGCCCCAGCCAATTGCGATGTGGTTAAACCATGATCGCGAACGCGTTGTCAGCGTTACGCATGAACTACGTCTCGCAGTTGCGCACGCCCATGCTCGGGACGGGCAGCCCGTCGCTGCCGTCAAATTTATCGTCAAGGATGCCGTTGGAAATGAGGTAACCCAGTTAGCGACAATGGGTAATCCCCCCTAAAATTAGCGGTGTTCAAAAGTGGAATTTTCTCGGCAAGGTATCTGAGGAGATTTACGATGAAGAACGGACGATACAGCGACGCACAGATCATGGCAGTGTTGAAGCAGGCGGAGGGCGGTGTGCCGGTCTCTGAGCTGTGCCGTGAGCACGGAATGAGCAGCGCGAGTTTTTACAAATGGCGGGCTAAGTTTGGCGGCATGGATGCTTCACTGATATCCGAGATGAAGGATATGGCTGAGGAGAACCGCCGTCTGAAGCGCATGTATGCTGAGATAAGCATGCAGAATGATCTGCTGAAGGAAGCCCTTGGAAAAAAG
>NZ_FNJD01000004.1 GCF_900103185.1 Sulfitobacter litoralis
ACCAGTTCAGGTTCGAAGCTACCGTCCCGGTCCCGTGGCACAGCGATAGGCAGTTCGCCGTCTTGCCCCTTCAATCTCTTGGCGGATGACCCGTTGCGACGGTTGGTCTGATCAGGCGGGGCATCCTTGCCGTCTTCATAGCCCAAATGTGACGTCAACTCAGCACCGAGCATTCGCTCCATCAGCTTGATCTTGAGCTCTTTCATTAGACCGGCATCGCCAAGCAGATCTTCAGGCCGCTCGCAGCCCTTCAGTAGTTCGTCCAGCAGTTCCTCGGATATGGTCATCGTCCTTGCTCCTCTCAGGAAGCATGGACCAGATCGCAATTACACAGAAGATCGGACACTCTCCTGATTACCGGGTCAGCGTCTTCATCCCGCGGCTCAGCCCTTCGAGGGTCATGGGCACCATGGCATCCTGTCCAAAGATTTCCTGCACCATTTTGATCGATTGCGTGTAGGGCCAGTATTTCTCGGGGATCGGGTTAATCCAAAGGTTGCTGGTCCACTGTTCGCGCGCGCGTGACAGCCAGACTGATCCGGCTTCGGCATTCCAATGTTCGTTGGCCCCGCCGGGATAGGCGATCTCGTAGGGGGACATGGATGCGTCGCCGACGAAAATACATTTATAATCAGAACCGTAGGTGCGCAGAACTTCCATTGTGTCCAGCTGTTCGGTCCAGCGGCGACGGTTGTCGCGCCAGACGCCTTCGTAGAGACAGTTGTGGAAATAGAAGTGTTCGAGGTGTTTGAATTCGGACTTGGCGGCGCTGAACAGTTCTTCGACGGTTTTGATATGCGGGTCCATAGAGCCGCCAATATCCAAAAACAGCAAGACCTTGACCGCATTGCGCCGCTCGGGGCGGGTTTTCACATCGAGATAGCCGTGTTCTGCCGTGGCGCGGATCGTGCCGCCCAGATCGAATTCGTCATTCGCTCCGTCACGGGCCCACCGGCGCAGACGTTTTAGCGCGACCTTGATGTTGCGGGTGCCCAGTTCAACGGAATCGTCAAGGTTCTTGAATTCGCGTTTATCCCAGACCTTGACCGCGCGTTGATGGCGCGATTCATTCTGGCCGATGCGTACGCCTTCTGGGTTGTAGCCATATGCGCCGAAAGGCGAGGTGCCCGCCGTTCCAACCCATTTGTTGCCGCCCTGATGCCGTTCTTTTTGTTCCTCAAGCCGCTTGCGCAGCGTCTCCATAAGTTTGTCAAAACCACCCGCGGCTTCGATCTCGGCTTTTTCTTCCGCGGTCAGATGCTTTTCAGCCATCTTTTCCAGCCATTCATGCGGGATATCCACCGCCTCCATCACCTCGTCGAGGCTGATGTTTTCAAGACCAGAGAAGGCTGCCGAAAAGGCGCGGTCGAACTTGTCGATGTTGCGTTCGTCTTTGACCATGCTGGTGCGCGCAAGATAGTAGAACGCGTCTACGTCATAGGTCGCAAGCCCGGCCGACATACCATCGAGAAACGCCAGAAACTCGCGCATGGACACAGGCACCTTATGCTGGCGCAGTTGCTCAAAGAACGGCAGAAACATATATTACGCTCCGGTTAGGACTCGGTCCAGAACGACTGTAAGGATCATGCCCACGATGATAAAGGCCATCGCAAAGCCCACCGCGTATTGAGCAATATCCTTGCGGTTTCCGTTGCGTTTACGGGCGGTCAGCCCCCCGATAACAGCGCCGATCACGGCGAGAAGTATGACGATCATTTTAACCCGTTTCGCTAATTATTTGAGCGGGTTAAGCGACGCGATCTCGCGCATTTTGGCCCGCACAGCCCAGTCAGAGCCAAATCCGTACCGTGCCCAGCCCAGACTGTCCAGCCTGACGGCCTGCGCCTCGGCCGCGCGGTTTTCCAGTTCAAGCGCTTCGGCACGCAACAACAGCAAGGTGCTGAGCAAGGCGGCATTTTCGCGCAAGCGTGCGGTGTTGATATGGGGCGCGATCAGACGCAGCGCTTCGTCACCCTGACCCTTGGACACAGCATAAGCCCCCAGTTGCGTCGCGACATAGGCGCGGTGCAGGTCCGTTCCGGGGGTGCGCGCGTAGAAAAGGTCGGACATCTTGTACTGTTCATGCGCGGCTTCGGCGTCACCAGATTGCAAGGCGCGGCCCATTGCGTAATGGGCGAAGGCGCGGCGGTGATCCTGCCAGCCGAGGCTTTGCGCGATCTTAATGGCGCTATAGGCAGCGTCCTGACGTTGACCACTGGACCGGCCGGGTCCAAGAGCGCCTTGAACGGCGGCGTTCCATTCGCGTGGGGTGCGGGTCACAAACCGTGCTTGGGTCGAGGTGCCGCCGGGATTGATCCGTGCAAAAATGCCGGGCAGGGCGTTGGCCACTTGACCCCGTGTCATGCCGGACCGCAGCGCAGGATCGTAATAAGCGCGCAGAATTGTCATATCAAAGCCGGTTAACACGGTATGCACGTTGTCATCGTTGAAGACTGAATCCGGCAAGCGGTAAAGATCATTCAGCGGCCCGAGGGCTTGGGCCAGCTCTTCGTGCAGGCAGTCGCGGACCTCTTGCGGGCTGGCGTCATTGGGGATGAATATCGACACGCGGCTGCGGGTTTTCAGCAAGGACCAGTTGGTCTGCGCGGTGCGGCGGACTTTCTTGTATTCATCAAGGCTGCTGACATTCGGGGCCACAAAACAGGCGGCTTGCGGCAGCACCTTGCTGATGGTGCGACGGCTGACGGCTTCGACCGTGATATTGGCTGCCGGGTTGGTTGTCGGGCTGATGTCGATGCGGGCCTCTTGCCGCAAACGGTTCATCAGCGCGGTCAAGTCAGGGCCGAGGGTCGGCGGCGGCGCACCGATGACGCGCACGCTGACGG
The DNA here is from genome assembly GCF_900103185.1 of Sulfitobacter litoralis. Taxonomy (GTDB): domain Bacteria; phylum Pseudomonadota; class Alphaproteobacteria; order Rhodobacterales; family Rhodobacteraceae; genus Sulfitobacter; species Sulfitobacter litoralis. Next base: position 2,850 of record NZ_FNJD01000004.1, read on the forward strand.
GGCCTTCGAAACGGGTGAAAACGGGCAGCTCTTTACCGCTTTCCATACGGAACGACAGCTCGATGAAATCAAGTGATAAATCGTTGTTGGACCGCGGCGCGGGCAGCGATTGATGCACAGTGAACCGTTTCATCGCGGGCAAAGAGGACGTCGAGGCGGGCTCCATCGCGGCGCGGGTGACCACACCGGGGTGCGAGGCCGGAACACAGGCACTGACCGCTAGCACGAGGGGCAACAGGAGGATCTTTTTCATGGACGCGCCCCCGCTGCGACAGACGTAAAGACCGTTCGGGCGACTTTAACGATATCCAACGCGGTGCGCACGAACAGTGCGAAAATCATATGCATCATAAACCTGACTGCCCTTTTGAGCTGATTACAGGTGTTTTTTCGCCCGCTATCCCGACCATTCTAGGGAGCAAGCATGTCAATTTAGAGAAAAATGTTAACAAATAAGGCAGGCTTGTGACCATCGTTGCCGGAACGTCACAAGTAAAGCTATTAAAGCTATTTCGCTGGTCGCCATGAAATAACGGGGCAGCGGACAATATCAGGCGCGTCAGGGCGCGGCGTGCCGCGCCCTTTTCGGGTCACTTTTGCGCGCGGGCCATAAAGGCAAGGCGTTCAAACAGATGCACATCCTGCTCGTTCTTCAACAACGCGCCGTGCAGCTTGGGCAGGGCAGATTTGCCGTCTTTTTTCAGATCGGACGCCTCCAGATCTTCGGCCAATAGAAGTTTCAGCCAATCAAGAACTTCGGACGTCGACGGCTTTTTCTTCAGGCCTTGCTGGTCGCGGATGTCGTAGAATTGGGTCAATGCGGTGGTCAACAAGGCGTCCTTGATGCCAGGGTGGTGAACCTCGACGATCTTGCGCAGAGTGTCCATCTCGGGGAACTGGATATAGTGGAAGAAGCAGCGGCGCAGAAAGGCGTCGGGCAGCTCTTTTTCATTGTTTGAGGTGATGATCACGATGGGGCGGTTCACCGCCTTGATCGTTTCGCCGGTCTCATAGACGAAAAACTCCATCTTATCGAGCTCTTGCAAGAGGTCGTTGGGGAATTCAATGTCCGCCTTGTCGATCTCGTCGATCAGCAACACGTTTTTGCCCTCCGCTTCGAAGGCCTGCCACAGCTTGCCCTTACGGATGTAGTTCTTTACATCGTGCACGCGCTCTTCGCCAAGCTGGCTGTCGCGTAGCCGGCTGACGGCGTCATATTCGTACAGGCCCTGTTGTGCTCGGGTCGTGGACTTGATGTTCCATTCAATCATCGGCAAGCCCAGCGCATTCGAAACCTGACGCGCAAGTTCCGTTTTACCTGTACCCGGTTCGCCCTTTACAAGCAGAGGGCGTTCCAGCGTCACGGCCGCATTTACCGCAATCGTGAGGTCATCTGTGGCAACGTAATCTTGAGTACCTTGGAATTTCATCTTGTTTTCAACCTTCTTCAACGCGCTATTCTTGGTCCTTAAACCAACAAACATAAGCATTGTGTAGTGACAATCCGCTAACGCTGCGTTAGATGCACGCCACGGGAGTGATGTCGGGAGACGCGCCTTCATGACAGGGATTAAAGACCGCGATGGGGAATGATATGAAGCAGGAAGTTTTTTTGGCGGATGGCTATACACCCGCTGAAGACGAACCGTTCATGAATGATCGGCAAGTTGAATACTTCAGACGCAAGCTACTGAATTGGAAATCCGAACTGCTGGCAGGAAGCCGCGATACCATCGAAGGCTTGCAGGACGGCACGCGGAATATCCCAGATGTAAACGATCGGGCCTCCGAAGAGACAGACCGTGCGCTTGAACTGCGCACACGGGACCGCGCACGCAAGCTGGTGAGCAAGATCGACGGGGCGCTGCGCCGCATTGACGAAGGTGAATTCGGGTATTGCTCTGTCACGGGTGAACCTATCTCGCTGAAGCGTCTCGACGCGCGTCCAATCGCAACAATGAGCCTCGAGGCGCAAGAGCGTCACGAACGCCGCGAGAAAGTCCACCGCGACGATTGATCGCCTGAAGACGGTGTCGCGCATGATGGCATTCGTATGAGAATAATAATGAAAGCGCCGCGGTGAGAGCCCGGCGCTTTTGTGTATGAAGCTGACAAGACAGGCTTGGTAACATGGGTATCAGCAACGCAATTGTAATAGGTGGTGGGATCGGCGGGCTGGCCGCAGCGGCGGCATTGTCACGTCGGGGCATGGCCGTCACTCTACTTGAACAGGCCCCCGCGATTACCGAGGTTGGCGCAGGCTTGCAGATCAGTCCAAACGGCATCGCGGTACTGCGCGCCATGGGGCTCGAATCCAAGCTGACCGAACGCGCCGCCGTGCGGGGGCAGGCGGTCGTGTTGCAGGACTATAAGACAGGCACGCGTGTCGCACGGCTTGACCTGATGCGCGGGCAGGGTGCGTACCCATATATGTTTGTGCATCGTGCGGATCTGGTGGACATCCTTCTGGGGGCTGCCAAACGAGGCAATGTGTCGATTGAGCTGGGCGTCGAGGTGGCAGAGGTGACGCCCGGTGCCACGCCGCAACTGCGCCTCACAGACGGATCGCACCGACGGGCCGAGCTGATCGTGGATGCCAGCGGCATTCATAGCCGCGCGCGCGCGGTTTTGAATGGCGCAGATCAGGCAGAGTTCACCGGACAGGTGGCATGGCGGGCTGTCGTACCCAATACCTTTGACCATCCGAACGAGGCGCATGTAACCATGGGACCGGGGCGGCATCTGGTAAGCTACCCCTTACGTGGTGGACGACTGGTGAATCTGGTCGCGGTGGAAGAGCGGGACGGATGGGCTGCCGAAGGATGGAGCTGCTTTGACGATCCGGCCAATCTAAAGCAGGCGTTCGCAGGCTTTGGCGGTCGTGCGAAGGCAATGATCAACGCGGTCGAGACATGCACGCTTTGGGGGCTGCATCTACATCCCGTGGCACAGACTTGGCATCAGGGCGGGGTCGCGTTGCTTGGCGATGCTGCGCATCCGACGCTGCCGTTCCTCGCCCAAGGGGCCAATATGGCGCTAGAAGATGCATGGGTGCTGGCCGACAGCGTTCTGAACCACTCTGCAGAACAAGCGCTAACCCGTTATCAAAGCCTGCGCCAACCGCGTGTTACCCGTGTCGTCAAAGCGGCGGCAGGCAATGCCACGCGCTATCACCTGCGCCCCGGTGCGGTACGGACAGCCGCCCATCTGGGGTTGAAGGTGGCCAGCACCCTTGCCCCCGGGGCGATGGTCGGCGCGTTCAACTGGCTATATCACCATGATGTGACCGCGCCGAGATAGCCCCGTTTTGCCAGTTACTTGGCGCGTTGAAGCATTCCGAAAAGGTCACGCGGATCTTCGGGGTCGGCCAGCAGGTCAAGGGGATCAAATAGATCGGTCGCCTTGATCTGGTCGCGCACATACCGCAGCGCCGAGAAATCCTCGATCGCGAAGCCGACGCTGTCGAACAGGGTGATCTGCTTGTCATCCGTGCGCCCCTGCGCCTGACCGGTCAGAACCTGCCAGATTTCCGTAACGGGATGGTCCGATTCTAGCTGCTGGATTTCGCCCTCGATACGGGTCTGTTCGGGGTATTCTACAAAGATCCCTGCACGGTGCAGGATCGCGGGGGCAAGCTCGGTCTTGCCCGGACAGTCACCGCCGATGGCGTTGATGTGGATGCCGCTGCCAATCATGTTATCGGTGAGGATGGTGGCATATTGCTTGTCCGCCGTGCAGGTGGTGACAATCTGTGCGCCCAGCATGGCCTCTTCGGCGGTGCCGCAGGGCACGATCTTGATGCCCAGACCTTGAAGGTTGGCGGCGCATTTGGCGGTGGCATCTTTGTCTATGTCGTAAAGCCGCACCTCGTCGATACCGACGATGGCCTTCATGGCGAGGGTCTGGAATTCGGACTGCGCCCCGTTGCCGATCATTGCCATCACATGCGCGCCCTTGGGGGCCAGCAGCCGCGCCACCACCGCCGACGTCGCCGCCGTGCGCAGCGCGGTCAGCATCGTCATCTCGGACAGCAGCACCGGATAGCCGTTGGCCACATTCGCCAGCAGACCAAAGGCGGTCACGGTCTGCAAGCCGTCGGCGGTATTCGAGGGGTGACCGTTGACGTATTTGAACCCGTACACTTCACCATCCGAGGTCGGCATCAGTTCGATCACACCTTGTTCCGAGTGGCTAGCAACGCGGGGCGTTTTGTCAAAAAGCTCCCATCGCTTGAAGTCAGCCTCAATATAGTCGCCGAGGCCAATCAGCATGGGCTCTAACCCGACGTGATGGATCAGCTTCATCATGTTGTCGACGGATACAAAGGGCACCAGCGCTTTGTCGGAGGGGGTCAGCTTGGTCATGGCAGGGAGCCTTTCAGTCAAATCAATATGCACGGGTGGGGCGGTCGAAAACCCAGCGGCCAAAGGCAGAGGCAGCCAGATCAACCATCAGCTGCGCGGTGCGGCCCCGTTCATCAAGAAACGGGTTCAGTTCGACCAGATCAAGCGAGGTCATGAGCCCACTGTCGTGCAGCATCTCCATGACAAGATGACCTTCGCGTACCGTCGCACCGCCAGGGACAGTTGTGCCAACAGCAGGTGCAACGGACGGATCAAGGAAATCCACGTCAAGCGAGACATGCAGCATCCCTTTCGCGGCCGCGACCTTTTCAAGGAAGGTGTTCAGTGGCGTGGCGATCCCGGTTTCATCAATCTCGCGCATGTCGACGCGCTGGATGGTGGTTTCCTGCAACGCAGCTCGTTCCGCGGCGTCGACGGACCGCAGCCCGATGATCGCGATATTATCATGCGGCAGGGCATAGGGCAGAGCAGGGAACGCGTCGAAGCCTTCGCGGCCCGTGACATAGCCCAATGGCGTGCCATGCAGATTGCCGCTGTCGGTGCTTTCGGGCGTGTGGAAATCGCTATGGGCATCCAGCCAAAGCACAAACAGCGGACGGTCCTGCGCCTGCGCATGGCGCATCGCGCCCAGAACGGTGCCGGACGCCAGCGCATGATCGCCGCCCATGATGATGGGTGTGCCGTCTTGCAGGGCCGCTTGGGTGGCGTCAGCCAGACTATGAGTCCAAGCGATGGTCTCTTCAAGCGCGTGCAGCTTGGGGTGCTGACCGGGGGTGAACGCTGCGGGGGCCACGTTGCCGCGATCGGTGACATCATGGCCCAGATCGGTCAGGGCGCGCGCCAGTCCAGCTGTACGATATGCGTCGGGGCCCATCAAACAGCCCAAACGACGCTTGCCACTGTCCAGCGGCGCGCCAAGAAGAATGCAGTTTTGTCCAGTCATACAAGCGGTCCTTTATTCCGAGTTTCATGCAGATTATCTGGTTGGTATGATCAGCAACAATCAACTAAAGTGACCAAATCGGAGAATAATTATCCAATTTGGGCAAACACTATGGACAATACGGACGAAGCAATTTTGGCAGCCCTGCGCGATGACGCGCGAGCCTCGCTTTCTGATCTTGCCGCCGCCTTACGGTTGTCGCGCACAACGGTGCGTGCGCGACTGGCGCGCTTGCAACAAAACGGAGAAATTTTGGGGTTTACCGTCGTGACACGATCGGATGTCAGGGCCGATCCCGTGCGCGGCTTGATGATGATCGAAATCGAAGGCCGCGGGACGGAACGTATCACGCGTACGCTTGCCGGCATGGCGCCGCTGCGCGCGGTGCATTCGACCAATGGGCGGTGGGATGTGATAGTTGAAATCGGGACCAAAACGCTCGAGGAATTTGACGAGGTTCTGGCCCGTATCCGCAAACTTGATGGGGTGGTCGCCAGCGAAACCAGCTTGTTGCTGAAGACTCGCAAGGCGGGGCAGGTCGCCGTTTAGCGCGGCGACCTGCCGGATATATTAGCGAGACCTGCGCGCCGCAGAGACCCAGAACGCCAGCAGTACGGCGCATGCGACGGCGTTCCATCCTGCCATGGAAAGCCCGAACAACTGCCAGACGATAGCGTCGCACATGACCAGACCGGAAGGCGCTGTCGTGGACAGCAGGTCGCTCCCGCTCATGGTGCCCAGATCCATGCCGCCACCGGTGCAGGACGACGGACCGGGCCAGTATTTCCATTCGACCCCCGCGTGATAGACGCCGATGAGGCCAGTAATAGCCACCGAGAGGGCCCCAAGCCAGATCAATGCACGCGGCGCGCCGAATAGTACAATCACCCCGATGACAATCGCCGCGGCATGGGGCCAACGCTGCCAGAGACACATTTGGCACGGGGCGTAGCCGCCGATGTGCTGGAACCCAAAGGCCCCCAGTAACAGTGCCGCAGAGCCAAGCGTGGCGATCAAGACATAGAAGTTTCGGGTCATCACAGATACCTCAGTAGAAAGAAGCTGCCAAACAGCAGCACGACAAATACGGTAAACACCAATGGCAGGCGGCGTTCAATAAAGTCACGGATCGGTGCGCCAAATTTCCACAGCAGCCCCGCGACGATAAAGAAACGTAGCGCACGCGCGAGGATAGAGGTGACGATAAAGGTCGCCAGCGGCATGCCGGTCCAGCCAGACATGATTGTGATCACCTTGTACGGGAAGGGCGTGACCCCTGCGCCAAGCACCGCCCAAAAACCGACATCATTAAACCGCGTCGAAAATTCAGCCATCGCGTTGCCTTTGCCGAGGCTGGCGAGGATCGGCTGTCCCAACTGTTCAAACGCGAGCGCCCCGATGGCATAGCCCAACATGCCGCCCAAAACCGACGCCACAAGCGCAACCCCTGCGATCAACCACGCCCGGCTGGGGCGAGCGAGGATCATCGGGATCATCAACACATCCGGTGGAATAGGAAAAACCGAGCTTTCGAGGAACGCGACAACCGCAAGCGCCCAAAGTGCGTGTGGATGGTTCGCCAGGCCAAGAACCCAGTCATAAAGCCGTCGGATCATACTGATTTCTCCGGTAAAGGTTGTCCGTAAACTGGCAACACCAGAACAATCGAACGGGGTCAAGCAAAAGCGGTAAAATTGCTCTTGCCGCGGGGCGCGTTGCACGGTAACAGACCCCCATTGTGCCCAAGTGGCGGAATGGTAGACGCAGGGGATTCAAAATCCCCCGCCGCGAGGCGTGCCGGTTCGAGTCCGGCCTTGGGTACCACCTTGTTTCGACAGGGTTTTCCGTGAAATAGAGTTTCGACCAGTGATGTGGTTTCGTATCGGACTGCTTTCGAGTCGCGCGTTCGTTCGACTTCTGTGCCGATGGTGGGATTGTGCTGGACTGGTACAACAATCGCAGTCTTAGCAGGCTGGTTGTCATGTCGCCTGAGGTCGATCCAATGGCCCTGCAAAGATAATTTTGCGTCAAAAATGATGTAATTATTGCTTTGCAGTCGGGAAATGCGGCTGTTCGATGCCGCTGCACGATCACAGTCTCGTATTGAAAACGGGCTGTTTTAAGGTGAATTTCCCGTATCGTTTGAGCCGTTGACTACTCTTTCGCCCAGCAGATGATTCGGACGTGTCAGCAAACACTACCTACATTTTTTGAAGAAATCCTCGCTGGTACACCCTATTGGTTCCATTCTGTGCTTTTTAGAAATGGCGCATATCGGTATAGTTGAATTTGTGGGCACGCGGTGCTTTCTGTATCAGATATCGAAACAATAAATATTTACTCCGGAACGATAGTTCGGTTCTCTATTATTTTTCGATATTTTCGGCAGTTGGATGAGTATCCGTTCAGATGAATTGGAAACAATGCACTACCTTTGCGTGTGCAGCCATTCATTTCATCCTGACGAAACATGACCGAAAAGTGGCGTATCAGCACTTTCTTGCCACTTTCCTCTTTCTACATAGCTGACCGAGGCGTATTTATGGGCCTGCCCAACTGGGGGGCAAAGTTTTTAGGTTTCGGGGACGACCGCATTGAACGCGCAAGTTGTGCGGGGAAGATGTGTCGCTCGGCTCTTCGGAGATCGTTGGATACACCACTGTCGATTGCTCGGCAGAGGGCGGCCTTGTTTGGCTGTCTCTCCCTCCAGAACGGTAAAGTTCTTTGCGCGTCGTCAATGGCCGCGAAGCGTTGTTAGGGGGTTAGTGTTCGCCATTTTGCGATGGCCCGCCATATCGGTGGAAAACGGGAGAGACCGATGGGATCACATGTCTACCTAACGCGAAAGCCAGACCGGCTGGTTAAAGGCGAGGACGCAACGCTGCGTTGCGGCAGGCGCGCCGCTTTCGCCTTTTTTAAATCCCCAAACCGCCGCCGTCGGATCACGTCAAGAACACAAATGCCCCATACCCAGTTGATTACAGATTTAGACAATCGGCGCCGCGCTTTTTGTCCTGCACCGCTACGCGCCCACCCGTGGCGGTGCGGACAGGGCGGCACCGCGTCTGACATTAAATATCTCGCGCCTTTCTGGCGCACCACGAACTGATGAGCTTCGCCCGTGAACGCGCACATTACTATTTTGGGCTGACGGTACCCACCGCAGCGTGCCCGAGCAAATTTTGGAGACGACTGATATGACCATTTTTTTGAACAGGCTATGGCTTTTTGGTAAAACCAGCACCGCCGAGGCCGAAAAAACGGCGACCGAGGCTCCGAGCGAGGGGCCGAACGGGATCGTGGATGGTAACCAACAAGACAACCTGATCGACGCCAGCTATACAGACGACCCCCATGGTGACCGCGTTGATGCAAATGATGCGGTGTTTGGCTATGCCAACAACGACGACATCATCCTTGCGCGCGGCGGGAACGATACCGTTAAGGCGGGTTTAGGCGATGACACAGTCGTGGCAGGGTCGGGCGATGATTTGGTCGAAGGTGGTAGTGGCGATGACATCCTGATCGGTGACGGTGCGACCAAGGGTACCTACGGCGACAGCCGCGAGAGCTTCGAATGGTCCAAGGCGCCAGATCCTTCCGGCGACGGGTCCGAGATCGATGACGATGATTCCCTCAAGGGCGGGTTCACCCAGAACACCGGTTCCGTCAATGTAACGTTCGATCTGAAAAGCTTCTCTCCCCATAATAATGCCTCGCAGGAATTCAGCGATCGTGACCAGTTTACCGGCAACATCGATAGCGGTTCCGAAGTAATCAACGACGAGAGCTCCTTTGAATCGCTGGCAAACTGCACCGGTGAGACGAAGTTCGAGCTCCGTTTCGATCAGGCCGTCGGCAACGTATCGTTCAACGTGAATGATATCGACAACAATGGTGCCGTTAAGGTTCTGGCCTATGATGCGTCAGGGAATATGATCGATGTCGACCTGATTGCGAACAGCAGCTCCAGCGGTGTGAAACTGACTGACAGCGATGGCAAATTCGGTGTCGATACCGCAACCAGCAAAGGTGGCGACGACTACCCCTCTGATAGCAAATATTCGGTTAACGTCTCGATCGACGGCCCCGTATCGCGCATTGAATTCATTCACACAGGTGCGACCAGCGGCAATTCAGGCGTGAACGTGACCGACGTGTTCTTTGACAGCCCCGTGGCCGCGCTGCCCGATGATGACGGCACCGTTGGCAACGACACTCTGGACGGCGGCGAAGGGGATGACATCATCTTTGGCGACAGCGCTGGCCTGACCAAGGCGGAGCCTGTGTCCAAAGGGGTCGATCCTGTAACAGGTGCAGATCACACTGTTTTGACGTGGGACTTGTCGAATGTCACCGTCGCTGGCGGCTCTAGCCCGTTCCGCGATAGCGATACCGGCACCAGCGATCTGGCGGGTAAATCATTTACTATTAACGATAATTCGGCCCCGGTAGCTGTTGGCGTCAAGGACGGGGACGACTCGTTGAATGACAACGATGGTACGCAGACCCTTGTTCAAACCACCAAGCTGAACGGCAACACCGAATACGCAGGGGATAAATTCATCCCCGAATATTCCTATGTTGTGCGTCCCTTGGACGCCGTGGATTCCTCGCAGGATGTGACCGTTTACGTGATGAACTTTGACGGTACGGATGCCGTCGGGATCGTGACAGACAAACCGCTTGAGGTTGGTAAATCCTATGATTTCGTTAGCCACAGCTCTGACCTGCCGTCGATCAAATACGACCACATTGCGAACACCTACACCACGCCCGGCGATGCGACATCGCCGACAGACGGGCTGGCCGGTGGCGACGATGTGCTGACCGGCGGTGCCGGTAATGACACGATCTTTGGCGAGGGTGGCAACGACGATATCGAAGGCAACGAAGGCGACGATTACCTCGAAGGTAACGGCGGCGATGACACCATTTCCGGTGGCAGCGGCAAGGATACGATCTACGGTGACAACAACACCGATGATGGATCATCTGGCGGCACGAAAGAGCGCGAGAGCTTTGAGTGGGACAAGGCACCTGACCCCCACGATACCTCTGCTGTCGACAATAATGACAATCTGGGTGGTGGCTTTGTTCAGGACACGGGCAACGTCAATGTGACCTTCTCGGTCACGGGCAGCAATAAAACACCCGAGACGACATTCTCGACGGACCAGCAAAAGGTGCATTCGATCACTGGCGACGGTCAGGCGACCAATGCCAACAGCTCTTTGGCCTCGCTGGCGAACCAGGATGGCGAGAGCGCGACATATCGTTTGGATTTCTCCAAGGATGTGACCAACATTAGCTTCCGCATCAATGACATTGATAACGCGTCGAAAGTCGTCATCGTGGCGGTTGGTCCCGATGGGACACGCACACCGATCAAGGTCGATGCAGGCAGCGGCATCAATGCCCATAACCAAGACGGCGTTGGCGGTTACGAAACGCTAATCAGCGGCGGTGATAATGGCCCCGATACCGATCCCGACCACTCTGCCCTGGTGAACATCGAAGGCCCGGTCGATTACCTCGAGATTACCCACACGATGGTTCAGGATCTGTCGGATGGCAATCACGCGGGCATCAACATCACCGATGTCTATTTTGACGCACCCGTAGGTAGCATTGACGATGGCGCGGGCAATGACCTGTTGATGGGCGACGAGGGCGACGACTTTATCGACGGTGGCGCAGGCGACGACACGCTGTTCGGCGGCGATGACGACGATACGCTGATCGGCGGTGACGGGGATGACCAGCTGACCGGTGGCGAGGGCAAAGACAAGATCAGCGGTGGCGCAGGCAAGGATACCATATTTGGCGGCAACTATGGCGATGAGGTCGACGGCGGCGCAGGCGGCTTCGATACAGACCCGGACTTGAACACCGACGATGACACGCTTGATCTGACTGGCCTCAATTTCCGCCTGCGTGATCTGGAACCAGATAGCAACGGCAATGGTCAGAACGGTACTGTTGACCTTTACAATGCCGATGGCAGCTCTGCTGGATCGTTCAAGTTCACCGAGATCGAACACATCATCGGCGAGGAGATGGCCGGTCCGGTTGATGGTCTGGACAGCGGCGAAACCATGCTTCCGGAATATACCGACGCGCAGGGGGACCAGATCGACGGTACCGACGGTGACAACGATACGATCTTTGGCAACGGCGGCGACGACACGATCGACAGCGGTCTTGGCGACGATACCGTTGACGGCGGGTCGGGCGACGACACCTTCACGCTGACTGATGGCATTGATAACGACGTTATCATCGGCGGCGAAAGCGGCGAAACCAACGGCGACGTGATCGACAGCACGGCAGTGGATGATGATCTGACAGTCAACTTCACAGGTGACGAGGAAGGGACACTGACCAACGGCCCGGGCAATACTGAGTTCTCGGAGATCGAGAAGCTCGAACTGGGTGGCGGTGATGACACGGTCACAGGCTCTGGCGGTGACGAACATGTCTTGACCGGCGACGGGAACGACGTGGTGAGCGCCGGTAGCGGCGATGATACAATTGATGGTCAAGGCGGCGATGATACCATCGACGGTGGTGGCTATGATGACAGCCTGATCGGTGGTGAGGGCAGCGACTCCCTTGTTGGCGGATCGGGTGACGATGTGCTGATCGGCAACAATTCGGGTGTGATCGGCGTACCGGATGCTGACATCCCCCTCATTGACACGCCAAAAGATCAGGATACCAATCCCTACGATGATAGGGACACGTTGATTGGTGGACGCGGCAATGACACCATCGATGGCGGCGATGATGCCGACTATATCGACGGTGGCGCGGACGATGATTTAATCGAAGGCGGTGTCGACAATGACACGATCCTGGGCGGCGGCGGCAACGACACCATCACCGATATTCAAGGCGCGGACAGTATCCATGCTGGCGACGGCGATGATTATGTCAATGCGGGTACGGATACGTTCTCTGACTACAAGAATGACCAACCGTTCCTGATTAACCCGATTACCGGCGCGTCCTATCCGAACCCATTCTATGGTAAAGGCGATCCGAACACGGAAGATGGTCGCGACTTTGTCGATGGCGGTGACGGAAACGATACGATCCTTACTGGAGACGACGCGGACACGATCTATGGTGGCGCGGGCGAGGATTCTATTGACGCGGGCATTGACGACGACGAGGTGCACGGTGATGGGGGCGATGACTTTATCATCGGCGGTCATGGATCCGACAAGCTGTATGGTGACGCTGGCAATGATACGATCTATGGCGACTACGAGACCGGACCCAATCCCGGTTTCATCTCAGAAGAAGTAGACGCAACTGATCCGCAGCCGGATAACGGCAAGGATTACATCGAAGGCGGCGGCGGCAAAGACGTGATCTTTGGTGGCGACGACGAAGATACCATTCTTGGCGGTGCCGACGACGACTATATCGACGGCGGGATCGACAATGACAGCCTTGATGGCGGCAGAGGCAATGACACCATTCTGGGGGGGCAAGGCGACGACACCATCAACGGGGCGCAAGGCGACGATACAATCGACGGTGGCGACGGTGATGACGATATCTCGGGCGGCTTTGGCAACGACAGCATCGATGGCGGGGCTGGAAATGACACGATCGTTGGTGCGGCTGACAATGATACCCTCAACGGCGGTTCCGGCGACGATTCGCTGAACGGCGATGGCGGCAATGACCAGCTCTCGGGCGACGAGGGGAATGATTTCCTGTCCGGCGGCAGTGGCGATGACAGCCTGTTCGGCGGCGACGGTAACGACACGATCATCGGCGGCGCGGGCAACGACAGTATGCGCGGTGACGACGGTCGTGATACCTTCTCCGATGTGAATGGGGGCGACACCATTGCGGGCGGTAGCGGTGATGTCGAAACCGACTATGACGTCATTGACCTGCGTGGATCGTTGAACGGTGGGAAATATCGTCTTGAGAATATCACCGACGATACCGATGCAAATGACACAATCGATGACGGCAGCGATAACGACGGTATCGACGGCACGATTGTCTTCACGGATGCATCAGGCACCGAAACCGGCCGGTTGGACTTTACCAATATCGAAGAGATCATTCCCTGCTTTACACCGGGTACCTTGATCGCGACGCCCAAAGGCGAGCGTCGGGTCGAAGAACTGGAGGTCGGTGACCGTGTCATTACCCGCGACAATGGCATTCAGGAAATCCGCTGGGTTGGTGCGCGTGAAATGTCCGGTCATGAGCTGGCACGTAAGGTGCATCTGTTGCCGGTGCTAATCCGTCAGGGTGCTTTGGGGAACAACCTGCCCGAGCGAGACATGCTCGTCAGCCCCAACCACCGCGTTCTGGTGGCCAACGACAAAACGGCGCTTTATTTCGAAGAACGTGAAGTCCTCGTCGCGGCGAAACACCTCACTGGTCTTGAAGGCGTTGATATCGTCGAGACCTCGGGGACGACCTACATCCACATGATGTTCGACCAACACGAGGTGATCCTGTCCGACGGTACATGGACTGAAAGCTTCCAGCCGGGCGATATGAGCCTTGCAGGGGTGGGCAACGCGCAACGCAACGAGATTCTGGAGCTGTTCCCGGAACTGGCGACACGCGAAGGGGTGGACGGCTATGTCGCCGCGCGCCGCACGCTGAAAAAGCACGAAGCGAAACTTCTCACGAAGTAAGCGTCAGGCTGAATGCAGCAACATCCGTGTTCCCCACAAAAGGGGGTGCACGGCGATGAACGGGGCAGGAGACTGTCCCGTTTTGTCGTTTTTAGCTTTATCGTTGAAAGGCAGGGGTCAGCGAGCGGCGCGCCAAGCGGCCCAGGCTTCGGGCGTATCCAGATCCAGCCGCGCACGGTTCCCCGGTAGGGGCACGGTCAGCGTCTCTGCCTGTGCCTGTGCGATAATCTCTTTGGCGCCTGTATCACCGGACATCTGCAAAATGCGGTTGAAATGATACGCGGCAAACACCGTCGGATGTCCGGCTTTTCCATCAGAGGTCGCGCCGCGCCATATCGTATACTTAGTTTTTAAATCAACGGACTGCATCACATACCTAAGGTCACCTTCGGTGAGTTCCGGTAGATCGGCCAGCAGGATCATCGCGGCCAGAGAACCGCTCGGCAAGGCCGCAAACCCCGCGCGCAGCGATGCGTTTATCCCTTCCGCTGCGTCTGGCACCGGCAGCAGTGTGACATCCAAACCGCGCAGCAGATCATAGCGCGGATGGGGCGCGGGTGGCAGTGCTACGATCACTGCAGCCTTTGTCGCGGCGCGTGCGATCCGTGCCTGCCGTCGCAAAAGCGGCTCAGCGTCAATCAGTTCTGTCAGCTTATCGCGCCCCCGCATCCGCGAGGATTGGCCCGCGGCCAGCAAGATGATGGGAATGTCGTCTCGCATCCGGAGTCCCTGATAAAAATAGTGTGGTGTCTAGAAGACGTAAGCCTATTCGCTGCCTCAACTTTTCATGCTAACCAGTATGAACCAGTCGGGTGACCTGCGTATTGAGTGTAAAAGCCAAGTGATCTGCGCGCAAGTTTAGGAAGCTCGGTAGCCCAAGCGCGGAATGTATATATGACACCTGAATTTTTAATTCCCTCGACGCTGATCCGTAAAGGCCGCGAATACAGCCGCAAACTTTGGGTGCGGGTTCTGATTATGGGGCTCTTGGCGGTGTTTTCTTTGTTGGTCAGCACGCTGATTGAAAGGTGGATACCACAGTCACTCGCGACATACCTGACGGGCAGTGCTGCAGACCGGCTTTTGTCGATTATTGCCAACGCGATGCTCGCGGTGACCACCTTTTCGCTAAGTGTTATGGTCACCGTGTATCGCAGCAGTTCCACGCAATGGACGCCGCGGGTGCACCGTCTGATCGTAAAGGACCGTACAACGCAGAACACTTTGGCGGTCTTCATCGGCGCCTATGTCTATGCGTTGATCGCGATTATCCTGCGCGAATTAGGGGTGTTCGACGACAAACGATCGTTTGTCTTATTTATCATGACCGTGATCGTTCTCATCGTTATTGTGTTCAGTCTGATCCGCTGGGTGCTTCATCTGCAGTCCTTTGGCAGCTTGATCGATACGTCACGCCAGGTCGAAGAACAGACCCGCCAGACTTTCCGCGAGAGACTGCAGAACCCCTGCCTTGGGGCCAATGCGCTGACCGGTGATATTCCCGACAGTGCCGAACCGTTCACGGCCGACGAGAATGGCTATATCCAGCATCTCTACCCGGAAGCGTTGAACACCGTCGCGGCAAACCATGGGGTGAAAATATACTTTCGACGCAACATCGGTAGCTTTGTGTTCGTAAATGAACCGTTGATGATGATCGACCGCGTGGGCGACCCCATCGACGACGAACACACCGACGAAACCCTAAGCGCGGGGATCAAGGCTAGCGTTATCATCGGCGACCTGCGGACCTTTGACCAAGATCCCCGTTTTGGCCTGATCGTGATGGGAGAGGTCGCCTCAAAGGCGCTGTCACCTGGCGTAAACGATCCCGGCACCGCGATCGACATGATTACACGGATCGGGCGGGTTCTGACGGACTACGAGGACGAAACGTCACAAGAGAGAGACGAGGTTTTGGACCATATCTACGTCGAACCCCTAAAGGCGTCGGATCTGGTCCAAGACGCCTTTGGCGCGCTGGCGCGGGATGGCTGCACGGTCGTAGAGGTGCAGCAACGCCTGCAAACGACCTTGAACGGATTGATGCGCCACCCCGACAAGGGGCTGCGCGATGCGGCGCGTACTTCGGCTGAACGTCACCTGCGTCGGGCCCTCTATGCTATCGAGTTTGAACCGGACCGCGCACAATTGATGGAAAGCGCGAGCGATGCCGTGCGCGAGGCGGTCACAAAGACCTTGCGGCAGAGCCCGGAACAGGACGATGCACCTGAAATGGACAACGGCACAGATACAACCTAACGCCTCGGTGCGCCTCGCGCTAATCAGAGCGGACGGATTTTCAGCTGGGTAATGCGGTTACCGTCACGCGCCATGACTTCGAACCGGAACCCGTGGAAGGAAAATACCTGACTGGGCGTCGGGATCATCTGCGCTTCGTGAATCACCAGACCGGCGACGGTGTTTGCCTCATCATCAGGCAGGTCCCATTCTGTCGCGCGGTTCAGGTCGCGGATGGTCATGGCCCCGTCGACGAAAAACTGCCCGTCTTCGGTCTTAGTGACCCCGTGATCTGCGTCTGGGTCAAACTCGTCAGTGATCTCGCCGACGATTTCTTCCAGAATGTCTTCGAGCGTGATTAGCCCTTGCAGCGATCCGTATTCATCTACCACGAGTGCAAAATGGGTACGCCGGCGGAGGAACTGGCGCATTTGTTCGTCAAGCGTAGACGTTTCTGGCACAAAATAGGGCTTCACCGCGATATCGGCGATTTTGAAAGACTTGAACGGCGCGTCGTCATCGGCATCATTGATATGCTCGTACATGGCCCGCAGCACGTCCTTGGCGTGGATCACACCAATGATGTTTTCTGGGTCGTCGCGGTAGACGGGCAGGCGGGTGTGATTGCTTTCAAGGATCTGTTCAAGGATCTGTGACGGGTCATTCGCGGCGTCGATCATCTCGATCCCCGACCGGTGGAGCATGACCTCTTCGACCATACGTTCTCGTAGGTCCAATGCCCCAAGAATACGATCGCGATCCTCTTTTTCGACCACACCTTCGGATCGGCCGATTTGCAGCGCACCAGCAATTTCTTCACGCACGGCAAGGATGTTACTGTCAGGGTCGATCGTCACGCCGAATAAACGCAAGATACCACGGACCAAAAAGCGGACAGCCGACACAACGGGGCTGAAGACCAACACCACCAGCGCAATGGGGCGCGACACAGCGGCTGCGGCGGTTTCTGCATTGGTGATCGCATAGGTCTTAGGCAGCACCTCGGCAAATATCAGCACAAGCAGGGTCATCACCAGCGTCGCCAGCGCCACACCGGATTCACCGAAGACACGCGTAAACAGCGCCGTCGCAAGCGAGGCTGCAAGAATGTTCACAAGATTGTTGCCCAGCAAGACAGAGCCAATCAGCCGCTCGTTATCTTCGGTGATCCGAAGCGCCCGTTCAGCACCCTTGGACCCTTTGTCTGCTTGCCCGCGCAGCTTGCCCCGCGATGCAGCCGTCAGCGCCGTTTCAGACCCCGAGAAGAAGCCGGAAAGCACCAGAAGAAACAAGATGATACCGCAGCTGATCCAAAATGCGCCGTCTAGGATTGCGGGGGCCGTGTCCATTTGTGATTATACCTTATCCGTTTGCTCTTAGGGTTATGGGCGTGTGTGCGGTTTCATTCAAGGGATGAGCAGGGTGAACCATCAAGATTTGGGACAATTGAACGGGCCGATTGTGCTGTTCGGCGGGCCATATTCGAACCTGCAGGCGCTTGAGGCGCTGTTTGAGCGTGCGCGGGCCTTAGGGGTTGGGCCGGAACGGATGATCTGCACCGGCGATGTGGTGGCCTATTGCGCTGACGCCTATGCGGTCAGCGAAAGGATGCGGTCCAGCGGTGTGCCTGTCGTCGCTGGAAACTGTGAAAAGCAACTCGCCGCCGGGGCGATGGATTGTGGCTGCGGGTTCGAGGACGGCAGCGCCTGTGATCTGCTGTCTGTCGGCTGGTACGGCTACGCCAGTGCGCGGATCTCTGACGTGCAGTGCAGATGGATGGGGCAGGCGCCCGACATCATTAGTTTTGTCCACGCCGGAAAACGCTATGCCGTGATCCACGGCGGGCACCATGATATCGCCCGCTTTATCTGGCCAGTCTCGTCCGAGGCGGTGTTCGACGAAGAATGGCAAGCGGTTGAACGCAGCATCGGGCCCATCGACAAGATCATTGCAGGGCATTGTGGTGTGCCATTTGAGCGCCAGACCCCGCGGGGGGCTTGGATAAACGCCGGTGTCATCGGTATGCCGCCCAATGACGGTGCGCCGCAGACCCGTTTTGCCGTACTAGACACGGGACGGGTCACATTCCACACGCTTGACTATGACCACGTTGGCGCGGCGTCTGCGATGGAACAGGCTGGCTTAACGCAAGGATATCATAGTGCGCTACTGACAGGTTATTGGCCGTCTGAGGATGTCTTGCCGCCCGAATTGCGCTGCGCTGCCTTGGCGAGTGGGTGATTTTCCAGCACCAGCTCGGACAGGCGCGCCTCTAGCACGTGGGTGTAGATTTCGGTCGTAGCAACATCGGCGTGGCCGAGCATGGTCTGAATGGCCCGTAGATCTGCGCCGTTGGCCAACAGATGGGTGGCAAAAGCATGGCGCAACGTGTGGGGCGTGACCTTTGAGGGCTCTACGCCGGCGGCAAGCGCGAATTCCTTGATCAAAAGATAGAACCGGTGCCGCGTCAGGTATCCGCTACTGCCACGGCTGGGAAAGAGGTAGATCGACACGGGCTTGCCTTTGGCATGTGCCGCTTCCTCGGTCTTGTCGCGCTGCACCAGCCATTCCGCAAGCGCCTGTCGCGCCGGTTCAGACAGCGGTACCAACCGTTCCTTACCACCTTTACCCATGATCAACAGCAATCTCGGGTCGCCCCGTGCGGCGCTGGCCTTGAGGCTGACAAGCTCGCTCACCCGCATGCCCGTGGCGTAAAGAAGCTCCATCAGGCAGGTGTTGCGCAACTGGTCCGACATGTTCCGGCCAGAATTATGCGCCGCGTCGAGCAGCAGGTCGACTTCGTGTTCGGACAGTATTTTAGGCAGGCGTTTGTCTTGACCCGGTCCCGCAATCTGTATCGCGGGGTTATCTGTGCGCCAGCCTTCCTCGAAAGCAAAGCGGTACAGCTGTTTGATAGCCGATAGCCGTCGCGCACGGGTCGATTTGGCAAGGCCCTGCGCATCGCACCAGATCAAATAGGCTTCGATGTCCTTGCGGCCCAAAAGCGCGAAATCCAAGGAGCGGCGGGCAAGAAAACTGTCGAAATCCTTGAGGTCGCGACCATAGGCGAGCTGTGTATTCGTTGCAGCACCCAATTCAGCCGCTTGCGCCTCTAGAAAGGTCGATATCCAATGCAGCAGGTCAGTTTGCATCACTCACGTTCCAGCAAGGACGTCTGCAGTGCCGCACGGCGGGCCGCATCCTCTAGCCCTAGGGCACGCAGGGTAGAGATGGCATCGCGCAGGGCAGCCGTGTCCCCGCGGGCACCGTCTTCCAAAAGAGCAATTGTATGCAAAATGGCACTGCCCAGCTGACCGTTTTGCGCCAGTTCAACCAGCCCGCTGCGCGGCGTGGGGGTGCTGAATGCGCTCGCGATGCCCTGAGCATGGGGAATATCGGGGGTAGCGCTTGGGGCTTCGCCGCGTGCGATTTGCGCGAGAAAGGCGATCTCTGCCGATTGCGTATCACCCCCGACGACCTGTTCGTATAGTGGCGAAAGAAGCAGGACACGATCGCGCAACGCGGCACTGGCACCGGTGAGTTTCATGCCCTGCAAACCTTCGGCATAGAGCGTGGCAAATGTCACCTCCGTCTCGGCCTGTTGCATGGCACGCCACGCAGGGCGAAGGGTTTTGGCAATCGTCTCTGGATTACCGGAGGACATGGCACTGTCGAACCGCTGCAAGGCGTCGACACGGTCCCAAATACCGCCAGAAGCTGCGGGTTCGCGGTCGGTGTAGATGCCAAGAAACCGGTTATCGGGCAGGGCACCGATACGGGTCAGCCGTTCAGAGGCTTCCAGCTGCGCCTTCCACCCTGCGATGTCGCGCAGATCGGCGACGGCATAGGCGGGCGGTAGATTACGGGTCGGCTGCGGCTCTCCGATAGCTTCAAGCAGACGAAACTTGAGCGGGGTCATCTCGCGCGGGCCTGGCAATGGGGCTGCGCCCTCGTAAAGGTCGGGATTGAGAAACCGGTCGAGCAGCAACAGATCATTCTCGGGCAGCAGCGCCAGCGCTTGGGCAGAGCCCAGGGTCAGCGACGCCGTGTCCCATTCCCCCGACCGCGCGGCGCACAGGATACGCACGCCGTAATCTGTGGTCAGAAAAGGTTTGTCTTTCAGGCGCAGACAGGCGCGATCCTCTGTGCCAAGCAGCAGGCTGACCTGTATCCACAGATCAAAGTGAGCAACGGAGGTATCGACGCCGGCCTGTTCGATCAACGACATTGCCGGATCAAGGGCTGCGGCCTCCATCAAGGTACGCACGCGGGCGAGGGCGAGCGTATCGCCCTGCTTTGCGTCACCTTGCGGGGCGGTCGCTTGCGCAAGCAGTATGGTAAACAGCAATGAATGGGCAACAGGCAGATGCAGCTCTGGCAAGCGGTCAAGCTGATGCGCGATATCCTCGGCGGTGCTGCCCACCCACAAATCCTGCGGCAGACCGGTGACCTTTGTTGGCACCAGCCCGATGGTACGTGGTCCGCCCTTGCCCAAGGGCGCAACGGTCACGGCGGGCGGCAGCGCGCTGCGCGCTACGGGGGCCTCTGCGGGCTTTACAGGGGGTTTGCGGCTGGGGCGTGGCGGTTTGGGACGTTCACCCAGCCAGTCGATCACAGAAAGGGGCGCATCAGGTGCGTTCTGCGACGCGGCTTGCGTGGCGGCACCAAGGGGCAGGGCAATCAGGCAAAAAACGCTTAGCTGCCTGACAAATAGGATCATTGCTGCTCCAACGTCACGGATTCGCGGATTTCAACCTGAGGGGGGGCAAAGTCCGCGCCAAAGAACGGCCCGACATAGGCATAGACCGCAAGGCCGATAAACCCGATAATTGCGAGGTAAATCAGAAACTTGATGAGTTTGCCCATGAATTCCGCCTGCTTTGTTCTGCATATTTTGACTATTCTATATATGGCCTTTTAGGCAAGATCACGTCATTCACACAAGAATGAGCGAAATTCAGCAATCCCCAGCCGATACGGCGCAAAACCCACCCCGGTACCACCTGAAAAAGACGGTTGTCATGGTCGGTATGATGGGCGCAGGTAAAACTGCGGTGGGTCGCGCTTTGGCCACTAAACTTGGCGTTCCGTTTGTGGACAGCGACCACGAAATCGAAGCCGCTGCCAATCTGACCGTGCCCGAGATCTTTGAACGCGACGGCGAAGCCTTCTTTCGCAAGCGCGAGACCGAAGTGATCTCGCGTCTACTCGATAAGGCACCGGGTATCCTGTCCACCGGCGGCGGGGCCTTTCTGGCAGAGGCCAACCGCGACAATATCTCGGCGCGTGGTCTGTCCGTCTGGCTGGACGCTGACCTTGACCTGCTGTGGAACCGCGTGCGGTATAAAACCTCGCGCCCGCTTTTGCGCACCGCAAACCCCCGCGGCACCCTGACCGAGCTTTTTGAAAAACGCGTACCGATCTACCGGCTTGCGGATATGACCGTCGTCAGCACACCGGCGCTGTCGATTGATGCGATGGCGCAGCGCGTGGTGGATGCGCTGGCGGATCGCCCAGATGTACTTGAGGTGCTGTGATGCGAAAAACGGTTCATGTCGGCCTTGAGGGTCGCGAATATGACGTGGTTATCGGCCCTGATCTGTTGGCCGAGGCAGGCACACTGATTGCGCCTCTTTTACGGCGCAAGCGTGTGGTGGTGGTCACTGACGAGACAGTCGCAGCACACCACCTTGATACGTTGCGCGCCGGTCTGTCGACCGCCGGCATTACGGTAGAGGCGCTGGCGCTGCCACCGGGTGAGAAGACAAAATGCTGGGCAGAGCTGACCCGCACTGTCGATTGGCTGATGGACCAGAAAGTCGAACGCAACGACATCGTTATCGCCTTTGGCGGCGGGGTGATTGGCGATCTTGTCGGCTTTGCCGCCGCGATCCTGCGCCGTGGCGTGCGGTTTGTGCAAATTCCGACATCACTGCTGGCACAGGTCGATAGCTCTGTCGGGGGCAAAACTGGAATCAACGTGTCGCAGGGCAAGAACCTTGTGGGCGCGTTTCACCAACCCTCACTGGTTTTGGCTGATACGGCCGTTCTGGGCACGCTAGAAACGCGTGATTTCCTTGCCGGCTATGGTGAGGTGGTCAAATACGGGCTGCTTGGCGACGCCGTTTTCTTTGACTGGCTCGAAGAAAATGCCCCCGCAATGGCGGCAGGCGATATGGCGCTGAGGGTCGAAGCGGTGCGGCGGTCGGTTCAGATGAAAGCCGATATCGTGCTACGCGACGAGAAAGAGCACGGCGATCGCGCGCTGTTGAACCTTGGTCACACTTTCTGTCACGCGCTAGAGGCGGCGACGGGCTACTCTGACCGGTTGTTGCACGGCGAGGGCGTGGCCATCGGGTGCGCGATGGCGTTCGAGCTTTCGGCAAGATTGGGGCTTTGTGCGCAAGAAGATCCCAGCCGCGTGCGTGCCCACTTGCGTACAATGGGAATGAAGACCGACCTGCGCGATATCGACGGCGATTTACCCGATGCAGATCATCTGGTGGATTTGATGGGGCAGGACAAAAAGGTCATCGACGGCAAGCTCCGCTTTATTCTTGCCCGCGGTATTGGCGAGGCTTTCGTAACAGCGGATGTGCCGCCCGACGCCGTTCGCAGGCTTTTGTCTGATGCTTTGGCCGAGCGCGGATAGCAAAGTGCAGATGCGCTGACCCTGCGGTCTGGATACAGAAAAGGCGGGGAATTCCCCGCCTTAACTATGTCTTGTACTGGATTGGCTTAGAACGGAATTTCGTCATCCAGATCGCGCGAAGAGCTGCGGCCGCCATCGTTGCCGCCGCCGGATGGGCCACTGTCGTAACCGCCGCCATAGCCACCTTGATCGGATGGGCCGCTGTCATAGCCCCCACCGCCGCCGCCATAGTTGCCACCACCGCCACCGGAACCACCACCGTCGCGGCCATCGAGCATGGTCAGCGTGCCGCCAAAGCCCTGCAACACGACCTCGGTGCTATATTTATCCTGACCGGACTGGTCCTGCCATTTGCGGGTTTGCAGCTGGCCTTCGATATACACCTTGGAGCCTTTTTTCAAATATTGCTCTGCGATGCGCACAAGCCCTTCCTGAAAGATTGCAACCGAATGCCATTCGGTTTTTTCGCGACGCTCGCCCGTGTTGCGGTCTTTCCATGTCTCGGAGGTAGCGATGCGCAGGTTGCACACTTTGCCGCCGTTCTGGAACGAGCGCACTTCGGGATCGCGTCCCAGATTGCCGATTAGGATCACTTTATTAACTGAGCCGGCCATGATGCCCCCATTTGCTGCAAGATTAAGAGCCACGCGCGAATCCCGCGCGCGCCTAGGATTGGCCGACGTTATACCTAGCAGGGTTTGCGATAAACAGGGGGGAGGCAGGATAATCGAAGCCGATTGCCCACGCTGATGTGAGCGGGATCATGAAAAAGCTGGCACGCGTGAGCGAGTTTGCTATGGTCTGCCGGAATTGAAGCTACGCGGAGCAAAGACAATATGCGAAATTTGCTAACGGCGGCGCTGTGCTGCTTTGCAGTGGGTCCAGCACCGGTTGCTGCTGACGTCTTTTCTTCTAAGAACCGGACCAAGCTTTTCGCGTCCCAGACCAAGATCTTGGACACGCGTGCTTCGAAACAATATGCGGCCTCGGTCCGGCTTCAGCCGCAGGGCGTGGTAACGCCGACCAAATGGGATACGCCAAAATACCGCGGCAAGTACAAGGGTGTCTACCTTGGTATGGCCCGCGAAGCCGCGATGCGCCACGGTATCCCGACAGACCTGTTCTTGCGTCTTGTGCAGCAAGAAAGCGGCTGGAACCCCACGGCAAAATCCCACAAGGGCGCGCTTGGTTTGGCACAACTGATGCCGGAAACAGCGCGTCATCTGCGCGTGGACCCGACCGATCCGTATCAGAACCTCGACGGAGGGGCGCGGTACCTCAAGCGGCAGTATCGGGCGTTTGGCTCGTGGAATTTGGCGCTGGCCGCATACAACGCCGGGCCCGGTGCAGTGAAAAAATACGGTGGTATCCCGCCCTATGCCGAAACCAAAAACTACGTTAAGGTCATTGCCGGCCTTTGATTGGGGGATCTAAGTTATTGAATTATAGGGCATAAAATATCTCGTGCGCTATTATTCGCCGTTCCGAGGCGGTGCCCATCGGAACCTAACTCTCAATTGCCGTGTTCCCTTTCCACAGCGTCAGCAGGTCGTCTTCTACGATCGGCGCGCATCAGAAAGATAAGGAGCATTCGCATGTTCAACTCAGTTAAATCAATCGCATTGGCCACAGGTGTAAGCCTCGCCGCACTGTCCTCCGCCGCGTTTGCGGACGAGCCCGTATCCTTCTCGGCAATTGACGTAGACTCGTCGATCAGCGCAGCGCAAGACGCGAATGCGATGGAATACTATCCACAGATTACTGATGACCTGAAAGCTGCCGTGGCCGCCCGTGTTCTGGGCAGCGATGACGCAAGCGACCCAACCATCAAAATTGACGTCCGTAAAGTGTCGCTGGATGGCGCCACGATGCTGAACGACGGCCAAGAGTTCAACGAGCTTGAGGGTGTTGTAAATATTTCGTCTCCCGATGAGTCGATCGGTGCGCGCAGCTTCCCCGTGAATATTGCAGCCTATGCGGTGGATCAGGTTGTGCCCGAAGGTTACGTCGCAGTGACGCCATCCGAAGGTGTATTCTATGATGTCATGATCAACGGGTTTGCCGATGAGGTGGCCAAACAGGTCGGCAATCTGAACACCGCAGGTAGCGGCGTCAGCAAATAAGCCACCCTGCCTCGATCAGGCGAAAGCGGCCATCGCGAGAGCGGTGGCCGTTTTTTCGTTCTACGAGCAGCGTATAAAAGACTGGAATTTGCCTATGCGTGCATCACCTCAAGCAGTCGCTGCGCGAAGCCGCGATGGGGTGCTGCCGGTATGCTGTTGTATAAAGCGCGTGAAATAAGCCGCCGAGCCAAAGCCCAAATGCCGCGCGATATCCTGAGCGGGGTGTTGCGTTGAGCCAAGCAGGTGCCGCGCCTCATGCAGGACGCGTTCGGTCAGTATATCTGCTGCGGTTCGTCCCGTTGCGGATTTTACCGCACGAGACAGGTGAGTCGGCGTGACCTCAAGTGTTTCAGCGTAGTGCGACATCGGCGCGCCGCTGCGATAGCGTTCAGAGACAAGCCGGCAGAATCGCGCGCTCAACCGTGCCCCTGCATTGGGCCGGTTGGGAATGTGTTCGTCCTGCAATATCTGCCGCCGTAACCAGACCGACATAAGCGCGGCTTGCGCCTCTAGGGCGTCGTGGAAAAGCGGCCGTTTGGTTTGTTGCTCGCGCTGCGCGGCCTCGATCAGGCCAGTGAGTTCTGTCTGCGCCTGAACATCACGGATACGAAGATGGCGTGGCATCTGCGGCAGCCGTAAGTCCGAGCCTTCAGGGATCACAACCGCCTGACCGATACCCTGTCGCCCCAGATCAAGCGCGAAAAGCGCGCCGGAGGGGATGAACACGGCGTTATGCGCCCCAAGGCCACGGCGCTGCCCGTCAAGCTGCAACAGACCTTGGCCGCGCGTAATCCAGATCAGTATATTTGCCGGCCGATCGTGGCACAGATGCACGCGCCAGTCTTGCCCTTGGGACAGTTGCGCGAGTGTCAGCAGTTCGATCGTGTTCGCAGTCATTGCATGGCCCTAGCGGCATAAGACAAGTGAATACGAAGGTTATACAGAGATAGGTAAAGATAAAGGCAGAAAAGGATAATTATGCTGGTTCGACGGCTCTGTGTTATCTTGGCACATAGTGTAGCCAGTCCGCTGTGTTTCGGCGCAACCATGTGCGTTGCCGCTTGGCATACTGGCGGGTTGCGATGATGGCCTCTTGCCGTGCCTCTTCAAGCGACAGCGCACCGCCAAGATAGCGCATCAACTCGGGCACGCCAATGGCGCGATGCGCGGGCAGGGTCGGGTCATAGACGGGACGTACGGCAGCGACCTCGTCCAAAGCGCCTTGGTCTAGCATTTGGTCAAAACGGCGGATGATCCTGTCGTTCAGCCAGTCTTTCGATGCGCTGACCGCGATGGCCTGACATCGATCCATCGGCAAGGTCGGCGGCGGCGTCGCGTCCTGCCACGCGGCCAGCCCGCGCCCTGTGGTTTGCTGCACCTCCCACGCGCGCTGCACCCGCATCGGGTTCTGCAGGTCGATCCGGCTGGCTGTCACGTCATCAAGCGTGTCGATCATGGCCGGGCGGGTCATCGTGTTGCCGATCTTGCGCACGCTGTCGGGGGTCGGGGGTATATCCACCAATCCGTTGGTCAGCGCTGCAAAGTAGAGACCCGTACCGCCCACGATAATCGGACGTGCCGGTTGCTGTAGAACCTCGGTGACCTCGCGCAGCCAGTGACCGACGGAATAGGGGTCCCTGGCCGACACATGCCCGTACATAAGATGCGGGGCCAACGCCTCTTCGTCGGCAGGCGGGCGGGCAGAGATGACACGCCAGCAGTCGTAAACCTGACTGGCATCCGCGTTCACGATCACGCCGCCTTGTTCTTGCGCAATCGCCAGTGCCAGCGCGGATTTACCCGACGCCGTCGGCCCCGCGATCAGCACAGGCTGCGCGGGGTTCATGCGGGATACGACGTCTAAAACGCGCGATAGCGGGGCATCTGGCATTTCTTTGCGTGAACCTCTGACGGAGCATTGAATGTTTGCGCTATTTGCGACATTTTACGGCGCAATGAAAACCCCTCCCATACCCCGAAAGGTGCCCCCATGCCCGAGAGCCAGTCAAAAGTAACATTCAAGCGGGTTATGCTGAAAATCTCAGGCGAAGCATTGATGGGCGATCAGGGGTTTGGCCTGCATCCGCCAACGGTGCAACGCATCGCGAACGAGGTCAAATCGGTTCATGACCTTGGCGTCGAAATTTGTATGGTCATCGGCGGCGGCAACATCTTTCGCGGTCTGCAAGGGTCTGCTCAAGGGATGGAACGCACGACCGCTGATTACATGGGAATGCTGGCCACAGTGATGAACGCGCTGGCGATGCAATCGGCGCTCGAAGAACTGGGGATCCACACGCGGGTTATCTCGGCGATCACCATGAACGAAGTGGCCGAGCCCTACATCCGTCGCCGCGCTGTGCGCCACCTTGAGAAAAAGCGCGTTTGCATCTTTGCCGCCGGCACTGGCAACCCGTATTTCACCACCGATACAGCTGCAACGCTACGCGCCAATGAAATGGCCTGCGAAGCGATTTTTAAAGGCACTAAGGTCGATGGCGTCTATGACAAAGACCCCGCGAAGCACGCCGATGCGGTGCGCTATGACGATGTGACTTATGACGATGTCTTGCAAAAACGTCTTGGGGTAATGGACGCCTCTGCCATCGCCTTGGCACGCGACAATAGCCTGCCGATCATCGTCTTCTCGCTGGACGAGCCTGGCGGTTTTAAGGGGATTCTCGCGGGCGAGGGGACGTATACACGGGTGCAGGGTTAACGCCCAACCTGCGATAGATGCGTGCCTCTCTATACAAGAGGGGCACGATCGCGTTATATCGGTTCAAATTTAGATAGTTACAAAACCACCGGGGACATCATGTCAGACGATTTTATGCTGGACACAGACGATCTTGAGCGGCGCATGAATGGCGCAATTGCGTCGTTGCGTACCGAATTTGCCTCCCTTCGCACAGGCCGCGCGTCCGCCTCCATGCTGGAGCCGGTGATGGTCGATGCCTACGGCAGCAGCACACCGATCAACCAAGTGGGTACCGTCAACGTGCCCGAACCCCGCATGGTCACCATCAACGTGTGGGACAAGGGTCTGGTCAGCAAAGTCGAAAAAGCGATCCGTGAATCCGGTCTGGGGATCAACCCTCAGCTGAACGGCACCATCATTATGCTGCCGATCCCGGAGCTGAACGAAGAGCGCCGGACACAGCTGACCAAGGTTGCTGGTCAATATGCCGAAAGCGCACGTGTTTCGATCCGCAACGTGCGCCGCGATGGCATGGACCAGATCAAGAAAGCCAAGGCCGACGGCATGTCCGAAGACGACCAGAAAGTCTGGGAAGGCGAGGTTCAGGACATGACCAACAAGTTCATCGGCCTCATCGACGAGCAGCTTGAGACGAAACAAGCAGAGATCATGCAGGTTTAAGCGGATCTCACGATGTGCGTTGCCTTTGGTTTCGCGCATCGGCCTGCTGCTCGATAAGGATACATGATGCCTGCTGCGACCGACCAGACCACCCAGCTTGTCCCAGGGGCACCGCGCCATGTTGCGATCATCATGGACGGAAATGGCCGTTGGGCAACCCAGCGGGGGCGTCCACGTCTGTTCGGGCATCACGCCGGCGCCAAACGTGTGCGAGAGATCGTCGAGGCCTGCCCCGATTTCGGCGTCGAATATCTGACGATCTTTGCGTTTTCGACCGAAAATTGGAAGCGGACACAAGTCGAAGTTGCGGGCCTCATGAGCCTGTTTCGCCGTTATATCACCAAAGAAACCAGAGCGTTAAAGGTCAAGGGCGTGCGGGTGCGCTTTATCGGGGACCGTGTGCGTCTGGACGCCAAGCTGGTCAAGCTGATGAATATGCTCGAAGCGGAAACCGCTGAAAATACGTTGACCCATCTGACAATTGCCCTGAACTACGGTGGCCGCGACGAGGTCGCACGGGCCACGCAGCGTCTGGCGCAGGATGTGGCGTCGGGCCTGCTACACCCCGATGACGTAGACGAAGAAACGCTGCCACGCTATCTGGATACCCACGTGTTGCCGGACCCCGATCTGGTGATCCGTACCAGTGGCGAGGCGCGCATTTCGAATTTTCTGCTGTGGCAATCGGCGTATGCTGAATATGAATTCATTGATACGCTTTGGCCGGACTTTACCAAGGCGGAGTTCGGACATCTTTGCGCGGCCTACGGCAATCGCGACCGGCGCTTTGGCGCTGTGTCCTCCTGATCGCACGACGAAAGGAAATCACTATGACGACACCTTCATCGGAGCGTTGGTCCGACCTCACGGCGCGCGTTGGTTCAGCGCTGGCAATGATTGTCGTCGGTTTGGGCGGCATCTATCTGGGCGGGCCCGTATTTCACGTTCTGGTCGCACTGATTTGCGGTGTGATGGCGTGGGAACTGGTGGGCATGTTAAACCCGTCAAACCGCGGTGCACGCATGCAAATGGGGCTATTGGTAGGGGCGGCATCGCTTGCGTCCATTTACCTGCCCGTTGGGTTTGCTTTGCCAGTCTTGCTCGCACCAGCGCTGGTGGGCTTTGGGCAGCTCGAAAAACACCGCACCATCTTTATGTGTTTCACCGTGATGATCATGCTGGCGGGCTTTGGCCTGACGCAGGTGCGCGATGATTATGGCTTTGGCTGGCTGATGTGGCTGGTGCTGGTTGTGGTGATCACCGACGTTGTCGGTTATTTCGCTGGTCGCGCCATTGGCGGGCCAAAGTTCTGGCCCAAGGTCAGCCCTAAAAAGACATGGTCGGGCACTGCCGCTGGCTGGATCGGCGCGGCGGCCGTGGGTTTCTTGTTTTCGATCAATACAGGTGTCGGCTTACAGCTTGTGGGCGTGTCGATTGCGATGTCGATGGCGTCGCAGATGGGCGATATTGCTGAATCCGGTATGAAACGTCGCTTGGGCGTCAAGGACAGCTCTAACCTGATCCCGGGTCACGGTGGGCTGCTGGACCGGTTCGACGGCATGTTGGGCGCAGCACTTTTTCTGCTGATCATCGGCCAATTCCTAACTATTACACCCGCGCTCAGCTGATCCGCACCGCATGAAGAAGATTAGCATTTTCGGGGCTACCGGCTCTATCGGGCAGAACACCATTGATCTGATTGCGCGTGCGCCCGATACCTATGAGGTCGTGGCACTGACGGGGGCAAACAACATTGCGCAACTGGCAAAGGATGCGCAGCGGTTGAACGCGAAAATTGCGGTCACTGCCCATGACCACCTTTTGGAAGACCTGCGCGACGCACTGGCTGGCACCGGGATAGAGGCCGCCGCCGGGACCCAAGCGATCAATGATGCCGCCACACGACCCGCCGATTGGGTTATGTCTGCAATCATCGGGGCCGCCGGACTTGCACCAGGGGTCGCCGCGCTGAAGCAAGGCGCAACACTGGCATTGGCCAATAAGGAATCGCTGGTCTGTGCCGGTCAGCTAATGCTGGAAACCGCTGCTGCCCACAGCGCGACCATGTTGCCGGTGGATAGCGAACATTCCGCTGTCTTTCAGGCCTTGATTGGCGAGGACATGACGGCGGTCGAGCGGATCATCATCACCGCCAGCGGGGGGGCGTTCCGCGACTGGCCGTTAGAAAAGCTCGCTGATGCGACGCTAGAGCAGGCCTCT
This sequence comes from Sulfitobacter litoralis, assembly GCF_900103185.1. Lineage (GTDB taxonomy): Bacteria > Pseudomonadota > Alphaproteobacteria > Rhodobacterales > Rhodobacteraceae > Sulfitobacter > Sulfitobacter litoralis. The sequence goes on from NZ_FNJD01000004.1 coordinate 33,453, forward strand.
AGCCATCCGAATTGGGATATGGGGCAGCGGATCACGATCGACAGTGCATCCATGTTTAACAAAGCCATGGAAGTCATTGAAACGCGTGAATATTTCGGAGTCTCACCGGAGCAAATCGAAGTCTTGGTGCATCCGCAGTCGATGATCCACGCGCTTGTAGGGTTTAACGATGGCGCGTTGATGGCGCATATCGGCCCGCCGGACATGCGCCATGCCATCGGTTTTGCCCTCCACCACCCGAGCCGCACACATCTGCCGGTCGAGCGGCTGGACCTTGCCAAAATCGGCAGTTTTGAGTTCCGTGCGCCCGACGACACCCGCTGGCCAGCTTTGCGCCTCGCGCGGGAGGTGATGGCGCGTGGCGGAATGGCCGGTGCGGTGTTCAACGCCGCTAAAGAAGTGGCGCTGGATGGCTTTGTAGACGGCAAACTGCGTTTTCCGCAAATGGCACAGATTGTCGAAGACACAATGGAAACACTTTTCCCTGACAATGGGGTGATCGACGCGGCCATCACTCTTGATAACGTGGCCCAAGTGGACCATCTGGCAAGACAGGCCGCATGGGCCGCAATAACAAAAAGGGCAGGGTAGAGTTTTGGATATTTTCGCATTGATTCCGCAGTTTGGCGGGCTGATCTGGACGCTTCTGGCCTTTGTTATCGCCCTGTCGGTGATCGTCGCGATTCATGAGTACGGCCATTATATCGTTGGTCGCTGGTCGGGTATCCATGCCGATGTCTTCTCTCTCGGGTTCGGGCCGGTGCTGTATAGTCGCGTCGATAAACGCGGCACACGTTGGCAGATTGCGGCGCTGCCCTTTGGCGGCTATGTTAAGTTTGCGGGGGATGCGGATGCTGCATCGGGCAAGGACGTCGCCGCAATGGAATCGGCCGAGACCGACCCCAAGCGTTTGCGCGCAACAATGCATGGCGCGCCATTGTGGGCCCGTGCAGCGACGGTTGCGGCGGGGCCGGTGTTCAACTTTGCCCTGTCCATTCTAGTATTTGCAGCCATCGGGCTGTCGGTGGGCGTGCCTCGCGACCCCATGACCGTCGGTGAATTGTACCCGCTCCCGTTTGAACAGAATGATCTGGCCACAGGCGACGAGATTGTCTCTATCGGGGGGGTGGCCCTACCGGCGGTAACAGACGCGACCGCCTATGCCGACGCTTTTGCTAGCATCCCGCTTAGCCAGCCGCTGCCTTACGAAGTCAATCGCGAGGGCGCGGTGGTGACCGTGGACGGGCCTTATGTCATGCCGTCCCTGATAAAGCAGGTCATGCCGCAATCCGCCGCCTACGAGGCTGGCCTAAAAAGCGGTGACGTGATCACAGCGGTCGACGGGGCCGAAATTTTCGCGTTCCGCCAGTTGAAGACCGCGGTCGAAGCCTCGGACGGTGCGCCGCTTGAGCTTGACATCTGGCGCGATGGGCAAATGCTCGACATCACGCTGCGTCCCAAAGTGACGGACGAGCCCCAGCCCGACGGCAGCTTTAAGTCGCAGATGCGCATTGGTATCGTCGGTGGCACCGCCTTTGATACAGCCACCACTAATCCCGGCGTCCTTTCCGCGCTTTGGGGCGGGGTGGAAAACACGGGCCGGATCATCAATGGATCGCTGTCGGGCCTCAAACACATGATCGTGGGCAATATCAGCACCTGTAATCTTAGCGGGCCGGTCGGCATTGCGCAGACATCGGGGGCGATGGCATCGCAAGGGGCACAAAGCTTTATCTATTTCATCGCCGTGCTGTCGACGGCAGTGGGGTTGTTGAACCTCTTTCCGATCCCTGCGTTGGACGGCGGACATCTGGTGTTTTACGCCTACGAGGCAGTCACCGGCAACCCCCCAAGCGATGGTGCCCTGCGTGTGCTGATGACCATTGGTTTGACACTGGTGCTTGGACTGATGGTATTCGCATTGGGGAATGACCTGTTCTGCCCGTAAGCGATAATTTGCCGATATGCGGCGGTAAAAGAGGCGAAAATCTTACTTTTGCCACATTTGGCCCAAGCTGTGCCGTAATCCTTTGTCATCTTTAGCCCTAGGGTAATAAGGGGTAAGATTATGATGGCACTTAAAACAAACTATCGCGGACTGAGCTTGTTGATGGACCTGAACTGGGACCGTGCTTTGTATTTCGGATTTTTGCTGATTGCGTTGACCGCGGGCGCATGGGTTGGCGCATAAGGCGTCTTAAACGCGCTGCTGATGGGCGCCGCCGCACTGTATCGTGATTAAATAGGCCGTCGGACACTCTATATAGGTGTCTGGCGGCCTCTTCGTTTTGACAATGCGTCTTAACCTGTCTAGTCAGTACGAAAGAGTTTTTTGACAGCGGGTAGGGCAGATGATGCACAACGACAGGTGGAATAAACCCACTGAGACAGCGGTTTTCACTCCTTTTGCGAAATCCCTTCGGGGTGCTTCGTTTTGCGTAATGTTATCAGTCGCTTGGCTGGTGCCAGCGCCACATGCCGATGCGCAGAGCTATCAGTTTAATACGGTTCAGATCGACGGCAACGAACGCATCGGTGACAGCGCCATTCTTGGTCAGGCCGGAATCGCACGCGGACGCGCCATTAGCGCGGGTGAATTAAACGACGCTTATCAGAAATTGCAGGCGTCCGGCCTGTTCGAAAGCGTCGCCATCGAACCTCGGGGCGGCACGCTGGTCATCACCGTGGTGGAATTCCCCACGATCAACCGCATCAGCTTTGAAGGCAACGCGCGTATCGACGACGAAGCGCTGGCATCGGTTGTCGATTCAGACGAACGCCGTGTCTTCAATCCGACCCAAGCGGAAAAAGACGCAAACGCCATTGCCCAAGCCTATAGCAACGACGGCCGCATTGCTGCCCGTGTTCAGCCCAAGGTCATCAAGCGCGACCAGAACCGCGTCGATCTGGTTTTCGAAGTCTTCGAAGGTGACAACGTCGAGATCGAGCGTCTTAGCTTTGTTGGCAACCGCGAGTATTCCGACCGGCGTCTGCGCCGTGTTCTGGGGACCAAGCAGGCCGGCCTTTTCCGTCGTCTGATCAAACGTGATACATTTGTTCCCGAACGCATCGAAGCTGACCAGCAGATGCTACGTGATTTCTATTTGTCACGCGGCTATGTCGATATGCGTATTGCCGCGGCGAACGCGCAGCTTACCCAAGAGCGTGACGGGTATTTCGTACAGTTCAATGTCCAAGAGGGGCAGCAGTTCAAATTTGGCGAACTCACCGTTACCTCGACAATCAATGGCGTGAATGCGGATGATTACCGTGGTGTGGTCAAAACCAAGTCGGGTGCCGTTTATTCTCCGTCGCTGGTGGAAACCGACATCGCGCGGATGGAACGCAAAGCCATTCGTGATGGCGTCGACTTTCTTCGTGTCGAACCTGTGATCACCCGCAACGATCGCGATCTCACGTTGAATGTGGAATACCGCATTTCACGGGGTCCGCGCGTTTTTGTTGAACGGATCGATATCGAAGGCAACACCACCACGCTTGACCGTGTTATTCGCCGACAGTTTGACAGCGTTGAGGGCGACCCGTTCAACCCACGCGAGATCCGTGAAAGCGCGGAGCGTATCCGTGCCCTTGGCTATTTCGAAGGTGCCGAAGTCAACGCCCGCGAGGGGTCTTCCCCCGAACAGGTCGTGGTCGACGTGAATGTCGTTGAACAGCCTACAGGCTCGCTGAATTTCGGTGGTTCATTCTCGTCCAGCGACGGGATCGGTATCGCGGTTAGCTTTGCGGAGGATAACTTCCTTGGGCGCGGCCAAAAACTGAAGCTCACCGTAAGCACCGCCGAAGCCGCGCAGCGCTATGGGTTCAGCTTTGTAGAACCCAGCCTGCTGGGTCGCGACGTCGCATTCGGGCTGAACCTCGATTATGCCGAAACCAGCTCGTCCTATAACTCATTCGACACAGAGCGTATCGTTGTGCAGCCAACGCTGTCTTTCCCCGTCAGTGAAAACGGGCGCTTGGGGCTCAACTATACCTACGACGATCTCGAGATGTCCGCGCGTGACGACACCACTACGGGTTTTGTTGTTGCAAATGACATTGCGGCGGGCCGTCAGGTGACGTCTTCGGTCGGCTATAACTACAACTATGATACCCGTCGCGCCGGTTTGGACCCGACCTCGGGCGTTTTGCTGCAGTTCGGTCAGGATTTTGCAGGCATCGGTGGTGACACCAAGTTTGTAAAAACCACAGCCAAGGCCATCGGTGAAAAACGCATCTTCAACGAAGAGGTGACATTGCGCGCCACGCTGCAAGGTGGCGCACTGGCATGGAGCGAAGGCAACAACCGCGTGTCAGACCGTTTTGTGATCGGTCCTTCGATCATGCGTGGTTTTGAAACAGGCGGCATTGGCCCGCGCGATCAAAGCAACGGGTCGGACGACTCGATTGGCGGTAACCTGTTTGTCGTCGGTAGCTTAGAGGCGGAATTCCCGCTGGGGCTGCCCGAGGAATACGGGATCAGCGGCGGCGTTTTCTATGACGTCGGTAATGTCTGGAACCTGGATGATGTAGCAACCAGCTTTGAAGGGCGGAACGGAATTATCGTTGGTGAATCGGGGTCGTTCCGCCATGTGATCGGGGTCTCGCTCTTTTGGGATACACCGGTCGGTCCTTTGCAATTCAACATGTCTAAAGCGTTGAAAAAAGAAGACTACGACGAAGAACAGAAGTTCGAAGTGACCCTGCGGACTGACTTCTGAGGTCAATATGAAGCTGCGGGCACTCTTGATCTGCCTTCTGCCGGTGCTGCCCCTTGGGGCGGTGCCGGTTTTTGCACAGCAACAGGCTGAACGCCGCTTGGTGCAAAGCCCGATCCTGACCATCGATTCCGACCGCGTCTTTACCGAAAGCGCCTTTGGTTTGCGCGTCGCGGACGACGTCGAAACCCAAAGCGCTGAAATCTCTGCCGAGAACCGCCTTATAGAGGCGGATTTGAAGGCCGAAGAACGCAAGCTAACGGACCAGCGGAGCAAGCTTAGTCCCGATGCCTTCAGCGGACTTGCAGATGCATTTGATGAAAAAGTTCAGAAAACCCGAGCGTCTCAGGCAGCCAAGGGGCGTGCACTGAATGAGCTGGTCGAAAAAGAGCGCCACGTGTTTCTGGCCGCGGCAGGACCGGTGTTGGAACAAATGATGCGCGAAGCAGGGGCCGCTGTAATCCTTGAGCGTCGGTCAGTCTTTGTCAGCGCCAACGCCATCGACATCACCGACGAGGCCATCGAACGGCTGGATGCGTCGGTCGGCAGCGGCAAGAACTGATCCCCCCGCTTGCCCATGGCGGCCAGAATTGGTAGCCACAATACAGCTTTTAACAGACAGGACATGCAATGACCGACACCCTGCCAACTGCCGATATCCAGATGATCCAACGGATCATTCCGCACCGCTATCCCTTTTTGCTGGTCGATAAAGTGGTCGATATCCAAGGCACGCAAAGCGCCGTCGGGATCAAGAACGTCACGATGAACGAACCGCATTTTCAGGGGCATTTTCCCGGTATGCCAATCATGCCTGGCGTCACCATCGTCGAAGCCATGGCGCAGACTGCGGCTGTGATGGTTGGCGTCACGCTCGAAATGGCGGACAAGGACATGAAGGTTTATTTCATGGCCATCGACAAGTGCAAATTCCGCCGCAAGGTCATTCCCGGGGACGTCGTCCGGATGGAGCTGACCACCCTGCGCGGCAAGCCGGGCGGCAAGGTCTGGAAGTTCGGCGGCGTCGCGTCGGTCGAGGGTGAGATGGCCGCTGAAGTTGAATTTACAGCGATGATGGACCTGTCCTGATGGGCAATGTCCACCCAAGTGCGGTGATCGAAGAGGGCGCGCAGATTGCGGCCTCTGCCAAGGTTGGTCCGTTCTGCGTGATCGGGTCCCAGGTCGTGCTGCAGGACGACGTGGAGGTGAAATCCCACGCTATCGTCACCGGCGACACGGAAGTTGGTGAAGGCACGGTGATCTTTTCGTTCGCGGTGATCGGCGAAATCCCTCAAGACCTTAAGTTCAAGGGGGAAACCAGCCGGCTGGTGATCGGGAAACGCAACCGGATTCGTGAACATGTCACCATGAACGGCGGGACCGAAGGTGGGGGTGGCCTGACCAAGATCGGCGACGACGGGCTGTTCATGGCAGGCTGTCACATTGCACACGACGCGATCCTTGGCGATCGGGTGATCGTGGTGAACAATGCCGCCGTGGCAGGGCATTGCATCATTGAAGACGACGTACTGATCGGCGGGCTTGCGGGTATCCACCAGTTCGTGCGCATCGGGCGTGGCGCTATTATCGGTGCCGTGACGATGGTGACCAATGACGTGATCCCCTACGGGCTGGTGCAAGCGCCGCGTGGCGTGCTGGACGGGTTGAACCTTGTCGGGCTCAAACGGCGCGGTGTCACCCGCGCGGATATCACAGCGTTGCGGGCGGCGTTTCAGATGCTGGCGCAGGGCGAGGGCACTTTCCACGACCGCGCACGCCGCTTGGGCGAGGAAACCGGCAGCGATTACGTGCGCGAGATCGTCGACTTCGTTCTCGCCGACACAGGTCGCCATTTTCTGACGCCGGGTTGATGCTGGCGCTGATCGCAGGGGGCGGCGGACTGCCTCAACGGGTGGTGTCATCTCTGTCCGACGCGCCTTTGGTTTGCGCCTACGAGGGGACTGCACCAGTGGGGCTGGTGCCCGATCTTGGGTTTCGGCTTGAGACGCTTGGCAGCCTTTTGGTTACGCTTCGCACGCGCGGCATCACGCGGGTTTGTTTCTGTGGCGCGGTTACACGCCCGTCGTTCGATCCTTCAAAGCTTGATGCCGCAACGCTGCCTTTGGTGCCGGCGTTCCAAAAGGCGCTTGCCGCTGGTGATGACGGTGCCTTGCGCGCCTTGGTTGATATCTTCGAGACAGCGGGCTTTGACGTTGTAGCCGCACATGAACTAGTGCCTGACCTGATGGCAGGCGAAGGCGTATTCAGCCAGCGTCAGCCGGATGCGCAGATGAATGACGACGCCGCCCGCGGTGCCGCGTTGGTACGTTGTCTCGCCCCGATGGATGTCGGCCAATGTTGCGTTGTCGGCCAAGGGCAGGTCATGGGCATAGAGACGATCGGCGGGACCGATCACCTGCTGTCTACGTTGCCCACACGCGCGCGTGGCGTTGATGCAATCCTGTTCAAAGGACCGAAACCGGGCCAGAGCCATCTGGTTGATATGCCAACCATTGGCCCGGACACGCTGCGCCGCGCCCATGAGGCAGGGCTGTCAGGGGTGGTGATCGAAGCCGGTGCCCTGATCGTGCTTGAACCCGAGGTTTGCGTGAGGCTGGCAGATGAAGTGAACCTCGTACTATGGGCTAGGACCGCAGGATGAAGGTGTTTATCGTCGCGGGTGAACCGTCGGGCGACCGTCTGGGGGGCGCGTTGATGGCGGGACTAAAGTCGCTGCGCCCTGACATCACATTCGAAGGGATCGGTGGGACGGATATGGCGGCCGAGGGGCTGACCAGCCGTTTCGACATGTCGGAACTGTCGGTCATGGGGATCGCCGAGGTTTTGCCCAAGTACAGATCACTGATGGCACGGATCAACGAGACGGCGCAGGCCGTCGTGGACGCCAAGCCCGATGTGATGATCACCATCGACAGCCCCGATTTCTCGCTCCGCGTGGCCAAGCGGGTTAAGGCCGTGTCGACGATCCGTACCGTGCATTACGTAGCTCCGACGGTCTGGGCATGGCGCCCCGGTCGGGCCAAAAAGATGGCGCAATATATCGACCACGTGCTCGCGCTTTTCCCCTTCGAGCCCCCGTTGATGGAGGCCGAAGGCATGGCCTGTGATTTCGTCGGTCATCCGGTGGTCGGAGAAAAAATCGCATCGCACCGTGAAGCCGCTGCATTCCGGCAGGCCCATGAGATTGGTGACGCCCCCCTGCTTTTGGTGCTGCCAGGCTCGCGCCGGTCAGAGGTGGCGCGGCTGTCGGGCGTCTTTGGCGACGCCGTCGCGGGCTTTGCCCACACGCATCCCGACGCACGGGTCGTCATTCCTGCGGCAGGTCCTGTCGCCGAAGCGGTGATCGCACAGACCAAAGACTGGGCCGTGCGCCCCATCGTCCTTGACCCGCGCGTCGGGACGCGTGCAGGCAGTGCCGCGATGAAACGCGCAGCCTTTGCTGCGGCCGATGTCGCTTTAGCGGCCTCTGGGACTGTCTCGCTGGAACTGGCGGCGGCGTCTTTGCCTATGGTGATCGCCTATCGGATGAACTGGCTCAGCTTCCGTCTGATCAAGGCGATGGCGCTGATTGATACAGTAACGCTGGTGAACCTCGTCTCTGACACGCGGGTGGTGCCGGAATTTCTAGGCCCCGATTGCACGCCCCAAAAGATCGCCGGCGGTTTGGAGCATGTCTTTGCCCATCCCGAAGAACAAAAAGACGCTATGGCGCTAACGATGGAGCGTCTAGGCAAGGGCGGCGACGCACCTGGCCTACGCGCAGCGCGAGCGGTTCTGTCGCGGTTGTAAGCCTGAAGACTGACTTGTGAGCAAAATGAGGGGCGCAGCCCCTCAAACTCACGACACAAATGAGGGGCTCCGCCCCTCAAACTCCCCGGGATTTTAAGCCATTTGGAAGGGGTTCAGCCCTTGTGGATCCAGCCGCCGCCGAAAATACGGGTGCTTTCGGGGTCGTAGAACACACAGGCCTGACCGGGGGAAATGCCTTCCTCGGGGGTGAGCAGCTCTACCGTGGCTTCGGTATCAGAGATGGGGCGCAGAATTGCATCAATGGGCGGGCGCGTTGAGCGGACACGCACGGCAATGGGCCATTCGGACTGGGACATTAACGGGGTTTCACCCAACCAGTTGATCTCTCTTACAGGGACGGTGCGGGTGGCCAGCATCGATTTTGGCCCCACGATGACCTGCCCCTTATCCGCGTCAAGCTTAACCACGTAAAGCGGGTCGGCCAACCCGCCGATACCAAGCCCGCGACGTTGCCCGATGGTATAATTAATCACCCCGTCATGCCGGGCAAGTACAGTGCCATCAGTATCGACAATATCACCGGGATTGGCCGCTTCGGGGCGCAGCTTGCGGATCACTGACGCATAATCGCCATTTGGGACAAAGCAGATATCCTGGCTGTCCGGTTTGTCCGCAACGCTAAGGCCGTATTTTGCGGCAAGCGCCCGTGTGTCATTCTTGGAGGGCAGGTGCCCTAGGGGAAAGCGCAGATAATCGAGCTGTTCGGGCGTGGTGGAGAACAAAAAATAGCTTTGATCGCGGTTGGCATCTGCCGCACAATGCAGTTCGGCCCCGTCTGCCCCCATCTTGCGTTGGATGTAGTGACCAGTGGCCATGCAATCGGCGTCCAGATCCTTGGCTGTTTCCAGCAGGTCCTTGAATTTGACCCGTTCGTTACAGCGGATGCAGGGCACCGGCGTGGCACCCCCCAGATAGCTGTCAGCAAATTCGTCGATCACCGCATCCTTGAACACGTTTTCATAGTCGAGCACGTAATGTGGAAAACCCATGGATTCCGCGACGCGGCGCGCGTCATGGATATCGATCCCGGCACAACACGCCCCTTTGCGCGCCAGCGCGGCACCGTGGTCGTAAAGCTGTAGCGTAACCCCGACGACATCATAGCCTTCCTCGGCCAGCATCGCGGCCACGACAGAACTATCGACGCCACCAGACATCGCCACAACGACGCGGGTGTCGGCAGGGGCTTTTGCAAAGCCCAACGAATTGAGCGGCGGGGTGCGGTCAAGCGGCATGGTCATACTCCGGGAGGTTTGAGGCTTAATATAGGAAAATTGACGATACTCTCAAGGGGTGACTTCACCAGTCGTTAACGCGCCGCGACCTAGCTTGCACGCGATATGACCGGTCGCGTGGCCGGCGTTGGTAAGGGGTAGAAAGGGAATGATTGTGTATCTGAAAAAAGTGGGACGTCCCAGAGCTGTGACATTGCCCGACGGGTCCAGTTTTAGCCTCGCTGATCTGCCCGACTGTAACACACGCCGCTGGGTGGCATCGCGCAAAGCCGCCGTGGTGCGCGGCGTTCTATATGGGTTGATCACCGAAGCTGACGCAGAAGAACGATACGGGGTGGGACGCGATGAATTTGTGGAATGGGTACGTGCTGTTTCTGATCATGGGGAAACGGCGTTGCGCGCCACAGCGCTACAAAAGTATAGACAACTTTAAGTTGCTAGCTTAACTATTTAAGCACTATTAACGAGTGGTTAAACCTTTTTGGTCACGGTGCATATTACACCCAATTCATTTAAGCGGAGTGAGAAAATGCGAATACTGCTGGTTGAAGATGACCCAACCACGTCCAAGAGCATCGAGCTGATGCTGACCCATGCCAATCTCAACACCTATACCACCGACCTTGGGGAGGAAGGGATCGATCTGGCGAAACTGTATGACTACGACCTTATCCTGCTTGATCTGGATCTGCCCGATATGAATGGGCACGACGTCTTGCGGCAATTACGCCTGAGCAAGATTGAGACGCCCATTTTGATCCTCTCGGGCTCTGATGATACAGAAAACAAGATCAAAGGGTTTGGATTTGGCGCGGATGATTATCTGACCAAACCGTTCCACCGGGAAGAGCTTGTCGCCCGTATTCACGCGATCATCCGTAGGTCCAAGGGCCATTCGCAGTCCGTCATTAATGTCGGACGGGTGTCAGTTAACCTTGACGCCAAGTCGGTGACCGTGGCGGGCAAACCGGTCCATCTTACGGGCAAGGAATATCAGATGTTCGAGCTTTTGAGTCTGCGCAAAGGGTCCACATTGACGAAAGAAATGTTTTTGAACCATCTTTACGGGGGAATGGACGAGCCGGAGTTGAAAATCATCGATGTTTTTATCTGCAAATTGCGTAAAAAGCTGAACATTGCGACCGGAGGAGAAAACTATATCGAGACGGTCTGGGGCCGTGGCTATGTGCTGCGCGATCCGATCAGCATGGGCTTCCCCGAACCGGAGAGATTGGCGGTTGGCGGCTAGTCACTCAAGTTAGGGAAATAATGTAGACGTCGGGTGGCTCCCTGCGTATCTAGCCCTCAGTCGAAACAGTAGGCTGGGGAAAACCGTGACTGATAAAACCGCACTTCAGGATCTTTCTCAGGAGGATGCAAAGGCCGAATTGGCGCGGCTGGCTGACCTGCTAAGCCGTGCGAATAAGGCGTATCACACGCAGGATGCGCCAGACCTGTCGGATGCGGAATACGATCGCCTGAAGCTACGGAATACGGAGATCGAGGACCGTTTTCCAACCCTTAAACGCGCCGACAGCCCGAGCGACAAGGTTGGTGCTGCGCCAGCGGAAGGGTTCAGCAAACTACGGCATGATGTGCCGATGCTGTCCTTGGGGAATGCGTTCGAAGACGATGACGTTGTCGATTTTAGCGCACGCATTCGAAAGTACTTGGGGCTACCCCCGGGGGCACCATTGGCGTTTACGGCTGAGCCAAAGATCGACGGGCTTTCGCTGTCGTTGCGCTATGAGAAGGGCGATCTGGTTCAGGCCGCCACGCGCGGCGACGGGGCTGTGGGGGAGAATGTCACTGCGAATGCGCGCACCATCGGAACAATCCCGACACGGATCGAGGGCGCACCGGACCTGCTTGAGGTGCGCGGCGAAGTCTATATGCGACACGATGACTTTAACGCGTTGAACGCCCGCCAGACTGCAAATGGCGGTAAGGTATTCGCCAACCCCCGCAACGCTGCTGCTGGGTCATTACGTCAGCTGGATGCTGAAATGACCCGCGCGCGGCCCTTGGCTTTTTTTGCCTATGCGTGGGGCGCATTGTCTGAACCACTGGCCGAAACGCAGTATCAAGCGATCGCGCGACTGAAAGGCTTCGGATTTGACACAAACCCCCTGACCAGTCTGTGCGACGGTCCGCAAGCAATGATCGCACACTACCGCAAGATCGAAGAGCAACGTGCGACGCTTGGCTATGATATCGATGGCGTGGTCTACAAAGTGAATGACCTTGCTTTGCAAGATCGGCTTGGCTTTCGATCAACAACCCCCCGTTGGGCGATTGCGCATAAATTCCCGGCCGAACTTGCTTGGACCCGGCTCGAGGATATCACCATTCAGGTCGGGCGCACCGGTGCGTTGTCACCCGTGGCCAGACTACAACCTGTAACCGTGGGCGGCGTCGTCGTGTCGAACGCCACCCTTCACAACGAAGATTACATTAAAGGGCTGGACAGCAAAGGGGCCACGATACGCGAAGGTAAAGATGTGCGCGTCGGCGATTGGGTGCAGGTGTACCGCGCGGGCGATGTGATCCCCAAGATCGCGGATGTGGACCTATCCAAACGACCCGAGGACGCCGACCCTTTCGTATACCCCACACGTTGCCCCGAATGCGGCAGTGACGCCATACGCGAAGAAGGCGACGCCGTCCGGCGTTGTACGGGCGGCCTGATTTGCCCGGCGCAAGCGGTTGAAAAGCTGAAACATTTCGTCTCGCGGGGGGCCTTTGACATTGACGGCTTGGGCGCGAAACAGGTCGAACAGTTCCATACCGACGGCTGGGTCGCAGAGCCCGCGGATATTTTCACGCTGAAGTCCCGCTTTGGAAGCGGCATGCAGCAGTTGAAAAACCGCGACGGCTGGGGTGAAAAATCTGCGGACAAGCTGTTCCAAGCCATTGACGATAAGCGGAAAATTCCGCTGTCCCGCGTGATCTTTGCGCTTGGTATCCGACACGTGGGGGAAGCGGCCTCTAATCTCATCGCACAACATTACGGCAGCTGGACAGCGTTCGAGCGCGCGATGGAGCAGGCCAAAACAGGTGACGGGCCCGCTTGGAACGATCTGATCGGAATCGATGGGGTCGGCAAAGTGATGGCGCAATCTTTGGTCAACACTTTCGCCCAAGAGGCCGAGCGCGCATCGATCGACCGTCTGGTCGCCCAACTTTCGGTGCAGGATGTGGCGCGCCCAGATACTGACGGGTCGCCTGTGGCAGGCAAAACCGTCGTCTTTACCGGCACGCTGGAAAAGATGACCCGCGCAGAGGCCAAGGCGCGGGCGGAACGGCTCGGGGCCAAGGTCTCGGGTTCTGTCAGCGCTAAAACGGATATTCTGGTGGCGGGCCCAGGGGCCGGGTCCAAAGCGAAAAAGGCCGCTGATCTAGGCATTCAGACGATGGATGAGGACGGCTGGCTTGCGCTGATCGCAGACGCATGACGGGCCGCCCCGAAGCGCTGTTCCCTTTGTTTTCCAAGCTGGAAACGCTTGAAGGGGTCGGGCCGAAAACCGCGCAGAACTTCGCCCAACTTGGCGTGATGGCACCGCGAGACCTATTGTTTACGTTGCCCTATTCCGGCATCGACCGGCGGCTCCAAGGTTCAGTTCATGACGCGATCTTGCCCACGACGGTGACGGTCGCTGTTACCGTTGGGGCGCATCGCGCGCCGGCGAATAAAGGCGGTGCCTACCGTATTCATGTCGAGGACAGTGCCACCGCCTTTCAGCTGGTTTTTTTCCATGCCCGTGGGGATTACTGGAAGCGGCAGATGCCCGAAGGGTCGCGCCGTATCGTGTCGGGACGGGTCGAGCTCTTTGATGGCAACCCCCAGATGGTCCACCCCGATTTCGTCGTTCCCGAAGCAGAGGCGGACGATATTCCAACGTTTGAACCGGTGTATCCGCTGACCAGCGGGATTACGCAAAAGCTGATGTACAAAGCCACCCGTGCCGCGCTGTCGCGTGCGCCAGAGGTTGGCGAATGGATTGATCCCAATCAGAAAAAACAAGAAGACTGGCCCGATTTCGCCGACGCCTTGCAGCAGGCCCATGCGCCGCGCGACATGGCCGATCTGTCTTCTGCCGCGCCGGCACGGGCGCGGTTGGCCTATGATGAATTGCTGGCCCATCAACTGACGCTCGCCCTCGCGCGGGCCAAAGACCGGCGTAAGGCCGGGCGCGAAACGGTTGGCAACGGCACGCTTCAGCAGCGCGTGCTCAAGGCGTTGCCCTATGCGCCGACCGCTGCGCAGACCCGCGCCATTGGCGAGATTACAAATGACATGGCGTATGGCACGCGGATGAACCGCTTACTTCAGGGGGACGTGGGAGCGGGCAAGACGTTGGTCGCCTTTATGGCGCTTTTGTGCGCGGTCGAGGCCGGCGGGCAAGGTGTTTTGATGGCCCCGACAGAAATCCTTGCGCGTCAACACCTTGAAGGGCTTCGCCCGTTGGCGGAGCAAGCCGGTGTGGTGCTTGAACTTTTGACCGGACGCGACAAAGGGGCTGAACGACGGGCGAAGCTTGCAGCGTTGGAAGGTGGCGCGATCCAGATCCTGGTCGGCACCCATGCGGTGTTTCAGGCGGATGTCGCCTTTGGCGATTTGCGCCTTGCGGTGGTCGATGAACAGCACCGCTTTGGCGTACGCCAGCGGCTTGAGCTTGGACGAAAGGGGCAGGCGGTTGATGTCTTGGTCATGACCGCCACGCCAATCCCACGGTCGCTGGCTTTGGCGCAATATGGCGACATGGACGTTTCTGTGCTGGACGAAAAGCCCCCCGGTCGGAAACCCATTCGCACAGCTCTGATCGCGACCGACCGGATGGAGGAGGTCGTTACGCGTTTGCGCGCCGCAATCAACGAGGGACGGCAATGCTATTGGGTGTGCCCGCTGGTCGAGGAAAGCGAGGTCAGCGATCTCATCGCTGCAGAGGCGCGGTTCAAACACCTGCGCGCTGCCTTGGGCGAGGGCGTTGTTGGATTGGTCCACGGGCAAATGCCCCCTGCGGACAAAGATGCCGCCATGCGCGCCTTTCAGAAGGGGGAGACTAAGCTGCTGGTTGCTACGACCGTGATCGAGGTTGGCGTCGACGTGCCAAACGCAAGCATCATCGTGATTGAACGCGCCGAAAGCTTTGGTCTGGCACAGCTACACCAGTTGCGCGGCCGTGTGGGGCGCGGGCAGGCGGCCTCTACCTGTTTGCTGATGTATCAGGCCCCGCTCAGCGAAACCGGCCGTCAGCGGCTCGAGGTTCTGCGCGAAAGCGAGGACGGTTTTGTAATCGCGGAAACCGATCTGAAGATGCGCGGCACCGGCGATCTGATCGGGACGGCGCAATCGGGCGTGCCACGGTTCAGGGTTGCAGACCTAGAAAAGCAGGCCGGTCTTATGCAGGTGGCCCAATCAGATGCGCGGGCGTTGCTGGCGGTGGACCCTGATTTGACGACCCCCCGCGGTACGTCAGCACGTCTGCTTTTGTGGCTGATGCGGCAGGATGAAGCGATACGTTTAATATCAGTGGGTTAACGGGTAGATCCCATTTTGTTCTCCTTTCTTCTCATAAAGTTCTTTACACGGGAGCGTGAAAATGAGAACAAATAGGCAACGGAAACGGGAGAACGCACATGACCACGATCCTTACAGTCAAAGCCATTGCTAAACGGTCGAAAGACACGCTGTTGCAAGACGCCGCAGGGGCGGCTGCCTTGGTTGTTATTCTCGTGGTCGGCCTGCACCTTCCCGCCTTCGTTTGACTTCTGCCTGCGTACCCCGTGTCGTTTTGATCTAGCCCGCGCATCTGTCCCAAACTTTATGCGTTGGCGAAGTCCGCAATATCTTCGTCCCAGTGCCAGAGTTGTCCCCTCTGACGCGGATCAAAACGAGCCTTCACGGTCATCGCAACCTTGCGCCGCCATCCTATCGGGATGTGCGGCGTTTTTTTTTCGGCAGTTATATAGCGGCAAATGAACGATAAGGGTGCAGCAACTGAGCGGCTGGTGCCCCTGCAATACAGCTTATCCGTTCTGCGCGACCGTTTGGGTCTGTTCCATCGCTTCGGCTAACGCTTCAATCGTAAGCAGGATCGACGCGTGACGGTTTTTATAAGCGACAGCGGGGGTCAGTACCTCGAACCCGTCAAAGGGCGCGTCTGGCACAGGGCCTTTGCCTTTTAACATCGCCTTGAGCTGATCCCGCGCCGTTTGAATTTGCCCAAGGGAAGCACCAACAGCGGCAGCCCCAGTCACAGCGGCAGAGGCTTGGCCAAGCGCGCAGGCTTTGACGTCTTGTCCCATTTGGATCAACTCTCCGTCTTTGACCACCACGTCGACGGTCACTGTTGATCCGCAAAGGGGCGAACGGCGTGTCACACTGGCGTCTGGTTCGTCCAAACGGCCCACATGCGGAATATCAGCCGCAAGCCCCAATATCCGCGCTGAATAGAGCTTGATCAGGTCTGTGTCGTCACTCATGGCTGTTCCTTTCCGCAGTTAATCCCTACATAAGCTTTCACGTGGATGATGCAAAAATAAACTGAAGGCTTGGCCATGGACTTTGACACCAGCACTTTGAAATACAACGAAGCAGGGCTGATCCCCGCAATCGCGCAGGATGCGGTTTCGGGCGAGGTATTGATGATGGCATGGATGAATGCACAGGCCGTAAGCCAGACGCTGGATACCGGACGCGTCACATACTGGAGCAGGTCACGGCAATCGTTCTGGATCAAGGGTGATACCAGCGGCCATGTGCAAGAGCTGGTTGAACTGCGCATCGATTGCGACCGCGACTGTTTGCTGGTCAAGGTAAATCAGACCGGCGCGGCGTGCCACACAGGGCGGCGGACCTGCTTTTATACGGTTGTCGAAGATGGCGTTGAACGTATCACGCTTGATGTGATGGATGATAAATAGCCTCTAAAGACCTATCATCAAACGAATATCATCCGGAGACGCGCCGTCTTTCCGATAGACAGAGATCGCGCGCGCATCGTCACGTTTTGCCAGTCTCTTGCCATCATCATCACGAATAAGATCGTGGTGGTGATAGCGCGGCGGCGTGTGACCCAGCAAATCCAACAGCAAAATCTGAACCTGCGTGAATTCAAAAAGATCAACACCGCGGACCACGTGGGTGATATTCTGGCGCATGTCATCGATGGCCGAGGCGAGGAAATACGCTGCAGTCTGGATATCCTTGCGGCCAATTACGATGTCGCCGATTTCATCCAGAAGTGCAGCCGGATCAATGGGATGTACGCCACAGTGCAAAGGCCCGTCTTCGATGAAACCCAGCCCAGCCGAAGCTTGATTCAGTGCACGGTCCATATGAAGGCGGACGGCATCGCCGGCACCACGTTCAACCATGCTGCGCGTTTTGCATGTTTGGGGGTAAACCGCATGTGGCGCGCCTTCTTGCGGGGCTGCTAATGCGGCGGCGATATCCTTGCGGCTGCACCTGCATGGGTATGTCAGGCCACGTGAAGTAAGCCCTTCAACGCTTTGATTATAAATACCAAGATGCGCCGACTGCATCAAGGGAGGCGCATCCCACGTGATGCCAAGCCACGCCAGATCATCCAGCGCTTGGCGCACATACTCCGGCTTTGACCGCTCCAGATCCGTGTCCTCGAACCGGAGCAGAAAACTGCCCCCCTGTGCGCGCGCCATGTCGTGCGCTACCAGCGCAGAATAGGCGTGCCCCAGATGCAGCGGCCCGGTAGGAGATGGCGCGAACCGGGTGCAAAAGCTCATGCGGTGGGGGCGCTGCTGTCCAGCCAGTCTTGCCAGTCGACTTTGGCACGATCAGTATACGCCTTATAGCGATCCTTGCGCCCGCGGCGTCCCGCTTTCAGCCCCTCGACCGGTGGGAACAGTCCGAAGTTGACGTTCATCGGCTGGAAGGTTTTTGCATCCGCACCCCCGGTGATGTGGGTGATCAATGCGCCAGTTGCCGTCGTCGGAGGCGGCGGGGTTGCTGCCTCGCCGTTAATTTCAGCCACCGCAAGACGCCCCGCAAGCAATCCCATTGCGGCACTTTCAACATACCCTTCGACGCCGGTGATCTGGCCCGCAAAGCGCACATTCGGCTGGCTGCGCAGCCGCATCTGATCATCCAGGAAGGTGGGCGAATTGAGGAAAGTATTCCGGTGAATGCCCCCAAGGCGGGCGAAGGAAGCATTTTCCAGCCCCGGAATCATCCGCAGCACCTCTGTCTGGGCCCCGTATTTCATCTTGGTTTGAAAGCCGACGATATTATACAATGTTCCCAGCTTGTTATCGCGGCGTAACTGCACCACGGCATAGGCTTTGGTGTCGGGATCATGGGGGTTGGTCAGGCCTACGGGCTTCATCGGACCAAATCGCAGGGTTTCGCGACCCCGTTCTGCCATCACTTCGATCGGAAGACAGCCGTCAAAGTAGCCGGCGGTTTCGCCTTCTTTGAATTCGGTTTTATCGGCGGCCAAGAGCGCGTCGATGAACGCCTCGTATTGGTCCTTGGTCATCGGGCAATTGAGGTAAGCAGTGCGCTCCTCCTCGGTTTCGCCCTTGTCATAGCGCGACTGCATCCACGCTTTGCTCATGTCGATGCTGTCGTGATAGATAATCGGCGCGATGGCGTCGAAAAAGGCCAGCGCCTCGGCACCGGTTTGGGCTGCAATAGATTGCGCCAGATCACCCGAGGTCAGCGGGCCGGTCGCAATAATCCAGTGGCCGTCGCGGGGCAGGTCGGTGATCTCTCCATATTCGACAGAAATATTGGGGTGCGCCATCAGCGCATCTGTCACCGATTGCGCAAAAGGATCGCGGTCCACCGCCAAGGCGCCACCCGCAGGCAGGCGGTGCTTTTCCGCTGTGGCCATGATCAACCCGTTCGCAGCCCGCATTTCCCAATGAAGCAGGCCCACAGCGTTCTGTTCATCGTCATCGGAACGGAAGGAGTTGGAGCAAACCATCTCTCCCAATAGTCCCGTTTGATGCGCAAATGTGCCTACGTTTGGCCGCATTTCATGCAGCACAACCTGAATGCCTGCGTTTGCAGCCTGCCAAGCGGCCTCTGACCCGGCCATGCCGCCGCCGATGATATGGAGTGTATGTGTCATGCCTGCGATGTAGGGCAGGGGCTGGCGCGGTGCAATAGGCAGCGGTGCCTGTAGCGAAACGCGTGCCAACTGCCCTTTGGGCCGTCAAACATATCGACTGAATGTGAAGGGGGATTTTTGGGGTCGCCGCTGCGGGAACGGTCGGTCAGTGAGAGGCTGACCTGGAGGGACCTTCCGCCATCGGCGACCCAAAATCATCAAGGCATCGGCCTTGTCTTATTTGTGCCACAAAAGCGCCTGAATTGAAAGCACGAAAATGTGAGCATTCTGCGAGGCTTTGGAAACAGTCTGTTTCTGGCCTACTGATCCCACTCCGGCGCGCGTTTCTCCAGAAATGCAGCGATACCTTCGGCTGTATCAGGATTAAGCATGTTCTCTACCATAACGTCGCCGGTATAGACGTGGGCCTGCGCAACCGGCAGGGCGAGCTGCGCATAGAAGGCCTGTTTCCCGATCCTCACGGCCGTGCCCAATTTGTCCGCGATCTGCCGAGCAAGAGCCGTCGTTTCAACCCTGAGCTGGTCCGGCGCGACGACGCGGTTGATCAACCCAAGCTCGCGGGCACGGGTGGCGTCGACAAACGCGCCCGTTGTCAGCATTTCGAACGCTTGCTTGCGCGGGATATTGCGGCTTAGCGCGACCATCGGGGTCGAACAGAAAAGGCCGATGTTCACCCCGTTGACGCCAAAACGCGTGTCGTCGGCCGCGACGGCCATATCACAGGTCGCCACCAGCTGGCATCCTGCGGCGGTTGCGATACCGTGGACCTGAGCGATCACGGGTTGGGGCAGGGACTGGATGCGCGCCATGAGGCGGGCGCATCGGTCGAACAGATCCTTGAACCCCGCGGCCCCGTTATCGCGCGTCGTGCGCAATGCCGTCATCTGCTTGAGGTCATGACCGGCGCAAAATGCCTTGCCCGCGCCGGCGAGGATGACAACCCTTATATCGGGGCGATGCGCGATCTCGTCCAGGCGCGATTGCAACGCGGCCAGCATTTCGTCTGACAGCGCATTCAGCCGTGCCGGCGCGTTCATCGTTAACCGTGCTACCGCACCGTCACATTCCATTTCAACGATTGTCATCTTGCACCCCTCCCGCTTTTACCAGAGCCTAACCGCGACATATGAGGGAGGACAAGTATGCCGATCATGATGGATGCCGATGCGCTTTCGGTTTTTATGAAGGACGTGTTCAAGCAGGTTGCCGATGACTTTGCGATTGATCACGTGGGAGAGACGGATCTAACGACGCGCCTGCTGACCGCCGACCGCCACTTGCGCCCCGGCGGAACCGTGTCGGGCCCATCGATTTTTGCGCTTGCGGACGTAAGTGCCTATCTGATGACACTTGCACGGATCGGGCCAAAAGCGCTGGCAGTGACGACGAACTGTTCCATCGATTTTATGCGCAAGCCTGCGGCGAATACTGATCTGATCGCCAAAACGCGGCTGCTCAAGCTTGGTAAGCTGCTGTCGATCTGCGATGTGCTGGTTTATTCCGACGCGCTGGAAGAGCCAGTCGCGCGGGCCTCGCTTACCTATGCGATTCCGCCACGCTGATTGTATCAATTTTTAACTGGTACAATCGAAAAAAGGGCCGGTATATACCGGCCCGAGTGAAGAGGTCTGGACTGCGCCACAGGGACGTTACGCCTTCCAGAACACCCGAATAGACTCATCATGAGCCTGTCGCGGTGTAAGTCCCACGTCTGCCAACTGCCACGGCTCAAGCTGAGCGAGCGCTTTGCGGGTATGGCGACGCGATGCCATTTTCGTAACACAAACCGCAAATTTGACCGCTAGAACAGCAGCGAACGGCGTGCTGCGCTGGTTCAGGATCGCCACCGTATCGTGGGAAAGGGTCAGGGTCTGTGTCATGAGAATCTCCTATTACTGAATTGTATTGACACAATATTGCGTTCTGTCGTAATGAAGGGGTACAAAATACGATACATTTTGAAAAGGAAAACATTGTAATGGGTACAATTTGGCATCCCGAGCGCATTGATGGGCCAGGACCTAAATACAAAGCCGTTGTTACAATGATACGAAACGGCATCGCGAATGGGGGCCTGACGGCGGGTGAAAAGCTGCCCCCGGTCCGGGAGCTGGCATGGAAGCTGGGCATAACGCCGGGGACCGTGGCGCGCGCCTATACCATGCTGACTGACAGCGGGATGTTGCAGGCAGAGGTCGGGCGCGGCACCTTTGTTGCCCTGCCGCCCAAGAAACCCGATCGCAACAGTCCAATCGAAATGGACGTCATCGCCCACCATGTGCACCAAGGTACCAAGAATTATCCCGCCGACACTTACGCGGTGAATATGTTCTCGCCTCACTTGCCCTCCGCAGGGCAGGCCACCTTGATCCGCACATTGATGGCAGAGGTTGCACAGGATCCGGCATCGGGTGTGATGCATTACCCTAGTCGCACAGGAGCCCGTCCCGCACGCGAAGCGGTCGTTAAATGGCTGGCCGGGACACCGCTGGGGTCATTCACTGAGGCGGATGTGATCCTGTCTCATGGGGGGCAGAACGGGCTGTCGCTGGTGTTTCAATCCATTCTGCAAGGACGCCGGCCCGCCATCGCCATAGAGGCGCTATCTTACCCTGGCTTCCGACGGGCGGGGGAATTGCTGCGGGCTGATGTTGTCCCGATCGCGATGGACAAAGACGGCGTGATCCCCGAAGCGTTAGATGAAGCGGCGCGAAATCATGACGTCCAGATCTTCTGCACCTCGCCCGAAGTACATAACCCAACCGCCGGCTTCACCCCTGTCGCCCGCCGCGAGGCGCTGGTCGAGGTGGCGCGTAGGCATGACATTCAGATCGTTGAGGATGACTGCTATCGGATGCGGGTAGACCGCGCGCCCACCTACCGAATGTTGGCGCCCGAGCGGGGGTGGTATGTATCATCGCTGGCTAAAACCCTGACACCCGCGCTGCGCATCGGCTTTGCCATTGGCCCGCGTCAGCGCACGTCCGATCTGCGCCGTGTGGCTGAATACAACTGCTTCGGCCTCGCGACCCCGCTTATTGATCTATGCGCAAAATTGCTTGTGCATCCGGACATTGATGCGATCGCGGAAGGCACGCGACAGGGCTTTAACGCCTATGTGCAAAGCGCGGTCAATATTCTGGGCGGCTATGATGTGGCGTGGCGGATCAATGTACCCTTCTTGTGGCTGAGCCTGCCTGTTGGCTGGAGGGCAGGGGCGTTCTGTCAGGCGGCAGAGGGGCAAGGCGTGCAAATTCGGTCAGCCGAAGAATTTGTTTGCCGTGACGCCCGCGCTCCTCATGCTGTGCGCCTTGCGATCAACGCCGGCGTCGCGCTGCACAGCTTCGAAGATGCGATCATGCGGCTGCGTCACCTGCTGGACTCCCCGCCAGAGCAGTTAAGCGTGTAACTTTCGTGGGGTAAAATAATACCTAATTTATAGACCGTTGTTTTTAAACGCTAAATTAGCCGAACCCACGCTTGACGTGGCGAGGGGCGTGTTTATAACCCAGCAATCAGATAGCGGGGTTCGGTTTCGGACCCTTTCACCAAACTAACGGGAATTCCCTCCATGAAAACCTTTTCTGCAACACCGGCAGATATCGACAAGAAATGGATCATCGTCGACGCTGAAGGCGTCGTCCTTGGTCGTCTTGCATCGATCATTGCCACTCGTCTGCGCGGCAAGCACAAGCCTTCCTTCACCCCTCACATGGATTGCGGTGACAACGTCATCGTCATCAATGCCGAGAAAATCCAGATGACCGGCAAGAAGCGTGAAGAAAACTTCTACTGGCACACAGGTCACCCCGGCGGGATCAAAGAGCGGACCAAAGCTCAGATCCTCGAAGGCGCCCACCCAGAGCGCGTTGTGACCCAAGCGGTCAAGCGCATGCTGCCCGGCAACCGCCTGAGCCGCCAGATCATGACCAACCTGCGCGTTTACGCCGGTTCCGAACACCCCCACGAGGCGCAAAGCCCCGAGGTTCTGGACGTGAAATCCATGAACTCTAAAAACACGCGGAGTGCATAAGCATGGCTGATGAAATCAAAACACTCGAAGGCCTCGAAGCGGCCGTAACCGAGAACATCGGTGGCGTTCAGGGTACAGAAGTTGACATGACCCCGCGCGAGCCCGTTCGTGACGCGCTTGGCCGTGCCTATGCAACCGGTAAGCGTAAAGATGCGGTTGCCCGCGTCTGGATCAAACCAGGTTCCGGTAAAGTCATCGTAAACGGCAAGCCGCAAAACGAATATTTTGCACGCCCCGTTCTGCAGATGATCCTGGCACAGCCCTTCACCATCACAGGCACCGACGGTCAGTTTGACGTTGTTGCAACTGTGAAAGGTGGCGGTCTGTCCGGTCAAGCGGGCGCGGTAAAGCACGGTGTTTCCAAAGCACTGCAGCTTTATGATCCCTCGCTGCGCGGCGCGCTGAAAGCGGCAGGCTTCCTGACACGCGACAGCCGTGTTGTTGAACGTAAGAAGTACGGTCGTGCAAAAGCGCGTAAGAGCTTCCAGTTCTCCAAGCGTTAAGCTTTACTTTACAGTATTTGGAAAAGGCCGCTCCGGTATGGGGCGGCCTTTTTCGTTTGAGCATGGGGCCAGCCGACCCTTCGGGGAGAGTTTATTTCGCAAAATGAAGCGGGCGAGGTGGTTTTGTTTTCAAGGCAGCGTGCTTAGGTAAAGGATACGTAAAAACGGAGCCATCCCATGCAATTTTCAGTTCTTGATCTTTCCCCCGTGCCGGAAGGGTCAGATGCCCGCCAAGCCATTGCAAACACAATTGATCTGGCGAAGCGTGCCGAGGCTGCGGGCTACCATCGCTACTGGATGGCAGAGCATCACAACATGCCAGGTATCGCATCGGCTGCGACATCGGTATTGATCGGGCATGTCGCTGACCATACATCGACTATCCGCGTCGGCGCGGGGGGAATCATGCTCCCCAACCACGCGCCCTTGGCCATTGCAGAGCAATTTGGCACATTGGCCACGATCCATGGTGACCGGATCGACCTGGGCCTTGGCCGTGCGCCCGGCGGTGATCAGGCGGTGTATCATGCATTGCGACGTGGGATGCAGGGGGGCGACCGGTTCCCCGAAGATGTAGCCGAGCTGATCGGCTATCTGGGCGACGCCCCTGCCGGTGCACGGGTCATGGCCCATCCTGGACAGGGCACCCATGTGCCGGTGTGGATCTTGGGGTCGTCGCTTTATGGCGCACAACTGGCTGCGCATTTCGGTCTGCCCTATGCCTTTGCCTCGCATTTCGCGCCAGACGCACTGGAGGATGCGGTGGCGATCTACCGCCGCGATTTCAAACCATCCGCCCAGTGTGAAAAACCTCATTTCATGCTCGCGGCGAATGTATTCGCTGCCGATACCGATGAAGAGGGCGCTTACCTGCGCACATCCATGCAGCAAGCGTTCGTGCGTCTGCGCACCGGCACTCCGGGCAAGCTGCCGCGTCCGGTCCGTGATATTGATGCCGAGGTTGGCATTCAGATGCGGCAGGCCGTCGATCAGGCGCTGCGGATCACGGCAGTTGGCAGCCCCGAAAGCGTAGAGCGTCAACTGTCGCAGATGATTGAGAGATATCAACCTGATGAGCTGATCCTGACAGGGCAGATCCATGACCATGCCGCGCGCCTCAAGTCGTTCGAGATTGCCGCCAAAATACTGGCCGGATAAGCCGTTCAGTCGTCCGGGCCAATCAGGCCGAGGCCTCGAAGGTAGATACCGATGCCGCTTTCCAGCAGTTCATCTGCTGGAAAGGGTGACGCACGCCCCGGAGAGTTGCGCGCAAAAAGTTCTACCACGCCATGGCTCAGTGCCCAAATATGGGCCGAAAACATGGATGCTGGCGGTCGTTTTTCGAAAGGGATATGCTGGCTCAGATCGCTCGCGGCCTGCTCAAGCACCCCACTGGCACGCGCCGCTGCAGCGGCCAGATCGGGCGTGCGGTTGACCGAGATACCGCTTTCGAACATTGCGATGTAATGGCCGGGGTAATCGCGGGCAAATGCGAGGTAGGCACGGCCTGTCGCTTCGAACGCCTTTAACGCCGAGGGTTGGCCGGATTGATAAGCCGCCTCCATCAGTTCGGCAAAGATATGATACCCTTGCAGCGCGCCTTCAGCGATCAGGTCTTCGCGGCCTTCGAAGTGGCGATAGACGGCGGCGGGGGTCACGCCCGCCTGCTTTGCCGCCTCTGACAGCGTAAACCCTGTGGGGCCGCGATCTTCGATCAGTTTTAGCGCGCCGTCGATGAGCGCCTGTCGGAGGTTGCCGTGGTGATAGCCGCGTTTAGGCATCCCAGATATCGGGGGCACCGCAAATTTGGTCGTCAATGGTCCCAATCGCCTTTGGGTCTTTATCGGCGTAGTCAAAGGCATGCAGCACGGTACGAATGGCGGCCAGCCGCGCGCGACGTTTGTCGTCAGAGCGGATCACGGTCCAAGGTGTCCGGGCTGTATGGGTGCGCTGCAAGGTCTCTTTGATCGCGGCACTGTATTCATCCCATTTTGCCAAGCCTTTGACATCGATCAGACTGAGCTTCCACTGTTTCAACGGGTCGTGTTCGCGCGCAAGCATCCGGCGCAGCTGTTCGCCGCGGCCGACGTTCAGCCAGAATTTGAACAGATGAAGCCCGTCGTCCACCAGCATCTTTTCAAGCGGCACGACCTGTTCGAAAAACGCCTCTCGTTCGGTGTCGGTGCAAAACCCGAACACCGGTTCGACAACGCCGCGATTGTACCAACTACGGTCAAAAAAAACCATATCGCCTGCCGTCGGCAAGTGCTTGATATAGCGCTGAAAATACCACTGTCCGGCTTCGGTTTCGGTGGGTTTCGGCAAGGCAACTACATGAGCTGCGCGTTGGTTCAGATTATGACGGAACCGCGCAATGGTGCCGCCTTTGCCTGCCGCGTCGCGCCCCTCGAATATCATTGCGATGCGCGTGCCGGTGTCGCGGGCCCATGCTTGCAGTTTGACCAGTTCGATCTGAACGCGGTCCATTTCGCGGTCATACTGCTTGCGTCCCAGACGTTCGCAATGGGGGTAGCTGTTGCTGAGGATGTCATCCTTATCGGCACGCTTGATCGCTTTGTTGATCGGCGCGGGGGCGTCGTTTTCGAAATAGGCGCTGATCGCACCGTCAAAGGGCAGGTCCATGGGGGCCTCCTCAAAAATCCTGTTCACCCTAACTTATGGAGCGTTCTGCGCCCTAGCGCAAACCCGCACGTGTCGCCGCGCGGTCGATGGCCGCGACAACCTCGGGTTGAGAGACATGTTGCGGCATATGGCCGATCCCGGGCAGGGTGGTCAGTATTGCATCGGGCAGTTGCGGGGTCGCAATGGCGGCGTGTACCTCTAGCGGGACGATGGTGTCTGCTGTCCCGTGGACCAGTTCTATCGGCATGGTCAGCGTGGCATATTGTGCGACCATCTTTTTGATCTCGGGCAGCAAGGTGTTTACCTGCTGTGCGTTGGCACGCATGGAGGTTCGGCGAAGGGCCAGACCTGTGCCGATATGATCGTTGTAACCGTCGGGCGTATCTTGTGGTGCAAAGATAGCGTTGACGCTGGCGCGGATGAACCCTTGGGGCAGAAAGGCGGTGACCAACGGGATCACGATGCCTGACCCAAAGGCAGACCCTGTCAGCTTGTACTGCCAGCCAAGATCACCCTCCCACGGCTCTGACACGCCCGAGGCGAGCACCAGCGCCGCCGTTTCATCGGGACGCAAGAGCCCCCATGCCAGCGCAACCGCCCCGCCATAACTGTGGCCCAAGACGATCGGATTGCTCACCCCAAGGCGGTCCGCTGCCTTTTGCAACAGTGTGGCCTGTTCGTGCGGCGTCGCTGCGGTGGCATTCCATGCGCCCGCATGTTGGGGCAGGTTGTCGGTCCAACCGAGCCCCGGACGGTCGAACAGGATAACGCGGTAGCGGTCGGCAAGCTGGTCCACCATATCAAAGGTGAAATCCCGCATGTTCCCAGAGGCCCCGTGGATCAGTACCAGATCCGGCCCACCGCCTTGCACCCTAGCATGCACCGTGACGCCATCGATATCGATTAACTCGCCAATCGGGGGATAGGCAGCGTCGGCTGCGGCCTCGCGCGTAGTGGCCCGCCATTGCACCAAGATGACCAGCCCCAGCACAACCGCAATAATCGTCAGACTAAACAGCATGCTACGTCCCAAATGAGCCACGACCGATGTCGTTCAGGTCATAGTGGGTCGTCTGGTAGATCTCGTTTATCCAATTGCCGTAGAGCAGATGCGCGTGGCTGCGCCAACGATTCAGCGGCACCTGTGTGGGATCGTCGTCGGGATAGTAATTACACGGAACGTTGATCGGCGTGCCTTGGGCGACGTCCCGGTCATATTCGTCCTTCAAGGTGTCGCGGTCATATTCGAGATGATTAAAGATATACAGCGCGCGGTGGCCGGCATCTTCAACGAGACAGGGGCCGACCTCCTTGCTGCCGAGCAAGGTTGTCAGGCTTGGCACCGCGTCGACCTCTGCTGCGCGCATTTCAGTCCAGCGGCTGACGGGCACCACAAGATCGTCCGAAAATCCCCTCAGGTAGGGTGACGACGGCTCAAGGTTGCTGTGCCGGAAGCACCCGAACGCTTTATCTTCCAGCAGGTGTTTCTTGATGCCGTGGAAATAATTGATCATCGCCATGCCGCCCCAGCAGACGCCAAAGGTCGAATGGACATTGGTTTGCGTCCAGTCAAAGACGCGGGTGAGCTCTTCCCAATAGGTGACATCATCGAAATCAAGATGTTCGATTGGCGCGCCGGTGATGACCAGACCGTCGAATTTTTCATCCGTGACCTCTTCGAAGGGCCGGTAGAAGCTTTCAAGGTGGTCGGCGGCGGTATTGCGTGACTGGTGGTCCGACATGCGGATCAGGCTGAATTCGATTTGCAGCGGTGTCGCCCCGATCAGCCGTGCGAACTGGTTCTCGGTCTGGATTTTCTTGGGCATGAGATTGAGCAAGGCAATACGCAGCGGACGGATATCCTGACGCGCCGCCATTTCCTCGTCCAGCACCATGACACCCTCGCGCGTTAGCACGTCATAGGCAGGCAGGTCTGAAGGCAGTTTAATCGGCATGTCAGTATTCCACGTCTTGGGTCATTGCTTGAATTCTCTGCGCTGCATTTAGATAAGCGCCCGCACAAAGGGCGCCAAGGGTCACGCGCCTAACGTCCCCGCGATCAGATCGACGAAGTCATCCTCGGACCTGAGCTGGGCCACCTGATCCGCAGTCACCGTTACGCCCCAACGCGACATCGCCTCGTAGCGGGGCTGTCGGTGAGCCAAGGCTTGGGCGTAGGTCCAGCGAATAAAGGCATCCGGATCAACATCGTCCTCTTGACAGTTGTTTTCATTTAGATATTCCTGCCAGACACGCAGCAGGAATTCGGGCTGGTAGGCCATCGGTTTGGGCGCTTTATCAAAACGGCGGATCAGCTCTTGGGTGTGGGCATCGTCGCCCTTGATCCAGACCGGCAGACATTCCGCCGAAAGCGTTTGCATCAGCGGATCATTGTCGTCGTCGGGGTCCACCCATTCGCAGATCGACCCGCCGGTGTCACAGATGAAATGCGGGTATCCATATAGCATCTCGCCGCGGCGGGCGAAGTAACCAGTGTCACGCAGCGCCGCGATCTCTGCCTGTTTGAACGCCTCTTGCCGCGACGCATATTCCGTCATGGGCAACCCGCCCTTGGCCGGATCACCGGGTTTTCCCAGCCAGGTGGCGACAGGCGACAGGTTATCAAAGGTAATATTGGACCCGATATAGATACTATCGCTCAGCAACAGATCGCGCAGGAAAGGCACCTTCATCGCCTCGGCCTTGGCGTTATCTGCGATGGTTTCGCCCAAGTAGCGGGTGCCAATCCGGTAATCGATGGAATAGTGGAACCAATCGCCCGACTGCCGCAACAAATGGGCCATATGCGTCTTGCCCAGACCCGACATGCCAAAGACCAGCACATGTTTATGCGGCGCAGCACGCCACGCAGCGGCAGAGGGGTAAAGCATCGGTCGTCATCCTTGGAACGTCTTGTTTCGCAATGAGTACCGCAGCCAGACACAAGACGCCAGTGACCGCATTCTCACGAAAAAGCCCGCCACATTACTGCGGCGGGCTGACATCGGGTTCGGTGTGGTAGGGCTTAGAACGTGAAGCCGACTTTTACGCCGATTGCGACGGCATCATTGTCTTCGAAGACCGCTGCTGTTTGCCCGCCCCCGAGCGTTGTTTCCGCATCGCCGATGTTGATGTAACGGATGCCCGTCGTGATCTTCATGCTGTCGCGGGTATAGGTCGCTGCCAGACCGAGGCTCTTGTTGCCATCAGTCGGGCCGAGGTCGCTCGAGAAACCACCGTTGGATTTTTCATAGCCAGCAACTGCGGCGACGGACCATGTGTCGTTCAGGCGGCGACCGACACCTAGGCTGTAGGTATATACGTCATCTTCATAGCTCAGCAGTGGAGGATTTCCAGTACCGCCGCCGAAAGCAAAGGGGGCAATCTCAAACGATGACCAATCGACCCAACGAACGCCGCCAAATACCAGTGTGTCCGCCGCAATACCTGTTTGGAATTCGAGGTTAACCGACTGCGGCGTTTCAATATGCGTTGGTCGAGTAGAAACCGTTGCGCCGTTTACGCGCTCGACAGTATCAACATCGTACTTAATCTTTGAACTATAGGTCAGCGATACGCGCATAGCGATCTCTGGCTTTTCGTAGGCGACACCTGCGACATAGCCGACACCGGTGTCACGATCTCCCTCGACATTGTAAGTTGCTCCCGGCGCAGGGCGATTTGGAAGAGTAGCTGTCGCTTCGATTGTCTGGACACGAATACCGCCGTGTACGCTAAAATTATTCGGCATTTTGTACCGCAGCAGACCGGTTAGGGCATTGCTATTGAATTCAGCCTTAGACCCTTGGGCAAAATAGCCAGTGCCGGCTGGATAATCCACATCAGCGCCAAAGGGCTGGTCATAGATGATTGCATAGGAAAGCTGATCATTGATGTCGGCCTTGTAAGCGGCACCAAAGGTCAGAAAGTTGTCCGTCATGTTGCCGGAATTCGCACCCGGCGTCGGCGCGGCAGCAGACCGAGGCCCTGCACCAACACCTGACGTGTCAGGGGACACCGACCCAAGGCTAAATTCAGCATAGCGGCCGCTCTCAAACAGGGCCGTGATCGACTGACCAGACCTGTCGATGCCACCCGCATGCACCGTGGACGCGCTGCCCAACAGGGCTGCCATTGCGATTACTCGATACGTCATCGTAGAATACTCCTCCCCAGAAGCGATGCAGCCACGGGGTCGCGGCTACAAGTTATAGAGCAACTGAACGGCAGGGTGCGTCAATCTGTCAATTCTTGACCAAGGGGAAGCCAGCGGGGCTGTCGCAAAACTGTTGCAGTTTCGTTACGCAACGCGTCGTGCTTCGACCCAAAGGTTCAAATAATTGCCTGCAAAGATTATCGCGCCACCGATGAAGACCCAGATATCCAAGGCCTCGGCGTAAACCAGCATCCCGATTACGGCAATCAAAGGCAGGCGGATGAAATCAATTGGTACGACCACCGTCGCGGGCGCAATGGAAAGCGCGTTGGTCAAACAGAAATGCGCCAAAAGCCCCGCAATCCCGATCAACAACAGCAATGGCATCTGCGCGGTATCCGGCACCGCAATTTCCCCATCATAACCAGCCATGACTACCCCAAAGACCAGCTGCGTTACCGTTAGATAGAACAGGATGCAGGTGATCGTCTGGCTGCGCGTCAGACGTTTGGTCAGCATGATCGTCAGCGCAAAGAAGATCGCCGATGAGGCGGCGGTAATTACCCCCGTGTTCAGACCAGCGATCGTGGGGCGCGCGACACATAGGATGCCCACAAATCCAAGCACCGCTGCCAAGGCGCGCACTTTGGTCAGCCGTTCGCCAAGGATAAAGGGTGACAGCACGATCACCCAAAGCGGAGACGTGAATTCAAGCGCGAACACCTGCGCCAGCGGGATCACCGTGACTGCATAAAACCACAGGTTTTGTCCGGTAAAATGCGCCAGATTGCGCCCGATCTGTATCCCGAAGTTCCGCCGGTTGATCTGCCCCCATGTGCCATACAAACTGGCCAGCGTGACGACAGTGATCACCCCGACCAGTGACCGATACATCATGATCTCGAAGGTATCGAGGTGGCCGCCAAGCTCGCGCCCGGCGACGGCCATCGCAGAAAACGACGTGATCGACCCCATCATCCACAAAGCTGCCCTTAGCGTGGGCGTCACGGTCTATTTTCCAAATGGAAAAAAATCCCCGCCGGAGGCATCTTCGTCATGCGGCCGATCACAGCCATTCAGATCATTCCCATTCAATGGTCCCGGGAGGTTTCGACGTGATATCGTAGGTCACACGGTTGATACCGGGGATCTCGTTGATGATCCGCGTCGCTGTCTCGCCCAGGAATTCATGGGTGAACGGATAGTAATCCGCAGTCATCCCGTCGACGGATGTCACCGCGCGCAGTGCACAGGCAAAATCATAAGTCCGGCCATCGCCCATGACACCGACGGTGCGCACGGGCAGAATTGCCACGAAGGCCTGCCAGATATCATCATAAAGCCCGTGTTTGCGGATTTGGTCGATATAGACCGCATCGGCTTCGCGCAGGATGTCCAGCTTTTCGCGGGTGATTTCGCCCGGGCAGCGGATCGCGAGGCCGGGTCCAGGGAAGGGGTGACGCCCGATAAACGACGGCGGCAGCCCCAGCTCGCGGCCGAGCTCGCGCACCTCGTCCTTAAAGAGTTCGCGCAAAGGTTCGACCAGCTTCAGCCCCATCTTTTCGGGCAAACCGCCGACATTGTGGTGCGACTTGATCGTGACGGAAGGACCGCCCGAGAAAGACACCGATTCAATAACATCGGGGTAAAGTGTACCCTGCGCCAGGAAGGTCGCATCGCCGACGTCTTTGGCATGCTTCTGGAACACGTCGATGAACAGCTTGCCGATGATCTTGCGCTTGGTTTCCGGGTCCGAGACGCCGTCAAGCTGGCCAAGGAAAAGCTCCTGCTCTTCCGCGTGGATCAGCGGCATATTATAGTTGTCGCGGAACATGGTTACGACTTCTTCGGCTTCGCCCTTGCGCAGCAGGCCGTGGTCCACAAACACGCATGTCAGCTGGTCGCCGATGGCTTCGTGGATCAGC
The DNA here is from genome assembly GCF_900103185.1 of Sulfitobacter litoralis. GTDB lineage: Bacteria > Pseudomonadota > Alphaproteobacteria > Rhodobacterales > Rhodobacteraceae > Sulfitobacter > Sulfitobacter litoralis. The sequence continues at coordinate 65,613 of NZ_FNJD01000004.1, forward strand.
ACGGCAGCGACAGAGGAATCGACTCCGCCGGACAAACCACAGATGACCTTTTGATCGCCAACCTGCTCGCGGATCGCCGCGATGGCTTCATCGCGATAGGCGCTCATTGTCCAGTCGCCCTTGAAGCCCGCGAGACGGACAAAGTTTTCGTACAGGCGTGCGCCGTTGGGGGTGTGGTGGACTTCGGGGTGGAACTGCACAGCGTAGAAATTGCGCGATACATCACCGGTCACCGCGAAGGGCGCATGCGGTGAGGTGCCATAGACTTCGAATCCGGGGGCGATGGCACTGACGTGGTCGCCGTGGCTCATCCAGACTTGTTCTTTTTCGGTGAGGAACCAGCCTTCGAGTAGCTCAAGACGAGCCTCGGATGGTGTCACAAAGGCGCGGCCGAATTCAGCAGTACCGTGACCGCGTTCAACCTTGCCGCCCAGGCAATGCATCATGACCTGTTGGCCATAGCAGATGCCAAGGATCGGCACGCCAAGCTCGAACACCGATTGCGGTGGCATCGGCGCACCTTCGGCGAAGACCGAGGACGGCCCCCCCGACAGGATCACCGCCTTGGGCGCAAAATCCTTGAGAAAGGCATCATCCACCGTGTTGAACGGGTGGATTTCGCAGAACACATTAAGTTCACGCAAACGGCGGGCGATCAGCTGGGTGACCTGGCTGCCGAAGTCGATGATGAGAAGGCGGTCATGGGAGATATCTGTCATGCAGTCTGATTATGGGCGGATGGCCTTCGTGGCAAGAGTGGAGTGGGGGCCAGCCCCCAGACCCCCGGAGTTTATTTAGCAAAATGAACGGGCGGCGGATCACGATGTCGGTTTTTGACCTTTAAGGCCGTAATCCGCGTAAAGGCCGCTGCGCGAATGGGGTAGCTAGACCTCAGTTTTGGCGAAAAGGAATACCTCATGGCGGAATCAGCAAGACGCGGGCGCGGTGGTGGCGGTGCAGCACGGCGGGCAGCGCGGTCGGCTGTGTCGTTCGAGACAGCAAAGTACATCGAACGCAACATCCCCAACTATGAGGTGCTAACCGAAGAAGCGCTGGAGGTCATCGAATATAATGCCGATACAGTATTGGAAGAAATCGGCGTAAACTTTCCTGACAACCCAGAGGCCTTGGCGCTGTGGCGCGCGGCCGGGGCCGAGGTGACCGGCGACCGTGTGCGTATTCCACGTGGGCTGGCGCGCGAACTGTGCAAGACCGCCCCGTCGCAATTTACCCAACATGCCCGCAATCCCGCCCGTAACGTCGAGATCGGCGGGCGCAATCTGGTGCTGGCACCGGTCTATGGCCCGCCGTTTGTGCGCGATACGGCCGGTGGCCGTCGCTATGCAACGATGGATGATTTCAATAAATTCGTGAAGCTGGGCTATATGTCCAAATGGCTGCACCATTCTGGCGGCACAGTTTGCGAACCGACGGATGTGCCCGTGAACAAGCGCCATCTGGATATGTTGCACGCGCATATGACGCTGAGTGATAAGCCGTTCATGGGGTCGGTGACTGAACCCAGCCGCGCACAGGATTCGGTGGATATGTGCAAGATCCTGTTCGGGGCCGATTTTGTCGACCAGAACACGGTCATGACATCGCTGGTCAACATCAATTCGCCCCTGACCTTTGATGACGTGATGATGGGGGCGCTGAAGGTTTTCGCCGAAAACAATCAGGCCTCGATCATTTCGCCCTTTATTGTTGGCGGTGCGATGGCGCCGGTTTCCGTCGCGGGGACGTTGACCCAGGTTCTGGCAGAGGTCATGGCCGGAATCGCCTATAGCCAACTGATCCGCAAAGGCGCACCGGTGATCTTTGGGGCGTTTGTGACCTCGATCGACATGAATTCGGGCGCGCCAACCTTTGGGACGCCGGAGGCCGCGCATATCACCTATGGTGCGGGGCAACTGGCGCGGCGGATGAACCTGCCGTTCCGGTCTTCGGGGTCGTTCTGCGGGTCAAAGCTGCCCGATGCGCAAGCCGCGTACGAAACAGCCAACAGCCTGAACATGGGGCTGCTATCGGGTGTGAACTTTATGCTGCACGCCTGCGGCTGGCTGGAAGGCGGACTGGTTGCGTCGTTCGAGAAGTTTGTAATGGATGCCGATCAATTGGGCGCTTTGCACCATCTGGCACGTGGCGTGCAGATTGATGAAAATGCGCAAGCAATGGACGCGATCCGCGAAGTTGGTCCCGGTGGGCATTATCTGGGCTGCGCCCATACCCAAGCCAACTTTAAGGAAGCGTTCTGGAAATCCGACCTGCTGGACTACAAGCCGTTCGAGACATGGTCGGACGAAGGCGCGCGCGATACGCAAGCACTGGCGGCGGCGCGGGTTGAAAAGCTGTTGGGCGACTATGTGCAGCCCGAAATGGACCCTGATACCCGCGCGGCGCTGGATGCCTTTGTCGCTAACCGCAAGGCAGCCGAACCCGACAGCTTTATGTAGGCGGTCAATCAGGCGCGCTGCGCGGGGTGGCGCGCAAAAGCTCTGCTTCAGCGACAATCGCGATCATGACTTCGATATGACGGACCAGGTTATAACCTGCGTCCGTCTTTTTACGTCTGGTGTTCAGGTCTGCTTCGATCTCGATCAGTTGCAACAGCGCGACGGCGCTGCGAGGTAGGGCGGTGCGCCCCAAAATACGACGCAAGAGTGGCCCGCGCCGATACCCGTCTTTGCCAATATTAGCAGCACGAACAAGAATGGCAGGGCGGTGGATGTTGCCAAGCCGCGTCATAATATCTTGCATGAATTCATATCCTTGAATGACCTGAAGCCCCGAATAGACGCGGCCTAACGCACTAAGGATTCCACCCAAACCACGCGTGTTGCGCAGCGGGACCACTCGCCGTGCGACGTGGTTACGAGTGTTTACCATTTGGAAACAATTATGGGGTTGGGCCACATATATTAACAAATCCATAACCAATTAACCTTTTGCTACTGTGGATAAATCTGTGGATATCCACGCTGCTTTTGGAAAGGACAGTGCATGACGCAAATACTGAATACACGACCAGACGGGACCGAATTGCCGGGATGGGTGCCCGACGCCGCGCGGCATTACCTGTCTCATATAGAGATGGGGCACCCTATTCGGGCGTTAGCGCGAACTGCGGAATGCCATGCCTCGACAATTTTGCGCCAGATCCGTCGGCTGGAAACGCGGCGCGACGATCCGCTGGTGGATGATGCTCTGGATGTTCTGGGGCAGGTCAGCCGCTGTAAAACCCACCCCATGCAGGAGCCCGTTGCGATGAACAACAGTGCACAACCGATGATGCCCGATGACGAAACCCTGACCAGCGAAGCACAGCGGATCTTGCGCCGTTTGCGTGAAACGGGTGCCCTGCTTGCTGTCGCTGCCGAAATGGACAAAGGCGTCGTGGTGCGCAACGGGCCTGAGGGCGCGCAGACGCGCACGGCAGTCGTGGATCGCTGCGTAGCACAAGCGATGGCGTTGAACGGCTGGATCGCCACCGATGGCGAAGGGCGCATCTTGCGCTATCATATCACCGCTGCGGGACGGAACGCGCTAGAGGATATGCTGGCGAAGGCGACGCCAGAGGCACTCGGGACCGAGTTTTGCGAGGAACAGACGTCTTTCGCCGCGACGCCACCGCCTGCGGGCGCCCTCCAAAAGACCGCGCGGCGGTTGCGCTATACGCTTGCGGAGAGCCCCTTGGCTGCTTTGGCCCGCCGTCGTGATGCTCACGGCGCGCCGTTCCTGTCAGATAATCTGGTACAGGCAGGCGAACGCCTGCGTGAAGATTTTGAGCTGGCGCAAATGGGCGAGGCCGTGACCCAGAATTGGGACCGGTTTCTGGCACCGGGCGGGCAGGGGGACAGTGTCTCGTTTGAAGGCAGTGCGCCCTCTGCGGCCCGGGCACGCGTCGGATCAGCGCTTGCAGATCTGGGGCCGGGACTGTCGGACATTGTGCTGCGGTGCTGCTGTTACCTTGAGGGATTGGAGACCGCGGAAAAACGTCTTGGCTGGTCTGCGCGATCTGGCAAAATTGTGCTGCGCATTGCGCTTATGCGGTTGCGCAAACATTATGTCGAAACGCTTGGACCGGGCAGTGCTATGATCGGCTGACCAATGGGCTTGAAATCGTGGCGACACGCAAGGCTGTCCTGCGGATGAGAACTCCCTCTTTCATGCGCCGCGCGAAGCGACTACATAAGGGGCGTATTCCCAACGGAGCCTGATCATGCGAGACCTGAAAATCCCCGAGCAGCGCCACCCTGAAAAGGCCCGACGCCCCGATAATCCACAGCCGAAAAAGCCGTCTTGGATTCGGGTAAAGGCACCGGGTGGGAAGGGGTATGCAGATACCGCCAAGATCATGCGCGAGAACAAACTGGTCACGGTTTGCGAAGAAGCGGGCTGCCCGAATGTCGGCGAATGCTGGTCGCAAGGCCACGCCACCATGATGATCATGGGCGAGGTCTGCACCCGCGCCTGCACCTTCTGCAACATCGCCACGGGGCGCCCGCCAGAAGCTCTTGATATCTTCGAGCCCGGGCGCGTCGCCGATGCGGTGTCTAAATTGGGGCTGAACCATGTGGTCATCACCAGCGTCGACCGCGACGATATCGAAGACGGCGGGGCAGAGCATTTCGCACAAACCATCCGCGCCGTGCGCAAACGGTCGCCGGGCACCACGATCGAGATTCTCACACCCGATTTCATCCGCTGTGACCCAAAGGTGCTTGAAACCGTGGTCGAGGCGCGGCCGGACGTGTTTAACCACAATCTGGAAACGGTCCCCGGGCTGTACCCCGAAGTCCGCCCCGGTGCGCGGTACTTCCATTCGCTGCGCCTGTTGCAACGGGTGAAAGAGCTTGACCCGACCATGTTCACCAAATCTGGCATCATGGTGGGCTTGGGCGAAAACCGTCAGTCCGTGATGCAGGTTATGGAAGACATGCGCGCGGCAGATATCGATTTTCTGACCATTGGGCAGTATTTGCAGCCGACGCCAAAGCACCACGCAGTGGACCGGTTTGTGCACCCTGATGAATTCGCCGCCTATGAAAAATCGGCCTACGGCAAGGGATTCTTGATGGTATCTGCGACGCCGTTAACTCGGTCCAGCTATCACGCGGGCGACGACTTTGCGCGCTTGCAGGCGGCGCGGTTGGCGAAGCTGGGTTGAAGATAAGGGGCGCTGCCCCGCAATCTCAAAAACCATAGTGAGGGGCGCTGCTCCTCAAACTCATTCCCGAGAATGAGGGGCACTGCCCCTCAAACTCCCCGGGATTTTTTGCCATTTGGAAGAATCAGAAGGGTTTCTTGATGCGTTCGGTCGTGGCCCATTCAGGCCAGTAGCCAAAATATTCTGCGCCAAAGATCAACGCGCCGGCCAGTACGACCGCAAAGACAAACTTAACGCGACTGGCCGAGGGCGGATTTTGCACCCAACGTCTCATGCGCATCAGCCATGCGATGTTCATGTAAAGCGGACCTTGCCGATAAACGGCTGGTTGCGGTCGCGCTGTGCGTAATCGATGCCATACCCCACGACAAATTCATCGGGAATTTCAAAGCCGATCCAGTCGGCCTTCATGTCCACCTCGCGGCGGCTGGGTTTGTCGAGCAATGCGATGGTTTTTAGCCGCGCAGGTTCGCGCGACAGCAGCAGGTTGCGCACGTGGTGTAGGGTGTGGCCCGTATCGACGATATCTTCGACGACCAATACGTCACGGCCTTCGATTGCGCCGCGCAAGTCCTTGAGAATGCGGACTTCCCGCGTGCTTTCCATACCATCGCCATAGCTGGACGCTTCTAGGAAATCGACTTCGATGGGCAGGTTTAGTTCACGCACAAGATCAGCGATGAATACGAAGGACCCGCGCAGCAAACCGACAACTGTCAGCTTTTCAGTGCCTTCGAATTCGGTCTGAATTTCACGGCACAGGGTTTCGATCCGCGCGGCAATTGCCTTGGCCGAGATCATTTCGTCGATGACATATGGTCGCGTTGTCATGGGTTTTACCTTGAAAAAGGAGGAGTTAAGATTTCATAAGGGCTAACTTCATGACAGATGGAAATCAATGCCTACCCATTCAGAGACCCGCGAGCTGCCGTATACCGCCCAACAGATGTATGATCTGGTGGCCGATGTGGCGTCATACCCCGAATTTTTACCCTGGACCGCCGCCGCGCGGATCAAAAGCCGTGAGGACAAGGGCGATCACGAGGTGATGGACGCCGATCTTGTCATCAGTTTCAAGGTGTTTCGTGAACGGTTCACCAGCCGCGTTGTCCTGTGGCCAGAGACCAAAAAGATCGACACCGAATATCTGGACGGCCCGTTCAAGTATATGAAGTCGAACTGGGGGTTCGAGGACATCGGCGACAGCAGATGCAAGATACATTTCTTTGTCGATTTTGAATTCAAGAATGCGATTTTGCAAAAGATCATCGGTGTCGTATTTAACGAGGCGATGCAGCGGGTGGTGCGCGCATTCGAGAAACGCGCCGCTGTGCTATATGGCCCGGGGGCATAGCGCCGTTTAAAACGACAAAGGCCCCAAGAAGGGGCCTTTGTGTGTGTTTGTTCGATTTGGGTCAGCTGCTTAGATCATAGGCCCGTTCACCATGAACCGACAGATCGAGCCCGTTGACCTCGACCTCTTTGCTGACACGCAGTGGCGTGATTGCCTTGCAGACCAACACCAGCACGACCGTTACCACCGTGGTATAGACCCCAACAATTGCCAGCGATCCTAGCTGTGCGGTCCACGTGCCCGCACCAAGCGCAGCGATCATGATGGTGCCAAAGATACCACCGACACCGTGCACAGCGAAGACATCGAGCGTGTCGTCGATTTTGACCTTGTTGCGGATAAGCACGACGGCTTCTTGACACAGGATACCAGCGACAGCGCCGATCAGCAGGGCTGCCCACGGGCCGACGAATCCGGACGCCGGCGTGATAGAAGCGAGGCCCGCAATGGTGCCCGTGACGATGCCCACCAGCGAAGCTTTGCCGAATTTGATCCGCTCCCACAATGCCCATGTCAGCGACGCCGTTGCGGCAGAGATGTGGGTCACGGTGATTGCCATCGCGGCCCCGCCGTCAGCCGCCAGTTGCGAGCCACCATTAAAGCCGAACCAGCCGACCCACAGCATCGCTGCACCTATCATCACAAAGCCGGGGTTATGAGGCGGCGTGTTGTGGTTCAAACGTGGGCCGAGGAACACGGCAAGGATCAACGCGGCAAGACCGGCTGTTTCATGCACGACGATGCCACCTGCAAAATCGCGCACGCCGACCTCGCCAAAGATACCGCCATCCGCAAGAAAGCCACCGCCCCAAATCCAGTGCACCACCGGCGCATAGCACAGCAGCATCCACAGGCCTGAAAACAGCATCACAAAGCCAAAGCCGATGCGTTCAACATAAGCGCCGACGATGAGCGCTGGTGTGATGATCGCAAAGGTCATCTGGAAGGCGAAGAACAGGATCTCGGGCAGGGTGCCTGACAGGCTGTCAGCAGTGACCCCCGACAGGCCGATCTTGCCCAAGCCGCCCCAGAGGCCCGATGTGTCGGGACCAAAGGCGATGGAGTATCCGGCGAAGAACCACAGCACGCTCATCAGACAGGCGACGCCGTAGGTATGCATGAAAACGCTCAGCACGTTGCGGCTGCGCACGAGGCCGCCATAGAAGAGCGCGAGCCCCGGTAATGTCATGAACAGGACCAAGGCCGTGGCGGTCATGATCCAGGCCGTATCAGCTGCGTTCATCTTGGTTTCCTCCCGAAAGGTTTTAGGTTGCAAACGGGTGAAACGGATGTGCGCGCGCGACAAAAGTTAAAATGTGGGCAAAGCCGGTGATTAAACGGGCATTTCTACATTAGCCACATATTTAGGCAGCAATTTAGCCATGCCGCCTGTTTTGCGGGCGTTATGCAATCGCCTCAAAAATCAGCCCCAAGGCGAAATCGCGGGCAGCGCGGCGGACCTTATCGCGGCCCAATGCGCCGAACTCTTGCGTTTGGGTGGTGATACCGGACGGCGTGGCGAGGCCGAAACAGACGCGGCCTTCGGGCTTATGCTCTGACCCGCCGGGGCCTGCGATGCCGGTGATCGACACGGCGATTTGCGCGCCGGATCGTGCCAAGGCACCACGCGCCATTTCAAGGGCGACCTGCTCGGACACCGCGCCGTGGACGTCCAGCGTCGCGGCGCTGACGCCGAGCAAGTCGATCTTGGCGGCATTGGTATAGGTGACAAAGCCGCGGTCAAAGATCGCCGATGATCCGGGCAATTCGGTCAGCGCGGCAGCGACCATGCCGCCGGTGCAGCTTTCTGCACAGGCGATCATGACCTCGCGCGCGCGCGCACGATCCAGAAGGGCATGCAGATCAGGCAAAGAGATACACGTGATAGAGCACGGCCAGTGCAATCACCCCGAGCAGAGCGAAGATGCCTGCAAAGATATCATCCAGCATCACGCCAAGCGCATCTCCGCGCCGGTCGGCCCAGCCGATGATCAGCGGTTTCCAGATGTCGAACAGACGGAACAGGGCAAAAGCCGCGATCCAGCCGGGCCACATCACAAGGATGTTCATATCCATCGTCCAACTGGCATAGCTGAGCGGCAGCAGCGCGACCCATTGGCCCGCAACCTCGTCGATCACGATCTCGGACGGGTCATGGTCGGTGCTGCCTGCGGTCATCTGCGCAGTGGCCCACCAGCCTGCTGCAAATGTGAGGATCACGCCCGCAATCAGCAATGGCAGCCCGCCGATCACATGCAGCAGCCACGCCCAAGGCAGCGCCACAAGCGAGCCCCAAGTGCCTGACGCGGGGCGGATATAGCCAACCCCCAGAACAGTCGCGATCAGCTTTGCCAAAGTCATAGTTTCGCCAATGTTGCTGTGGCCATGCAGGCGATGCCTTCGCCGCGGCCGGTAAATCCCAAACGTTCGGAAGTGGTTGCCTTGACCGAAACGCGGTTTTCTTCAAGCGACAGTATATCGGCCATCACGCGGCGCATCTCTGCGGCATGAGGCCCCACTTTGGGGTATTCGCAGATCAGCGTGCAATCGACATGGGTCAGGGTGAACCCTTCGCTGCGCGCCAGATCGGCGGCATGACGCAAAAAAATGTGGCTTTGCGCGCCCTTCCATTGCGGATCAGACGGGGGGAAGTGCTGGCCGATGTCGCCCATAGCCAGCGCGCCATAGATCGCATCGGTGACAGTATGCATGCCGACATCGGCGTCGGAATGGCCGACAAGCCCCTGATCATGCGGGATATCGACTCCGCAAAGGGTCACATGATCCCCCGGACCAAAGGCGTGTACGTCGAACCCGTTGCCGGTGCGAATATCCATCGAAGACTCCAATATGCGGGCGGCGCGGGACAAATCACCCGGCACCGTGATTTTCAGGTTATCCACGCTGCCAAGGGTGATGGCAACCGCAACACCCGCGGCGCGGGCGACTTCGACATCATCGGCGGCGACACCTTTGAACGCGGCATGAGCGGCGCGGATTGTGGCGGCGTCGAACCCTTGGGGCGTTTGTGCGGCATAAAGCGCCGTGCGGTCCTGCGTGCCTGCAACGGCACCGTCTTCGGCAACCCAAAGCGCGTCAGTGACAGGCAGACCGGGGGCGGCCGCGGCATCTGTGGCCAGCGCGTCGATCACGCCGTCGATAATCTGCGGCGTGACACAGGGGCGGGCGGCATCGTGGATCAGCACCAGATCGGCATCGCCCAGCAACGCCAGCCCATTGCGGACAGATGCTGCGCGATCCGCGCCCCCTTCGGCCACAAGGCAGCCTTGTGCGGTAAACCCTTCGGCCTCAGCCATGTCACCGGCGCTCAGAACGATGATGATCCGCTCGATCTTGGGATACCTCTGAAATGCGGTCAGCGTGTGGTCGATTACGCGTTTCCCGCAAAGCGGCTGCCACTGCTTGGCCACGGCGCCACCCGCACGTGTGCCCCGTCCGGCAGCCACGATGAGAGCTGCGATTTTCGGTGTCGACGTCATCGTCCACTCCCTTAGATAAACTCGCCCCGTTCTAAGCAGGGAAAGCTGCCGGCGCAATCGGCTGCACCATGTGATTAAATTTTAGGCAATAGGTCAGTTTTTCACCGGCCAGAGCTGCTGGTTTGATTGAGTTCCCACCCTTGGCTCGGTACACCAAAGGCAACTGCACAAGGATTAAGCGTTTGGATCTCTCGGATCTACCTTTCAAACTCAACCCGCCGGTTCTGCTGGCCCCTATGGCGGGGATCACCGATTTACCGTTCCGCAATCTGGTCGCGTCCTTCGGCGCAGGGCTTGTGGTGTCCGAGATGGTCGCCAGCGTCGATATGATCAATGCCCGCCCCGGTACGCTGGAAAAGGCCGAACTGGGTCTGGGTATTGAAGGCACTGCCGTGCAACTGGCGGGCCGCGAAGCCGCGCCAATGGCCGAAGCCGCGCGCATGGTCGAAGGGCAGGGTGCGCGGGTGATCGACATCAATATGGGCTGTCCGGCCAAAAAAGTGACGCAAGGCTTTTCCGGCTCTGCGCTGATGAAAACGCCCGACCACGCGCTGCGCCTGATCGAAGCGGTCGTGAATGCCGTCAAGGTGCCCGTCACGCTCAAGACGCGGTTGGGTTGGGACGACGATATGCTTAACGCGCCGCAGATCGCTGCGCGGGCCGAAGAAGCGGGGATCACCATGATCACCATCCACGGGCGCACGCGCTGCCAGTTCTATAAGGGTGCCGCCGATTGGGCTGCCATTGCGGGCGTCAAACAGGCGGTCTCCATTCCTGTGATCGCCAATGGCGATATCATCAGCACCGATGCCGCGCGGCAGGCGTTGGCGCAGTCGGGTTCCGACGGTGTCATGATCGGGCGCGGTGCCCAAGGCAAACCGTGGCTGCTGGCTCAAGTGGCCCATGATCTGTTCGGCGCGCCCGCACCGGTTATCCCGCAGGGAGCCGAATTCGCGCGCATGGTGGCGGACCACTACGAGGCGATCATCCGGTTCTATGGCGAGGTGATCGGCCTACGCGTCGCCCGCAAACATCTGGGTTGGTACATGGATACCAGCAACACGCCCGCCGATCTGCGCCGTGCCATGTTGACCGCATCCAGCCCCGCCGAGGTGCACCGTCTTATTCCGTCCGCCTGCTTGCCGGACCACCAGTTGGAGGCCGCCTGATGTCGCTGGATGCCGTCTTTGCATCGCTGCCCGTGCCCGCCATTTTGATTGACACCGATGACATGATCGCCGAGCTGAACTCCGAAGCCGAAGGGTTTTTGAACGCCTCTGCCAAATCCGTGCGCGGCGTGCCGGTGTGGGACATGATTGCCGTCGATGCTCCGTTAGAAGAGGCGTTCACGCGCGCCCGCGACAACGGCACGCCCTTGTTCGTGAATGATGTGGATGTCGGCAGCGGTCAGCGTCCGCCGGTGCAATGTGCGCTGCATTTTGCGCCGCTGATCGATGCCGCCGGGCAGATGATCCTGATGATCACCCCGCGCGAGATGGCCGGTCGGATGACGCAGAATAATTCAGTCAAATCCGCCGCCAAATCCGCCATCGGCATGGCCGAAATGCTGGCCCATGAGATCAAGAACCCGCTGGCAGGGATCACGGGTGCCGCGCAATTGCTCAGCATGAACCTGAGCACCGAGGATCTGGAGCTGACCGATCTGATCGTCGCGGAATCGCGCCGAATCGTGAAGCTGCTGGAACAGGTCGAACAATTCGGTAACCTCATGCCGCCGGAGCGCAAGGCGGTGAACCTGCATGACGCGCTTGATCGTGCGCGCCGTTCCGCGTTGTTGGGATTTGGCGCGCGCATGAAGATCATCGAGGATTATGACCCCTCGCTGCCGCCGGCCTTGGGCGACAAGGACCAGCTGTTGCAGGTCGTGCTGAACCTGATCAAGAACGCGTCAGAGGCGGCGGGCCCATCGGGCGGCACGATCCGGCTGCACAGCTATTACGAACATTCCTTCCGCCTGCGGCGCTCTGACGGGACGGCACAGTCGCTGCCGCTGCAGATCGAGGTGATTGATGACGGCCCCGGCCTGCCCGAAGCGATCCGCGCCGATGTCTTTGAACCCTTTGTGTCGGGGCGCGAGAACGGCACCGGTCTGGGGTTGGCGCTGGTGAGCAAGATCATTTCCGACCACGGCGGCTGGATCACGGTAGATTCGGTTCCCGGCAAAACCGTGTTCCGCATTTCGCTGCCGCGGGCCGACAAGACCCAAATTGAAAATACAGCTTCCGAACAGGAGAGATAACAGATGGATGGCACAGTTCTGGTTGCTGACGACGACCGCACAATTCGCACCGTTCTGACACAGGCACTGACCCGCGCAGGCTGCAAGGTGCACGCGACATCCAGCCTGACGACCCTGATGCGTTGGGTGGGTGAAGGCAAAGGCGATGTGGTCATCTCGGATGTGGTGATGCCTGACGGCAACGGGCTCGAGATGCTGCCAAAGATTGCACAGGACCGTCCCGGCCTGCCTGTGATCGTGATCTCGGCGCAGAACACGATCATGACCGCGATCAAGGCAGCAGAGGCCGAGGCCTACGACTATCTCCCCAAGCCTTTCGATCTGCCTGACCTGATGAAACGTACGGCTCGCGCGCTTGAACGCAGTGGTCCGACGCGGCGTCCGGCGCAGACAAGCTCTGACACCGATGGGGACCGCGATGATCTGCCGCTGGTGGGGCGCACGCCAGTAATGCAAGCGCTGTACCGCGTGGTGGCGCGGGTGATGAACACCGATCTACCGGTCCTGATCTGGGGTGAATCCGGCACCGGCAAGTCGCTGATCGGCAAGGCTATCCACGATTTTTCCGACCGGCGGAACCTGCCGTTTGTCACCGTGACCTCGGCCGACTTGCAAGACATCGAGGGCCCGATGCGCGCGCTGGCACGGGTGCGCGGCGGCACGCTGTTGATCGACGAGATCGGCGATTTCCCGGAGGAACTTCAGGCGCGTATCGCGCGGATGATGGATTCTCCCGGTGAACATGCGCCGCGTTTTCTTGCGACCAGCCAGTCCGACATGGCCGCCGCGATGAAAGCGGGTACGCTGCGCCGCGACCTGTACTACCGTCTTTCGGGCGCAACGCTGCATGTCCCTGCGCTGCGCGACCGGGTAGATGACATTGCCTTGCTTGCAGCGCATTTTCTTGAACGGTCTGAAACCGGCAATTCCGCGCCACGTGCCCTGTCTGAAGGGGCGGCAAAAGTCTTTGCTAACTATCAATGGCCCGGTAACGTGCGACAGCTGGAACACGCGATGCGCCAACTGGCCCTGACAAGTCGTGCGCCAGAGATCACCCAATCCGAGGCAGAGCAAGTTCTGGGGGCCCAGCCCGATCCCGAACCCCTGCGCGCGCAGGCCAATACCGAAAAGCTCGGGGCGTCCGTAGAGCGGCATTTGCAACGATATTTCGATCAGCATGGTTCAATGCTGCCGCCCCCCGGTCTTTACGCCCGCATTTTGCGCGAAATCGAAGCGCCCTTGATCGAGATTGCACTGGCCGCAACCGCGGGTAACCAGGCGAAATGTGCCGACTTGTTGGGAATCAACCGTAATACATTGAGAAAAAAGATCACCGATCTCGATATTGAGGTGACACGCGGTCGAAAAATGATGTAAAAGCGCCACATAACCGTGGCCATCTAGCCTCAAGGCTGGATCAGGATCACATAAATGGGCGGTTGATGCATTCGTGCATCACATCATCGGTGAGGATAGCGGGTGCTTACCCGGTCACGCAGCTATTATCTTATGCGGCTTGAGCGCCTGCGCCGGATCAGGCGCGTGCGTAATCTGGCGACCCTGGGGCTTGTGGTTCTGGGGCCGGTGCTTGCGCTTGTCACCTATCTGGTGCTCGGGCCCCTCGAACAGGGCGGCAATACGCCAAGCTTGCGCATCATTCTGCTGATTGATCTGGTCTATATCCTGCTGGTCGCCGCACTTGTTCTGAGCGAGGTCGCGCGGTTAATCGCGGCACGTCGGGCGAAATCCGCAGGATCGCGGCTACACCTTCGGCTGACCGGCGTGTTCGCGTTGATGGCGTTGATCCCGACGGTCAGCGTCGCGGTTTTTGCGGGGCTGACGATCAATGTCGGGCTTGAGGGGTGGTTCTCGGATCGGGTGCGGTCTGTGGTGGGGAACTCTCTTGCTGCCGCCGAAGCCTATGAAAACGAACAAAGCGATGATCTGCGGGAGGATGCGATAGCACTTGCCCGTGCGATCGATCAGGCCCGCAATCAGGGTGTTGATGTGCCCGATACACAGCTTTTGGCGGATGGGCAGCGCCTGATCCAGCGGGGTCTGCGCGAGGCCTATATGATCGACGGCACCGGCGAGATCCGCGCGCGCGGCGACCGGTCCTATCTGTTTGATTTCGAACAACCGACCCCCGAACAGATCCGCGCGGCGCAGGCGCTGGACGGTGCACCGCTGGTGATCGAGGACTGGGCCAACAATGAATTCCGCGCTCTGGTTTTGATGGAGGCCTTCATCGATCGCTACCTCTACGTCAGCCGCGACGTGGATGGCAAAATCCTGTCACTGCTTGATGACACCAAGGAAACCGTGCGGCTGTATCAACAGCTTGAAAACGAACGCGGCAAGCTGCTGTTCGAATTCGGGCTGCTTTACGTCGGGTTTGCGGTGATCCTTATTCTGGCGTCAATCTGGCTGGGGCTCTGGTTCGCGGAACGTCTTTCGGGCCCCGTTGGCCGTTTGACGGGGGCGGCACAGCAGGTTGGTGCCGGTGATCTTGAGGTGCAGGTACGTGAAGAAGACGGCGATGACGAGATCGCGATGCTGGGGCGCTATTTCAACCAGATGACGAAGCAGCTTAAAGGCCAGCGTGAAACCTTGCTCGACAACACGCGCCAGATTGAACGCCGGCGCCGCTTATTTGATTCAGTGCTCAGCTCGGTCACCTCGGGCGTTGTAGGTTTGGACCCTGAAGGGCGGGTCGCCTTTGTGAATCGGTCCGCCGCGCGGCTGCTGGACTGGAGCGAGGACCAGCAATCGTTCGCGCTTTCGGTCGCAGTCCCAGAATTCGCGACGTTGTTCAACACTGTGGTGACTGGCAAGAACGAGGTGGCGCAGGGCGAGATCAAAGTCTCGCGCCAAGGGCAGATGGAAAACCTGCTGGTGCGTGTCGCCACCCGCCGTAGCGAGGACGGCCGGCTCGAGGGCTATGTTGTGGCCTTTGACGACGTGACCGATCTGGTCAGCGCGCAACGTATGGCGGCTTGGGGCGACGTCGCGCGCAGGATTGCACACGAGATCAAGAACCCGCTGACCCCGATCCAGTTGAGCGCAGAGCGGATCCAGCGCAAGTTCGGCCCCAAGCTACCTGATGATGCGGCGAGCCTCGAACAACTCACTGGTGTGATCATCCGACAGACCGGCGATCTGCGGCGCATTGTCGACGAATTCTCGAAATTTGCGCGCATGCCAGAACCCGAGACATCGGTGCAAAACGTGGTTCAGGTGCTGCGGGATGCGGTCGTGCTACAGCAGTCAGGCCAGCCAGACGTCACCATCAGCGCCAATCTGCCGACGCAGGACGTCATGGCGCGCATTGATCAGACAATGCTGTCGCAAGCCTTAACAAATTTGATTAAGAACGCGGGCGAAGCCATTGAAAGCCGACACGAAAACAATCCTGACGCAGAGATTGAACCCCGTATCAAGGTGCAGTTGACCACCAGCCAAACAGCGCTACAGATTACCATAGCGGATAATGGCATCGGATTGCCGGAAGACCGCGCACGACTGTTCGAGCCATATGTCACCACCCGATCCGAAGGGACTGGCCTTGGCTTGTCCATCGTGAAAAAGATCATTGAAGAACACGGCGGGACATTAACGTTGGAAAACGCACCGGTCTTTGCAGGCGAAACACATTTCGGCGCGATGGCGGTCATCACGCTCCCCCTTGCTGCCCCCACCGGAACACCAGAACTGGAGACCCATAATGAGTGACATTCTGATCGTTGACGACGAGCGCGACATCCGCGAGTTGATTTCGGACATTCTGGAGGACGAAGGTTTTGTCACGCGACTGGCGGGCAATTCGGACGACGCGATCGCGGCCATCAATGCCGAACCGCCTGCGCTGATGATCCTTGATATCTGGCTGAAAGACAGCCGGATGGACGGGATCGACATTCTGAAAACAGTAAAACGGGACAATCCGGATGTGCCTGTTGTCATCATCTCCGGGCATGGGAATATCGAAATCGCGGTCGCGGCGATCAAGCAGGGTGCCTATGACTTCATCGAAAAACCCTTTAATATTGATCAGCTGATGGTGGTGATCCGCCGCGCGATGGAGACCTCTCGCTTGCGCCGCGAAAACCAGAGCCTCAAGCGCCGCGAGGTGGTGAGCACCGATATGATCGGTAGCTCGACCTCATTTAAGACCCTCATGGGGCAGCTTGATAAAGTTACCAAATCCAACGGCCGCGTCATGTTGCGCGGGCCTGCGGGCGCGGGCAAGGAAATCGCCGCGCGCTATATCCACGCCAATTCCAACCGCGCTTCGGCACCGTTTGTCACGGTCAATTGCGCCAGCGTTGCGCCGGACCGGATGGAAGAAGTGCTGTTTGGGCGGGAAACCCCCGAACGCGGCGTCGAACCTGGGCTGCTTGAACAGGCGCATGGCGGTGTGATCTTCTTTGACGAAGTCGCCGATCTACCGCTTGGGACGCAATCGAAAATCCTGCGGGTTCTGGTGGATCAGCAGTTCACACGCGTCGGCGGCAACGACAAGGTCCGCGTTGATCTACGCGTTATATCCAGCACAAGCAAAGACTTGGATGCCGCAATCAAGGAAGACACATTCCGTCAAGAGCTCTTTCACCGGCTGAACGTCGTGCCGATCTCGGTCCCGTCACTGGAAGACCGTCGCGATGATATTCCGGTTTTGGCCCGCCATTTTATTGCCGATTTCAACACCTCGCAGGGTCTGCCGCTGCGTGAATTCTCTGATGATGCAGAAGCGCTTTTGCAGACGATGGTCTGGCCCGGCAACGTGCGCCAACTCAAGAACCTTGTGGAACGCGTGCTCATCCTTGGCGATGGGACTGGGCCGATTGAGGCGCGCGAACTGCCGGGCGAAGAAGAGACCACCGACGACGAAGGGCGTGTCGTCTTGTCGGGGGCCTTGGCCACTTTGCCGCTGCGTGAAGCACGCGAAGCATTTGAACGTGAATATCTGCTCACCCAGATCAATCGTTTCGGCGGGAACATCAGCCGCACGGCGAATTTCGTTGGAATGGAACGGTCTGCCCTGCACCGCAAGCTCAAGAGCCTCGGGGTGGTGACCTCTGCCAAGTCCGGCACGCGGGTGGCGCATGTGGATGATGACGGGGCCAGCGAAGGCTGACCCCCGTGGCCTAGCCTTGGGTCACGATCTGGAAGCTGCCATCGCCATTGCGGATCACGCAGGACTTGGCGTTCAGCGCGGGCAGGGCGGTGGTGCGCCCTACCGGCGCGGATTTGGCGATGCCTGCAGGGCATTGCGGGATCGACACCGGCGCAAAGCCCGCGTCTGCCATGCACTGTGTTTCGACCCGTTTGCGCAGATCGGCACCTGGGTCCACCGTATAGGTCTGACCCGGTTCAAAATATCCCGCGCGGGTATAGCAGCGACCGTCGGACCGGCAAATCTGGTGCGGCGGGATAAAACGCGGCGGGGTGCGTAGGGTCTGTAGTGCCACTGGCACCTTCGCCAGCGCATCGACCTGACATTGCGTTGTCTGCCGTTCAACCACTGCAACAGTGGCACCAGGTTTATAGTAGGTATTAAGCGGTGCGCAGGCCGCCAGTGCCACGCCACCCCATATGATCAATGCAGCTTTGCGCATCAGTTGACTCCTTCACACTATGGCGCAACTCTGACATTTGAATTGACCCTTGCATAGCCATCTGTCATTCAAATCACTGGCATATCACGGGTCACGCGGGCACGCCCAGCTGGTGACGCAAGGCAAGGCTTTACGCCAAAGGAACCCCATTTATGAAAGTGATCATTTGCGGCGCAGGGCAGGTCGGGTGGCAGATCGCCCGCCATCTTTCGGGCGAACGCAACGACGTCACGATCGTTGACAGCAACGCCGATCTGGTGCGCCGTGCGACGGATACGCTGGACGTGCAGGGGATCGCGGGGTTTGCAAGCTATCCCGACGTGTTAGACCGTGCGGGGGCACGCGACGCCGAGATGATCATCGCTGCGACACATTCGGACGAGGTCAATATGGTCACCTGTCAGGTGGCGCATTCGGTCTTTGGCATCAACCGCAAGATCGCACGCCTGCGCAGCCAATCCTATCTGACGGCGATCTATTCGGATCTTTACCGCCGCGACCACATGCCGATCGATGTTGTGATCTCGCCTGAAAAAGAGGTCGCCAATGCAGCGCTGCAACGGCTTTCGGCGCCTGCGGCCTTTGATACTGAAACCTTCATGGACGGTATGGCGCAATTGCTCGGCATCCAGATCGACGAGGACTGTCCGGTCGTAAACACGCCGCTGCGCCAATTGACCGACCTGTTTTCCACGCTGCGCGCGGTTGTGGTCGGGGTGCGCCGGGATGGCACGCTGTTTGCGCCTGAATCAAAGGACCAGCTGTTTGTCGGCGATGCCTGCTATGTCTTTTGTCACCGTGATGACATCCCCCGTACGCTCGAGATTTTTGGCAAAAAGACCAGCAAACTTGAGCGCGTTGTGCTGGTGGGTGGCGGCAATGTCGGGTTGGCCGTCGCGCAAAACCTTGAAACACGCGGCAAGCGCGTCCGCACCAAGATGATCGAAAAGAACCGCCGCATTGCAGAACGGGCCGCCGAAGCATTGGAACGGACCATCGTGTTGAACGGCGATGGCCTTGATGCGTCTTTGCTGGCCGAAGCCGGCATTGGCCGTGCCGATGCGATGATGGCGATCACGGATGATGATAAAACCAACATGCTGGCCTGTGTGCGCGCCAAATCCGAAGGCTGCCCCTATGTTATTGCGCTGATCAACGACCCGACGCTGGTCCTCCTGATGGAACCCTTGGGCATCGACGCCTATATCAACCCGCGTTCCACGACCGTCAGCTCTATCCTGCGGCACATCCGTCACGGGCGGGTGCGGTCGGTCTATTCCATCGGCGACGCCGAGGCAGAGGTGATCGAAGCCGAGGTGCTGTCAACCTCTCCGATTGCGGGCAAACGCGTCTCTGACATTGATTTCCCCGAAGGTGCGCTGATGGGCATGGTTCGCAAGGGCGACGAAGTGATGCGCCCGCTTGGCACGACCCGCATTGAAGAAGGCGATGTCATCGCTGTGTTCTGTCTGGCAAAAGACGTGCCGCAGGTCGAACAGCTGATGCAGGTCTCGATCGACTTTTTCTGATGGCACCTGCGCCCATATCACCGGAGCGCCGCACGTGAGACGCAAATCCTATATCCGCCGCGAGATCCTCGAGCTGCCGCTGTTCCTGCTGATCTTTGGCGTGTTCAGCGCCTCAACGATCTTCCCGGCGATCTTTGCCCTGTCCACGCAGGACCATCTGGCGTCGCGGGCATTTTTCTATTCGGGGCTGCTGGGGGTGATTATCTTTACCCTGATCGCGGTCGCCCATGGCGGACGGCGCGCGCGGCACGGGGCCTTGGGGCCGTTGATGTCGCTGTTTTCCAGCTTTGTCTTTTTGCCCGCGCTGCTGGCGATCCCGTTTCTTGAGGCCCTGCCGACCACGCGCTTCCTGCACGCCTATTTCGATATGGTCAGTTCTATCACTACGACTGGCGCGACCCTGTTCGACGATCCGGGCCGGATCAGCGACACGCTTCATCTGTGGCGCGCGCAGGTCGCATGGATGGGCGGGCTGCTGATGTGGATCGCGGCCTCGGCGATTTTGGCTCCTTTGCACCTCGGCGGGTTCGAGGTCACTTCGCAGGCCGAACCGGGGAACCCGGACGAGCGGCGCAGCAATATGGGCCAGATCAATCCGCGCCAACGGCTGCTGCGGGCGGCTGGCGCGTTAACGCCCACATATTGCGCTTTGACGTTGATGCTGTGGGTGCTGCTGCTGGCCAATGGCGACCGGTCGTTGGTGGCGCTGTGCCACGCGATGTCGGTACTTGCGACGTCGGGCATATCGCCCTTGGGCGGTACCCATGAAACCGGTGTCGGCTTTGGGTCCGAAGCAATGATGATGCTGTTTATGCTGTTCGCGCTGTCGCGGCTGACCTTTTCAAAGGACACGGTGACGGCAACCCAAGGCGGTCTTTTCACCGACCCCGAATTTCGCATCGGCCTGGCGTTGATCCTTGGCGTCCCTGCGCTTCTTTTTGTGCGCCATTTCCTGGGGGCGTTCGATGTAGACGCAAGTGCCGAAGCGCTTGAAACCGGTAGCGCGTTCTGGGGTGCGATGTTCACGGTAACCTCGTTCCTGACGACCACCGGATTCGTCAGCGCATCCTGGGCCGAGGCCCAAAGCTGGTCGGGGCTCGAAACACCGGGGCTAATCCTGATGGGGTTGGCGCTGATCGGGGGCGGGGTGGCGACCACCGCGGGTGGGGTCAAACTGCTGCGGGTCTTTGCGCTTTATCGCAACGGTGTGCGCGAAATGGAGCGCTTGGTCCATCCGCACTCTGTTTCCGGAGCCGGACAGGCGGGGCGGCGGCTGCAAAGCAACGGGGCGTTTATCGCTTGGATCTTCTTTATGCTCTTCGCCTTGTCGCTCGCGGCGGTGACCTTGCTCCTTACCTTTGTGGGTGCGCCTTTTGCCGACGCGCTGGTCATGTCGGTGGCGACGCTTTCCACCACAGGCCCGTTAATGGAATTCGCCGCCGATGCGCCAATCATGCTGATTCAGCTCGGCGACGGGGCCAAAATCATCCTATGCGCGGCAATGGTGCTTGGGCGTCTCGAAACCTTGGCTATTATTGCACTGCTAACCCCTGCTTTGTGGCGCACATGACACGCAAGGTAGCTTTGGGCGCAACAGTTCTGACATTTTGGGGTGGAAACTCCCTTCACAGGTCTTCATAGTCTTTCGAAGGGGGGACCGATCCGCGGTTGCCAGCAAGAATAACAGCAAGAACAAGAGCGAGACCAACAATGGCGGCTGACCGACAAAACCTGCAAGACGCATTCCTGAACCATGTGCGTAAGACAAAGGTGCCGGTAACGATTTTCCTGATTAACGGCGTGAAGCTTCAAGGTGTTATCACGTGGTTTGACAATTTCTGTGTTCTGCTACGCCGCGATGGCCAATCGCAGCTTGTTTATAAACACGCGATTTCTACGATCATGCCAAGCACGCCAATCTCACTATACGAGGGTGAAGACGCTAATTGAGCCGACCTCCATTCCAAATTGATGACACCGCAGGCCCGAAGCGTACTCGGGCTTGGGTGATTCACCCTGACATCAAGTCAGACAATGACCGCCGCGTTGCAGAGCCCGCCTTGGCCGAAGCCGTCGCACTGGCGCATGCCTTGCCGCATCTGGATGTCGAAGGGTCGAATATCGTGCCCCTGCGCACCGTGAGCGCGGGCATGCTGTTCGGCTCCGGTAAAATCCAAGAGCTCAAGACCGTCTTTGAAGAGGCTGAAGTTGACCTTGTTCTGGTCGACGGACCCGTCACACCTGTGCAGCAGCGCAACCTTGAAAAGGCGTGGAACGTCAAACTGCTGGATCGC
Organism: Sulfitobacter litoralis; assembly: GCF_900103185.1. Lineage (GTDB taxonomy): Bacteria > Pseudomonadota > Alphaproteobacteria > Rhodobacterales > Rhodobacteraceae > Sulfitobacter > Sulfitobacter litoralis. The sequence goes on from NZ_FNJD01000004.1 coordinate 87,338, forward strand.
ACCGGTCTCATCCTCGAGATTTTCAGCGACCGTGCTGCGACCCGCGAGGGTGTCTTGCAGGTCGAGATGGCAGCATTGAACTATCAGCGTACGCGGTTGGTCCGCGCCTGGACCCACCTTGAACGTCAACGTGGTGGTTTGGGCTTTGTCGGTGGCCCCGGCGAGACGCAGATTGAATCGGACCGTCGTGCCATTGACGAACAGCTAGTGCGCTTGCGCCGGCAGCTGGACAAAGTCGTCAAAACCCGCGCCCTGCACCGCGCTGCGCGGGCCAAGGTGCCGTTCCCGATTGTCGCGCTTGTCGGCTATACCAACGCCGGTAAATCGACGCTTTTCAATCGCATGACCGGCGCCGAGGTAATGGCCAAGGATATGCTTTTTGCCACGCTGGACCCAACAATGCGCAGCCTTGTGTTGCCCGATGGGCCAGAGATTATCCTCAGCGATACCGTGGGCTTTATCTCTGACCTGCCGACCGAACTGGTCGCGGCCTTCCGCGCGACGCTGGAAGAGGTGCTTGCCGCGGATATCATCTGCCACGTGCGCGACATTTCCCACGCCGAAAGCGAGAGCCAGGCCCAGAACGTGCGGGATATTCTGACGTCATTGGGCGTGCCCAAAGATACGCGCAGTTTTGAAGTCTGGAACAAGCTCGACCAGCTTGACGACGACCGCGCCGACGCCGTGCGTGCCCGTGCGCAACGCGATGACAGTGTCCTTGCCATCTCTGCCATCACAGGCGAGGGGCTGGACGAGCTGCAAGCAGTCATCGCCGAAGCGCTTCAGGGGGCCGTACGCGAGGCAGAGCTGACGCTGGCCTTTTCCGATGGCAAAAAGCGTGCGTGGCTGTTCGAACAGGACGTCGTGATCGAGGAAACCCAGACCGAAGACGGGTTCAATCTGATCGTACGCTGGTCCGCGCAGCAAGAAGCGCAATACCAGCGGCTGTAAGGCCGGCGGGTCTCGGGACCATACAAAAGGAGATAAAAACCGCTCGGAAAAGTCGCATTTTCCGGGCGCTGCTGCATATGATTAGGGAGCGTTGATTTTTCCCGGAGCCCCCGATGACTTTGATTATTCTTTATGTACTGACATTCGCGATCTTTCTGGGGCTCGATTTTCTGGGCCTCAGCTATTTGATCAAACCGGTTTTCAGCCGTGATATCGGCCCCTTGCTGCTGGACCAGTTCCGGCTGCTGCCTGCCTTTGTCTTCTACGCCTTCTATATTGCTGTGCTGCTGTACTTCGTCAGTTGGCCCGCGATTGCGCAGGATAAATCCTTGCTGTGGGTTTTTTGCAATGCGGCGCTGATCGGGGCCTTGGGGTATGGCACCTATGAGTTCACCAACCTCGCGACGTTGAAAGACTGGACACCGCAGATGGTGGCGACGGATTTCTCGTGGGGGGTGGTGCTGACCGGGACCTCTGCCACGTTGGGCGTCTGGGTCACGCGGGTGTTTTCCTGACGGTTCAGGGGGTCAGGGAAGAGGGGGGCCAGCCCCCCGGCCTTTGGCCGCCCCCCGGGATTTAGGGCCATTCGGAATTAGCGGCCAAGCTCGGACGAGAAGCGCCATGCGCCGGGTTGGAGCTTGTGCAGTTCCCAGTCACCAACGCGCGCACGGATGAGGCGGAGTGTCGGTAGCCCTACATGTGCTGTCATGCGGCGGACCTGCCGGTTGCGGCCTTCGGTGATGGTAATCTCGAGCCATGCGTCGGGCACGGATTTACGAAAACGTACGGGCGGGTCGCGATTCCACAGGGGGTCGGGCGGGTCGATCAGCCGCGCCTTGGCGGGGGCGGTTTTGCCGTCTTTGAGCATCACACCGCTGCGCAGAGCGCTAAGGGCCTGTTCATCCGGCGTGCCTTCTACCTGAACCCAATAGGTTTTGGCCAGTTTGTATTTCGGATGCGAAATGCGGGCCTGAAGCGGGCCGCTGTCGGTCAAGACCATGAGCCCTTCGCTGTCACGATCGAGCCGGCCAGCAGGATAGAACCCTTTTTCGTCAATATAGGCAGACAAGGTCGGACGCGGCGATCCTTCGGTGCCTTTATCGGTGAATTGAGACAGTACGCCGAAAGGTTTGTTAAACAGGATAACGCGGTTCATGGGGTCTCCGGTATCAGCTTGGTGATGCCAACGGGGGCAGCGCGGGCAAGATCCTCGTCGAGCGACATGGGGATGTATTCGCCGCGCCGCCAGAGCTGTGCCAGATCGTCATAGTAGTCTGACAGGAAGTGCCCCGACTGCCCCGTCGAGGTGACAAACACCGATGAATCCGGGTCGGCGAAGTCATAGACACCGCGGAACCCTGCGCCGTGGACGTTGGCAAAAGGATCAGGCCCCGTGCCCCGTGTGCGGCCCCGCAGCAGCGTGTTGTCGCCACCTGAGGTCGACTGACGGATGTTCATGAAGTAGCGCAGCACGGGCACTTCGCCCAGGGTCTGGTGGTCGTGGGTTGCCTGATGCGCGTCGCCCCACCGCAGGGATTCAAGCTGGCTGCCCCAAGTTTCATTGATCCAGACTAGCGCATCGTCCAGCGCCAGACGCGCCATGTCGGGGCAGGTTTCTTTCGGCGCGGATTGCAATACATCGCACCAAGCAGCGGCACCGTCCACATCGCGGAAGACGCGTTCAATGAACAGCGGATCGACGTGGTCATATTCCTGTGCCAATGCGCCCAGTTCGTCCTGGATCAGGCGTTCTTGCAGCGCGCGCACCCAAGCCGCATAGATCAGCGGTTCGGGCAGGTGTTCGTTCATCTCTCCTGACCAGCCTGCCAACAGGGTAAGCGCCCGCTGGCGTTGACGTTCAGGCGTGCCGTCAGGCGCGGTTTCGCCCGTGAACCAAAGTTCGGCACCGATCAACGGAAGCAACGAGCGGGCCGTAAAGCTGACCGTATCAAGCTGCGCTTCGATAAAGCTGTCACGCGTGTGGACCTGCCGGCGCTGCATCAGGCTACGCCAACGCTGGATACGTTGGGTATCGCCCCAAAGGAAGGACACGTGGTTGGGAAAAGGCCGGTCGACGGTTTTGTTGTTCGTATTGCCGAGTATCCCCCCGCGCGGCGAGAGGAATTCGGGATTGGCGCTATAGGGCAAGCGACCTTGCCAGCGGTTGGCAGCGATCCACCCGGGCGTGGGCATCCGCCCTTGGCTTTGGTGGTCTGCGTCACGGGCAGGCAGCGCGCCGATGGTTTTCATCGCGATCGTGTTTACATCCACCAGCGTCAGGTTCTGCGACGGTGCGATATAGGCCTCGCCGGATGCGATCCCTTCCTCGACGGTCTTTGCCTCCATCAGCTGCATCGCGGCGGCGATAGAAGTATCGGCGGGATCAAGCGCGGTCCAGTTTAGCGCAGCGACATGGCCGGGTGGCGTGATTGCCGCCAAGTTATAGTGGCTGCCCGGTAGCACCGGCCCGTTGTCCGTCCAGCGCAGGGTCAGCGTGATGGGGTCGGCGTCTTTGACGGTGATGATTGATGCGCGTTTGCTGAACCTTTTGAACCCGTCGGGGGTGCGGTATTCCTCTGAGTTGTCGGGGTTCAACTCTTCGATATAGACGTCCTGATCGTCGGCATAGGACGATGTGATACCCCAGCCAAGCGCACTGCTGCGGCCTGTCAGCACCACGGGGATGCCGGGGATGGTACCGCCGATGACACCGCCCGATTGCAGTTCAAGCCGTGCGAGGTACCAGATGGTCGGTGCGGTAAAGCCCAGATGCGGGTCATTGGCGATCAGCGTCCCCCCCGAGGCAGAACGATCCCGCGCTGCGGCCCATGCGTTTGATGCGCCCGCAAGGTCAAAGGTTTTGAACGGTGACAGGGGCGACGGATCAAGCGGGATATTGGCGGCGAATTGCGGCAGGCCCGGTGCCAGTTGGGCATATTCAGGCAAGGCTGCGATGCCGCTGCCCGGCGCGTCGGGTAGGATGTCGGCCAGCCGATCTTGATCTGGCAGGGCAAGCGACGTGCGCGCACGTTTCACCTCGGCATCCAGATGGCCCGACAGCTGTAGCGCCATCAGCTTGACCAATGCGACGGAATCCGCCGCACGCCAAGGGGCAACGGGGGCATCGAACAGCAGCATTTCAGGGGCACCACGGCCTAAGGCTTCTTTGTTGATCTGGTCCAGACGCGCATTCACACCTTCAGCATATGCGTCTAGCGCCGCACGGGTCTTGGGGTCGAGCGCCTGAAGCGACTGCACCGACAAAGTATAAAGATCAAATCGGCGCAGCAGACGGTCTATGCGCACGGTGGCGGTGCCAAACACCTCTGAAAGGCGCCCCTGAACCGTGCGGCGCATGGTGATCATCTGCCACAGACGGTCTTGCGCATGGGCGAAACCCAGCCCGTAGAACACATCGCGGTCATTCTCACCGAAGATATGCGGCACATTGGCATTGTCGCGCACGATCTCTACCTCGGCGCTGAGGTGGGCCACCTTAACCGTATCATCATATTCGGGCAGCGACCGCGAGGCGAGCCAGTAGGCCCCGCCAACACCAATCACCGCGATCACCACCAACAGCGTTGCAATTCGCATCAGCCACCGAAAAACCACTGCCATGTCACGCTCCTGGGTAATATCCGGACGCAATTGACCAATGTGCGCGGGATGATAGGTTCCCCACAGGCAATAGCGCAACTGAATGGCAAGGAAAAGACGATGACAAAGCTCGCATTTTTGGGACTGGGTGTGATGGGGGGGCCGATGGCCGCACATCTGCAAAAAGCGGGACATGACGTGACCGTCTATAACCGCACTACGCAAAAGGCCCGCGCTTGGGCAGAGACACACGGTGGCAAGATGGCAGAAACGCCGAAAGCCGCTGCCAAGGGGGCGGAAATCGTGTTTTCCTGCGTGGGTAATGATGATGATCTGCGGTCGGTTTGCCGAGGCGACGATGGCGCCTTTGCGGGCATGGACGAGGGCACGATCTTTGTGGATCACACCACCGTATCGGCAGCTGTCACGCGCGAATTATATGCTGCTGCCGCTAAGGGCCAGATCAGCTTTGTCGATGCGCCAATTTCGGGGGGTCAAGCGGGGGCCGAGAATGGCCAATTGTCAATCATGTGCGGTGGCGACACCAGCGCGTTTGAAAGGGCGTTGCCCGTGATGGAGGTCTACGCCAAAATCTGCCGTCGCCTGGGCGGCAGCGGTGCCGGCCAAATGACCAAGATGTGCAACCAGATCGCCATCGCTGGTCTGGTCCAGGGCCTGAGCGAAGCGCTCCATTTCGCCCAGAAGGCCGGATTGGACGGGCGCGATGTGGTCGAGGTGATCAGCCAAGGTGCCGCTGGCAGCTGGCAGATGGCCAACCGCTACGAGACGATGCTGGATGATAAGTTCGACCACGGGTTCGCCGTAGATTGGATGCGCAAGGATCTGGGGATTTGTCTGGATACCAGCAACGAGATTGACGCGAGCCTGCCTGTCACGGCGCTGGTCGACCAGTTCTATAAAGATGTGCAGAAAATGGGTGGCGGACGTTGGGATACGTCGGCGCTGTTCAAACGATTGAACGCTTTGGGGTAGGGAAAAAGCTGCCCGACCCGCACAGATGCAGGTCGGGCGTATCCCTTAGGGGATGATGCGCGAGTATTTGGTGCCTTCGAGCGTCGCGCCAAGCCGCAGACCGGCGCGGCCGAATACCGCCGCCACGACAGGGGCAAGCGCGGTCGTCGTGTCTGCCTCAACGCTTTCGCCACGGTCCGAGATGACATATTCCAGATCGGCACCCGCAGCCCAACCGGGGGAGCGGCGAAAATCGCTTAGGGCGGCTTCGGTCATAAAGAATAGCACGTGAGCATATTGCTGCGCGCCAATTTGCAGCCCGCCAGTTGCCTTGGTGACAGAGTAATAATCGACAGTCACATTGTTCACTTGCAGCGCGCCACGGCCATAGGCCCCGCCAAAGCCAAGCCCGGCTTCGGTCACAAGCGGCATCACAAGCATGCCGTTCGATTTATCGGCCAGTTGCCGCGTGTTGGGATAGGTGCGGTACATGGCGTCAAGCGTGGCTCTTACACGCGCATCTATCATCCCGCTGCCACGGCTGCCCACACCGTTGCCACATGCCGCAACGGCACCCGCGCTTGCAATCGCACCCAAGGCAAAAGCCCGGCGCGAGAAAGTGTTGTTTGTCATAGTGTTCTGCCTGTAATTATCAATACCGGTTCATCCGGTTACCTTGCGACCATATGCGCAAAACCCGCGGGTGTCACGGATTTAGGGCCTAAATCGGCGATGATCTGCCACGTTTGACGTGATTTACCCGCGCAAACGCAGAATTAACCGTTCATCAGCCGCGCCACTGAAGGGGCGAAATAGGTCAACACCCCGTCACATCCCGCACGCTTAAAGCCCATCAGGCTTTCCATCATTACGCGTTCTTCGTCGATCCAGCCATTCTGCGCAGCGGCCTTGACCATGCTGTATTCGCCCGACACCTGATAGGCAAAAGTCGGGGCGCCGAAACTGGATTTTACGCGGTGGCAGATATCAAGGTAGGGCATGCCGGGTTTGACCATGACCATATCGGCCCCCTCTCGCAGGTCGCGTTCGATCAGGCGCAACGCTTCGTTGCTGTTAGCGTAGTCCATCTGATAGGTCTTTTTATCGCCGGTCAGTGCGCCGGATGCACCAACGGCATCGCGGAACGGGCCGTAGAACGCCGAGGCGTATTTCGCGGCGTAGCTCATGATCATCACATCCGAATGGCTGGCAGCTTCAAGGCCGGCGCGGATCGCGGCGATACGCCCGTCCATCATATCCGATGGTCCGATGATATCCGCGCCCGCATCCGCCTGTGCCAGCGACATCTTGACCAGCGCTTCGACCGTACGATCGTTCACGATGATCCCGTCTTCGACAAAGCCATCGTGGCCGTTGATATTATAGGTATCCAGCGCCACATCCGTCATGATGACCATATCGGGCACAGCCTTGCGGATCGCACGAATGGCGCGGTTGGCATTATTTTGCGGGTCCCAGGCGCCGGCGCAGTCTTCTGTCCGGTCCTCTATCCCGGTGTAGGGAAAGATGCACATGGCCCCGATCCCAAGATCCGCGGCCTCGCGAGCGGCCTCGACCAGCTTGTCGACGCTACGACGATAGACACCGGGCATAGAGGGCACGGGCTCTTCCACACCGTCACCGCTGCGCACAAAGACCGGCCAGATCAAATCCCCCAAAGACAGCGTATTTTCACGCACCAAGGCGCGCACACCTTCGGATTGGCGGGTACGGCGCAGGCGGGTGGCGGGAAAGGGGGCTTGTTGGGGTCTCATGTAAAATACCTCGGATGCTTTGGCGCAAGGCTTGCCATGTATTTTTGCACGGCTCAAGGCTAGGAATTTCGCCTGACCGTCGTTATGACTGACATTGGATTGTAGGGCAGCACGTCTGAACGCAATGATTTCACTCAAAAGACGAGCGCACCTTGACCCTCTATCAGACAATCTTCGAAGTCATCGACATGCGATCTTTCTCTAATCTGTGGTACTGGATTGCCGTAGCTGTGGTCTGGTCGTCGGCCAGTCATTGGGTGTTGGGCGTGCCCTTTGATCTGGTGTTGCGGGCGCGGCGCAATGGCGAACAGGCGCTCGCTGACCTCGAGGATCTGGCCCGCATCAATGTGAACCGTATTCTTTATATCACCCAAGTGTCAGGCATCTGGATTATCGGCTTTAACTGCTTTTTTATGACGATGCTGTTTACACTGGCGATATTCTACGACTTTGAATTCGCCCAAGCCGTACTGCTATTGGCATTTCCGCTGTCGTTGGTTGCCCTTCTGAGCGTGTCGACTGCGCAGCAAATCCGCGAAGATTCCGGCACCGGCGAACGGCTGATCAAACGCCTAAACCGTCACCGTCTTTACACCCAGATCATCGGAATGTTCTCTATTTTCGTCACATCGATGTGGGGGATGTATCAAAACCTTTATACGGGTCCGTTTGGCGGTTGAAAAACACGCGATCGGATACAGGTAACTGCTGATGTCACAAAAATCCCAAATCACGCTTTCCGGTGTCCCCGAAGGCTTTGATGCACAGGCAGTGCTGAACGAACTGGGCAAAAGTGGCTCGCCTGTGTTGCATATTGCACGCGATGACAAGCGCATGGCAGCGATGCAGGCCGCGTTGCGCTTTTTCGCGCCGGATGTGCCGGTAGTTGTGTTTCCGAGCTGGGATTGTTTGCCCTATGATCGTGTATCGCCCAATGCCGATATTTCGGCGCAGCGCATGGCGACGTTGGCCGGGCTGGTGCATGGGATGCCGGACCAATTCATTCTGCTCACCTCTCTGAACGCCGCGACGCAACGGGTGCCGGCACGCGATGTGCTGCGAACTGCCGCGTTTTCCGCCCGGGTGGGTGACCGTATCGACGAATCCGCATTGCGGGGGTTTCTGGTACGCATGGGGTTTGTGCAAAGCCCGACAGTGACCGAACCGGGGGACTACGCGATCCGCGGTGGCATCATTGACATTTTTCCACCCGGTGACCTTGGCCCCGTGCGGCTTGATCTGTTTGGCGACACGCTGGACGGCGCGCGGCGCTTTGATCCTGCCACGCAGCGCACCACCGAAAAGCTGGAACTGATCGAACTGGCCCCCGTCAGCGAGGTTATTCTGGACGAAAGCGCGATCACCCGTTTTCGCCAAAATTACCGGATCGAATTCGGGGTCGCGGGCACCGATGATCCGCTGTACGAGGCGATCAGTGCAGGCCGCAAGCATCAGGGTGCGGAACACTGGATGTCGTTCTTTCACGAGACTCTTGAGACGCTGTTTGATTACGTCCCGCAGGCCACGATTACGCTGGACGACCAGCTCACGGCGCAGCGCTTGTCACGGTGGGACAGCATCGCCGACCAGTATGAAACCCGCAGGCTGGCCATGGCGAACCGGTCAAAGATGGACAGCGTGTATAAGCCCGCGCCGCCCGAAGGTCTGTACCTGACCGATACCGCATGGGAAACGGCGTTAATCGGCAAGCGCGTGATCAGCTTCAAGCCGCTGCCACAGCCTACGGGACCGAATGTATTGGACGCTGGCGGACGTCTAGGACGTAACTTTGCACCTGAACGACAACAGGAAACTGTTAGCCTTTTCGGGGCCTTGGCAACGCATCTTAAAGAGAAACTTCAAGACGGCCCCGTGGTCATGGCCAGCTATTCCGATGGTGCCCGTGAACGGCTGACCGGCCTGATCGAAGATGAAGGCATGGGGGAGACCATCGCCATCAAGAACGGCACGCGGATTGGAAAACGCGGGTTGCATCTGGCGGTTTGGGCGTTGGAACACGGGTTCGAGGCCCCTTGGGAAAGCGGCAGCAGCACGTCAAAGCTGACCGTTATCTCTGAGCAGGATATTCTTGGCGATCGCTTGATCCGCTCTGCCAAGCGCAAACGCCGTGCCGACAACTTCTTGACTGAAACTCAATCCCTAAGCCCCGGTGATCTGGTCGTGCATGTGGATCACGGCGTGGGTCGGTATCTGGGGATGGAGGTCGTGACCGCTGCGGGTGCCGCCCACGAATGTCTGCTGCTGGAATACGCCGAAAACTCTAAACTGTATCTGCCGGTCGAAAACATTGAGCTGCTGTCGCGCTATGGGCACGACGAAGGGTTGCTCGACAAGCTTGGCGGCGGCGCATGGCAATCCAAAAAGGCTAAGCTCAAGGAACGCATCCGCGAGATGGCGGACAAGCTGATCCGCATAGCCGCCGAACGAGCGCTACGCAAAGCGCCTGTCATGGACCCGCCGCCAGGCATGTGGGATGCGTTTTCTGCACGCTTTCCCTATGCCGAAACCGACGATCAGCTTAGCGCGATCTCGGACGTGTTGGACGACCTGACCAGCGGCAATCCAATGGATCGGTTGATCTGCGGCGACGTGGGATTCGGCAAAACCGAAGTGGCAATGCGCGCGGCCTTTGTAGCGGCGATGTCGGGGCTACAGGTGGCCATTGTTGCGCCCACAACCCTGTTGGCACGCCAGCACTATAAATCCTTCGCCGAACGCTTTCGTGGTTTCCCGCTTGAAGTCCGCCAGCTGTCCCGCTTTGTCAGCGCAAAAGAGGCGAACGCCACGCGCGATGGCATCACCCGTGGCACGGTCGATGTGGTCGTTGGCACGCATGCGTTGCTGGCGAAAAGCGTCAAGTTCAAGAACCTTGGCCTGCTGATCATCGACGAAGAGCAACACTTTGGCGTGGGCCACAAAGAGCGCCTGAAGGCGATGCGCACGGATATTCACGTGCTGACACTGACCGCAACGCCGATCCCTCGGACCTTGCAGCTGAGCCTTACGGGCGTGCGCGACCTGTCGATCATCGGCACGCCGCCCGTCGACCGTTTGGCGATCCGCACCTATGTCAGTGAATTTGACGCCGTAACCTTACGCGAAGCGCTGCTACGCGAGCATTACCGCGGCGGGCAATCCTTCTATGTGGTGCCACGCATTACCGATCTTCCAGAGATCGAGGCGTTTTTGAAGGACCAACTGCCCGAGCTGACCTATCTTGTCGCCCATGGCCAGATGGCCGCCGGAGAGCTGGACGACCGGATGAACGCATTCTACGACGGTAAATATGACATCTTACTGGCGACCACGATCGTGGAATCCGGTCTTGATATTCCGACGGCCAACACGATGATCGTGCACCGTGCCGATATGTTCGGACTGGCGCAGCTGTATCAGATCAGGGGCAGGGTGGGCCGATCCAAAACCCGCGCCTATGCCTATTTGACAACCAAACCCCGCGCTAAGCTGACCACCACTGCCGAAAAACGACTGCGGGTGTTGGGCAGCCTCGACACGCTTGGGGCAGGCTTTACGTTGGCGTCACAGGATCTGGATATCCGCGGGGCCGGCAACCTGCTGGGCGAAGAGCAATCCGGCCAGATGCGCGATGTGGGCTTTGAGCTTTACCAATCCATGCTGGAAGACGCGATTGCCAAGATCAAGTCGGGTGAGCTAGAAGGCATGATCGACGACGACGGCCAATGGGCGCCGCAGATCAATCTGGGCGTACCGGTGCTGATCCCCGAGGACTATGTGCCCGATCTGGATGTGCGTCTTGGGCTTTATCGTCGCTTGTCCGAGCTGACCACCAAGGTCGAGCTTGAAGGCTTTGCCGCCGAGCTGATCGACCGCTTTGGCAAGCTCCCACGCGAGGTGAACACGCTGATGCTGGTGATCCGGATCAAGGCGATGTGCAAACGTGCGGGAATTGCCAAGCTCGACGGGGGCCCCAAGGGCGTCACGATCCAGTTCCACAACGGTAAATTCGCCTCGCCCGAAGGGTTGGTCAGCTTCATTCATGACCAACGTGGCCTGGCGAACGTCAAAGAGAACAAGATCGTTGTCAAACGGGACTGGAAGACCGATGCCGACAAGATCAAAGGGGCTTTTGCCATCGCCCGTGATCTTGCAGAGCACGTGATCGCCAAGGAAAAGCAGACCAAAAAAGCAAAAGCCTGACCCGTTGCGGGGTCAGGCTTTCATGGTTGTTGCGTAAAACCGGATCGCGTCAGGTATAAAGCGACGGTACACCCATCTTTTCATGGATATCGTTCACTTCAGCAGCTTGCATGCCATAAGCGCTGGCCAGTTTGTGCAAATACTGCGCCTCTTCCTGCGTATCCAGATCGATGGCCAGCAGAGACATCGCGTAGATCTGCGGCCCCATACCCTCTGGCGTTTGGGCAACCAACGCATCCACGTCCACTGGTGCCGCCATCTGAGCCTGTACGAAGGCGGCCTCGTCGGCGTCAGCTTCGTCCAGATGGTTCAGCAGCTTTTCGCGTTCATTGTCATCAAAGATGCCATCTGATTTCGCCGCTTGGATCATCGCCGCGATCATAAGGGCCGCGGTCGACTCTTGATCGCGCGAGGGGGTGATTTCAGGCGTGGGGTTACTGTCGAATTGGGAGTTTAAAACGGCACCAAAGTCAGCCTCGGGGCGTTCGGGCGCAGATTGGGTCTTCTCTCCCAATCCACCCAAGAGCCCGCCGGCACCGGCAGCGCCGGCCAATCCGCCCAACAGACCTCCCAGCCCGCCAGAGGAGCTTGCGCCACGGCTGCCACCCAGCTGGTTCAACAATCCGCCTAAACCGCCGCCGCTGGCCCCCGAAGAACCGCCCATCAGCCCGCCAAGCATATCTTGCAAGCCGCCGCCGCTGCTGCGCGACGCGGTGCTGCCACCTGTCAACCCGCCAAGCAGACCGCCCAAGCCGCCGCCACTGCTAGCACGGCCGGAGGTGGATTTGTTCTTATTCATCATGGCGTTGGCCCCTTTGGCCACAGCCACGCCGATTGCCACTTTGGCCAATGTTTTCATCAAGCTCATTGTCGGTAATCCTTCTGGGTCTGATCGACTGCAAGTCTGTTGCAGTTTATCGAGCAAAACAACTGAAAGATCGCGGGGGTTCCCGCCTGAAAATTGGCCTGATGTGTTGGGAACGGGCGACCTGCGCCGTGTCTCCGCTGTATTACGTGCCGCAGAAGGTCGCGGGGACGATTTCCTGCGCTGTGGGGGCGCTGTGCAGTTCAGGGTCAGTTTCTTGATACGGGCGGGCAAGGGCGGCCATCAGGCGGTGAAACGGATCCATATCGCCGGCGACGGCGGCGTTGATCATCGCCTCTATCCGGTGGTTGCGCGGGATCACGGCAGGGTTGGCGGCCTGCATGATTGCTATGGGGTCGGGTTCGGATGCATTACGTTCTTGCCATGCATCATGCCAATTGGCAAAGGCCGCGCGGTCGGTGAACTGATCAGCGGCATTTTCCCCCGACAGAGCCCGAAACGCGTTGGTGAAATCAGCACCATCCGTTTGCATAAGTGACAGCAGCGCGTCAACCAAAGCGGTATCCTCGGCTTTGGGGGTTGTGATCCCGATCTTGGCGGCAAAGCGTTTGAGCCAGGCCTCTTCAATCAACGCGGGCATGGCGTGCACGATCTCTGTCGCCTCGGCGACGCCGGATTCAGGATCGTCAAGCTGCTGCAACAGCGACGTTGCCAGCTGCGCCATATTCCACACGACGATCTGCGGCTGGTTGGCATAGGCATAGCGCCCCTGACGGTCGATAGAGCTGAACACGCGATTGGGGTGGAATGCGTCCATAAAGGCACAGGGGCCATAATCAATTGTTTCGCCCGAGATGGCGCAATTGTCGGTGTTCATTACGCCGTGGATAAAGCCCACGGACATCCATGCCGCGATCAGATCGGCTTGGGCAGCACAAACGGCACGCAACAATCCCAAAGGACCAACGGCTTGCGGATAGTGACGCTGGATGGCGTAATCGGTCAAACGGCGCAGGTTCTCGGTCTCGCCCCGATGGGCAAACACCTGAAACGTCCCCACGCGCAAATGGCTTGCGGCGACGCGGGTCAGCACGGCACCGGGCAGGGCAGTTTCGCGAAACACGTCTTCGCCGCTTTGCACCGCTGCCAAGGCACGGGTTGTTGGGATGCCAAGGGCGTGCATTGCCTCTGACACCACATATTCGCGCAGCACTGGCCCCAGCCAAGCACGCCCGTCGCCACCACGCGAATACGCCGTGCGGCCCGATCCCTTGAGCTGGATGTCGCGACGCTGGCCATTTGCATCCAGCACTTCACCCAGCAGAATCGCGCGGCCATCGCCGAGCTGCGGATTATAGTTGCCAAACTGATGCCCCGCATATCGCTGCGCCAACGGATCGGCACCCTCGGGCAGTTCGTTCCCGCCAAAGATAAAGGCCAGATCGTCATGTGACCCGTGGGTGATCCCCAGCGTTTTGGCCAAAGGCGCATTGAACGCCAGCAGTTTGGGGTCGGCCACAGGGGTTGGCGTGGTGCGTGTGAAAAAGCCATCGGGCAACGCCGCATAGCTGTTATCGAAGGGGGCTGTTAATGTCATAAGGCAGATATAGGGTCCACGCGCCCTTTGTGCCAGCCCGCGTCAGAATTTGCGCGACATGAACATATAGTTTTCACGAGGGCGAAAGCCCGCACGGTGGTACAGCTTTTGCGCGATCGCGTTGCCGCGCTCTACCTCAAGGTGGATTGCACGCAGACCACCGCCCGCCAGTGCGTTCGGTACGGCCAGCAACGCTTCGGTGGCGATACCGCGCCCACGCACACCGGGCCGCACATAGATTTCGTCGATGATCGCATCCAGACCGCCAAATTCGACCGACCATCCGAAGGTGATGATGATATAGCCGATGGGAGCACGCGCCGGGCCAATCAGATAGGCAACACCGTAAGGCGTGCCTTCCAGCAGCGGTGCCAGACCGTTGTGGCGGTCGTCATCCGTCTGCTCGATCCCGGTCTCAGCATGAAAGCTGGCCACAAGGGCGACCAGCCGGTCCAGATGTTCGGGCTTGGCGAGGGTGAATGACGCGCTCATAGACGAGCCAACCGTTCTGTTAGCAGCGCAAAGAAACCGTCGGCATCCAGATCATTCATAAAAGTCGCATTGGGGGCGCGGTCTGTCACCCCCCACCAATCGGCCACGGTCATGCCCATGGTCAGCTCTGACTGTGTCTCGATCTCTACGTTGATGTGGCGGCCGCTGAACAAATCGGGATTGATCAGATAAGCGGTGACGCAAGGGTCGTGCAGCGGCGCCCCGTCAGAGCCGTATTTCTCTTTATCGAACCGTTCGAAAAAGTCGGTCATTTCGGCAACGGCGATGCCCACAGGGGACCCGATTGCGCGGAAAGCATCGTTGCGGGCCTTGGTCACCAGCGCCTTATGGGTCACATCAAGCGGCATCACAACAATAGGAGCGCCTGATTTAAACACAATGTCAGCAGCTTGCGGGTCGACGTAAATGTTGAATTCAGCCGTAGGCGTGATGTTTCCGCCTTCGAAATAGCCGCCGCCCATCAGCACGATCTTGGCAATGCGGTCGGCGATATCGGGAGCTTTCTGCAGCGCGGTCGCGATATTGGTCAGCGGCCCTAGGGGGCAGAGCGTGACCGTACCCGGTGCGTTCTCGCGCAGGGTATCGATGATGAAATCAACCGCGTGCCCCTCGGCCAACGACATCGTAGGCTCCGGCAGGTCGGGGCCGTCCAATCCGGTTTTGCCGTGCACATGCTCTGCCGTGACCAGATCACGACCCAAGGGACGGTCGCAGCCAGCAAATATCTTTACGGCGCGCTTGCCGGCCAATTCACAAACAATCCGCGCATTTCGGGAGGTGAGGTCCAGAGGCACGTTCCCCGCGACACAGGTGATGCCCAGAATATCGATCTCTTCCGGGCTTGCCAGAGCAACAAGGATCGCGACGGCATCATCCTGACCGGGGTCCGTATCGATAATTATCTTGCGCGGTGTCATGGGCTCTCCTGTCTTGGTTGTGCCAGAGCCTTGCCGCAAGTGCCGCGACTTGTCCAGCAGGCACGGGCGGACCTAGCTGCGTTCCGCCCGTTTCACATCATCCCACAGCGCATCCATTTCAGCCAGATCACTGTCAGACGGCGTTTTTCCCTGTGCGGCCAACCGTGCCTCTACACCGTTGAAGCGACGAATGAATTTGGCGTTGGCAGCGCGCAGGGCAGCTTCGGGCTCTACCCCCAGATGACGCCCCAGATTGGCCATGACGAACATCAGATCACCGTATTCCTCGGTCACCTCGGCTTGGGTCAGGGTATCGCGCGCCTCGACCAGTTCGGTCGCTTCTTCGGTGATCTTGGCGATCACATCTTCGACCTGCGGCCAGTCAAACCCCACGCGGGCCGCACGTTTTTGCAGCTTGTAGGCGCGCAGCAACGCCGGAAGCCCCACGGCCACGCCATCAAGCGTCCCCCCTTGGGCCTTGCCAGCACGTTCTGCCGCTTTGATCTTCTCCCAGTCGGCGGTCTGTTGTTCGGCTGATTTATCGCGGCTTTCATCGCCGAAAACATGCGGGTGTCGCGCGACCATCTTGTCCGAGATATTGCGCACCACCGACTGAAAGCTGAAACGCCCGTCTTCTTCGCCCATGGCCGTGTGATAGACGGTCTGGAGCAGCAGATCGCCCAACTCTTCCTCAAGCTCGGGCCAGTCGCGCCGTTCAATAGCATCGGCAACTTCATATGCTTCTTCAATGGTATAGGGGGCGATGCTGTCAAAATCCTGTTCGATATCCCACGGGCATCCGGTTTGGGGATCACGTAGGCGGCGCATGATTTCCAGCAAGCGTTCGATCCCGGCGTCCTGATCGTGGATCAACGCATCATTTCTTGTCTCGGCCATTGCAGCCCCCATGTGTCTGATGTCAGATGCAACCTGACCAAGATCCCCACAGGAGTCCAGTAATGCCCGTCGTCAACCGTATCGCGGATTATGCCCCCCAGATGACAGAGTGGCGCAGATATCTGCACACGATCCCCGAACTGGGGAATGACTGCTTTAAAACAGCGGCTTTCGTGGCCGACCGCCTGCGTGAATTTGGTGTAGACGAGCTGCACGAGGGGTTTGCGACAACTGGCATCGTCGCCATCATCAATGGGCAAGCTGACGGGCCGACCATCGGATTGCGTGCCGATATGGACGCGCTGCCGATCCCCGAGGAAACCGGGCTGGACTATGCCAGCACCCACGCAGGCAATATGCACGCCTGCGGGCACGACGGGCATACAACGATGCTGCTAGGCGCGGCGAAATATCTGGCGGAAACGCGCAATTTCGCGGGCCGCGTGGCGCTGATTTTTCAACCCGCCGAAGAAACCGGCGGCGGGGCCGAGGTGATGGTCGAGGAAGGCATTCTGGACCGGTTCAACATCGGCCAAGTCTATGCGCTTCACAATGCGCCTGGATTTGACAAGGGCGGCTTTTATACGTCCCCCGGCGCGATGATGGCGGCGGTCGATGAATTTCACATCCACATCACAGGCTTGGGCGGACATGGTGCCACGCCACATCTAACCCGCGATCCGGTCGTTGCCGCCTGTGGCATTGCAACGGCGCTGCAAACCATCGTCAGCCGCAACCACTATGCGCAGGATGATCTTGTCGTCTCGGTCACGCAAATCCACACGGGCACCACAGATAACGTGATCCCCGAAACTGCCTATATCAACGGCACGGTACGCAGCTTTGACAAAGACGT
Source organism: Sulfitobacter litoralis (assembly GCF_900103185.1). GTDB lineage: Bacteria > Pseudomonadota > Alphaproteobacteria > Rhodobacterales > Rhodobacteraceae > Sulfitobacter > Sulfitobacter litoralis. The sequence goes on from NZ_FNJD01000004.1 coordinate 104,442, forward strand.
GCAGGCCATGGTGATCCGCCGGATGGAGCAAATTGTCGCCGGCCAAGCCGCCAGCTATGATGTCAGCGCGACACTTGAATATGAAAAGGGCTATCCCGCGACGGTGAACACCCCCGAAGAGGCGGGGTTTGCCGCAGTGGTCGCGTCAGAAATTGCGGGCGAGGATCACGTCATCGCAGACAATGGCCGCGAGATGGGGGCAGAAGATTTCAGCTACATGCTTGAAAAACGCCCCGGTGCCTATCTGTTCATCGGACAGGGCGATACGGCAGGGCTGCACCATGCGGCCTATAATTTCGATGATGAAATTGCGCCCGTGGGTGCATCCTTCTTTGCCCGTATCGTTGAACGGGCCCAACCATTGGGGGCCAAGTAACATGGGGTTAGAAGACGCAAAGAACCAAGTGGATCAAGCCTTTACCCGCGATGACCTAAAAGGGCCAAGCTTCGAGAACGCCTTTGGCGGGGCCACGTCCTTTCTGCGGCGGCGCTATACCAAAGATCTGCGCGGCGTGGACATCGCGGTGACCGGCGTGCCGTTCGATCAGGCCGTGACCAACCGACCCGGCACGCGTTTGGGTCCGCGCGCGATCCGCGAGGCGTCGTCTTTGCAGCCCTATGATCCGCCTTATGGTTGGGATTTCGACGTGCTGAGCGAGTTTGCAATCGCAGATTTCGGTGATCTGGCATTCGACTATGGCCATACCAGCCAGTTCCCCGGGGCGTTAACCAGCCATATCAAAGGGATACTAGACGCAGGTGCGGCAAGTGTCACCCTTGGCGGGGATCACTACATCAGCTTTCCGATCCTCAAGGCCTATGCCGAAAAATACGGCCCTATCAGTCTGTTACAGTTCGATGCGCATTCAGATACGTGGCCCGATGACGATATGGACCGGATCGACCACGGCACGATGTTCTACAAAGCCGTGAAATCGGGTATTGTTGATCCCAAAACCTCGGTTCAGGTAGGTATCAGGACGACCAATCCGGACACGCTGGGGGTCACTACGATCGACGCGCGCGAGGTGCATGAAAAAGGGCCACAGGCCGCAGTTGCTAAGATAAAACAAGTACTTGGAGACCGTCCTTGTTATCTTACATTCGATATTGATGCGCTTGATCCGGCTTTTGCACCGGGCACAGGCACACCGGTTTGGGGCGGGCTCACGACCGCGCAGGCGGCGATCATAATGCGGGATCTGGCCGGCATCAACATTGTGGGCGGTGATATTGTCGAGGTATCTCCGCCGTTCGACACAACCGGCGCGACAGCGATTGCTGGTGCCCATGTGGCGACTGAAATCTTATGTCTGTTGGGATGGAACATGCGGCAAGCCAAGGCCGGAAAATAGCGACTGGCAGAGCGTTCTGCGTTGGCGGGACGCTCCGCGGGGAGTTTAATCGGCAAAATGAAGGTGAAGATTATGATGATGTTTTTCTGGGTCGTTTTGGCGATTTTCGTGGGGCTACAGGCCTATATACGTCTGGCTCCTGCGCCGGCCTCTCGCTGGGAACTTGGCGCGGTCGACAAGGCCCCCGGCGACTATCCGTCAGAGGGTGGTTTTATGGCAGTGCGGCATCTGGACAATGACGGCTCTGCGTTCCTACAAAACTTTGACACCGCCATGCTAGAGCTCCCCCGCACAGAGCGTTTGGAGGCTGGCATTGATCAGGTGCTGTATGTCACGCGGTCGGGTTTTTGGGGCTTTCCCGATTACACCAGCGCGGCTGTCACGCAGGTCGAGGGTACGGACCATTCCCGAGCCATCGTGTCTGGGCGCTTGCGGTTTGGCCGCTCAGATCTGGGTGTGAACCGCAAGCGGCTGCGAAAGGTTCTGGCCCAGATCGGGGTCTGATCGCAGCGCAAGACCCGGACAGGATGTGCCAATGTCGCGCCACATCGGCACATTCAGCGACATCTGGCACTCCGCGGCAAACCGGCGGCCGTTCACATCAAGGCAGATGGTTTGCCCCAGTTCGACCCGTTGCCCCTCGCGGTCCGTGCAATAGCATTCAACCGGTTTGCGGGCCGGGGATGAGGGTTCCGCCGCAAGGGGCGGGGCAAGGCAGATCAGGCTAAAGACCAGTGAAATGCGTTTCATAGGTAAATCATAGCACAGGCTGCCTCTTGACCATAGCCACTCTATCGGCGACATCCAGCAGTATGATCCCCATGGACCGCCTCGCCCAAATCACCCAACGTTTCCAGTTTCTGGAGGCGTCGATGTCTGCTGGCTCTGACGGGGCGGATTTTGCCAAGCTGGCCAAGGAATACGCCGATCTGCGGCCTGTGGTGGAACAGATCGACGCCTATCGCCAGTTGCTGCAAGGCATGGACGACGCACGCGCCATGCTGAAAGACCCCGAGATGGCGGAGCTGGCCGAGGAAGAGCTGCCGCGCCTGAAAGCCGCCTTGCCGCAGGCGGAGGCTGATTTGCAAGTGGCCCTGCTGCCGCGCGACGAAGCTGACAAAAAGCCCGCGATGCTTGAAATTCGCCCCGGGACAGGTGGCGACGAGGCGGCGTTATTCGCAGCTGACTTGCTGCGCATGTACCAACGGTATGCCGAAGCGCAGGGCTGGAAAGTCGAACTGATCGAACAGCAGTTTACCGAACTTGGTGGTGTGAAAGAGGTCGTGGCCCATATCAAGGGCGAAAACGTCTTTGCGCGGCTCAAGTACGAATCCGGCGTGCATCGGGTGCAGCGGGTGCCATCGACCGAGAGTGGCGGGCGCATTCATACCTCTGCTGCGACCGTCGCTGTGCTGCCAGAGGCCGAAGACGTCGATATCCACATTGGTGCCAATGACTTGCGGATCGATACAATGCGCAGCTCTGGCGCGGGCGGGCAGCACGTCAACACGACCGATTCTGCCGTTCGGATTACCCACTTGCCGACAGGGCTGGTTGTCACGTCCTCCGAGAAATCACAGCACCGGAACCGCGAGATCGCGATGCAGGTGCTCAAGGCGCGACTATATGACATGGAACGCCAGCGGGTCGATGGTGAGCGTTCGGCCAACCGTGCCGCGCAAGTGGGCTCGGGGGATCGCTCGGAACGGATCAGGACCTATAACTTCCCACAAGGACGCATGACCGATCACCGTATCAACCTGACGCTCTACCGCCTAGAGGCCGTGATGCAAGGCGATCTGGACGAGATCATTTCGGCGCTGACAGCTGACGCGCAAGCGCAGCTGCTGGCCGAGATGGGTCAGTGAGCGCGCCCACTGCAGCGCAAGCGATGGTGGCCGCCACAGCGCGTTTGCGGGCTGCGGGCGTGCCCGATCCGGCGCGGGATGCGCGCATCCTGTTGGCACACGCGGCTTCTGTCGATGCGGCGCGCGTCACCCTGATCGCGCCCGAAGAGATCGCCCCCGATATTGCAGAGCGGTTCGAAAAACTGGTTTCCTTGCGGGCGGTGCGTGTGCCGGTGTCGCATCTGGTCGGGCAGCGGGCGTTCTACGGGCGTGACTTCAAGGTCAGCCGGGATGTGCTGGACCCGCGCCCCGAAACCGAATCCCTGATAGAACTGGCGCTGTCCGAGCCCTTTGAGCGGGTGCTAGATCTTGGAACGGGGTCGGGCTGCATCCTTGTGACGTTGCTGGCTGAACAACCTGAAGCGTGCGGCGTGGGGCTTGATCTGTCCGAAGCTGCCTGCTTGCAAGCCAGCGCCAATGCGGTGCTGCATGGCGTTCAGGCGCGAGCCGAAATCCGGCAGTCCAATTGGTTTAGCGCGGCCGAAGGGCGGTTTGATCTGATCGTGTCGAATCCTCCCTATCTGGCGAAAAGCGAGATGAACGATGTCTCTCCTGAAGTGCGGCTGCACGAGCCCGAGATGGCGCTGACCGACGGACAGGACGGGCTGAGCGTGTACCGAATTATTGCCGCGCAGGCGCAGGGCTTTTTGACCCCGACGGGTCGTGTTCTGGCAGAGTTCGGCTGGCAGCAAGGCCCTGACGTTAAGGCAATTTTTGAAGCCGCCGGATGGGGCCGGGTGCGGATCTTGCCTGATCTGGGCGGACGTGACCGGGTCGTTTGGGCCGATACACCAGCATAAAGCTGCTAAAACTTGGCGTTTGGCTATGTTTTTCGGTAATTTCTGCTTGCTCCAAGACCATAGCCGTGCTTATTCAAGGGTGTTGCAGCGGTGGATGCTTTTTTGGCGGTCCCGCGCGGCGTTAAGCCCAACAGAGCGTAAAGCTAGCCTTTCAGGGACGCATCTGCGTCCGGCAGCTTATTCCGAAGCCCAGCATAACAAGGCTGAACTGATTACATGAAATCTTCCAGATCACGGTCCCGGTCCAAGAATACTCGCAACCGTCAGCCGCAGGGTGGCAACGTCGTTAACCGCGTTTTCGACAGTTCCGGCCCCGAAGGCAAGGTACGCGGCACGCCGCAGCAGATTATCGAGAAATACAACCAGTTGGCGCGTGATGCCCATCTCAGCAATGACCGCGTGGCGGCAGAGAACTTTCAGCAGCATGCCGAACACTACCTGCGGATGTTGTCCGAGGCACAGCGCGAGATCGACCAGCGTCGTGACCAGCAAGAACGTGAAAACCGTGAACGTCAGGCTGAGCGTGACCGCGAGCGGGTAGAGCGTCAGGAACGCGAAGCGGCGCAAGGCGGGCAGAATAACGCTGATCAACCTGCTGCAGATGCCGACACAGGTGATAAGCCAGACAGCCAACAGCAGGGCAACAACGGTAATGCCGATGCGCCCAAGCGTCGCCGCCGCAGCAACCCGAACCAGAACCAGAACGACAACGCGCCCAAGTCGGACAGCGACGGCCAGCAAGATGGCGATGCACCCGAAGACAACCTTGTCGAGACACCCGAAAACAAGCCCAAGCCACGCCGTGCGCCGCGCCGCAAGCCTGCCCCGAAGGCAGACGCTGACGAGTCCGCCAAGGACAACAACGGCGACCAGCCTGAAGCGGCAGAATAAACACTTTGACAATGTAGAAAAGGCCCCGCGATTGCGGGGCCTTTTGCGTTTTGAAGCTATTGGTCGGGCTGCAGCGGTCAGGTCTTGGCGATCTCGCGGGCCAGCGCACAGAACCCTTCCAGTGGCACCTGTTCCGCCCGTTCGGTCGGCTTTAGACCCGCGGCCAGTAAACGGTCCTCGATATCCGGTGCGGCACCCTTTAGCGCCGAACGTAGCATCTTGCGCCGCTGGTTAAACGCCGCGGCTACGATCCGGTTCAACACGGCAGGATCGGCGGGAAACCGCGGTTCAGGCAGGGCCGTGAGATGCACCACCGCAGAGGATACTTTGGGCGGAGGGGTAAAGGCCTCGGGCGGCAGGTTCAGCACAATCCTTGCATCGGCCCGCCACTGTGCCAGCAGAGCCAGACGGCCATAGGCCTTGGAGCCGGGTTTGGCAACGATACGTTCAGCCACCTCGCGCTGGAACATAAGAGTAAGGCTTTGCCAGAACGGCGGCCATTCCTGCGGGGTCAACCAACGGACCAACAGTTCGGTGCCCACGTTATACGGCAGGTTCGCAGCAATGCGGATCGGTGGCGTCAAATGGGCTAAAGGGTCAATCTCGAGCGCGTCGCCTTCGATGACCATCAACCGATCAGGATAAGCGTCCGAAATTTCAGCGAGCGCAGGCAAGCAGCGTTTGTCCTTTTCGATCGCAAGAACGCGGCGCGCGCCTTCGGACAGCAACCCACGCGTCAACCCACCGGGACCTGGCCCGATTTCAAGCACATCACATTCAGTCATATCGCCCGCTTGCCGCGCGATCTTGGCCGTCAGATTGAGGTCGAGCAAAAAGTTCTGCCCCAAGGATTTGCGTGCCTTGAGGTCATGGGTGTTAATCACATCGCGCAGGGGCGGAAGGTTGTCGATTGTGCTCATCTGGGGGCCTGTGAAACGGGGAAAGACGGGGGGCGGACGCTCATGATTGCGCCATACGGTAGGCCATACGCAGCGCTTCAACCATGCTGGTAGGATTGGCAATACCCTGACCCGCGATGTCAAACGCAGTGCCATGATCAGGCGAGGTTCGAATGAACGGCAGGCCGAGCGTCACGTTGACGCCGCGGTCGAAATCCAGCGTCTTGATCGGGATCAGCGCTTGATCGTGGTACATGGCAATCGCCGCGTCATATCGTGCCCGCGCGGCAGCATGGAACATCGTATCAGCAGGGTGCGGTCCGCTGAGGTCAAAGCCTTCGCCCTGCATCTGCGTAACGAGCGTGTTCATCCAGTCGGCTTCCTGACGGCCCATCGTGCCACCTTCGCCAGCGTGGGGGTTCAATCCCGCGATGGCGATTTTGGGAGTTTTGATCCCGAATTGGGACATCAGCCCCGCCGATGTAATCTCTATCACGCGGCGCAGATGGGCAGGTGTCAGGACATTTGGGACCTGATCCAATGCAATGTGGATTGTTGCCGGCACGACCCGCAGCTGATCCGAGGCCAGCATCATCACGACGTCCACGCCACCGGCCAGCGCAGCAAGGTATTCCGTATGGCCCGGATAGCCGAAAGCCGCGCCGTCTTTCAGCGCTTTCTTGTGGATCGGGGCCGTGGTCAAGGCACAGGCCGCACCGCTGCGCACCAGATCAACGCCGCGTGCGATCACATCGATCACGCCCTGCGCATTGGCGGGGTCCGGGTGTCCTGCGACCGCGTCACCGGCAAAGTCGTGGCGCAGCACGGGTAGGGCGGTGTCGCCTGCCTCTCGCGCGTCAGACGGGCTATCGATGATGCAATGGGGGATATCACGGGGCAGGTGGCGCGGATCACCAATCCAGGCAAGCGGCACTTCGCCTGACAGCATCGCCCAAGCCCGTGCGGCGACCTCTGGCCCGATGCCAGAGGGTTCGCCGCAAGAGATCACAACCGGCTTGTCGGCCAAGCCCGTTTTAGCTTGGGTCATTTGCGAACGATGCGCGCGTCGGCCCGCAGTTGTTCGAGCAGCTGTTCCGCATAGCCGGTCAGCCGTTCCTGACGCAGCGCGTTTGTCACATCCTCGCGCGAGGCAGATGCATTGGCAGCAGCGGTACGGCCACACATCATCAGCAGCATCAGCGTTTGACCATTGGCACGGGTCAGTGTCGTTGAAACTTCGCCGGGGTCCAGCTTTGACAGTTCAATCGCCACGTCTTGCGGGATTTCTGCGGGGGCTTGGGTGACACGTTCCAGCACTTCGGCGGGCTGGCCTTTGGCAATACCGTATAGATCATCGCATCGGTCGATCCGGCCACGGATGCTTGCGGCCTGTGCCAGTGCTGCCTCGGTCCGTCCGCCGGGGATGTAGTAGGTCGCATATTCGATCGCCGAATAGGTCGGTGCAGTGACGTTCGTTTCCTCGATGTCGCGCAGCTGAAACAGCGCCACGGCGTTCGGGATTGGTAGAGGATCGGTGACTTCGCCCGGCGCAAGGCTGAGGATCAGCGGTTGCAGGCTCGGGGGCAGGTCAGTCAGGTTCTGCCACGGTAGATGTCCGCCACGACCCCGCGAAGCGGTCGCGGAATAGCGGCTGGCGTAGTTCGAAAATTCAGCCGCAGATTTGGACTGGGAAATCTGTTCGGCCAGTGTATTTACCCGTGCCGCCTGTTGCGGTGGGGCGGGTATGATAATCTCGGACACAAGAACGCGCACGCCGCTGCCATTGCTTTCCCCCAAGGCGCGGTCGATTTCCGCGTCAGTGATTTGCACCCGGCTGGCATAGCGGGCACGCACCAGTTCGCGCCACCCGATGGAATTCACGACGAAATCGCGAAATGTTTCAGGCGAGATACCGGATTGACCTAGCGCTTGGGTAAATTCTTCGGTGCTCAGATCCGCGCGCGACGCAAATTCGGACAGGCTGTCCGCGATGCCCTGCGGGGTCAGTTCGATCCCTGCCTCAGCCACCGCTTCGTTGCGAAGGCGTTCGTCGATAAGCGAATTCAGCGCCCCATCGCGGGTCGCACCAGGGGCGTTCAAAACTTCAAGAAAGCGCCGGCGTTGCTGCACCTCGAATTCAGTCACAATGGATTCATTCACCTTGGCCACGGGCGCAAAGAGGTTCTGCGCCGAAACGGGGGCGCTGGTCACCAGACCAAGCCCAAGTACGGCGATGCTTCGTGTCAGACGGTTCAGGTTCATCTTACTTATTTCCCACATGATCGCTCATATCTTTCTGTTCCGTTGGAGGCCGAGAAGCCCCGCAGGCCGACGTTAAACCCGATATCGGTAGAGGGCTCAACACTTGTTGAGGAGGTATAGCGGCGGCGCACCGAAAGGTCGACGCTCACGCATTCATTATTGTAGGTCAGGCCAAGTCCTGCCGTCGCTGCGGTACTGTTCTGCACGTCATAGCGCACGTCGGCGCTGGCGGACCATTGCTGGTTGATGTCATAGCTGCCGTCCAGCGACACTTCTGAAATTGCCTCGGTCCGGGCTTCATCTGGGTCAGCTTCAAGCCAGACATACGTCCCTGCGACGGTGGTTTTGCCAAAATTCCAGCCCCCGCGCAGCTCTGCCTTTGAGATGTCGAAGTCGGCATCCACCAGCGTGCGCGCGGTCAGCGAAAGCCCAGCATTGTTCCTGATTTGCCCCGCCAGCAAAACATCAGAGCGCGCCCCAGACAGACCGGATGTATCGGTAAACTCGGGATCGATGACGCTGCGAAACACCTGACCAACAGCCACATAGGTATCCCAGCCATTGGGGTCAAAGCGCGACCAGTTGACGGCCACCGCTGCGGTGGTGCCCCGTTCACGCCGGTCGGGGCGCGGAAAGCGCGACAATGACAGAATATTGCCCTGATCGAACTCGACGCGGGTGCTTTCTTCGTTCGGAATGTCGAGCCTGCCGCCATCGGTCCATCCCAGCTGCACCACAGGCGTCAGCACCTGCGAGGCACCGCCTGCCTCGCGGCGGGCCATCGGATAGCTGAACCCAACGGCCCCAAAAGGGGCTACATCGCTGTGGTTCTGCGCAAAGCTGCTGTCTTGGGTGATGTCAAAGAAATTGAACGTCGTCCCGATCTGCGTATCCGTCACAAGGCCCGAGCGGTGGGTAAAGCGGCGCAGATATTTCAACGATCCGTTGATCCGCGATACATCACGGCCGATGATGTCCACATCCGAACTGCGCCAGTGGCTATGGGCCTCAAGGCCGAACCGCAATTCTCCTCCCCAAGCTTTGGGGAAAAAGCGTCGTTCGAATTCGCCGTCGATCACGACGGTCGGCAGGGTGCTGTTTAGTTCGCCAGGGCGCAGGGTTTCAAAGTTGTAAAGGCTGGTGCGCACAAAACTGTCGCGCCGTGCGCGGGATAGCGTCAGATCGCTGCGCAGACGGTCATCATCCGCATAACCGTATTCGGTGAAATACGAACTGTCGCTCACGGCCTCTATCGTAAAGCTGAGCTGATAGTCCCGCTCCAGATCAAAGCGGCCTTCGCCAAAAAGGTAGCCACGGGTGTCGCCGGGTTGCTGGTCATCCCGCGTGTAGGCACCGTCAAACTGGATCTCGCCATTGGTGAACGCTTGGCGATAGCGAAATTCGAGGGTGCGGGTCGACGACGAAAGATACGGGGTCAACGTCAGGTCGCGGCTTTGCCCAAGCGTGATGAAATACGGCAGCTTCAGCCCCGTACCCAAAAGCGACGTCGTACGGACTGACGGCGCGAGAAAGCCGTTCGCGCGGTCTAGTGTGGGATCGGGCAGGCGCAGGCGCGGTAGATAAAAGACTGGAACGGACCGGATGTGAAAGGTCGCATCGTCGAAATACAATTGTTGTGCCACGGTGTCATGCACCACGCGGCGGGCGCGTATCTGCCACAGGGGCAATTCGCCGTCATTACAGGTTTTGCACGAAGTGACGGCAGTTTTATACAGTTGGCTATAGCGCCCTTCAACACGGTCGATCTGCACGGCGGCCATTTGCACCTGCTGGTTCAACACCATGCGCGCGCCGCGCAGCAACCCGTTTTGCAGCCCCTGATCCAGCTCGGCGGCATCAGCAAGAATGACCGTACCGTCCCCATCGTTCAGCACGATCGGCCCTTCAATCACCAGCGCACCGGTTTGGTCGTTATAGCGGATGGCGGACGCCCGAATACGGGTGGTGCCCTGAAACGCCTCTACGTTGCCTTGGGCGACCAGTTCGCGGTCACGGGTGATAAAAAGGTCATCGGCTACCAACACAGCGGGACGGTCGCTGTCTTGCGCAGCGGCAGGCAATCCAAGCGCCACAAGAAGGGTCAGGAGCAAACGGCGCATGTCAGCCATCCTCTGCGTGTAAAAGAAGACCAAGCGCCAAGAGGATCGACGCGACGGGCGGAGCCCATGCGGCAAGAAGAACCGGGATCTGCCCGTTCTCTCCCAGAATTTGTGCAAAGCTGCGAATAAAATACAACCCGAACCCCAACAAGACAGACGCCAACACGGCAACGCCCGTGCCACCAAACCTCGTATGGCGCATGGTGAAAGCGCTCGCAACTAGAACCATCGCCACCAGGAAGAACGGCCGCGCCAGTTCGGTCTGTAGCCAGACCTTGTGGCGGCGCGGGCTGAATCCAGCGAGTTCAAGCTGTTCGATATAGTCGGGCAGATCATAGATCGACACCGCGCCGGGGTCGGTAATGCTGTCACGGATGCGATCCAGTGTCAGGGTCGAGGGCAGGGTAAGCGTCTCAAACGTCTCTGCCGCGCCTTCAGCGTTCACACCCACCTGCAGCGGCCATGACTTTGCATCCGCCAATATCCAGATACCGTCCTCGAGTGCTGCGCTGCCCGCTTCGATCCGGCGCTTCGGGCCACCATCTGGTGCGTAGGTCAGGAAAGTTACGTCATAAAGCACCGAGGCATCTTTGTTTGATCGCCAAGCTCGGATCACGGTTTGCCCATCGTCGCTGCCTTGCCGCAGCCACAGCCCTTCGGCGCTGACCGACAAAACAGAGGTCCCGCCCGCGCGGATACTGTCCGTCATCTGGCCGTATTTTTTCGCGGTTGCTGCAACGATCGGGTTCAACATGCCCACGGCCATAACGCCGATAATGAAGGCCACCCAAATCGGTGCCTGCAACGCGCTAAGAGCCGATCTGCCCGCGGCACGGGTCACAACCAGTTCAGACGACCGCGCCAACGACAAAAACAGCACCACCGTGGCAAGGATCATGATCAAAGGCAGGATCAGGTTCATCGTCTCGGGTGTGTTCAGCAAGGTCATGCCGAAAAGCCGAGGCCAGCCGATGTCATAGCTGCTAAATTTCCGCGCCTGTTCAACCATGTCGACAAGGACCAGCAAGGAAAACAGCACCGCCGAGATCAGCACGAAGCCCATGATAAAACGGCGGGCGAAATAGAGATGCAGGATCATGCGACGCCCCTTTTTCTGCCCATCCGTTTGGTCCACCCGGGGTGCGCCGTTTGCCAGATCATCCCGATGACGATTACGGCCCCGATCAGGCTGGGGAGGAACAACAATGGCCAGCGATCCGCGTTCTCGCGCACCGTTTCGACCAAAGTGCCACGCAGCCCGTCAATCGCGATCAACAGGCCAAAGGCGATCACGATTTCGCGCCAGACCCCGAACCGGGAAAAGCCCCCGAGCACCAGTGTCGCATAGCCAATCAGTGCAGCAATTATGCAAAAAGCGGCAGAGGCAAAGCGCGCGGTCAGCTCTTCTGCGATCTCGCCCGATGTGGATTTCGTGGCGTTCTCAAGCTGGTCCCAGTCCGCGAACAGCTGTGCTGTGGTCATCGCGTCGATGGACGTGCTTTTCGCGTTTTTGCTGCTGACCAAGGCCGAAACATCAAACGAGAAATCGCGGAACTTGGCGGTCGACAGACGCGTGCCCGCCACTTCAAGCCGCTGCGCCATGCCGTCAACCATGATCAAGGTCGTGCCGTCGCCGTTGCGGATCAGATAGGCTTCGGATGCGGTATAGATCACGCCCTCGTCGGGGTTGCGGCGGTCAGATAAAAATACATCACGCAAAACCCCATCGGCATCGATCACGCGGGTGTAGAACGTCACCTTTGACGTGGGGTGCAGGAATGTCCCTTCGGTGAGCAGCCGCGCCGTCACATTCTGCGAAATCTCGGCCTCGCGTTCTGATAACTGGGCATTCGACAGGGGCAAAAGCAAATGGGTCAACACCGACATCATCAACGCAACGCACAGCCCATAGACGAACACCGGCCGTGCCAGACGCCAAGGGCTGGTGCCCGTTGCCTGCAATACGGTCAGCTCGGATTCGCTGGTCATGCGGTTGATCACATAAACCGACCCCGCAAAGGTCGCGATTGGCAGCACTGTGGTGATCAGCTTGGGCAGTCCCAACACAGTGAATTCCAGAAACACCAGCGCGGTCTGGCCGTCGCCGATCAGTCGGTCAAACAGCACCACAGCACGGTTGATCCAAAAAATCGCGACCAGAACCAGCGCAAAAAAGCTAAACAGGATCAGGAACTGGGACAACATATAGCGGTCGAACTTGGCCAATCTGCATCCCTTAGATATCAACGCGGGTTAACTTTCGCCCAACGTTAAAGGAAATTTCCGCCCGCGAAAACTGCTATCTGGCCTTACCGGCGCACGCAGGATACGTCTAAGCGAAATTCAGACAAAAGGGGTTCATGATGACCGCACTGACGCCAATGACATTTACCGAAACCGATATTGACCAGATCGCAGGCCACACGGGCCGTGTGGCTGTGATTGTGGGCGCGGATGGCAAGCTGAACCCCTCGGCGCGACGCATCAACAAGCTTACCAAAGGCGCGCTGGAGCGGCTCGTTGCCAGTGATAGCTTCACGAAATTGTCAGCGGGCGATGCCGTCAGCCTAGGGTTTCCGACCGGCATGGCGGCAGAGGCCGTGGATGTTGTGCAGCTTGAGAACAATGCCGACCAAGAAGCGCTGCGGGCCGCGGGTGCGTCGCTGGCCAAGCGCCGTGGCACCGCTGATCTGCTGGTCCTGACCGGTGGCCTGCGCAAAACGGCAGAGTTGTGTTTTGGTCTGGCGATGCGTGATTACACGTTTGAAGATCGCAAAAGCAACGGCAAGCCGCGCACGGGGCAGGTCACGATCATGAACTCCAAGCCCGAAGAGGTCGAGGCTGCCGCAGCGCCGCTGCTGGCAATCGCCGATGGCGCTTTTATGACCCGCGACCTGACCAACGAACCCGCAAATATCCTGACCACCACTGAATTCGCCGACCGTCTGGCCGAGATGGAATCCCTTGGCCTCGAGGTCGAAGTGCTGGACGACGCCAAGCTCGAAGAACTAGGCATGCGTACCTTGCTCAGCGTCGGGCAGGGGTCGGCCAGCCCGTCCTACGTTGTGGTGATGAAATGGAACGGCGGCGAGAAAGACGCGGCCCCGCTGGCACTAGTCGGCAAGGGCGTGGTGTTTGACACCGGCGGGATCAGCCTGAAACCCGGCGCAGGCATGGAGGACATGACAATGGATATGGGCGGCGCGGGCGTCGTGTCCGGCGTGATGCGCAGCCTCGCGTTGCGCAAGGCTAAGGCAAATGTCGTCGGTCTCGTCGGAATTGTAGAGAACATGCCTTCGAGCACGGCAACCCGCCCCGGTGACGTCATCAAAACAATGAAGGGTGACACGGTCGAGGTCATCAACACCGACGCCGAGGGGCGTTTGGTGCTGTGCGACGTGCTGTGGTACGCGCAGGAACGGTTCAATCCGGCGGGCGTGATCGACTTGGCCACGTTGACCGGCGCGATCATTATCGGCTTGGGCCATGACAATGCGGGCGTCTTCTCGAACGACGACGCGCTGTGCAACGCCTTCCTCAAGGCAGCAAAAACCGAGGGCGAAGGCGCGTGGCGCATGCCCATGGGCGCGGGCTATGACAAGCTGCTGAAAAGCCGCATCGCTGATATGAAAAACATCGGCGGTCGTCCTGCCGGATCGATCACAGCGGCGCAATTCCTACAACGGTTTATCAAAGACGGTACGCCCTGGATCCACCTTGATATTGCCGGCGTGGCTTCGGTTAAGTCTGAAACAGCGCTCGCACCCGTGGGGGCGACGGGCTGGGGCGTTGCGTCTTTGAACCGTTTGATTTCAAACCTCTACGAGACAGAGTAAACCTGATGGGTGCCGCGTATTTCTACCATCTGACCCAGCGACCCCTGGTCGAAACGCTGACCATGCTCTTGGGCAAGGCCCAAGGCGCTGGTTGGCGCGTGGCGGTACGTGGCACCGATCAAAATCTTCTGGAACAGTTGGACGTTGCCCTGTGGCGGGGTCCGGATGATGGGTTTTTACCGCATGGTTTGGCGGGCGGTCCTCATGATGCGGATCAGCCGGTGCTTTTGACCACCCAAAACGCTGCGCCCAACCGTGCAACCTGCGTGTTTTCGATCCACGGTGCGCCCGTAACCGCCGAAGAAGTTGCCGCGCTGGACCGCGTGTGCATCCTGTTCGACGGGTTAGACGAGCACGCGTTGAACGTGGCCCGCGACCAGTGGAAGGCTCTGAAGGCTGCGGGTGCATCGGCGCAATACTGGTCCGAGGAGTCGGGTCGATGGGAGAAAAAGGCAGAGACCTGAGGGTGTTACGCGCGCATCTACCGCGTCAGAATAAGCTCTCCATTGGTAATCTCGATCCGGCCCCAGCGTTGCAGATAGCCCATCCCCAGCAGTGATTGCCGCATCTCGCCCCCATTGACGACTGCAGGCACATTGGTGTCGCGCACGCCGCCCAGCTCAACCTCGGCCAACCTGACATAAGCGGTGCGCACCTCGCCATTGGCGGTGCTGGCGCGACCCAGATACTTCAGATCATCCGGCTTTAGCCCCGCGGTCTTGGCATCCTTGCGGGTGAGCACCATATCGGTCGCGCCCGTATCCACAACAAAGCGCAGCGGCGTGCCATTGATGGTGGCGGTAAGATAGTAATGACCGTCGCGCGCGCGCGGAAGGGTGACACTGCCGGTTCCCGCCTGATAGCTTTGGCGCGGAATATCACCGCTGCGGCTGATATCGCCCCAAAGCCCGTATCCCGCTGCAACGCCGATGAAAATCATGGCCCAGACGGCGACCTGCTGGAGCGTTTTATTCAGCCCCTGACGGCTTTGCATAAAGAACCAGCCCGCGACCATCGCCACAAGCAGGATCAGGTAGAACAAACGTCCTATGTCGATATCCGGCATCATATATCCTTTGGCAGTCTTCCAAGAATATGGGGGCAGGGCGTGCGAATGTCAGCCCGGCCCCGGCCCGAAACCAAAGGCGCTCAGGCCATCCAGAACGAATTGCACCGAAAGGGCGGCCAGTAGCATTCCCAAAAGTCGCGTGATCACGTTGATCCCGACCTTGCCCAAGGCGTTTTCAAGATAGCCGCTGGCCTGCATAGTAATGCCCATGATGAGCAGTACGGCAAAGGTAATGGCGACGACTGTCACCAACCCTTCGAGGCCCGGCTTCTCGCCCGTCAGCAAGATCACCGACGCGATAGAGCCGGGACCGGCGATCAACGGAATGGCCAGCGGGAACACCGACGGATCGTCGTGATCATCATCCGCTTCGGCATGGCCTTCGCGGCGTTTGGTCCGGCGGTCGAACAACATATCAAGGGCGGTCAGGAAAAGCAGCACGCCCCCCGCCACCCGAAAAGCGGGCATGGAGATCCCGATGAACCCCAGCACGGCCTCGCCAAAAGCGGCAAAGACCAGCAAGATCAGGCCGGCAATGATAACCGACCGCCACGCGATCAGCCTGCGCTGGCGTGGGGTCATACCAGGGGTAAGGGCCAAAAACATAGGGCCAATCGCAAAGGGGTCGATGATCACGATTATGGTCGCGAACGCCGTGATCATGAACGCCAGATCAAGTGCCATCATAAACTGCCACCGGGGCCAGCCCCGTCCTCATGCCTTTAGCGCCGGCCCCGTGTCTTCAGGCAGACGCGGTTTCCAGCTTTTCCAATGCGCCCATCCAGATCGCCTCTGCCCGTTCAAGGGCGGCCATGACTTCGGCGTATTTCTTGTTCCAAACCTCAAGTTCGCCGACTTTGTCCTTTTCGTAAAGGGCAGGGTCCGCGAGCTTTTTAGCCAGTTTGTCCCGCATGTCGTTGATCTTGGTCACCCGCGCCTCGGCGGTCCGCACTTCCGAGCGCAGGGCAAGGATGTCTTCGCGGTTGGCGCGTTTCGGTTTCGGCACTTCCTTGACCGGTTTGGCGTTCTTGCTGACGGGCTTTTCCACGGTCAGCAGCATCTTGCGGTACGCTTCGAGGTCATCCTCATAGGGCTGAACGGTGCCGTTCGACACCAGCCACAAACGGTCTGCCACCATCGACAAAAGGTGCATGTCGTGGCTGACAAGGATCACAGCGCCAGAATAGCGCGTCAGTGCCTCGACGAGCGCTTCGCGCGATTCGATATCAAGGTGGTTGGTCGGCTCATCGAGGATCAGCAGATGCGGTGCATCCAGTGTGGCCAGCAGCAGGGACAGACGTGCCTTTTGCCCACCCGACAGGCGACCGACTTCGGTATCGGCCTGATCCGGCCCCAGACCAAACCCGGCCAACTGCGCCCGCAGCTTTGATTGCATCACACCGGGGCGTGCGCTGATCATGTGCTGAAGCGGCGTTTCGTGAACGACCAGTTCATCCACTTGGTGCTGCGCAAAGAAACCGATCCGCAGCTTGCTCGAGTTGATCGCCTTGCCATCAAACAGCACCAGACGGTTGGACAGCAGCTTGGACAGCGTTGATTTACCCTGACCGTTTTTACCCAACAACGCGATACGATCGTCTTGGTCGATCCGCAGATTCAGGCGCGACAGCACGGGCTGGCCCTCGGTATAGCCGGTCGATCCGCCTTCGATGCTGATGATCGGTGGCGACAGCTCGTCTGGTTGCGGGAAGGTAAAGACCTTGCGCGCGGCTTCTTCCGGCGGCGTGATCGTCACCATCTTTTCGATGGCCTTCATCCGCGATTGGGCCTGTTTGGCCTTGGACGCCTTGGCCTTAAAGCGGTCAACGAACGCCTGCATGTGTTGTTTATGCGCCTGCTGCTTTTTCGCCTGCGCGGTCAGCTGCGCACGCTTTTCGGCCCGCATTTTAGCGAATTGATCGTAATTACCTTGATAATACGTGAGCTTACGGTCTTCGAGGTGCAGGATGCCACCAACGGCGCGGTTCAGCAGACCACGGTCGTGGCTGATGATGATCACCGTATGCGGGTATTTCGACAGGTAGTTTTCCAGCCACAACGCGCCTTCAAGGTCGAGGTAGTTGGTCGGTTCGTCCAACAGCAGCAAATCGGGTTGTGCAAACAGAACCCCCGCCAATGCCACACGCATCCGCCAGCCGCCCGAATAGGCAGAACAGGGTTGCTGCTGGTCATGATCATCAAAGCCGAGGCCCTTGAGGATCGCGGCAGCACGGCCTTCGGCGGACCAGGCGTCGATATCGGCAAGACGGGTCTGCACCTCGGCGATACGCGCGGGGTCTTCCGTCGTCTCTGCCTCGTGCATCAGCGCGGCGCGTTCCACATCGGCGGCCAGCACCGTTTCAATCAGCGACACGTCAGACGACGGCACCTCTTGGGCGATGCCCCCGATCTTGGCGCGCGATGGCAGGCTGATGTCGCCTGCGTCAAGCGACAGCTCTCCGCGAATGATTTTGAAAAGCGTGGTTTTACCCGCACCGTTTTGCCCGACGAGGCCCACTTTGTGGCCTTCGGGGATGACCGCACTGGCTTCCTCAAACAAGGGACGGCCTTCGACGGAATAGTTGATTTCTGAAATGCTTAACATGGACGCGGTGTGGACCATGTCTGGCCCCGCGTCAATCGCGGCTTTTCACGGGGGATGACCCATGCTAGGGAGCGGCCAAATCAACCCCACCTAGGAGAGCTATCATGGCCCTTGAGCGCACATTCTCGATCATCAAACCAGACGCAACACGCCGCAACCTGACCGGCAAAATCAACGCCAAATTCGAAGAAGCCGGCCTGCGCATCGTCGCACAAAAGCGTATTCACATGACAAAGGCACAAGCGGGCGTCTTCTATGCTGTACACGCCGAGCGTCCTTTCTATGACGAACTGTGCGAATTCATGGCATCCGAGCCGGTTATCGTTCAGGTTCTTGAAGGCGAAGGCGCGATCGCGAAAAACCGCGAAGTTATGGGCGCAACCAACCCAGCCGACGCCGCAGCTGGCACCATCCGCGCAGAATTCGCTGAATCCGTTGGCGAAAACTCCGTTCACGGGTCCGACGCTCCTGAAACAGCCGCAGTCGAAATCGCGTATTTCTTCTCCGGTCTGGAACTGGTTGGCTAAGCCTTAACGGGTTTAGACAGATGAAAGGGGTCGCAGGAAACTGCGGCCCCTTTTTCTATGCGGCGTGATTGGCATTAGCCTTTAAGGGTCGGGTGATGGGATGACAGTTCGCCGTCAGCAGGGCTAACCGTTTTCATTGGGGCCGTTTCATCTAGGTGACGGTGCAAAAGATCGACGTTTCGCGTGTTTGCTTTCCAGCCGATGTCAAAGATATCACCGATCAATGGGATCGCGCCGATCGCAAGGTCGATGCCGACGTTCGCGCCCATGCGTGCCAAGACCGATCTGCTTGCGCCCATGCGATGCGCCTCTTTGACGATATAGCCCGCTGGTGCCAGCGCCAGAACATCGCCCACGCCGGGGATCAGGCCAAGGATACTGTCCCAACCCAAACGGATGCCAAACAATGGGACGCGCAACGCGCTGTCCATCGTGCGAGCAAGACCGCGCAGGCGATCAAGATCGTGCTGAACATCAGGGGAATGGGGCATGGGGCAGGGTGTCCTGTTGGGGGTACTCTGCAGTATAACGCCGTTGAGGGCGGGGACGTTCCGACTAAGAGATCAAGCTCACGCTTCTCGGACACCGATGAGGTTCATCATACGCTCGAACTCTGACTGGACCGGATCGTGCGCGCGGGCCTTGATCGCGTCGAATTTGACGCGCAGCGCCTTCTTTTCTTCACCTTTGCAATCATTCCATGGGCGGCCTTGCAGCCCCATGACCAAGACATAATACCCGATGAAGTGCGGACGTTGCCCATTTTGCAGCAAACGCGCGTAGGCGGCATCGGCACCAAGATCGCGCAAGGCTTCGGCAGAATGAATGCCCGCCTTGGCGCAGCTTTGCTCGAACGCGGGGCCAAGATTACGGATCGAGGAAACAGGGTCAGTCATGCCTGACTACCTATACCGTCGTCTGCGCTCTGTCACTTTCAGATGCTGGCATAATCCGTAAATATCACCGGCTGAGGTTTTTCCTGCGCGGGCATGGGTGGGACGGATTGCTGCGGCTGGTTCGGTTGCTTGGTCATGTGTCTTCTCCGGTTTGTGTTGGTCTCTCCGTTTCAGGGGCTACCAACGTTCGGGCGGCCCTATTGTTCAGGGTGAAGGTCAAAACTGCCGATACAAAGGCCGGATATGGGCCGTTATGGGGTAAAACTGTGCCATTTAAGCCATGCGTTTTTCGCATATCGACTATGGTTTGCACCTTTGCTGCACCGCCCACATATGACGATCACGGGCATTGAGGCCCTGAAATGGAAAGCTGGAAAATGAAAACCGAAGCTACATACAAAACCGCCACACCGGTCGAAGTCGACCGCCTGCTTGCTGAAGCCAATGCATTGCGTAGTGCCTATCTCTCTGCCGCAGTCGCCAAAGCATCGCGCAAGTTTACCGGCCTGTTCCGCACCGCACCCCGCGGCACGGCAGCAGCTTAAACCGCCAGCGCTTTGCTGACGGAACATACCAAACCGAATGCGGTGGATAGGCCGCCGCATAGACGTGAAAGAGAGAATAAGAAATGAGCTATACATCCACATATACCGCCGCGCCCGTTGCGGGTCTGATGCCCAAGCTGCGCATGTCGTTGAACGCATTCCGCGCCTACAGCGCTGATCAACGCGCCAAACGCCAGACCTTCCGCGAATTGTCGGCGATGAATGACCGAGATCTGGCAGATATCGGTGTTGCACGTGGCGAAATCCGCCATATTGCTTCGCAAGCGGTTGCACTGCGCTAAACCGTACGTCTCAAGCCGCAAGAATTTCCCCGCCGCGAAGTCCTCCCACTTCGCGGCGGTTTTATTTTGTCTGATCAAGTGTTTACGAGGTGATTTTGGGTGTCGGTGATTCCCATACCTGCAGTCGTTTAACTTACTATCGCCCCCGAAAACTCCGTTCCCCGCTGCGACCTCAAAACAGGGTTTTGCGATCAAAGCTATTGCCAGAATTATATTCTTTGCCGTCATTGAATGATACGACTCGGTACTTGGTTGGCGCTGCGCCATTGAAGCGCAGCTGCGTCATGTTACCTCCCCCTTAGACGTAACGGAGAATATCATGATCAAACACGCCACACTCACCGCAATCGCCCTTGCTACCGGCGTCAGTGCTGCTCAGGCAGAGACGCTGAATGTCGGTATGTCGGGCGGGTACTTTCCTTTCACCTTTGTAAAGCTCGACGTGCTACAGGGGTTCGAGGTCGATTTCATTAACGCCGTCGCCAAGGAAACCGGCGACGAAGTCAATTTCGTCACTATGTCCTTTTCCGGCCTGATCGGCGCGCTGGAATCCGGCCGCATCGACACGATCGCAAACCAGATCACCATCACCCCCGAGCGCGAGGCAAGGTTCGCCTTTTCGCAACCCTACGTCTTTGACGGGGCGCAAGTCGTGGTTAAGGCCGGCAACGAAGACACCATCGGTAGCGTTGAAGACCTGAGCGGGAAAACCGTTGCGGTCAACCTCGGCTCTAACTTTGAGGAGTTGTTGAACGAACTGCCAAATGCGGGCGAGATCGACATTCGCACCTATGAAAGCAACATCGCCCAAGATACGGCGCTTGGTCGGGTGGATGCCTTTGTTATGGACCGCGTTTCGTCCGGCCAGCTGATTGCCGAAAGCCCGCTGCCGCTGGCGCTGGCTGGTAAACCCTTTAGCGAAATCCGGAATGCCCTGCCGTTCCGCAACGATGACGAAGGCAAAGCTCTGCGCGACCGGTTCGACGTGGCAATCACCAAGCTGAAAGAGGACGGCACCCTGACCGAGATTTCGGAAAAGTGGTTCGGCTCTGACATCACGACAGCCGAGTAAGCCAAGATGCGAGGACTGGATTTCGACTACATGCTGGGCTTGCTGCCCGTGTTGCTGGGCTATGTCCCGCTAACGCTTTTCATGGCGTTTGTGGGCATGGTCTGCGCATTGGTGCTGGCATCTGCTCTCGCGGTAGAGCGGGTGTTCCGGATTCCGGTCCTCGACGTCTTTGTGCGGCTGTTCATCAGCTTTTTTCGCGGCACGCCATTGTTGGTGCAGTTGTTTCTGTTCTACTACGGCTTGCCGCAAGTCTTGGGCTTTCTAGGAAATATTGACGGCGTCACCGCGACGATCATGGGGCTAACACTGCATTTCTCGGCCTATATGGCCGAAAGCATTCGTGCCGCTATTCTGGGCGTGGACCGCAGCCAGTGGGAGGCCGCGCAAGCGGTTGGGATGACCCAAGGACAGATGATGCGACAGATCATTCTACCACAGGCATCACGCGTCGCCGCGCCGACGCTTGTGAACTACTTTATCGACATGATCAAAGGCACCTCGCTGGCGTTTACTCTTGGCGTGACCGAACTGATGGGCGCGACCCAGAAAGAAGCCGCTGGCAGCTTCCTCTACTTCGAAGCCTTTCTAGTCGTCGCCGCGATCTATTGGGTCATGGTAGAGACATTGGCCTTCGCGCAGCGTCACCTAGAAGTCTATCTAAACAAGGCACATGCGCGATGACCAAGACAGAGACCATTTCAGAGACGGGCAGGGCGAGGGGCGACGGGATCACCATATCCGGTTTGACCAAGTCCTTTGGCACCACTGCCGTGTTGAAAGACATCTCGCTTGATATCGCCCAAGGCGAACGGGTGGTGATCATCGGCCCGTCGGGCACGGGTAAATCCACCTTGCTGCGCTGCCTAAACTTTCTTGATGCGCCAGACGCGGGCGTGATCCGCATTGGCGATATGTCTGTCGATGCGGCGACGGCGAAACGCGCCGATATTCTAGCGCTGCGGCGGCGCACGTCCTTCGTGTTCCAGAACTACGCGCTGTTTGCCAACAAGACCGCGCGCGAGAATATCACTCAGGCGCTGATCACCGTTCAGGGCTATAGCAAGGCCGACGCCAACGCACGTGCCGATGCAACGCTGCGCGAAACCGGCCTGTTCGAGAAAGCCGACAGCTATCCGGCCGCCCTGTCCGGTGGCCAGCAGCAACGGGTTGGTATCGGACGCGCAATGGCGCTGGATGCGGATCTGATGCTGTTTGACGAACCGACCTCGGCGCTGGATCCGGAGTGGGTCGGCGAGGTGCTGGACCTGATGCGCCGCGTGGCCGAGAAGCGACAGACCATGCTGATCGTGACCCACGAAATCCAGTTCGCGCGCGAGATTGCGGATCGGATCGTCTTTATGGACGAGGGGCGGATTGTCGAACAGGGCCCACCGGCAGAACTGCTTGATGCGCCCAAAGACCCGCGCACCCAATCGTTCCTGCGCCGCGTGTCCTGAAGGTTCATCTTAAAGCAAATGATAAGCCACGATTGCTAGGCAAAGTCCGACGCAGTTAGAGCTACGCTTTGCATCTGCCGGTCCGAGGTGAATGTTTGGTGCACTGCTCATCAACCACAGAAACTGGTCTGCCGGCATGGGCCGACTGCGGGACCTTGCGCGTATAGGTGAATGGCGGAGAGACAGGGATTCGAACCCTGGGAACCCGTGAAGGCTCAACGGTTTTCGAGACCGCCCCGTTCGACCACTCCGGCACCTCTCCGCATCGGTGTGGTGCGTCCGTTTAGGATGGATTTTACGGGGTGGCAAGGGGGGCTCGGCCAGTTTTCGCGGACACGGGGAATTTCATTGCTGACAAACCGATTTTGCCTAAGGTCTTGGGTGAATAACCTGAAAGGAATGCCACCATGCGCCAACTGACCCGTTTACCGTTAACTTTATGTTTTGGATTAGCGGTCATGATCGCCGTGGCTGCACCGATGGCGCGGGCTGCCGATAGGGAAAGGGTCGATGCATTTCTGGAAGTTACCGGGTTTGACGTCGCGCTTGAAAGCATCCGGCTGTCGGCTGATTCCGCGCCACAGATGCTGGGTATTGATGCGGATGCCTTTGGCTCTGAATGGTCACGATTGGTACGCGAGGTTTTTGAGACGGATTTGATGCTTGATATGGGGGCCGGCATACTTGCCCAGGCCTTGAGCGATGAGGCACTGGACCACGCGTCCGACTTCTATGCTACCGATCTGGGGAAGCGGTTGGTCGCGGCTGAAAACGCCTCTCATATGGAGGAAGATGATGCTGCGAAGTCCGAAGCGGGCGATGCGATTCTGAATGGGTTGCGCGGGATTAATTCTCCGCGTGTTGAATTATTGTCCCGCCTGAATGGTGCCAGCGATGTGGAGGAAAGCTCCATAAGGGCACTCCAAGAAGTGCAGGTCAGATTCCTGATGGCAGCCGCCGGCGCGGGGGTTATCGACCTACAGATGGAAGAGCCCGACCTGCGCGAAGCGATGCGCGCGCAGGAACCCGAGATGCGTGCCTCTATCAAAGAGAATGCGTTGGCGGGGGCGGCCTATACCTATCAGGCATTTTCGGATGAAGAGGTGCTGGCCTATGCAAAAGCCCTTGAAGACCCACAGATGCAGAAAGTTTATGCGTTGATGAATGCTGTGCAGTTTGAAATCATGGCGAACCGGTACGAACAGGTCGCGCAACGGCTGGGCAATATGCAACCCAGTCAGGACTTGTAATCATGCGGACGTTTATTATTGCGGTCGGCCTGTGGCTGCTGGCGCTCCCGGTTTGGGCAGATGCCCGAACCACGGTGTTGGTGGATGTGCTGCGCCTTGGCGAGCTGGCTGAAATTTTGCAGCGCGAGGGACTAGAGAACGCTGAACAATTGGACCGTGACATGCTGGGAGGGCAAGGCGGACCGGGCTGGGAGCTTCAGGTGCGCGCAATCTATAGCCCGGAACGGATTGTCGAAACCGTTCGCACGGCGCTGCAAATTGCTTTGATGGGACAAGAGCGCGAAGATGTCATCCGCTTTTTCGCGCAAGGTACAGGCGCGCAGATCATCGCCCTGGAAAACGAAGCGCGGGCTGCAATCACCGACCCAGAAATCGAAGAAGCTGCGCGCGCTCGGCTTTCTGATCTGGACGGGACCGCTGACGCCCGCCTTGCGCAGATCACTGCACTGATCGACAGCGGCGACATGGTTGAACGGAATGTCGCTGCGGCGATGAACTCCAACTTTCAATTCATGCGTGGTATGTCCGACGGTAACGCCCTGCAAATGACGGAGGCCGAGATGTTAGCCGACGTCACGCAGCAGCATGACGCGGTTAGCGAAGACACCCGCAGCTGGCTGTACAGCTACCTGGCTTTGGCCTATTCTCCGTTGGAGGATGACGCTCTTGAACGCTACATCGCATTTTCGAAAACCGATGCTGGGCGCAGCCTGAACAGCGCCTTGTTTGACGGGTTCGGAGCAGCCTACGAGGACGTGTCCTATGCCCTTGGGCGTGCCGTGGCGCTGAACATGGTCGCCGAAGACCTATAGCGTCCTAAGACGCCGCGCCGATATATCCCCGTCACGGCCCTGTGGCACTTGACATCAGGGGGGCGGTGCATCATACGGCAATCCTCAACCTAAGGGTGCCCGTTTCGGGTGCCTTTGTTATTTCATGAACATCCTGAAATGGGATGCGCTGTCCGAGGTGGGCCAAGGCCCGACGAACTCCCGAATGGGGACCACAGGATGCGGAAACAGTAAAGGAAGACGCATGTTTGCGGTCATCAAGACAGGCGGCAAGCAGTACAAAGTTCAATCCGGCGATATGCTTCGGGTAGAACGTTTGGCTGCTGACGCGGGCGAAACAGTCCAATTCAACGAAGTTCTCATGCTGGGTGGCGATTCTCCCAAGCTGGGCGCACCTTTGGTTACAGGCGCCGGCGTACAAGCCGAAGTCGTCGACCAGATCAAGGGCGAGAAAGTTATTCACTTCGTCAAGCGTCGCCGGAAGCACTCCTCCAAGCGCACCAAAGGCCACCGTCAAAAATTGACGCTGGTTAAAATCGGCGAGATCCTGTCATCTGGCGCGGATAAGTCCGACGTCAAAGCGGCAATCGGCACCGGTTCCGTGAGCGCCGCTGCCGTGACTGCTATGGAAGAGCGTTATGCGCTGAACAAAAGTGATCAGGCCGAAATGGCCAAGCGCGTGAAGAACAATCAAGCCGAAGAAAAATCGGCTAAGCCTGCCAAGGCGAAGAAGGCCAAAGCTGCCCCTGCAGCTGAAGGTTCCGACGATCTGAGCAAGATCTCGGGCGTTGGTCCGGTCATCGTTGGCAAGCTGAACGGTGAAGGCATCACAACCTTCGCACAGATCGCTGCTTGGACAGACGCTGACGTCGAAGCTATCGAAGAGAAACTGTCGTTCAAAGGTCGCGTCGGTCGTGAAGACTGGATCGCACAGGCCAAAGAACTCGCAAAAGGCTAAGGAGAGACACCAATGGCACATAAAAAAGCAGGCGGCTCATCCCGTAACGGCCGCGACTCAGCAGGTCGTCGTCTTGGCGTGAAGAAATATGGCGGCGAAGCTGTCATTCCCGGCAACATCCTGGTGCGTCAGCGCGGTACAAAGTACTGGCCGGCTCAAGGCGTTGGCATGGGCAAGGATCACACGATCTTTGCTGTCGTCGACGGCAAGGTTCAGTTTCACAAGGGACTGAAGAACCGGACGTTTATTTCGGTCCTGCCAGTGGCAGAAGCCGCAGAATAAGCCGCACCCAAAAGGTCTAAAAAATTAGGGATCGGCGGAAACGCCGGTCCCTTTTCCTTTCCGTCGTCCTGTGTCGGAAAATAGGGGAATGCACCTTGATTGACTGATACATCAAGGCTGCAAGGGACGGTGTTCGGACACCGTTGGGAGAGACGATATTTGAGGTGGACACTGGCCGCGCTGACGGTGGCCCCTGTCTCGTTCGTGCCGTTCGGAGGAGGAACAGAGCGATGGAAGATTTAACAATGTCGCAACAGCAAGTGATTGCAACTGAACGGTTCGACCTGCGCCCTGTGCGTCTTTCGGATCGTGGCATGATTGAACATTACGCCAGCGATCCACGGGTTGCGATGCGCACCGCCTCTATTCCGCACCCGCTGCCGCCGGGGGTGATCGAAAGCTATGTAACACGCGCGACCAGCACGCCGAGAACCGAAGATGTTTGGGTGATGGACGGACTAAAAACCGGTGGTTCCGAGGTAATGGGCGTCATTTCCCTGATCCGAATGGACCGAGACCAATCGGAAGTTGGATATTGGGTGGCCCCTGCGTTCTGGAATACGCATCTAGCCTCTGAAGCCGTGCAGGCGCTGGTACAAGCCAACCCGCTGCACAACAAAAATATGTTTGCCTCGGTGTTTCGCGACAACCCTGCATCTGCCAAAGTGTTGACAAATGCAGGTTTCCGCTATCTTGGCAATGCTGAAACCTATTGTCTGGCCCGCGAGACCTGCGTACCTACCTGGACGTATAGCTGCAAACTATGACCACACGTGCCCCGAAAGGCCTTTTAGATGAAGTTTCTTGACCTGTGCAAAGTCTACATCCGCTCTGGCGGAGGCGGGGGCGGTTGCGTGTCTTTCCGGCGCGAAAAATACATCGAATACGGTGGCCCTGATGGTGGCGACGGCGGGTCCGGTGGCTCTGTCTGGGCCGAAGCCGTCGATGGGCTGAACACGCTGATCGACTTTCGCTACCAGCAACACTTCTTTGCCAAAAACGGCCAGCCCGGTATGGGCAAACAACGCACCGGCAAAGATGGGGACGATATTATCCTCCGCGTGCCCGTAGGGACCGAGATCCTCGACGAGGATCAGGAAACCGTACTGGTGGACATGACAGAGCTTGGCCAACGGGTCGAACTTGCGCGCGGTGGGAACGGCGGCTGGGGTAACCTGCACTTCAAATCAGCTACAAACCAAGCACCTCGTCGTGCGAACCCCGGTCAGGAGGGCGTTGAACGTACCGTTTGGCTGCGGCTCAAGCTGATCGCGGATGTGGGACTATTGGGTCTGCCGAACGCGGGCAAGTCGACATTTCTTGCCGCCACGTCCAACGCACGGCCAAAGATCGCGGATTATCCCTTTACCACGCTGCACCCAAACTTGGGCGTTGTCGGGGTGGATAATACTGAATTCGTCGTTGCCGATATTCCCGGCTTGATCGAGGGCGCATCCGAAGGGCGGGGTCTGGGTGATCTGTTCTTAGGCCATGTCGAACGCTGCGCGGTGCTGTTGCACCTGATCGATGGCACCTCTGAAACCGTTGCCGAAGACTACCGGACCATCATTAATGAACTCGAAGCATATGGCGGCGAGCTGGCGGATAAACCCCGTATCACAGTGCTGAACAAGATTGATGCACTGGATGAGGATGATCGCGTAACCACCCGTGAAGAATTAGAAAAAGCCTGCGGAGGCGAGGTTATGATGATGTCCGGCGTCGCCCGCGAAGGGGTCACCGAGGTCCTGCGTGCCCTGCGTGGTCAGATTGACGATGACCGGCTGCGGTTCCGCATTGAAGACGAAGAAGAGGCACCTTGGCAGCCTTAAGCGACGGCAATCGTATTGTTGTAAAAATCGGCTCTGCGCTTTTGGTAGATCGCGCGACCGGGCAGCTGCGCTCTGGCTGGCTACAAAGTTTGGCACAGGACGTCGCGTGGCTTAAGGGGCAGGGCAAGGACGTGGTACTGGTGTCTTCTGGCTCGATCGCTTTGGGGCGTGGCGTGCTTGGGCTGCCTGCCACCACGCTCGCGCTTGAACAATCACAGGCGGCGGCGGCTGTCGGGCAGATCCGGCTGGCCCGCGCTTACGAAGAAGCCCTGGAGCCCTACGGGATCACCGCAGCACAGGTGCTTGTTACCCTCGAAGACAGCGCGGACCGTCGGCGGTATCTTAACAGCCGCGCCACGATGGAGCAGCTGTTGTCCATGGGTGCGGTGCCGATCGTCAATGAAAACGACACCGTCGCAACGGACGAAATCCGCTTTGGCGACAATGACCGGCTCGCGGCCCAAATTGCCGTGACCGTCGCCGCAGACCGTTTGATTCTGCTTTCCGATGTAGATGGCTTTTATTCGGCCAACCCCAACGACGACCCCGGCGCCGTCCGCTATGATGTCATCAGTTCCATCACCCCAGAAATCGAAGCGCAGGCGGGCGACGCGGGCTCCGGCCTGTCCAAAGGCGGTATGAAAACAAAGCTGATGGCCGCAAAAACCGCCACGACTGCAGGCTGCGCCATGGCGATATCCGAAGGGTCCCCCTTGCGGCCCTTGCTGGCGCTGGAAAATGGGGCGAATGCGACTTGGTTCACCGCGCAATCTGACCCGCAAACAGCGCGCAAACAATGGATTACAGCGATCAAGCCCCGCGGTAGTGTCACATTGGATGCAGGTGCTGTCGCCGCCATGTCCAAAGGCAAATCGCTTTTGCCAGCGGGGGTGACCGCTGTCGCCGGCCCGTTCGGGCGGGGCGACTCCGTGGCGCTTCTGGACCCTGACGGGCGTCCCATCGGGCACGGGCTAGCGCGCTATACATCGGCTGAAGCAATGTTGATTAAAGGGCGGCAATCTTCTGAAATCGAAGAGATATTGGGCGCGCCGGGGCGTGCTGCGTTGATCCATCGGGATGATCTTGCGCTTTCCTAACGTCCAAATGGTTTAAAATCCTCGCCGAAGGCTTTAGGTAGTAGGTAACTCGAAATCATAAAAAGCAGTAATTAGGGTATGACCTTGGATATGACACAGACAGACGACATTCCCGCGTTGATGGCAGATATCGGCGCGCGCGCCAAAGCTGCCGCCGCGACGTTGGGCTTTGCCAGTGCCGACCAAAAGCAGACCGCGCTGGAAAAAGCCGCTGATGCGTTGATCGCGAGCAGCGCCGATATTCTGGCGGCCAACGCCAAAGATCTCGAATTCGGCCGCGACAAGGGGCTTTCCGACGCAATGATGGACCGGCTGCTGCTGGACGACGCACGGATCAGCGCGATTGCCGACAGCCTGCGCAGTATCGCAGCCCAGGATGATCCCGTCGGGCAGGTGCTGACCGAATGGGACCGGCCCACCGGCCTGAACATCCAGCGCGTGCGCACGCCATTGGGCGTCATCGGGGTGATTTATGAATCACGCCCCAACGTAACAGCCGACGCTGGTGCGCTTTGCCTAAAGGCCGGCAATGCCGTGATCCTGCGGGGCGGGTCCGAAAGCTTTCATTCCTCCCGCGCGATCCACGCAGCGCTGAAAGTCGGGCTCGAAGCGGCTGGCCTGCCAGCGGATTCGATCCAGCTGGTGCCTACACGCGACCGTGCGGCAGTCAGTGAGATGTTGACCATGACCGACACGATTGACGTGATTGTACCGCGCGGCGGCAAGGGTCTGGTTGGCTTGGTACAGCGCGAAGCCCGTGTCCCGGTCTTTGCCCACCTCGAAGGGATTGTGCACATCTATATCGATGAAAATGCTGACCCTGAAAAAGTCTTGAAGGTCGTGTTGAACGCCAAAACCCGTCGCACCGGCATTTGTGGATCGGCTGAATGCTTGCTGATCCATGAAAAAGTCGCGCGGACCATGGGCAAGGGCGTGATCAAGGCACTCTTGGATGCCGGCGTTGAAGTTCGTGCAGACGGGGAGCTATCTCAGATTGAAGGCACCGTGCCAGCGACGCCCGACGATTGGGGTCACGAATATCTTGATATGATCATCGCGGCCAAGACCGTAGGCAGCATTGACGACGCGATCACCCATATCCGGACCTACGGATCGAACCACACGGACTGTATCATCACCGAAGACAACGCCGCTGCGACCAAATTCATGACGCGGCTCGATTCAGCAATCCTGATGCACAACGCGTCCACGCAGTTCGCGGATGGCGGCGAGTTTGGCATGGGGGCAGAGATTGGCATCGCCACGGGCAAGATGCACGCCCGCGGCCCTGTTGGGGCAGAACAGCTAACCAGCTTCAAATATCTCGTGCGCGGCGATGGTGCGGTGCGCAGCTAACCCTTGATACTGAGCGTGATTGTGGTCTCGGTCACGATAGACGTTAACTGCTGCCCGCTGTCTTTCACGATGGCGGGCAACAAGCCGAACTGAACTTGAGCAGGCAGCAGTCGCTCTGCCAGCGGTTGCCCTGCCAACACACCCCATAGTGCTGCGTTAATATTCAGACGGTCGGCGGTCCCCGTAATATCCCACCCCGTAGTGCGGTGCTCGATTTCGATCCGACCGCCATAAGGCATCCCCGTTTCCAGACAGAGCAGCCCTAAAAATACCATCCGTAAGGCGCTGCGCGAGGGAGCTGCCCCCAGAGGCCAGATCACCTCCCACTTGGACTGCGCATAGAGGTCGCGTAGGATATCAGTGGTCTCTTGTGCCGCGACAGGCTGCGTATTGCCACCGCCAAAGGCCACGCGAAAGAACCGCAACCGCGCACTGGCGTTGCGCACGCTTTCGTCGATCAACGCGACTTCGGGGCTCATGTTCATGCCCGACATCAAAAGCAGTTCAAGCCCATTGTTGATCGCGCCCACGGGCGATATCAAGTCGTGACAGATCCGGCTGCCGATCAACGCGGCGAAATCAGTGTCGGTCTCAGCCATAGGAATACCTCTCTCATCAACTTGCCCGCGCTTTGAACGGCCGCACCGCACAGCAAAAGGACGCACGTTTGGAAGACCTCAATGCGATACTGACACCCGGAATGCTGGTACGCCACCCTTCGTATCCCGATTGGGGTGTGGGGCAGGTGCAAAGCAACATCGGCAGCAAGGTCACGGTAAACTTTCGGAGCGAAGGCAAGATCGTGGTCGACAGCTTTCGGGTGATGCTCACCCCTGTCTTTGATGAAGGCTCTTCGTTAGCAAATCGTTAATTTTTCGCGTAAAGGCGCTGCGGCGCGGCGCAAGCATTGCGCGACAGGCCCTAACTGCCTATTTATCCGCGTAATTGCGACCGGAGACGATACCAGCTCATGACCATTGCAAAAGCGGCAGAGTTCGAAGTCCGTCTGGCGCGCACCCAAGCGGAGCTTCATGCGGCACAGAGGCTGCGCTATGATGTGTTTGTTACCGAACTGGGTGCGGGCGGCTCTTTGGTTGACCACGACAACAAGCTTGAAGTCGATCAATACGATGATTTTGTCGATCATTTGCTACTTATCGACCGTAAAACTGCGCAAACGGTTGGTGTCTACCGCCTGATCCGCCGCTGCATGGCGACCCGGGCAGGCGGGTTCTATTCCGAAAACGAATATGATTTGACCGCGCTGAAGTCCTCGGGGCGTGAAATCCTTGAGCTTGGGCGGTCGTGTCTGCATCCATCCTATCGCGGCGGCATTGCTATGCACCAGCTTTGGGCGGGGCTTGCATCCTATGTGGCGCGCCACGAGATCGAGATCCTGTTCGGCGTGGCAAGCTTTCACGGGACCCAAGCGGATGCTCTCGCAGAGCCTTTGTCGTTGCTGCACCACGCCTATCTTGCGCCCCCCGAACTGCGGGTCACGGCTTTGCCTAAAGCGCGGCAGAAGATGGACCTGATCCCCGCGGATACGCTGAACCGTCGACAGGCGATGGTACAGATGCCCAGCCTGATCAAAGCCTATCTGAGGCTTGGCGGCTGTGTGGGCGAGGGGGCCTTTATCGATTATGACTTTAACACAACGGACGTACTTTTAATGCTCGACACCGCGCGGCTTAGCGAACGCCAGGCCAAGATCTACAGTGGACAGCCCGCGTGAGCGCGGCTTGGGACAGCGCCGATCACCCGGCACCAGACACCATTGGGCCACTGGGGTGGGCGCTAGCTTTGATCCGCGGTCTTGTGCTGGCCACGGTGGTTTTTACAGGGCTGCTGGTCCTGCTCTGTATCCGCCTGATTGAGCGCCCCTTGTGCGGGCAAGGCCGCCCCGTGACCCCGCATATCACCCAAACCGTCTGCAAAATCGCGTTCTGGATCATGGGGTTGAGGCGCGAGGTCATTGGCACCCCGATGCGCCACAGGGGCGCTGTCGTTGCCAATCACACTAGCTGGCTTGATATCTTCAGCCTGAACGCAGCGCAGCGCATTTATTTTGTATCAAAGTCCGAGGTCGCCAGCTGGCCCGGCATCGGGTGGTTGGCCAAGGCGACCGGCACGTTGTTCATCGAACGCAGCCCCAAACATGCCCGCAAACAGACCGAGATTTTCCAACAACGGCTGCTTGATAATCACCGGCTGCTGTTCTTTCCCGAAGGCACCAGCACCGACGGCAAGCAAATCTTGCCGTTCAAAACCACGCTGTTTCAATCCTTTTTTGCGCCAGAGCTGCGCGATGCGATCTGGGTTCAGCCTGTTACCGTGCTTTATACTGCGCCAGTTGGGGCCGATCCGCGGTTCTATGGCTGGTGGGGTGACATGAGCTTTGGCGGGCATCTGGTGCGCACGCTGGCGTCCGCGCGGCAGGGGAAAGTGACCACGATCTACCACACGCCACTGGCCGTCGCCGATTTCGACAACCGCAAAACGCTGGCCCAAGCGTGCGAAACACAGGTCCGTAGTGCGCATCCGTCGGAACAAATAGCAGCCCCAAACACCGCGGAACTGCGCTGAGATAGACGTTTAATCCGCGGAATATGCGGCTTGAGCCTTGCGAAGCGTTCAAAACCGGACTATACGCGCGTCACTTAAACCCGCAGTCGGGGTTGGGCCTTTGGGGGAGAAATCCTCAAACGTCCGCCGGTTGGTCCCATTCTGGGATCGAGACCCCCGATGAGGCAAAACCGGAAAGGTATAAAGACATGGCTCTTCCTGAGTTCTCCATGCGCCAACTGCTTGAAGCAGGCGTACACTTTGGTCACCAAACACAGCGCTGGAACCCACGTATGGGTCCGTTCATTTACGGCGCGCGTAACGGCATCCACATCATGGACCTTACACAGACTGTTCCAATGCTGGATCAAGCTCTGCAAGTTATCCGTGATACCGTCGCCAAAGGCGGCAGCATTCTTTTCGTTGGTACCAAGCGTCAGGCTGCTCAGCCGATCGCCGACGCCGCAGAGAAATGCGCACAATACTACATGAACCACCGTTGGTTGGGCGGCACGCTGACAAACTGGCAAACTGTTTCCAAATCCATCCAGCGCCTGAAGTCCATCGACGAACAGTCCGAGCGTGGCTTTGGCGGTCTGACCAAGAAAGAGCGTCTTGGCATGGAGCGTGACCAGTTCAAACTGGAAGCATCGCTTGGTGGTATCCGTGAAATGGGCGGTCGCCCTGACCTGATCTTCGTCATCGACGTCAAAAAAGAAGCACTGGCCGTGGCCGAAGCGAACAAACTGGGCATCCCCGTTATCGCTGTTGTCGACACCAACTGTTCGCCCGACGGGATCGACTATATCATCCCAGGCAACGACGATGCTGCACGCGCGATCCACCTGTATTGCGATCTGGCCGCTCGTGCCGCGCTGGACGGTATGTCCGCTCAGCTGGGTGCTGCAGGCGTTGATATCGGTGCGATGGAAGAAGCGCCTGAAGAAGAAGCCCTGATCGACGGTGGCGTCGAAGTTGGTAACGCTTCGGAAGAAACCGTATCGAACGACGCAATGGCCAAAGACGCACCTCTGGATATCGAATCCAAGAAGGAAACGCTGGCCGACGCCAAGTCATAAGCGTCGCGAAATAGACGGGCAGGGGGCATGTTTCCCTCTGCCTGTCATACCAACATGACATGATTGAGACAGTGGTGCAGGACGTCCTGCCCCTCAATTTATCCCAATTCAAGGAGAACCAAAGCGATGGCAATTACAGCATCCATGGTCAAAGAACTGCGCGACACAACTGGTGCCGGCATGATGGACGCCAAAAAAGCGTTGACTGAAACAAACGGCGACATGGAAGCCGCCGTTGACTGGCTGCGCACCAAGGGTCTGGCGAAAGCGGCCAAGAAATCCGGTCGTACCGCAGCCGAAGGCCTCGTTGCCGTGAAGGTTGACGGCGGTCGCGGCGTTGCTGTCGAAGTAAACTCCGAAACCGACTTCGTTGGCAAAAATGCTGACTTCCAGAAAATGGTTTCCGGTATCGCAGACGTCGCAACCGGCGTTTCCGACATTGACGCATTAAACGCGGCTGATATGGGCGGCAAGCCTGTTTCCACCGTCATCACCGACGCCATCGCGAAAATCGGCGAAAACATGTCGGTACGCCGCATGCAGTCCATCGAAGGCGAACAGGTCGTGTCTTATGTGCACAACGCAGTGGCACCTGGCATGGGCAAAATTGGTGTTCTGGTCGCAATGACCGGCGGCAACGAAGAGCTGGGCAAACAGATCGCGATGCACATCGCTGCTGTAAACCCTGCGTCCTTGTCCGAAGCGGATCTGGACCCAGCTGTTGTTGAAAAAGAAAAGCAGGTTCAAATGGATATCGCACGCGAGTCCGGCAAGCCTGAAGCTGTGATCGAAAAAATGATCACCGGTCGTATGCAGAAATACATGTCTGAAGTGACACTGCTGAACCAAGCATTCGTTGTGAACCCTGACCTGTCCGTAGGTAAGGCCGCAGAAGAAGCCGGGGCGACCATCACCGGTTTCGTCCGTTTGGAAGTTGGCGAAGGCATCGAAGTCGTCAAAGAAGATTTCGCAGCAGAAGTCGCGAAAGCCGCCAAAGGCTAAACAGCTTTACAGCAAACACGAAAAAGGGCGAGGGTGCACCAGCATCTTCGCCCTTTTTCATTTAAAATCAGTTACTAAGGGGCGACAACTAAGCTTTCAAATGATCTCTCAGCGCGTCGAGCGCCATCAGATAGCCTGTGGCACCGAAGCCGCAGATTTGCCCCAGTGCCACTGGCGCGATGTAAGACCGATGACGGAATTCCTCGCGCGCATGGATATTGCTCAGGTGAACCTCGACCACGGGAAGCTCTACCGAAGCGATCGCGTCCATCAGCGCAATCGACGTATGCGTATAGGCACCAGCATTTAAAATAATCGCAGCATGCTTACCCTTGGCGGCGTGGATCAGATCGATCAGCGCGCCTTCGTGATTGGACTGATCAAATGCGATACCAAACCCCAGCGATTTCGCTTTATCGCGGCACATAGTTTCGATGTCGGCCAAGGTGGTTTTGCCATAAACATCGGGTTGGCGCGTGCCTATTAAGTTCAGGTTCGGACCGTTAAGGATCAGAATGGATGTCATAGTCGTGACCTTGTAATTACAGTATGATCGCCGAGGCGTAGCATAGGCGCTTTAGCGGAGTTAGTCTTTCTTTTCAGCGAATTCGACCGGACCACCGTGCTTTTCCCACGTTGAGAAACCTTCACGCAGATGCGCCGCGTCAAAGCCCATATCTTGCAGCGTTGCCGTTGTGATCGCAGAGCGCCATCCTGAAGCGCAGTGAAACACAAATGTTTTATCCTCGCCGAAGACCTCTTTGAAATACGGACTATCGGGATCGACCCAGAATTCGATCATGCCACGGGGCGCGTGAAAGCTGCCGGGAATATAGCCGCTGCGCTGGCGTTCACGGATATCGCGCAGATCAACGACCACGACGTCCGGGTCGTTCAGCATCCCGATCAGATCAGGCGTTTCGATCTCGCGGATCCGCGCGCGGGCGGCAGCAACCATATCCGCCGAAGACATCTTGAGCGTCATATTCATCCTTTCAT
This sequence comes from Sulfitobacter litoralis, assembly GCF_900103185.1. Classification (GTDB taxonomy): domain Bacteria; phylum Pseudomonadota; class Alphaproteobacteria; order Rhodobacterales; family Rhodobacteraceae; genus Sulfitobacter; species Sulfitobacter litoralis. Next base: position 140,196 of record NZ_FNJD01000004.1, read on the forward strand.
CCTAGGGCTGTCGCCAGTCCGCATCGCGTCCTGTTGCATCAGCGTTGTTGATGTGGATTATGTCACGCAGAACAACAGGGTAAAGGGAGAAGCGGCGCGGACACTGTACCGATACTGCGGAGAACAAAATGGATGAAGATCCGGTGTTTTATGAATACTTTCAATGGGTAAATAGTCATTCCTATGAAACTACATTAGCCGTAGCTCACTATTATTTTACATAATATTGATTATAGGATTCAGATAATCCAGCGTCGCCTGCCTCTCACGCCCTTATAAATAAGGATAAAACAATGAAACTTTGCCGTATCGAAACCGCCGATGGCATCAAACCGGCGATCGTCGACGCAGATGGTGCTGCGCGTGACTTATCGCAACACCTTCCTGACATCGAACTTTCAAGCGTGGCACCCGCAGCGCTCGATAAACTGCGCAGCCTGGATATCGCGACGCTGCCCCTGATCTCGGGTCGTTTTGCGCCGGTTATCAATGACATACGTCGCATTTTGTGTATCGGTCTGAATTATTCAGACCACGCGGCCGAAGCTGGCATGGCTGTACCCGATCATCCCATCCTGTTCAGCAAGCTCTGTGCTGCGACAGGTGCCAATGAACCGATCATCATTCCCAAGGATTCAGAAAAAACCGATTGGGAAGTCGAGCTTGCGGTCATTATCGGCACCAAGGCGCAGCATGTATCAGAAGCGGATGCGTTGTCTTATGTGGCGGGCTACGCGACCTTCAATGACGTGTCGGAACGTGCCTTTCAGACTGAATTCGGCGGCCAATGGGTCAAGGGCAAGTCCTGCGACAGTTTTGCCCCCATCGGCCCGTATCTGGTGACCGCTGACGACGTTCCAGATCCTCAGAACCTTGATCTGTGGCTAGATGTGAACGGTACCCGCCGCCAAACCGGCAACACCAGCACAATGGTGTTTTCTGTGGCCGAAATTATCTCTTTTCTCAGCCGTTTCATGACCTTACGGCCCGGAGATGTGATCGCCACTGGCACACCGCCCGGTGTGGGTATGGGGTTCAAACCGCCGGTCTACCTAAAACCCGGCGATGTGGTCGAGCTTGGCATCGAAGGATTGGGCGATCAACGTCAAGAAGTCATTAAATACAATGGGTAAGCGCCCTACCCTAACGCATAGCCTGCACCGCGCACCGTGCGGATTGGATCATCGCCGCCGTGGGACGTCAGCGCTTTGCGCAGACGGGCGATGTGAACATCAACGGTGCGCGTGTCGACATAGATATCGCGCCCCCAAACGTGATCTAGCAACTGGTCACGGCTGAAGACACGGCCGGGCCGCTCAAGCAACGTCACAAGCAAACGGTATTCTGTTGGCCCCAGCTTTAGCTCGTTCGCAGCACGGTTTACACGGTGACGTTCTGGATCAAGCGTAATGTCGGCATAGCTGAGCGCCGCACCGGAGGACGCAGGTCGCACGCGGCGCAGCTGTGTGCGCACGCGGGCCATCAGCTCGCGCATCGAATACGGTTTTACCACATAATCATCGGCGCCCGTCTCCAGCCCGCGCACGGTGTCCACTTCTTCGGATCGTGCCGACAGCATGATCACGGGGATATTGCGCGTATCTTCGCGGGTCTTAAGCTGACGACAGACCTCTATCCCGCTTAACAGCGGCATCATCCAATCAAGGATAACCAGGTCGGGCAGCGCCTCTGCAACCAGCAAGATCGCTTCCTCGCCATTCTCGGCCCGCCGGACGTCAAACCCTTCGGATTCAAGATTATACGCCAGAATTTCGCGCTGTGCGGGTTCGTCTTCTACCAACAAGATCTGAGGTTGAGCGGCAGACATGGCCCTACCCCTTCAGCTTGGTGGAGGTATTGTCCGCCTTGGGGCGATCCTCGTCCGGATGGGTACCGGTTACCAGATAGACAACCTGTTCCGCGATGGATGTGACAAGATCGCCCATGCGTTCAACGTTCTTGGCAATGAAATGAAGGTGCATGCACGATGTGATATTGCGCGGGTCTTCCATCATGAAGGTCAGGAATTCGCGGAACAGCGCATTATACATCTGGTCGACGTCTTCATCCCGCGCGATCACATCCATAGCCAGTTCTGCGTCGCGCTGAACATAGCAATCAAGCGCGTCCTTGAGCATGGATTCAACCGTCTTACACATGCGACGAATGGCACCAGTACTGTCGGCAACAGCGGGAAGCTGCGCCAAAACGCTATTTCGCTTGGCCATATTTTTCGCATAGTCGCCAATACGTTCTAAGCTGGCGCTAATCTTGATGACGCTGAGGATCAAACGCAAATCAACAGCCGTCGGGGCACGCAGTGCGATAATACGGGCGGCGCGTTCATTGATCAGCTCTTCGAGTGCGTCAATGGCCTTGTCCCCGCCGCGCACCTGTTCTGCCAGCTCTTCGTCACGGGTTTCCAGCGATTGTGCGGCAAGGCGAATGGCATCTTCAACCATCCCGCCCATTTTCATGATCTGCGCTTGAACGCTTTCCAGGTCACGGTCAAAAGCAGAAGCAATGTGTTGTTCTTGCATGATACTTATCCAATCCGGCCAGTGATATAGCTTTCCGTCCGAGGGTCCTCGGGCGATGTGAAAATCTTGTCGGTCTCACCGAACTCAACCAGATTGCCGAGGTGGAAGAACGCCGTCCTCTGGCTCACCCGCGCGGCCTGTTGCATGGAGTGGGTGACGATCACCACCGAATAATCCTGACGCAGTTCGTCGATCAACTCTTCGACTTGCGCGGTCGCAATCGGATCCAGCGCGGAACAGGGTTCATCCATCAGCAGCACTTCGGGTTCGGTCGCGACGGCGCGTGCGATACACAGACGTTGTTGCTGACCGCCCGACAGGCCGGTGCCCGGGGCATGAAGGCGGTCTTTGACCTCATTCCAGATGGCACCGCGTTTCAACGCACGCTCAACGATATCGTCCAGTTCTGACTTATTGCGGGCAAGACCGTGGATGCGGGGCCCATAAGCAACGTTGTCATAGATCGATTTCGGGAACGGGTTAGGCTTTTGGAAGACCATACCGACCTTGGCGCGCAACTGTACCGGATCAACCGCGCTGTCATAGATATCTTCGCCATCAATCAAGATATCGCCTTTGACAGTGCAGATATCAATCGTGTCGTTCATCCGATTGATACAGCGCAGAAAAGTCGACTTGCCACAGCCTGACGGACCGATAAAGGCAGTGACCGTTTTGTCTTGGATATCAACCGACACGTCTTTGATCGCGTGGGTGTCACCATAGTAAACCTGCACGTTGCGGGCGGCGATTTTTGTTTTGTGAGTTGTCACGTCCGTCTCCGAAATTACGTTGTCTTTCATTGCCTTGCCTCTCATTCCTACCAGCGCCGCTCGAACCTGCGCCGCAACATGACAGCGATGGCGTTCATGGTGATCAAAAAGACCAGCAGGATGATGATACCGCCCCAAGCACGTTCATAGAATGCCGGATCAGCCCGTTTCGCCCATTCGTAGATTTGCGCCGGCATGGCAGAGTTGGGGTCCATCAGCCCCGATGCAATGCCGTCAGGCGGGTTCGACGCGATGAAGCCCACCATGCCGATCAACAGCAATGGGGCCGTTTCACCAAGCGCCTGCGCTAGACCGATAATTGTGCCAGTGAGGATACCCGGAGCAGCCAAGGGCAGCACGTGGTGGAACACCGATTGCATCTTCGACGCCCCTACCCCCAGTGCCGCATCACGGATGCTGGGCGGGACAGATTTCAGCGAAGCGCGGGTCGAGATGATGATTGTTGGCAGTGTCATCAGCGTTAGCACCAGCCCGCCCACCAGCGGGGCAGAATTCGGCAGGTGCATATAGTTGATGAAAACCGCCAGACCCAGAATACCGAAGACAATCGACGGCACCGCGGCGAGGTTAGAGATATTCACCTCGATGATGTCTGTCAGCAGGTTCTTGGGCGCGAATTCCTCTAGGTAGATCGACGCGGCGACCCCGATGGGCAGAGCCAGCGCCAGCACGACCAGCATCATGAACAGCGATCCGATCATCGAAACGCCCATGCCGGCGGCTTCTGGCCGTGCGTCCGACGCGTCAGAACCAGTGATAAAGTCGACGTTAAACCGTTTGTGCAGCGCCCCGTCCGCAATCAGCGCGTCCACCAGATCAAGCTGCTCTGTGTTGATGCTTTTGTCGTTGGCGATGCTCTCGCGGGTGACACGGCCCTTCAGGTATCCATCGACGCGGCTGTTGGTCAGGAATTCGAATTCCACCGCAGTCCCGATCAGTTCGGGGTTCGCCAAGACAAAGTCGCGCAGCTGTGCCGCCGCATCCTTGGAGATGATCGCGCCCATCTCCTTAGGCTTCAAATCTGTGGTGATCCCGGCCTCGGCCACCTTGGCCTCCAGTGCGGCAGCCATCAGTGGCGCATAGCCAAAGGTCGAAACTTTTTTGATCTCGTCCAGATTACGGTTGCCGTTCTTGTCCAGCTTTGCCTCAAGCAGTTGCACATTCAACGTAAGAAATGTCTGTTGAAACGCTCCTGCGCCGCGGCCGATGATTGTGGTCAGCAAGATTGCTAGCATCAGCAGGCCAACAGCAATGGCGGCGATGCCATAGGCTTTGAACCGGGCTTCGGCGCGGTTGCGTTTTACAGTACGTGCATCTGGTTTCAGCAGCGATTGGCGCGGCTTTGCGGGGTTGGGCATATCGGTCATTCGTACTGCTCCCGGTATTTGCGCACGATCAGAAGCGCTAGAACGTTCAGCCCCAAGGTCAACACAAACAGCGTCAGACCAAGGGCAAAGGCGACCAGCGTTTCAGGGCTGGCAAAGTCGGTATCCCCGGTCAGCTGGCTGACGATACGGGTGGTGATGGTGGTCATCGCTTCCAGCGGATTGCCCGAGATGCGGGCGATAGCCCCTGCCCCCAGCACAACGATCATCGTCTCGCCGATGGCCCGGCTTGCGGCGAGCAACACAGCCCCCACGATCCCCGGCAGTGCGGCAGGCAGCACGACCTGCCGGATCGTCTCGGAATGGGTCGCGCCCAGACCAAACGAGCCGTCGCGCATCGATTGCGGTACAGCGTTGATGATATCGTCGCTTAACGAAGAAACGAAGGGGATCAGCATGATGCCCATAACCAGCCCTGCCGTCAGAACAGATGTGGCCCCGCTCATCCAGTCGACCCCCAGAAGTCCGTCCTCGCCACGCCCAAAGACTTTTACCAGAAACGGACCGACCGTCAGCAGGGCAAACAGACCGTAAACGATTGTCGGGATACCCGCGAGGATTTCCAGCAAAGGTTTGGCAAAGGCGCGTACTTTGTTGTTGGCGTATTCAGACAGGTAGATCGCGGCAAAAAGACCGATCGGCACGGCCACCAGCAGCGCAATGAACGAGATATAGAGCGTCCCCCAGAGCAGCGGCAGGATCGACAGATCACTGTCGCCACGAAAGTTCGGAGCCCATGTCGTGCCTAGAAAGAAATCCTGCCATGGATGCAGGCGGAAGAAGTTCAATGTCTCGAACAACATCGACAGCACAATCCCCACAGTTGTCAGGATCGCCAGCGACGCAGCGAGCACCAGCAACCCAAGCAGGAACCGTTCCACCGTATTGCGCGCTCGAAAATCGGCGCGTGCGGTGCGCAGCGCGATAAACATCCCGCCCAATACAAGCACGCTGATCACAGCGATCATCAGCCAACGGCCGGTGACCTCCATGCTGCGATAGCGTTGCGCTGCCGCCAGTACCTCTGGCGTCACGTCAGACCCAAGCGCCACGCCGGTGCCTGCCAGAAGCGCGCGCACGTCTGTGGCGGTCACATCCATATCGCGGGCGCTGTCGGCATCCAGCGTGCCGCTTTGCACAGCAGCATCAAGCCCGTTGGCCACGCGGCGCACGTCGCTCATGACCAGGTTGACCGAAGACCCTTCGTTCACAGCGCTTTGCGGAATCATGTCGATCACTGCATTCTGAATCAGCATCGGCTGGACCAGCATCCAGATCGCCAAGACGAACAGCGCCGGAATGGCGGTGAGCATCGCGGCATTATAGCCATAGTAATTCGGGAGGGAGTGCAGCTTGCGCGCATCGCCCGAAACAGACGACATGACCCGGCTGCGTACCAGACCATAGGCAAGGACTGTTAATATCAAAACAACGGCAACTAAGAGCGTCGTTGATCCCACATTGAATAAATCGCGCATGGTGGCCCTCGGTCGTGGCCTATGTCAGGCCATCATTGTTTGGAAAGTATCAGTCCGGCAGCAAAAAACCGGAGACGCCTTGCAGCGCCTCCGGATCGCAAGGCAGGGTTTAGGAACCGCTGCCCAATACAGTTTCGTCAGCAACAACCGACTGTGTCTTCGCCAGTTCTGGGTCGGCAACCAGACCGTATTCGGCCAAAGGACCGTCGGGGCCTGCAATCTCGTCCGCCACGAAGAATTCAGCGTATTCCTTAAGGCCTGGGATCACACCGATGTGTGCTTTCTTGACGTAGAAGAACAGCGGGCGGGATACGGGGTAGTCGCCGCTCGAAATGGTTTCGACTGTTGGCTCTACGCCGCCCATGTTGGCAACGGTCAGCTTGTCGGTGTTGTTCTCGTAGAACGCCAGACCGAAGACGCCGATGCCGTCTTTGTTGCTTTCGATGCGCGCCAGCGTTTCGGTGTAGTCACCGTCGATGTCCACGGACACACCATCGGTGCGCAGCGCGATACATGCTTTTTCAGCGGCTTTCTTGTCGTCGCCATTCGCGGCTTTGAACGCTTCGAAGTCGCCGGTTTCTTCACAACCTGCCAGGATCACTTTTTCTTCGAAGACTTCGCGCGTGCCGTGCTTGGTGCCGGGGATGTAGGCCTGGATCGGCTGCTCGGGGAAGCTGGCGTTCACGTCGGACCACATTTTGTTGGGGTTCGCCACGATCTCGCCGTCGACAACGACTTCGGCGGACAGGGCTTTGTACCAGTCTTCGGGGGTGAATTCGAATGTGTTGCCATTGATGTGGGATGCAAAGACGATGCCGTCATAGCCGATCTGAACTTCGATGATGTCCGTCACACCGTTCGCGGCGCAGGCTTCAACTTCGGAGCTTTTGATCTGGCGCGAGGCGTTTGCCACGTCGATTGTGTTCTCGCCAACACCTTCACAAAAACGCTTCAGACCCGCCGAGGAGCCACCGGATTCAACAACAGGTGTCGGGAAATCGAAGTTTTCGCCAAAGGCTTCGGCAACGATGGATGCATAGGGCAGAACAGTGGAGGAACCGGCAACCTGTACCTGATCACGCGCGGCAGCGGCGGTTGCGGATACGGCGGCAATGGCCAGCGCGGAAGTGGTGAGTTTAACGAGCGACATGATGTCTCCTGTCAGCTTAGAATTGTCTGACCACCCCCATGGTGATCTTGCCGCAGCAATAGGCAAGCGACACTGAGCTTTTGTGACAGCCATGTTACAGTTTTATGACGCTGGCGGAAATTGTAAATTATTTTGGATCGAAACGTGACATTTCACGCCGCATCCAAGGGTAGAATCACCGTAAACCGTGCCCCATCTCCCAGATCAGAGGTAATTTTCAGCCGTCCGCGGTGCCGGTTCAGGATATGTTTTACAATCGCCAGCCCCAGCCCCGTCCCGCCAAGCGCGCGACTGCGGTGGCTGTCGGCGCGGTAGAACCGTTCGGTCAGGCGCGGCAGGTGGACAGGGTCGATCCCCGGCCCGTGATCGCGGACCGTGATCCTTACAGCGGGGCCTCGCAACGACGGGTCACGCAATGTGGTCTCTACCAAGATTTCGACCTCTTTCCCCACCCCACCGTATTTAATGCCGTTTTCAATAAGGTTCGTGAACACTTGCAACAGCTGGTCCGTGTCGCCCATCAGCGGCAGAGGATCGTCCCCCATCGTGGCCACCAGCGTCACATCTGCCTCTACGGCCAAGGGGTTAAGATTGCGCATGGTCGATTGCAGCACATAGCGCAGATCAACCTTGTCTGTCGGACGCACTCGTTCGTTTGATTCCACCCGTGACAACGACAGCAGATCCCCCACCAGCCGGTTCATGCGCTCGGCTTCTCCGGTCATGATGGTCAAAAACCTGTCCCGTGCGGGCGCATCGTCTCGTGCAGGGCCGCGCAGCGTTTCGATAAACCCCATCATCGCGGTCAGCGGTGTACGCAGCTCGTGGCTGACATTGGCGACAAAATCGCGGCGCATCTGGCTGGCGTTAGTGACTTGGGTGATATCCTGAAAGCTGAGCAAGACATAATTCATGCCCGTCACCTTGCGCACATGCACCCGAAAGGTCGTGTCATTGCCATTGTCGCTTGCCAGATACTGCGCCTCGCGCGGGGTGTCGTCCTGCTGGCATTGCTCGACCGCGTCCACCACTGCCGGTTGACGCAGGACGTTGATAAAGTGACGGTCCAACGCGCCCCGTCCCAGCAGCGCCTCGGCGGGCGCGTTCATCGCAACGATACGTTCGGCACGGTCAACGGCCAGCGTTGGTAAAGGCAGCGCCGCCAGCAAGTCCGGCAGATGCGGGCGCAGCACCATGCTCAGACGGGTTTAAGCTGGTTGGCAAAGCGCCGCGCGTTGTCTTGGTAGTGTTTCGCGCTGGCGGTCAGCCCTGCAATCGCCGCCGCGTCCAGATCGCGCACGACCTTGCCCGGCGCGCCCATCACCAGCGACCCGTCGGGGATCACCTTGTTTTCGGTGATCAACGCCCCTGCCCCGATCAGGCAGTTCCTGCCGATCTTGGCCCCGTTCAGGATCGTCGCCCCCATGCCGACCAGCGAATTGTCACCGATGGTACAGCCGTGCAGCATGACCTTGTGGCCGATCGTGCAGTTCTCCCCCACGGTCAGCGGGCAGCCCGGGTCCGTGTGAAAGACGCAGTTCTCCTGCACGTTACTGCCTTTGCCGACGAGGATCAGCTCGTTATCACCGCGCAGCGTGCAGCCGAACCAGACAGAGGCCCCTGCTTCAAGCGTCACATTCCCGATGACATTCGCATCCGGGGCGACCCATGCATCTGCGTGTACCTGCGGGGTGATGTCGGCCAAAGCGTAAAGCGTCATTTCGTGTCCTCGAATTCTGATTGCAATGCGCGCACATGATCGACCAGTTTCGGCTGCTGCGAAAGGCGCAATCTTTCGGCGGTGATGATCGACTTCAGCTTGGCCTCTGTCACCGTCAGATCGTCGTTGACCAGCACATAGTCATAGCCGGCCCAATGGCTGATCTCGTCCCAGCTTTTTTCCATCCGCAGGGCGATGGTATCGGGGGCGTCCTGACCACGGGTTTCCAGACGGCGGCGCAACTCCTTGATCGACGGCGGCAGGATAAAGATCGACAGCACATGCTGTTTGAGCGCCGAGTTGCTGATCTGCTGCGCGCCCTGCCAATCCACGTCAAACAGAACGTCGCGACCGCTATCGATCGCCTTTTGCACCGGTCCCTTGGGCGAACCGTAATAGTTGTTAAAGACCCGCGCGTGCTCCAGCATGTCGCCGTCGTTCACCATGGCGCGGAAATCATCCTCGGCAGTAAAAAAGTAATCCTTACCATCTACTTCGCCGACACGCGGGGCGCGGGTTGTAGCCGAAACAGAAAACTCAAGCGAGGTATCCCAATCGCGCAGCTTGCGTGCCAGCGTCGATTTACCCGCCCCCGAGGGCGAGCTGAGGATGATCAATAGGCCGCGTCGGTCGCTCATGTCTTACTCCACATTCTGCACTTGTTCGCGCATCTGGTCTATCACCGCCTTCAATGCCAGCCCGATCTGGGTCAGCGCGGTGTTTTGTGCCTTGGCGCACAGCGTGTTAGCCTCGCGGTTGAACTCCTGCATCAGGAAATCCAGCTTGCGCCCCACGGCCCCGTCCTGCGCAAGCAAGGCGCGGGCGGCATCCACATGGGCGTGCAGGCGGTCGATCTCTTCGGTGATATCGGATTTGACCGCGATCAGCGCCAGTTCCTGCGCCAGCCGGTCGGCATCCACGCCTTCAGCATTGTCCAGCACCCGTGCAAGATTGCGCTGGAGCGTCAGTGACACCTCTTTCTTGCGTGTCTGTGCCTGTGTTGCCGCTTGTGCTGTCAAATCCGCGACCTCTGACAACTGTGCCTCTAGCACCCGCGCCAAGGCCGCCCCTTCACGCGCGCGCATGGCGTTGAAGTCTTCAACCACCGCAGGGAACTCGGCCAGCAGCGTCGCACAAAGGGCCGCCGCGTCATCCACCGTCGTCGCCTGTTCCAGCACGCCGCGCATGGTTACGATGTCCGTCGCTTTGGACGGCGCCAGCGAGATACCCGCGTCCATCGCGCGTGCTTCGATCTGGTGCAGGGCGTCTAAAACGGTTTCAAGCTGATCTGCGTTCACCGTCAATGCGCCGCCGCCATCCTCGCGCGTTATCCGCAGATTGCAGGTGACATTGCCACGGGCGATGGCAGTGGTCAGTTGTTTGCGCAGACCTGCCTCGAGCCCGTCGACCCAGTCCGGCACACGCAGTCGCAGATCAAGCCCCTTGCCGTTGACCGACCGGAGTTCCCAGCCCCAGCTATGCGGGCCGGACGCCCCACTTGCCGAAGCAAAACCCGTCATCGAACGTATCATGGCATGGTCCTTGTCGATTGCGATCTTTGCGCGCCTTAAAAGCGAAAGAACCAAATGGGGCAAGTAAAAAGCCATTCCCCGTCCGCTGGTGGGTTTTGGTAGGCTGATGTGCACGCTTTAATTCTGCGCGAAGCTTAATGGTCTATTAACCAAGTTTACTGTTTTATCTACAAACCACCGCTAATTTGACTAAACCCTTTGGAATTCTCCTGGCACCGCACTGCCGACACTTCGACCGCGACGATTGCAAAAAGGCTATTTCATGACACATCTTCCCCCTTTGGGCGACCACCCCCAAGTCGTACCACGTCGCAGGATGCCGCCGTTTTCCCCTGCAATGTCCGAGGTGCAGGCCTATTGGCAGGGGCTATGCCGTGGTCAGCCGGTTCCGTTCCGGTCCCAGGTCGACCCCTCCGAAATTGCCAGCCTGCTGGATCGTGCCTTTGTGCTTGAGCGAAAACGATCCGAGGTCGCCCGCTTTCGCATTACGGGATCCTATCTATGCGATGCTATGGCGATGGACCTGCGCGGGATGCCAATGATTTCGCTGTTCGCCCCGTCCGAGAGACGCCGGTGCAGTGATTGGCTTGATCAGATCCTCGCACAGCCCGCAATCGGGGAAATGACGCTCATCGGTCAGGACGCCACTGTTCATGCCCGGATGCTGGTGCTGCCGTTGCGCAGCGACATGGGTCAAATCGACCGGATGCTTGGTTGCCTGGAGTCTACGTCAAACGCCAGCGCATACCCGGGCTTCTATAAAATTGGTGATCTGGCCACCACCGCGATCCCACGCCCCCCACGGGCCTATCTGACCCGCGATACCTGCGCGACTGCCACCGATGGGTTTGCCAACGCCGGTGTCGGTTACACCACGCAGGGCCCGCGCGCCCGTCCGTCTTATCTGAGGCTGGTCAAGTCTGACGTTTAGGAACAATCAGGACCGCCAAGCCTTCTGATCAATGAAGAAGGCCGCGCATCTGCTCTGCACGGCCTTTAATTTTTTCAATGTCTGCAGTGCTTAACCGGCCGCTTTAACCTGCTGGCTGGACCGGCGTGCCGAAAGCTCCTCCGCGACGAGGAACGCAAGTTCAAGCGACTGACTGGCATTCAAACGCGGGTCGCAGGCGGTGTGGTAGCGATCTGACAGGTCTTCGTCCTGCACGGCGCGTACACCGCCGGTGCATTCGGTCACATCCTGTCCCGTCATCTCGAAATGCACGCCACCGGGTACTGTGCCTTCGGCCGCATGAACCGCAAAGAACTCGCGCACTTCACGCAGCACGGAATCAAACGGACGGGTTTTATAGCCACTCGAGGATTTAATCGTGTTGCCGTGCATCGCGTCGCAGGTCCAGACGACATTCGCGCCCTCTTCCTGCACGGTTTTGATCAAACGCGGCAGGTGTTCGCCGACATTGCCGGCCCCGAAACGCGCGATCAGGGTCAGACGGCCCTCTTCGTTTTCAGGGTTCAGCTTGTGCATCAACAGCTTGAGGTCGTCGCTGGTCATGGTCGGGCCGCACTTCAGGCCGATCGGGTTCTGCACGCCGCGGGCAAATTCCACATGCGCGCCGTCGGGTTGACGGGTACGGTCGCCGATCCAGATCATGTGACCGGAACCCGCCAGCCATTTGCCGGTCTGGCTGTCCTGACGGCACAGCGCCTCTTCGTATTCCAACAGCAGCGATTCATGGCTGGTATAATATTCTACCGATTGCAGCGTATGAGCCGTCTCGGATGTCACGCCAGCGGCCGCCATGAAATCGAGCGTATCTGAAATACGGTTCGCGATCTCGCGGTATTTCTCTGCTTTTTCGCTTTCGGTAAAGCCCAGGGTCCAGCCGTGCACCTGATGCACGTCCGCATACCCACCGGTCGAGAACGCACGGATCAGGTTTAACGTCGCTGCAGCCTGCGTGTAGGCGCGCAGCATCTTTTTGGGGTCCGGAATACGCGCCTCTGGGGTAAAGGCGAGCTCGTTGATGATGTCACCACGGTAGCTTGGCAGCTCTAGGCCATCAACGGTCTCTGTCGCTGCGGAACGCGGCTTGGCAAATTGGCCTGCCATCCGGCCAAGTTTGATCACTGGTACTTTCGCACCATGCGTCAGCACAATCGCCATCTGCAACATCACCTTGAAGGTGTCGCGGATCATGTCGCTGCTGAATTGCTCAAAGCTTTCGGCACAATCGCCCCCCTGCAGCAAGAACGCCTCGCCGCGACCGGCGGCCGCCAGATGCTTTTTAAGCCGCCGCGCTTCGCCGGCGAAAACCAACAATGGATAACGGGACAATTCAGCTTCGACCGCGCGCAGCGCGTCCTGATCAGGATAGTCGGGCATCTGGATCCGCGGTTTGTCGCGCCAGCTTGATTTTGTCCAATCGGTCATCATTTTTCTCCGAAGTCCGCAGCGCCCAGAGTGACGGGCGCAAAGAAGGTGAATGTGTGGTATATAAAGATCAGGCTCAAGTGACCAGAACCGAAATTCAACCTATTGACCTTCGCCGCCGGTCATGGCCAAGTTTTCGGCAGGTTTTTGAGGGCATCGCCCACTTTGCCCCCATAAATAACCCAAACCTGAAAGGCTGCGTGATGACTGACACCCGTCTGGCCAACCGCTTTCCCACTGACGCAGAAAAGACACGCCGGTTTGTCTTTGTGTTGTTGGAAGATTTTACACTGCTGAGCTTTGCTTCGGCGGTCGAATGCTTGCGGATCGCTAACCGTATGTCCGGGCGCACGGCCTATGACTGGCGCCTAATCGGCGAAGACGGCGGACGCGTGCGCTGTTCGGCGGGGGCGGAATACACGCTGGACGGCAGTCTGGATGAACTGCGCCGCGAAGATACGTTGGTTGTGTGCAGTGGTATCAACGTGCAGGCAGCGACCACTAAAAAGCTATTGGGCTGGCTACGCCGCGAAGCCCGCAAGGGCATGATGGTCGGTGGTCTGTGTACCGCCGCATTTACGCTGGCCAAAGCCGGTTTGCTGGACGGTAAAAAGGCCACGATCCACTGGGAGAACCAGGACAGCTTTAGCGAGGATTTCGAGGACGTAATCCTGACCAAGTCCGTCTTTGTGGTAGACGGGAACCGGATGACAACTGCCGGTGGGACGTCGTCGATCGATCTGATGCTCAAGCTGATTGCCGATGATCTGGGCGAGGATCTGGCGAATGCGGTTGCTGACCAATTGATCTATAGCTCCATTCGGACCGACCAAGACACGCAGCGTCTGTCCGTGCCGACGCGCATTGGCGTGCGCCACCCCAAACTCGGGCAGGTCATCCAGATGATGGAGGCCAATATCGAAGAGCCGATCAGCCCTTCGTCGCTCGCGCGTGATGTAGGCATGTCCACGCGGCAGCTGGAGCGCCTCTTCCGTCGGTATCTAAGCCGCAGCCCCAAGCGTTATTACATGGAACTACGTCTGCAAAAATCCCGCAACCTGCTGATGCAAACCGATATGAGCGTGATCAATGTCGCACTGGCTTGCGGCTTTGCGTCCCCGTCGCATTTCTCAAAGTGCTACCGTGCACATTATGATACGACACCCTATCGTGAGCGCGGATCACATGCCGCCAGGCCGGTCGCCTAATCTGTGCCGATCCGGTAGACTGCGCCGTTCCCGACCGAGATGAACCAGATCGCGCCGTCCGGTGCTTCGACAATGTCGCGCACGCGGGCGGTTTCGGGGGTTTTGATCTGGGCGACCTCACGCAGCGGAGCCCCCTTAAGGCGCGCGATGTAGTTGAACTTGAGCGACCCCACCAAGATATCACCGCGCCAGTCCGGAAACATCTTGCCAGAATAGACCAGCAACCCCGAAGGGGCGATGGACGGGTCCCAGTAGTATGCGGGCTGTTCCATCCCTTCTTTCGTGGTGCCTTCGCCTATTTTCGCACCGGAGTAGTGCCGCCCGTACGAAATCACAGGCCAGCCATAATTCGCGCCCTTGCGCACGGCGTTAACCTCGTCCCCGCCGCGCGCACCGTGCTCTGACACCCAAAGCTTCCCGCTCGGGTCAAGCCCCGCCCCTTGCGGGTTGCGATGCCCGTAGGACCAGATTTCAGGCAGCACGCCGTCGCGCCCGACAAAGGGGTTGTCCTGCGGCACGCTCCCGTCGCGGTTCACGCGAACGACTGATCCGTTGTGCTGGCCCAGATCCTGCGCCGCCGGTCTGTCGCCGCGCTCTCCGATGGTGACGAACAGTGTCCCGTCACGCGCCTCTACGACGCGGCTGCCAAAGTGCTGCCCCTTGGACGATCCCCGCGACATGCTGAACAGATCACGCACATTTTCCAACCGACTGCCGTCTGGCGACAGCTCAGCAGCGGCGAGCGCGGTACCAGCCCCGCCGTCAAGCGCCTTGGCATAGGTTAGGAAAACGGTCCGGGTCGTGTCAAAGTCGCGCGCAAGGGTGATATCAAGCAAACCACCCTGACCTGCATCCACAACCTGCGGCGCCCCCGCGACCTCATAGAGGGTACCGTCACGGGCGCGCAGCAACCGGCCATCTCGTTCAGTGATAAGTACGTCACCTCGGGGGAGCACCGCCAACGCCCATGGCGTATCCAGCCCTGATACCCGCTGTTCGATCGTCATTTCTTGCGCAAAGACGTATGGTGCCCCAAAGACCATCGCGCCCAACGACAGCGCCAACGCCCGTTTCACAACCCTGCGGATCATGGCTTTCTCTCCTGATACACCCCGTTGATGTAAAGCTAGAGCATGCAGCGCTATGATCCACATCGTCTTGCGCCAGTTTACCTTTGGACAACGCTTTTCTTTTCTCAAATCGGCGCATAGGTTCTTTTGCAGAACACGATGTTCAACAGGGAGAATAATATGAAAAAGATGCTTATGGCCACAACGGCTGCAGCATTGCTGGCCACCAATGCCTATGCCGATGCACACAGCAAAGATGTGAAGCTCGGCGTGATCTTTGGTTTCACCGGCCCGATTGAATCGCTGACCGGTATCATGGCGGAAAGCGCCGAGCTTGCCATGAAAGAAGTCACCGACAGCGGCATGCTGATGGATGGGGCCACGGTTTCGGCCTCGCGCGCTGACACGGGCTGCGTGGACAACGCGCTTGCGGTGTCCAGCGCTGAACGTCTGATCTCCGAAGGGATCAACGGCATTGTGGGCGCGGCTTGCTCTGGCGTGACTGGTGCGGTCTTGCAAAACGCGGCCTTGCCAAACGGGATGGTGATGATCTCGCCCTCCGCCACGTCCCCCGGCCTGACATCGATGGACGACGACGGTCTGTTCTTCCGCACCGCGCCTTCGGACGCCCGTCAGGGTGAAGTCATGGCCGACGTGCTGATGGAAGAAGGCATCAAGCAGGTCGCAGTCACCTATACCAACAATGACTACGGCAAGGGATTGGCGGACGCATTCCAGCAGGCCTATGAAGCCGCTGGCGGTACGATCACCATTTCGGCGGCCCACGAAGATGGCAAGGCCGATTACTCTGCTGAAGTTGGCGCGCTGGCCTCTGCCGGTGGCGACCGTCTTGTTGTGGCGGGTTATGTCGATCAGGGCGGCTCTGGCCTCGTGCGTGCAGCTATCGATTCCGGTGCGTTCGACACATTCCACTTCCCCGACGGGATGATCGCGGCGAACCTTGAAAATAACTTCGGCACCGAGCTGGACGGCTCGACCGGCCAACACCCCGGCACCGACAGCCCCGGCGCTGACAAATTCACCGCGCTTGTCGACGGTGCGTTTGATACGACATCGCCTTTCGCTCCTGAAAGCTATGATGCAACCGCGCTGTTGATGTTGGCGATGCAGGCCGCGGGCTCCACAGATCCGCAAGTCTATAAGGATCAGATCATGTCGGTGGCCAATGCCCCCGGCGAAAAGATCTATCCCGGCGAACTGGGCAAAGCGCTTCAGATCCTCAAGGACGGTGGCGAAGTCGATTATGACGGCGCAACTGCGGTGGAGCTGATCGGACCCGGCGAATCTGCTGGCAGCTACCGTCAGATCAAGATCGAAGGCGGCAAAATCACGACGGTTCAATACCGCTAACATCTCATAACATGACAGAAAACAGCCCGCTGCACTGCAGCCGGGCTGTTTTTGCAACGGGGCTTGGGCTCTGCACGGGGAGACATAGTAATGATCGTCGTAGACGACATCCATAAACATTTCGGCGGGTTTCACGCCGTGGAAGGTGCCAATCTGACCATTGGCAAAGGCACGATCACCGGCTTGATCGGCCCGAACGGTGCGGGCAAAACCACGCTGTTCAACGTCATCGCCGGCGTGCTCAAGCCCACGTCGGGCCGTGTAACCATGGACGGCGAGGATATCACCGGCCTGCCCCCGCATACGCTGTTTCACAAGGGGTTGCTGCGGACCTTCCAGATCGCCCATGAATTTTCATCCATGAGCTGCCGCGAGAACCTGATGATGGTGCCCGGTGATCAGGCCGGCGAAACGCTGTGGAACACATGGTTCGGACGCAAGCGCATCGCAGATCAGGAACGCGCCCTGCGCGCCAAGGCGGACGAGGTGCTCGAGTTTTTGACGGTCGAACAACTGGCCGAGCAAAAGGCGGGGCAGATCTCGGGCGGTCAGAAAAAGCTGCTAGAGTTGGGGCGGACCATGATGGTCGACGCGAAAATCGTGTTTCTGGACGAAGTCGGTGCCGGCGTGAACCGCACGCTGCTGAACACCATCGGCGACGCGATCATCCGCCTGAACCAAGAACGCGGCTATACCTTCGTCGTCATCGAACACGACATGGATTTTATTGGCCGCTTGTGTGATCCGGTGATCTGTATGGCCGAGGGCAAAGTTCTGGCCCAAGGCACACTGCCCGAAATCAAAGCAAACGAGCAAGTGATCGAGGCCTATCTGGGCACCGGGCTCAAGAACAAGGCTGTGTCTGCATGAGACGCCCGCGGGCTGCATCGCCCCTCTGTGCGGGACTGGCCCTGCCGCAGACAGCAGCGGTTTGGACAGGCGAAAATTCCTGTGACGCGACGGTCCCCTGTGGCGGCCTTGATACCGAAAGAAAGAAACCGACATGAGCAACCCATATGGCGATCGGGGCAACAAGGACCTATCGATCGCGAACCCCAAAGGCCAAGGCACCGCGCAACCTGTCAAAACCGGCGGCAAGAGCCACCCTGCGCCGGGCGGGCCGTTCTTGATCGGTGACACGATGACGGGTGGCTATGGCAAGGGCCCGGATATTCTGCACGGCTGTACAATCGCTGTCGAAAAAGGCGAGATCGCGGTTATCGTCGGTCCCAATGGCGCGGGCAAGTCCACCGCGATGAAAGCCGTGTTCGGCATGCTGGATGTCCGACAGGGTCATGTGCGTCTGGACGGCGAAGACATCACCGCGCTGTCACCGCAGGACCGTGTGGCCAAGGGCATGGGCTTTGTGCCGCAAACCTCGAATATTTTCACCTCGATGACCGTCGAAGAAAACCTCGAGATGGGGGCCTTCATCCGCCGCGATGATTTCCGCGATACGATGGCTCAAGTCTATGACCTGTTCCCGATCCTCAAGGAAAAACGCTATCAGCCAGCGGGTGAGCTGTCGGGCGGCCAACGTCAGCAGGTGGCCGTGGGTCGCGCGCTGATGACCCAGCCCAAAGTTCTGATGCTGGACGAACCTACCGCCGGTGTCTCGCCGATCGTGATGGACGAGTTGTTTGACCGTATCATCGAGGTTGCCCGCACCGGCATTCCGATCCTGATGGTGGAACAGAACGCCCGTCAGGCGCTTGAGATTGCGGATAAGGGATATGTTCTGGTGCAAGGGGCGAACGCTTTTACTGGTACAGGCAAAGAGCTTTTGGAAGATCCCGAAGTTCGTAAATCCTTTTTGGGGGGTTAAGCGATGCGATGGACCCTTCCTCTGGCTCTTGTGGCCTTTGCAGAACCCGCCTTAGCACAGGAAAGCACCGACGCGGCACCGCCTGCCCCAGCGGCCGGCACTGTTTCATCAACACCGCCAGAGCCGTTTCAGCAAACCATCGCCATCGGCTGCCACTTTGTCTGGGAGTGCGTCGAAAACGAACCCTGTACAGAGACAGAGTTCTCCCCCGACGTCACCGGCACCGCAGGCGGCGCATCTGCTGATGCGCTGGCGGTTCAATCACAAATGGTCAGCGACGCCGAAACCGTCACGCTGACTGGCACGAAACAGGATAAGGCGCTGTCCCTGACGGGCGGTGGGTTTGACGCCCGCCACCTGCTTAGCATCGCCGCCGACGGGGCATCCCGTTACACCGTGCATTACGCTGATGGGCCTATCGCCATCAGCTATCTAGGGACATGTAAATAATGGACTTACTTAACGCTTTTGTCGCCTTGGCCAACTATGTGCTGGTCCCGGGCATTGCTTACGGGTCGCAACTGGCGCTTGGCGCGCTTGGGGTGACACTGGTTTACGGTATCTTGCGGTTCTCGAACTTTGCCCATGGCGATACCATGGCGCTTGGGGCCATGTCGGCAGTGCTGATCACGTGGGGGTTCCAGTCGCTGGGGCTGAGCCTGGGGGTCTTACCGACCGCACTGCTGGCCCTACCATTCGCGATCATCATCACTATCGGGCTGCTGCTTGGCACCGACAAGCTGGTCTATAGCTTCTACCGCGAAAAGAAGGCCAAGCCGGTGATTTTCGTCATCGTCTCGCTGGGGGTGACTTTCGTCTACAATGGCATCACCCGCTTCATCATCGGTGCAGAGGATCAACGCTTTCTGGATGGCGAACGCTTCATCATCTCGGCGCGGGACTTCAAAGAGATGACCGGTCTCGAAGAAGGGCTGGCGATCAAGACCACCCAAGGGCTGACGGTTGTTACGGCTGTCATCGTCGTTGCCGCGTTGTTTTGGTTCTTGAACAAGACGCGGTCGGGCAAATCCATGCGCGCCTATTCCGACAACGAAGATCTGGCGCTGCTGTCGGGCATCAACCCTGAACGGGTGGTCATGATCACATGGATCATCGTCGCCTGCCTTGCGACCACCGCGGGCGTGCTTTACGGGTTGGACAAGTCCTTTAAACCCTTCACCTATTTTCAACTGTTGCTGCCGATTTTCGCCGCCGCCATCGTGGGCGGGCTTGGCAGCCCCATCGGAGCAATCGCAGGCGGTTTTGTCATCGCGTTTTCCGAGGTGACAATCACCTACGCGTGGAAGAAAGTGTTCGGCTACCTCGCGCCCGAGGGGCTTGCCCCCGACGGATTGGTCCAGCTTCTGTCCACCGACTATAAATTCGCCGTCAGCTTCGTGATCTTGTTGATCGTGTTGCTGTTCAAACCCACAGGTCTATTCAAGGGGCAATCGGTATGAACGAGACAGTCAAAAACACCGGCCTTTTCGCCATCGTCGCGGTTCTGATCGTACTGACCGGCGTGACCCAAAGCTGGAACGCCGCGCTGCTGATCATTGCGATGGGGCTGATTTCAAGCATCATGGCGCTTGGGGTAAACCTGCAATGGGGCTTTGCAGGACTTTTCAACGTGGGCATCATGGGGTTTGTGGCACTGGGTGGTCTCGCCGCTGTGCTGATTGGTATGCCCCCCTCCGAAGGGGCTTGGTCCGCGGGCGGCTGGGGCATTGTCGCCGCCTTGCTGATGGGGGCTGCGACGATCCTGCTGGCGGTTCAAGTGATGAAGCGCATGGCCAAGGGCTGGCTCCGCACGCTTCTCGTGCTGGCGGTTCTGGTCGGCGGGTTTTTCATCTTTCGCGCTCTGCTCGACCCTTCGGTCAGCGCGGTAGAGGCCGTGAGCCCCGCCACCACAGGCTATCTTGGCGGGCTTGGCCTACCGGTGATCTTTGCCTGGCCGGTTGGCGGGCTGTTTGCCGCTGGTGCTGCCTGGCTGATCGGAAAAACCGCCCTTGGGCTGCGGTCGGATTACCTTGCGATTGCCACCTTGGGCATCGCGGAAATCATCATCGCTGTGCTCAAGAACGAGGACTGGCTGTCGCGCGGCGTCAAGAATGTTATCGGCATCCCGCGCCCTGTGTCCTATGAGATCGACCTGCAAAACGACGCGGGCTTTGTGGCACAAGCGGCTGGGTTCGGGTTCAACCCTGTGGAAGCGTCAACGCTTTGGGTCAAGTTCTTGTACGTTTGCCTGTTCGCCGTGGTGCTGCTGGTGCTCATGTGGCTGAGCCAGCGGGCACTGAATTCGCCTTGGGGCCGGATGCTGCGCGCGATCCGCGATAATGAAGTTGCAGCCGAAGCCATGGGCAAGGATGTTACCGCGCGGCATTTGCAGGTGTTCATCCTCGGCTCCGCCATCTGCGGCATCGCCGGGGCGATGATGACCACGCTGGATGGCCAGCTGACGCCCGGATCCTATCAGCCGTTGCGGTTCACCTTCCTGATCTGGGTCATGGTAATCGTCGGCGGTTCTGGCAATAATCTGGGGGCCGTGCTGGGGGGCTTTCTGATGTGGTATCTTTGGGTGATGGTAGAACCCATGGGCCTGTGGCTGATGCAGATGGTGACCGCGGGCATGTCTGATGGCTATTGGCTAAAAGACCATTTGATCGACTCCGCCGCCCATATGCGGTTGATGACCATGGGCGCAGTGCTGCTGCTGGTCCTTAGGTTCAGCCCGCGCGGATTGATCCCCGAGAAGTAAAAGAATAGGCTTTATCCCCTGCGGGATAAGGCCTGCCTTCGGCGAGGATTTAGGTCCATTTGGAAGGGGCATCAGCGCCCTTTGAACAACCCGCCCAGAATACCACGCACAATGCGGCGGCCGGTTGTGCCCTTAAGCTCTTTGATCACCACGCTCGCGATGGCACCGCCGAAGCTGTCATCGCTTTTGGTCGTGCGTTTCGCCGTGGATCGTGTCACCCGTTTGCCAGCATAACGCCGCGCTGCGTTGAATTCACGCAGGGCTGGCGATGTGTCTTCGGCTTCCGCTTGCTCTTCGGCCTGTGCCGCTTCTTTCGCGGCATCCTCTGCCCGTTTGGCCAACATTTCGAAAGCCGAGGCGCGGTCGAGGCGGGTGTCGTATTTCCCAGCCATCGGGCTTTGCGCCATCAGGGCAGCGCGGGTGGCAGGATCAAGGGGGCCTAGCTGCGAGGACGGCGGACGGATCAAGGTCCGCTCGACCACACCGGGTATCCCCTTTTTCTGCAGCATCGACGTGACGGCTTCGCCCACGCCGACCTCGCGGATCGCTTCTTCGGTCTCGAAACGCGGATTGTCGCGGTAGGTTTGGGCGGCGAGACGCAGGTCTTTGCGGTCTCGGGCGGTAAAGGCGCGCAGGGCATGCTGGATACGGTTGCCCAACTGGCCAAGGATATCTTCGGGTACATCGGCGGGGTTTTGCGTGATGAAATACACCCCCACCCCTTTGGAGCGGATCAGACGCGCCACCTGTTCCACCTTATCTACCAGCGCTTTGGGGGCGTCATCAAACAGCAAATGTGCTTCGTCAAAAAAGAAAACAAGTTTGGGTTTCTCCGGATCGCCGACCTCGGGCAGTTCCTCGAAAAGTTCGGACAGCAGCCACAGCAGAAAGGTCGCATAAAGTTTTGGGGCTTGCATCAGCTTGTCAGCGGCGAGGATGTTGATAAAGCCGCGCCCGTCCGTGTCGGTCCGCATCAGATCGCTTAGCGCTAGCGCAGGTTCACCAAAAAGGTCAGCCGCCCCTTGGTTTTCAAGGACCAGGAGCCGCCGCTGGATCGCGCCCACGGACGCCGCAGACACATTGCCATAGCGCAGAGCCAGCGTAGACGCGTTCTTGCCGATCCAGACTAGCAGGGATTGCAAATCTTTCAGGTCCAGAAGCGGCAATCCGTCTTCGTCGGCGACACGAAAGGCGATGTTCAAAATGCCCTCTTGCGCCTCGGTCAGGTCCAACAGCTGCGCCAGCAGCAACGGGCCCATCTCCGAAATCGTCGTCCGGACGGGATGGCCCTGTTTGCCGTACATATCCCAGAAGGTCACAGGGAAAGCGCTGTAGTCGAAATCGTCAAAGCCGATGGTTTGCGCGCGCTCGGTAAAGGGGGTGTGCAACTTATGGCTGGCGGATCCGGCCTGCGCGAGGCCAGATAGATCGCCCTTTACGTCAGACAAGAAGACCGGCACCCCAGCCGCAGAGAAGCCTTCGGCCAGAATTTGCAACGTGACCGTTTTGCCCGTGCCCGTCGCCCCCGCGATCAGACCGTGACGGTTGGCATAGCCGATGTTGAGAAATTGTTTGGTCGCGTAGGCTTCGCCACCCCCGCCGATGAAAATATCATTTGTCACGTATTTAAGTCCTTTTAGGCCAATAGCCTTCAGTCAAAGTGCAGGGTGAGCATACAAACTTAACCTTTTCACACCATAGTGATTTTGTCGCCGATCGTGATGTCCTTTTCGTATCGGCGACACTTCCTCCCTGTCAGACTTGGCCGTGCCTTCGGGTACGGCCCTTTTTTCATTGTGGCCAAGTTTACCGGTCTGAAACGATTGTGAAATTTTATGTTGACGGTTCATCAATGCTTTCGTAACCTGCCCTTAATAGGTCGGCCAAGTCCGACGGGGAGAACGAAGAACAGGGAAAGGGGCGCTTTGCGCCCTTTTTTCTATTGCGCCCCCCAATGGGCCGCCTGCCGCCTTAACCCCCGATGAAATAGGCGAAATTTTGCCTTAAATCACGATCGTTTCACCGCTATCATCCTGACATTAGCGTTGGCGCATGGTAGATGGCGTCGAATTTAACTGATTTGGAACGAGCATGAAAAAGTATATCACACTTCTCCCTCTTTGCGCGGCGATGGCTCTGACTATGCCCGTTTCCGGTTACGCACAAACTGCAGCCACGGAAACACCCGCAGCAACAGACGCCCCGGAAACAACGGCACCGACTGCTGAAGCGGCCCCTGCGACCGAAGAGAACACCACTACCGGCAGCAGCACGGATGTGCAATCGCAGCTCAGCCTTGGTGAAGACTCTGACGGTGAGCCGACCCTTGGAAAGCCCTACACCAAAGAAGTGATCGGTGCGTGGGAAATGCGCTGCATCAAGACCGAAGAAGAGATCGACCCCTGCCAGATGTACCAGCTGATGGATGATGGCCAGGGCGCACCTGTTGCCGAATTCTCGCTGTTCCGTCTGCCAAGCGGCGGCAAGGCAACGGCAGGTGCAACGGTTGTTGTACCGTTGGAAACGGCCCTGCCCTCGCAAATGACACTGACCGTCGATGGGGGCAAAGCCCGCCGTTATCCTTTCGCGTTCTGTAACCCCGTTGGCTGCTATGTGCGCATGGGGCTGACCGATGCCGACGTTGCTGCATTCAAGCGCGGCAAGGAAGCGGTGATCACGATTGTGCCCGCGCTGGCCCCCGACCAGAAGGTTGAACTGGCATTGTCGCTTGACGGGTTCACAGCCAGCTTCGACAAATCCTCGATTGTTGAAAACAAGTAAGTCTTTGGGTGGTCATCTGGCCCCCCTGAGTTACAACAGCCGCCTCTGACCGAGGCGGCTTTTTTTATACGTCGACGTTTGGGTATTCTCGCGTGTTCAGATTGCGCGCAGGGCCAACACCGCGTTCATGCCGCCAAAGGCAAAAGCATTGGACAGCGCGACAGTGACACGCGAATCCCGTGCGATATTCGGCACAACGTCCAGCGCACAGTCGGGGTCGGGTTCTTCGTAGCCGATGGTCGGGGCGATCACCCCATCACGTAGCGCCATAATGCAGGCCAAAAGCTCTACCGCGCCGGTGCCACCGATCAAATGGCCGTGCATCGACTTGGTTGAGCTGATCATCAGCCTGTCCGCGTGGGTCCCAAAGACATCCGCTACCGCTGCGCATTCAGTCTTGTCATTGGCCATCGTACCGGTGCCGTGCGCGTTGATATAGCCTACCTCGTCTGGGTTGATCCGCGCGTCCTGCAGAGCGCCCTTGATGGCGCGTGCGGCCCCTGCCTTGGAGGGCATCACAATATCTGACGCGTCCGATGTCATTGCAAACCCTGACACCTCACACAGGATTTCTGCCCCTCGGGCACACGCGTGGTCGTAGTCCTCGAATACAAAGATACCGGCCCCTTCGCCCTGCACCATCCCGTTCCGATTGGCCGAAAACGGGCGGCAGGCGTCGCGTGACATCACGCGCAGGCCTTCCCACGCTTTGACGCCGCCGAAACACAGCATGGATTCCGACCCGCCCGTGACCATGACCGGTGCCATACCGCTGCGGATCATTGAAAAGGCCTGCGCCATTGCGTGATTTGATGATGCGCAGGCGGTAGAGACGGTGAACGACGGCCCCTTGAGGCGATGCTCCATGCTGACGTGGCTGGCTGCGGCGTTGTTCATCAGACGTGGCACGACAAAGGGATGCACGCGGTTCTTTCCCTCGGCATAAACCGCGCGGTAGTTATCGTCCCACGTGCTCACCCCGCCGCCTGCCGTACCAAGCACCACGCCGGATTTTGCGGCAAGCTCGCCTTCGAAAACAAGCCCCGACTGGATAATCGCCTCGGAGGCCGCGGCCAGCGTGAATTGGGTGAACCGGTCATAGAGCGCAATTTTTTGGCGGTTGTGCTGGCTTTCACCGTCAAATCCGTGCACCTGCCCGCCGATCTGGATCGACAGCCGTTCCACGTCGCGAAACGCAAGCGGCCCAATACCACAAACCCCGTTGCGCATGGCCGCAAGCGTATCGGGCACGTTCAACCCCAGCGGATTGACCGTGCCCGCGCCCGTGATGACGACCCGTTTCACGCGTCAGGCCTGCTCGGCGCGCAGCCGTTCAACCCCTGCGACGATGCTCGCAACGCTAGAGATATCAAACCCCGTGGCGTCGGGCTGGTTCGCGTTGAACGGGACCGATACATCAAAGGTTTCTTCGATCGCAAAGATGCTTTCGACGATGCCCATGCTGTCGATGCCCAGACTGTCCAGTGTGCTGCTCATGCTCACGTCCGAGGGCGTCAGAAACGCTTGATCGGCGATGATGCTGATGACCTGATCTTTGATGTTCATCCTAAGTCTCCATCAGAGCGGGCCGCGGACGACCCTAGCTTGTTTCACTGTCTTTGGAGCTGCCCATCTGGGATTTTAACGCGGCCACATCGCGAAGCAAGCGCGGCAAGCGACGCAGCGCCTTGTAGCCTTCGATCTGCTTGCCCATTTCCGTCGCGGGATAGCCCAGCAAGGACCGGCCTGCTGGCGCGTTCGACAGGATCTTGGTGCCGCCACCCGCGATCACACCGTCGCCGATGGTGATGTTGTCGCTGACACCCACCTGACCGCCAAGCACGACATTATCGCCAATCGTCACCGAGCCCGCGATGCCAACCTGACCACAAAGCAGACAGTTCTTGCCCACCACAACGTTGTGGCCCAGATGCACGAGGTTATCGAGCTTGGTGCCGTCGCCAATCGTGGTGTTGCGAATGGTGCCGCTATCCACCGTGCAGTTCATCCCACATTCCACGTCATTCCCGATGGTCACACTTCCAAGCGTGTGAATACGGTTCCATTGTTGCGCTTTTGTGTCGCCGCGATCGCCAAGTGTCTTGCGGGTCTGCTCAACTGTGCTGGGTTCGGCTGTCACAAAGGAAAATCCGTCGCCGCCAATGCGCGCGCCTGGTTGTGCGATGAAATCGTCGCCGATGCGGACCCGAGCACCGATGCTGACATGATCCCGCAGATAGGCGCTCTTGCCCAGAACCGCGTCTGTTCCGATATAGCATTGCGGCCCGATGACAGAGCCAGCGCCAATCTGCGCACCTGCCGCCACAATGGCCAGCGGCCCTACAGATACATCGTCTGCCAGCTGTGCTGTCGGGTCAATGACGGCAGAGGGGTGGATACCCGTCCCAAAGCCCTGCCCCGGGTCCATCATGCGGGTCAGTCCCGACATGGCAAAACGCGGACGATCCGGCAGGATCGCCGCCTTCAATCCCATCTCTTGCCAGTCGGCATCGGGCCAGAGCATAGCAGCACGCGCCGCGCCGTCTGACAGGGATTGCGCGTATTTGGGGCTCATGGCGAGCGCCAGATCGTCGGGACCCGCGTCGGCTGGCTCTGCCAATTTGGCAATCGAGATGGACGTATCGCCGACCGCTGGCAAGCCAAGCGCGTCGGCGATCTGTTGGATGGTATAAGTCATATGCGGTCTCCCCTTATCAGGGACGAGTTAACCCTGAACCGCGCCCAATGCCACCCCCGCCTTGCTCAGCGCATCCCAAATGCGACCGTCGCGGCCATAGATGTCGGCACGATACTGCGTGTGACCCCGTGGCGTGGTAAAGGCGGTCCGATAGATGAGGTGGACGGGCAGTTCTTTGTCCAGATGCACAAAGGTTTCACGTCCTGTGGCCAACTGGCGTTTGAAATACCCGACCGGATCAGCAGTTTGCGCCGCCAGAAGTGTATAGGCAAAATCGAACGGATCCGCGAGCCGCACGCAGCCGTGGCTAAAGGCGCGCACATCGCGGCTGAAGAGGCTCTTGGACGGCGTGTCGTGCAGGTAAATGTTGTATTTGTTGGGGAAGATGAACTTTACCAGACCAAGTGCATTGGACCGACCGGGCTTTTGACGCATGCCATAGGGGAACGTGCGTTCGGTATAGCGGCTAAAGTTCACCGAGCCTCGGCTGACGATCCGGCCCCGGCCATCGATCAGATCAATATGGCCCGCAGCATTCGGATTCCGCTTCATCGAAGGCAGGTATTCCTTGGTCACAATTGACCGTGGCACCGTCCATGTGGGGTTGATGACGATATATTCCATCACATCCGAAAATTCCGGAGTCAGACGGTCGGACTCATTTGCACCGACGACGGTACGGGTTTCGAAGGTTACCAATCCGTTATCGACCACAGAGGCGGTAAACGCAGGAATGTTAACCAGAATGTGACGTGCACCGCGTTCCTTGTTCAGCCAGCGCTCGCGCTCCATCGCGACGATGACCGACTGCAGACGGGTTTCGACGGTTTTGTTGATCTCGGCCATGGTGCTAGGACCGGCCACGCCGTCTTCGTTCAAACCGTGGTCTTTCTGAAAGCTCAGAACGGCGTCTTGCAGGGTTGCGTCATACGTCATCACGTTCGACCGCTTGAGGTACCCCATCGACATCAAGCGGTTACGCAGCGCGACCACCTGCGCCCCTTGCGCGCCCGGTTTCAATGACGACGCGGGCACCGCAGGGCCCCAACCGCCCTGGCTCAGCAGCTGTTCCATCCGTAGCTTTTCACGCATCAGAGCGTTATATTCCATCGTGTTCGGACGCAGATTGCGCAGAAACGGCGTGGGATCTGCGGCAATGAAATCGGTCAGAGTGGTTTGACGGTCGCGGTACGGCACCTCGCGCACGATGGACGGGTCGATACGCGACGGCACCAGCACACCGGTTTGAAGGTCGCGGGCGTATTGTAAGAACACGCGCGTCATCTCTACCTCGGCGAGACCGCGATCACGCGGAGTTTGCGCAGCCTTTAGCGTTTCCATCAACCCTTGGGGGTCGTAGCGCGCGACAGGCAACCCATGCAGATCTGCGGCGCGGATGGCAGACATCAACGCAGCGCGACGTGCACGCTGTGTGTCGTTTGCTTCGGTCCAGATCGGCGCGTAACCGTGGGTCCGGTAATACGCAGCGATGTCTTCGTCCCGCGATGCGGCTTCCGCGACGGCTTGTTTGAACGCGGTCACCTGCGCAAAAGCGGGCTGCGGTGCGGTAAGGAGCGTCAAAGCTGTCGCTGCCGCCCCGAGAAAACCAGTAAGGCGGCGAAATTTCCGCGATTGAATAGCTAAAATACGAGTCATTGATTCCCCCGAAATCGGTGAGCTTTGGTTTCCCTAGATACGCATGGAACCCCGGCATATTGTCCAATAACAAAGCCCGTGAACTGGAATCTAAGGGTAAATTGATGCTTATCCGCATCGCCCCTGTTGCAAAAATGAACACCTCCCTAAGCGTTGCGCAAAAATTCGCCTAAATTTGTTGTGAGATGGAACCTTTTCGATTCAGCACTTGGTTCAAGAATCGCGCTATGCCATAAATTGTTGCATCTGGGGATCGATGGAAATTTCCGTGTAACATCATGGAACCAAAGGCAGAAAACGGGACACATAATTAATGACTGGTAAGAGCACTTCGGGCATGACCCGGCGCTCCGTATTGGGCGCATTCGCAGCGACAGCCGTAGCAGCAGCACCGAGCTTTGCAAACGCAGCAGGATTTTTACGTGGGGCCGGCGATATTCGTCGCATCAAGATGTATTCCGGTCGTACCGGCGAACGCATCGACATGATCTATTGGATCGAAGGCAACTACATCAAAGATGCCGTATCCGAATTGAACTATTTTATGCGCGACTGGCGTACCGATGGTGTCAAATCGATGGACTTGCGTACCGTCGATATCATGGCCGCCTCGCACAACCTTCTCGACGTATCCGAACCTTACATGCTTTTGTCCGGCTATCGCAGCCCGCAGACAAACGCGATGCTGCGCTCCAGATCGGGCGGTGTAGCCAAGAACTCCTTGCACATGCGGGGTCAGGCCGCTGATTTGCGTCTCGCATCCCGTTCGGTGAACCAAATGGCCCGCGCGGCAATCGCCTGCAACGGCGGCGGTGTCGGTCGCTACTCGGGCTCGAACTTCGTCCATATGGATTGCGGTCAGGTGCGTAACTGGGGCGGTTAATCGCGCCTCTGAGTTTACCACGGAAACAAAGCGCCCTCGGGCGCTTTTTTCGTTTTTAAACACCGCCAAAGAACACCGTCAGATTTTCAGCCGATCCACGCCAGCGTGACCCAGGCCAACACCCCATAGCGCAGTGCCTTGCCGATCCCGACGATCGCCACAAAGGACCAAAGCGGTTCTTTCAACACGCCTGCCGTGACGGTCAGCGCATCCCCGACAACAGGGAACCAGCTGACCAGCAGCGACCAGCGCCCATAGCGCGCGTACCATGTCTCGGCGCGTGCCATCTGCGACGGCGATGCGGGGAACCAGCGTTTGCCCTGAAACCGCAACACCGCATGACCCAGCCCCCAATTTACCACCGACCCCAGCACATTGCCGACCGTTGCCACAGCCAGCAACACAAGAACCCCGTGCTGACCATGTAGCATCAGACCGACAAGCAGCGCTTCGGATTGCATCGGAAGAATCGTAGCAGCCAGAAAGGCGACGGTGAATAGGCTGAGGTATCCGGTCATCCGGACCATCTCCCCGAACGGCATGCCACGCCGCTATCGGGCGGCTGCAACCGCAAGTCATCGCGGTGAATTTTATCGTAAGAGGGATATGGCGGACAGACAGGGATTCGAACCCTGGAGACGGTCTCCCGCCTACACACTTTCCAGGCGTGCGCCTTCGACCACTCGGCCACCTGTCCATTGAGGGGGTGTTTAGCGTGACCTGCTGTCAGGGTGCAAGGGGTAAAACGCGCGAATTTCAACAAGATTTCAATGCGCCGCTCAGCTGTCGAGATGGACGTATATCCGACGGGTGTCGCGCCCCTTTTTCTCAATCTTACCAAGGCGTATCGCGCCGATCTCTCCGGTTCTGGCGACATGGGTACCGCCACAGGGCTGAAGGTCGATCCAGGCGTTATCCTCGCCGATCTGCACCAACCGCACCTCGGCTGCTGTCGCCGGTGGGGCGACAGACAATGTCTTGACCAGATCAGGAGCGGCTTGCAGTTCTTCTTGGGTAATCCAATGATCGGTAATCGGTAAATCTTGCCCAATATAAGACAGCAGCGCGTCTTCTATCGCGTCGCGATCCTCTGGCGCATCGGCTAGATCAAAGTCGATCCGTCCGTGTGTCGCCGAAATCTGCCCGCCGACCACGGGAAACGGCACCACCACAGACAGCAAATGCAACAGGCTGTGCACGCGCATATGCCGGTGACGGCGGTCCCAATCCAGCGCTAGCGTCACATGGGTACCCGCCTGTGGAATAACCGCCGGTTCGGCGGGGACCAGAATAACACTGCCGTCCTGCCCCTTTACCGTGGTGGCAATAGGCATACGTTGCCTGTCCCAGCTCAGCCAACCACTGTCGCCGGGTTGCCCGCCGCCAGTGGGGTAAAACAGCGCACGGTCCAGTACGATCCCACCTTCAGGCGTGATAGAGACGACTTTTGCCGCGCTGTCGCGGGCGTAGGTGTCGGTAAGGTAGATCGGTTGGCTCAATTGTCCGCTTCTCCGTCTGGTTTCGGCGCTTTTGGCGCTGGTTCGGGCGCGCGATTGCGGAACCAGACATCGCGCTGTGGAAAGGGGACTTCGATTTTTTCTTCGGCAAAGCGGTCGACAATGGCGTGGTTAATATCGCTCTGGACCGACATCATCCAGTTCACGTCCCGCAAAAATGCCCGGATCTCAAATTCAAGCGCATCTGCGCCAAAGCTCACCAACAGCACATTCGGCGCGGGGTTTGCCAGCACTAAGGGTTGTGCTTCAGCGATCTCTCGCAGAACAGTTTCGACCCGACGGGTATCGGTGCCATAAGCCACACCCACCTTTACGATAAGCCGCCCCACAGTATTGCCACGGGTAAAGTTCGTCACTGTGCCGCTGACCAAATCGGCGTTGGGGACAATAACATCGGTGCGGTCAAAGGTTTCGATCCGCGTCGACCGAACGGAAATGTCGCGCACATAGCCCGACTTTCCGCCGACCTCGATCCAGTCGCCTTCCGAGATCGGCCGCTCGATCAGCAAGATGATCCCGGATACAAAGTTGCTGACGATATTTTGCAGGCCAAAACCGATACCGACCGACAAGGCACCAGCCACAATCGCGAGCGAGCTCAGGTCGATCCCCGCACCGGTGATCGCCGCCAGTGCGGCCAGAAAAATACCGACATACCCAAGCCCCGACAGCAAGGCGTTCTGCCCACCGATATCAATCTTGGTTTTGGGCAGCACATTGCTGCGCAAGGTGCCTTGCAACAAACGCGTCAGCAGATAACCGATGGCGAAAATGATGGTAAACGCCAGCAGGTTCGACGGTGCAATACGGCTTTCTCCGACGGTAAATCCGCGCCCGAATGCGGCCCAAAGCTCTGTCAGATCGGCGACCCGCGCGCCCCAGACCAGCGCCAGCGCAGGCGCGGCCAGCATCAGCAGGATCAACCCGAAGAGCAACGGCATCAAGGCTTCGCGGGCAGCCGGTCCCTGCCCTGTTATCGCGCCGTACACATCTGCCGAAAACCGTTGCAACGCCATGACCAGCCCCAACACCGCCAGCGTCGTGACATAGGGGCGCAAAATCGCGTCGGACAGGTCTTGGTAGCCAAAGGCGAACAGAACCGGCGCGGCAATCGACACAGCAATCGCCCCCAGCCCTGCGCTGCGCACGATCCGCGCATGCGTAGAGGCTTTGGTCACGCCATCTGCGTCTGGAGTGTCCTCGTCGGGGTCGCGATAGCCGCGCAAAATCCGGCCAATTTGAAACAGCGCGAGGCTGGTCAGCACGGCTAGCGGAAACTGCACGACCGCACGGGTCGCCGTACTGGGGTCACCGAATTCCAACACTGTCAGGGCGACGATCGATAAGATGATGACGAGCGTGATGGCATTCACATAAAGCCGCGCCATTTTTCGTTGGGCTGCAGGTAACGGCAGCAACGCCTCCTCCTGCTCGCGGGCGAACACGCGTTCAGAAACCCAGCGAAACCCGAATATCATGAGCCCGATGATCGGCAGCAGTTCGACGAGCAAAGAAGATCGCGCGCCTAGAAAACCGCTTTGACGGGCGGCAATTGACAGCAAAAACAAGCCCGCCAATGGAAAAAGGATGCGCAACAGCGAGACGATGAACCGCCAGATGCCCAGACCACGCGCCTGACGATCGCGCAACGCATTCACAATCCCCATTGCCCACAGTCGGCCCCGAAAGAGCAGCAGCAGGCCCGCCAAGCCAGCCAATAGTACGGTCGGAAGATTACGTTCCAACGTATCCAGTGCGCTGTCGGTGTCTTGTTCTGCACTTTCTTCCCAGAAAGCGGCGAAGGCGTTTTGCACGTCAACCAGTGCGGGGGCCCAATAGGCCGGGTTTAGGGGTGACGGCGTCGCACGCAGCAGCCGTTCGGTTTGTCGATCACGGATGCGTTTGTCGATCTCGCGGACCAGACCGTCAGCCCGCAGGAACTCTCGTTCTGCGATCTGGACGGGGGCGAGCAGCGTGTTCAGTTGTTGATTGATATCGGCGCGGGTTTTAGCGACTTCGGGCGCTTCGGGTTCGGCGTTCTCGCCCTCAGGCACAGGACCCAAAGCGGCAAGCTGGTCGCGCAGTGCGGCGATGCGATCGGCGTTCAAGGTGCGCGCCGCCTCGAATTCAGACCGGTAACCGACCACACGCGCGCGCATGCTTTCAAGTTCGGTGGTCGGGGTATCGACCTCTTCCACCGATTGTTCAGCCTTAACGGCGACGCTGTCCCACCGCTCTGCCGTTTCTTCGACATCGGTCTGCGCGATGGCCGCGGTCGTCAGGCAAAGCGCCAGAAGACCGCCGGCCAGAAGCCCCCTGAGCGTGGCGTTCATTGGTCTTCGAAAACGCCAGGAATGGATTGTGGCGCACGGTCCAGCCAACCTGGTACCGGCAGGTTTTTTTCGCGCAGGAAATCGGGGTTGAACAGTTTCGACTGATAACGCGTGCCAAAGTCGCACAGGATCGTCACAATGGTATGACCAGGCCCCATATCCTTGGCCAAACGCACGGCGCCCGCCACGTTCACGCCCGACGACGCGCCAAGGCACAGCCCTTCGTGTTGTAGTAGGTCAAAGACATAGGGCAGCGCCTCGGCGTCCGACACGTTATAGCTGAAATCAGGCGTGAACCCTTCGAGGTTCTTGGTAATGCGGACCTGACCGATGCCCTCGGCGATCGATCCGCCTTCGGCAACCAGTTCACCTTTGGTGTAATAGTTATGTAGCGCCGCCCCATCGGGATCGGCAATCGCGATTTTCACGCCCTTGGGCTGCAACGCCATGCCAATACCGGCCAGCGTCCCGCCTGAACCGACCGCACAGCAGAACCCATCGACCTTGCCGCCGGTCTGTTCCCAGATTTCGGGGCCGGTGGTTTCAATATGCGCCTGACGGTTGGCAACGTTGTCAAACTGGTTGGCCCAGATCACACCCTCGTTTGTGGTACGTGCCAGCTCGTTCGCAAGACGTTCAGAATAGCGCACAAAGTTGTTGGGGTTGCGATACGGCGCGGCTGGCACCTGCACCAGCTCGGCACCGGCCAGACGCAGCATGTCCTTCTTTTCCTGACTTTGCGTTTCAGGAATGACAATCACGGTTTTGAACCCCATCGACGCGCCGACCAGCGCAAGCCCGATGCCGGTGTTGCCCGCCGTGCCTTCAACAATCGTGCCGCCGGGTTTCAGCGTGCCCTTGGCGATGGCATCCTGAATGATGAACAGGGCGGCCCGGTCCTTGACCGATTGGCCGGGGTTCATGAATTCTGCCTTGCCATATATCTCGCAGCCGGTTTCCTCGCTCGCCTTGCGCAGACGGATAAGAGGTGTGTTGCCAATGGCCTGTGCCAGATCAGATGCGACGTGCATGGAATGCTCCTAAATCAAGTTATATCTGGTGTAGCTGCGGGCGCTTCCAACCTCAAGCGTTCCCGATGCCGCGCGAGCCAATACGCGGCAATCACCAGCGGCGCATTGGCAGCTTCAAGCTGGTGCACCATGGTCATCAGCGCATCAAAGCCGATGAGATGGGACCGGATATCTTCGTTTTCCACCTCAAGCCCGTTCACACCGGTGCTACCATCGGGCAAATCTGCAAGCCCCAGATAGATATAGAAAAATTCGGTAGAATCCCCGGGGGAGGCATAGACTTCCGCGATTTTTTCAAGCTTGCGCAGGGTCAGCCCGGCTTCTTCCTGCGCCTCACGATGCGCGGCGTCTTCGGGGCTTTCGCCCGGATCAACGCGGCCCGCGATGGGTTCAAGCTGCCACTGCGCGCGATCCCCCCGCGCCACCGGCCCCATGCGCAGCTGCTCTACCAGCATCACCCGATCTCGCACCGGATCATAGGGCAGCACCAACGCGGCGTCGGTCGCGATGAAGACCGCACGCTCCAGCACATCGGTCATCGTGCCATCAAATCGCTCGTGTGAAAGGTGATATTCATTCAAAGCGAAATAATTGGTATAGGCGCGGTCAATCTGGTCGATCCGCACCTTGCCGTCCAGCGTCCCTGCCCCGTGTTTCGACCCAAGCGCATTCACCTGCGCCGCCGCCCGTGACCGGATCATCGGGAACATCTGCGCCACGCGGTCGGCGGTGTAGACGCCGAAATAATCCATCACCTCGCGCGCGGCAAAGCAACTGAGCGCGCCCCATTCCGCCTGCCATTGCGCCAGCGACCACGGTTCGCGCGTGGACCATTGATCTGGCCGCGCAAAATAACCCAAGGCGCTGGCTCCGCTTTCCAGCCTCACCCCTTTTAGATCGTAGGCAAAGCTGCCCTCGTAGAAATTCAACCGGTCCAGATCGTTTTGACCGAGCCCGCGCAGCAGCAGCCCCTCAGCGCTTTGACCTGACGCAGGTACGATACAAGGAAAAGGCCCTTCCACCACCGACAAGGCCACGTGATCGGGCAGACGGTCTGCTGAAATATCCAACCGGTCCGAGGTGCGGCCCAGTACGATTTCAAGCAGGGGCACATGGCGCAGGGATCCATAAAGGAAAAGATCAGTCATCGCTTAAGGGAACCTTCTATCAATGACGTTGGTCACGATGCCACTAACGGCCCCGCCCAAAAGGACGACCGCGATAATCGGCACCGTCGCGATAATCAGAAAGTATTCTGCCCCGATACCGATCATCCCCACGAGCGCATCACCAACCCCGTCGAAACGATGCATCATCGCTTTCTCAATCATCTCGCGCCCACTTTGCACAAACAGCCCCCAGAAGACCAAGACCACCGCGCCGGTTACGCCGATAGTAATGCCTTCTGATATGCCGCCGCCGACACGCGACCCAACGACCCGCCACCCCACGATAAGACCGAGGGCGATGTTGGTGGGAATAAAATACCCGAACTGCGTCGACGTAGGCATCAATGGCATGATCATGCGGGACAGGGCATAGCCCATCAGCGCCAAACAAACGGCAGCGGTCAGACGGGCGGCGGTCGGCATTGGAACATCCTTAGACTACGGGCAATGCGCCCCTAGGCTGGGCGTTTCACAGTGATCTGTGTCACATCGCAATTGCCGCTGTCAAAGGTAGACGCGCATGAGGTCAGATAGAAATCCCACATGCGTTTAAAGCGTTCATCGAACCCCATGCGGGATATCTCTTCCCATTTCTCATTGAAGGTCCGATGCCAACGCCGCAGAGTCACATCATAGCTTTTCCCGAACTCAATAGACTTTTCAACGGCTAAACCGGCGTTCTCAACCTGTTGCTTTAACACCGTGGGGCTTGGGAGCATGCCACCCGGAAAGATATATTTCTGAATAAAATCAACGCCTCGCTTGTAAACCTTCCAGCGGCGATCTGGCACAGTGATGATCTGCAGGGTTGCCTGACATCCAGGTTTAAGACAGTCGTGCAATGTCTTGAAATAAGACGGCCAATACTGTTCGCCGACGGCTTCGAACATTTCTATACTGGCGATACCGTCATATTTGCCGCGTTCGTCGCGATAATCTTGAAGCTTAAATTCAACAACGTCTGATAAACCTGCGTTTTCTATCCGTTCTTTGGCGTAGTTAAACTGTTCTTTACTGATGGTCAGACAGGTTACCTTTAGCCCGCGCTCCTTAGCGGCATATTCTGCAAAACCGCCCCATCCGCAGCCGATCTCCAGCACGTGATCCCCGGGCACGACCCCCATCTGATCCACCATAGAGGCGTATTTCGCTGTCTGCGCTGACTCCAGAGATTGTTGGACCCCGTCTTCGAAAATTGCGCTGGAATAGGTCATCGTGTCATCAAGCCACAATTTGTAAAAATCATTACCTAAATCATAGTGATAGCTGATGTTCTTGCGTGCCTGCTTTTTGCTGTTGCGCTGCAACCAGAAGCGCAGGGATTCAAATTTACGGATCAGCCCCATACCGGGAAAGGAGTCGTAAATGTCCTCATTCGCATGGGCGACGTCCATAAAGGCCTGCAGGTCCGGCGTGCTCCACCATTCATCGAGGTAGGCGTCGCTAAATCCAAGGTCACCCTCCCTGATAAGGCGGGCGAACAAGTCATTGTTATGGATACGGATTTCAGCAACCGGGACCGGATTCTGACCAACCGCGCGAAAGCACCGCCCGTCGGGCATGATAAAGTCGACCTGCCCATTTTGCATTTCTTGCGCCATCGCAAAAACACGCGAGAAATATCGAGGAAGGGCAGCCTGCCCCTCGGTGCTGGTCAAAATCATTCGCTCTCCTGTATGCGCTTGGACGCGTATCTTATTGGTTTATGGGGGTTACGTGGGTGATCCACGTTTCATAAGGGTTAAAAGTTTCGCCCCTTGTAGGTTTCCAGAGCCCGCTCACGCCCTTCATCCAGCGCAATGATCTTTTCGGGATAGTCATCCTGCGCTGACAAGGGCCAGCTGCGCGGGATTGCATCGAAAAACGCGAGCGCATCCTTATGCGGATTGGCCCGCCCTTCGGCGATCCAACGGCTGGCATAGTCCCTATTCTTATCAAATTTATCAAGCTGTGTCTCGGGGTTGAACACGCGAAAGTAAGGCGAGGCATCCGGCCCCGACCCCGCCGCCCATTGCCACCCCATCGCATTGCTCGCGGGATCCCAGTCGATAAGACAATGTTCGAACCATTTTTGGCCGATCCGCCAATGACACATCAAATGTTTCGTCAAATAACTGGCCACGATCATGCGGCCCCGGTTGTGCATCCGTCCGGTCACGTACAGCTCGCGCATGGCGGCATCGACAAAAGGCTCGCCCGTGCGCCCTTGTTTCCAGGCCTTAACCTCGGCACGGCGCTCGTCCTCGTTCCATGGAAAGGAATCCCATTCCTCGCGCCAGTTATCGGTCAACATCCGTGGCGTGTGATACATCAGGTGGCACGCGAATTCGCGCCAAACCAGTTCTTTAAGGAAGGTCTCAGCCCCTTGTTTACCATCCTGCAGTGCGCGCTGGCCAGCGTGCCAACATTGGTGCGGGCTGATCTCGCCGAGAGACAGGTTCTCTGACAGGTTGGATGTACCATCGGTGCCAGGAATATCGCGGGTTTGCTTATATTCGGCCACCCCATGGGCCATAAAGCCCCCCAACCGCGACTGCGCGGCCTTTTCGCCGAGGCAAACAAAGGGGCGCACCACATCCGCACCACGGTTCATCGCGACCGCCAAGCCCCAACCTTCCAGCGCATCGCTTGCGGGCCATTCCTCCGGCGCGCACAACTCAGACGGCGCGGCCAGCGGTGGCTCAACATCGCGGGTTTTGACGTTGTTCCAGAACGGCGTGTAGACCTTGTAGCAATCGCCTGCCTTGGTCTCTACGCTCCACGGCTCAAACATCACATGTCCGCCAAAGGACTTGGCATCAACGCCTTGGTCGCACAGGGTTTCTTTGATCTTGCTGTCACGCTGTAAACTCGCCGGATCATACAGCCGCGACCAATAGACAGCTTCCGCGCCTGTTTCCTTGACGAGGGCCTGCAACACGTCGAGCGCATCGCCTTCGCGCAGTACAAGCTTGCTGGACATCGCGTCAAAACTGTCGGCCAGCGCCCCGAGCCCCAGACCGAGCCGCCATTTCGGCGCAGCGCCAAGGGCGTCGACCGTGGTATCCTTGATAAAGACGGGAATAACCGGACGGCCGGACTGCGCAGCAGCGGACAAGGCGGGGTGATCGCTCAGCCGAAGGTCGCGGCGATACCAAAGAAGAATGGGGCTGTTGTCGGACATATCAAACTTTGCGTTAAGGTGATGCAAAGCTAGCACGTCCCCCGTAACGTCAAGACCATAACAGTCCCTATTAACGCCAAACGGCGACCCACAGGGGCCGCCGCTCGGTAGATTTAACTCAGGTAATGCCGGTTCAGGCGTTCACATCGACCACCACACGGCCCCGGATTTGCCCGTTCAGGATGTCCGCACCAAGTTTTGGCAAATCGCTGAGTGCTGCAGGCACAACCATATCTTCCAGTTTGGAGAGCGGCAGGTCTTTCCCGACCCGCTGCCATGCGCGCAGACGGTTCTCGTAGGGCTGCATAACGGAATCAATGCCCAGCAGGTTCACACCGCGCAGCAGAAAGGGGATGACAGTGGCGGGTAACCCTGCCCCACCCGCAAGACCAACAGCTGCAACCGAACCGCCGTATTTCATCTGCCCCAATACCCGCGCCAGCATCTCGCCCCCGACGGCATCAATGCAGCCGGCCCAGGTTTCGGCCTCGAGCGGGCGCTTGACGGTTTCGTTTAGCTCTTCGCGCGCAACGATCTGGCTGACGCCGAGAGATTTCAGATAGTCCGCTGTGTCAGGACGCCCGGTTACGCCAGCAACCTCATACCCCAAATTGGCAAGTATCGCGACTGCGACCGACCCGACACCGCCTGCAGCACCTGTGACTAGAACCGGCCCGTTGCCTGATACCAGCCCGTGATCCTCCAGCGCCATGACAGATAACATCGCGGTAAATCCCGCCGTGCCGACAGCCATCGCCTGCCGCGTATCCAGCCCCTCGGGGAGAGGCACCAACCAGTCGGCCTTGACCCGCGCCTTTTGTGAATAGCCGCCCCAATGCGCCTCACCCACGCGCCAACCGGTCAGCACAACCTTGTCGCCGGGTTTATAGCGATCATCGTCGGATGCTTCGACCGTGCCGGCAAAATCAATACCGGGGATGTGCGGATATTTGCGTACCAATCCGCCACCGGGGCCAATGCATAGCCCGTCTTTGTAGTTCACGGTCGAATATTCGACAGCAACTGTCACGTCACCCTCGGGCAAACGATCAAGGTCAATCTGGGTCACTTCAGCATGGGTCTTGCCGGTTTCCTCATCTTTGTTCACCATCAACGCATTAAACATCATATCTCCTGTCTCGGGCCGCCGTTCAGGGCCCGCTTCATTTTGCCAGTAAACTCTGGGGAGCCCGAGGGGCTGGCCCCTCGGTCCCGAAGGTTCAAGCTGCACGCAGCGGATTTTGACCGCCGACTCGCATCTTGCAAAATTAATGTCAGACATTTAAAGTTTTTCCAAACCATAAATGTAAGACAAATGAATACCACGCCACAAACCGCCTCTGACTTGTCCAGCCAAATTGCTGCGAACATCCGCGATGCTATCATCAAGGGCGTGTTGATCGTGGACGAACGTCTGCCGTCTGAGGCAGAGCTTTCAGCTCAGTTCAATGTTTCGCGCGCGACAGTACGCGAGGCGCTCAAGCGGTTGGCCGCGCAATCGTTGATCCGCACGCAACGCGGTGCGACAGGCGGCGCTTTCGTCAATCGCATTAGCTTTGAAGCCGCTCAAGCGCAGCAGATCACGACCTCTACCCTACTTTTGTCAATGAACGACGTCAGCTTTGAAACCGCCTGCGAGGCCCGTTTCGCACTTGAGAGAGCCTGCGCGCCTTTATCGGCAGCCCGAAGGCAAGACAGCCACCTAAAGGCGATGCAGGACGCGCTTGACACACAATCCGCGCCGGCGCTGTCAGATGCAGGGTTTTGCGCTGCCGATGTGGCATTCCACCGCGCATTGGTCGACGCAGCGGGCAACCCGGTCCTGTCTTACCAGCTCGCTGGCGCGGTCGAGGCGATGCAGCCTTTGATGAACATGATTACTTTCACGGCGTGGTCCCGCGATGCAATCGTCGCGCGTCACCGCGAGATCGCCACCGCAATGACGACACGCAACGCTGCTGCCGTCGCGGCCGGACTGACGCTGCTTGAACAAGAGACCCAGACCCTTGCCCGTACCGTCTTTGCCCGCCGCACCAAGCAGCCGAACGCGGCACCGTAGCCGCTGCACCTGCGGATTTTCATGGCTTTCCCCTTGCAAAGAAAACCACGTCCCTTATATCTGAACTGTCCTTAGGGACTATGGGTATAAACGCGCATGTAATAAGCGGTTCGGACCCGGGGGCGGTACCCGGCGACTCCACCAATCATCCTTCATTTGGGGATTATGGGGTCGAAACAGGATCGACGAACGTCTAAAGATGTAGCTTTATCTCGGCTGACTGCCACCGTTATCGGCGTAAAATGTACAATTGCAAATGACAATCGTGCTCCAATGGCGATGGC
The DNA here is from genome assembly GCF_900103185.1 of Sulfitobacter litoralis. Lineage (GTDB taxonomy): Bacteria > Pseudomonadota > Alphaproteobacteria > Rhodobacterales > Rhodobacteraceae > Sulfitobacter > Sulfitobacter litoralis. The sequence continues at coordinate 180,996 of NZ_FNJD01000004.1, forward strand.
CGCGTAAGCGACCGGAACTATTGAAACTTAAGTCCTTACGTTTAGCGACCTAAGGCGGGGTTCGCAGGTACCTGGCAACAGAAACCTGCACTTACCCCTCCCGCCACTTTCTGATTTCTCTCTAAAACCTTGCGGTCGCACGGGACGGTGCCGGTTGACACGTATGTTGTGCTGCCTTCGGCGAGGATTTTTCACCATTTGGAAGCCGCTGGCGCGCTTGACCTTGGGCTCGGGGACTGCGACCTCTGACGTCAAGAATGTCGGGAGTATTTATGCGCAACAATAGCGAGCAATGCGGATGAGCGCCCCTGATATGCGCCTGATGGCGCGTGTGTTCGGGCGGATCGGGGTGTTGTCCTTTGGCGGGCCCGCGGCGCAGATCGCGTTGATGCATCGCGAGTTAGTGGACCGGCATCAATGGCTATCCGAAGACAGCTTTTTGCGCGCTCTTTCCCTGTGTATGTTGCTGCCAGGTCCCGAAGCGATGCAACTGGCGACCTACGCCGGTTGGCGGCTGCGCGGTACCCTTGGCGGTTTGCTGGCCGGACTGCTGTTCGTGTTGCCGGGTGCGGCGGTCATTCTGGTGTTGGCATTCGGCTATGCGTATTTCGGGCAGATGCCTTTGGTTCAGGCCGCGTTTATGGGCATCAAAGCGGCTGTGATTGTCGTTGTCGTGCAGGCGCTGCGCAATCTGGGACGTAAGGCGCTGCATGGTCGTGAGGGCTGGATACTGGCCACACTGTCCTTTGTGGCGTTGTTTATCTTTGGCGTGCCCTTCCCGCTGATCATTCTAACCGCCGGACTGTGGGGGGCCTTTAGAGCTGCTGATGGCACGCGCCCTTTAGAAATTGACGCGGCACCCCCACACCCTGCCCGCCCCATCGGCGTCATCGCCGGTTGGGGCACGCTGTGGGCATCATCGCTGCTGTTCGTCTGGGCGATGGGTCATGAGTTTCTGCTTCAGATCGGATTGTTCTTTTCAAAACTGGCAGTGGTGACGTTTGGCGGGGCCTATGCCGTGCTGGCCTATATGGCGCAGACCGTCGTGCAGGATCACGGATGGATCACCACCGAGCAGATGATTGACGCCTTGGGGTTGGCCGAAACCACGCCGGGACCGCTGATCTTGGTCACCGAATTTGTCGCCCTGCTGGCGGGATTTGCCCAGTCAGGACCATGGGGTGCTGTATCTGCCGGTTTTCTGACGGTGTGGGTCACGTTTACACCTTGTTTTCTATGGATATTTCTCGCGGGACCGTATCTTGAGGTTATCTCGGCGCAGCCTCGTCTGGCGGGGGCGTTGCGGGCGATTACTGCCGCTGTCGTTGGCGTAATTGCCAATCTGTCCGTCTGGTTCGCGCTGCATGTTTTGTTCGAGCGCGTGCTTCCTATGGCGCATCTTGCTCTGCCGTTGCCTGATTGGTCCAGCATTGATCCCATCGCCGGCGCGCTGACGTTGATTGCGGCCGTGTTGATGTTGGCTTTTCGGTTCGGCATTGTGTCGACCATGGCAGTGACGGCGATGCTGGCGCTCGGCTGGAACCTCTTGCTATAAATTTTTGCGCCCCCTTTTCACTGGTGTGAAATGCCGTATGCTACTGTCATCAACAAGGTCCGGAGAAGAAGTAATGAGCCGAAGCATTGAGTATGGCAATCTGATGCACGATGCCATGCGCGGGTTAATTCGTCAGGTATTACTTGACGTTGCAGCCAATGGATTGCCCGGCAACCATCATTTCTTTATCACCTTTGACACCGCACACCCTGATGCAGAGCTGGCGGATTGGCTGTCGGATCGCTATCCCGGCGAAATGACAGTTGTGATGCAGCACTGGTACGACAAGCTTGAGGTTACCGAGGAAGGCTTCTCGGTCACGTTGAACTTTGGCGATGCGCCGGAACCGATGTATATCCCCTATGACGCGATCCGGACCTTTGTGGACCCGTCGGTAGAATTCGGTCTGAAGTTCGAACAGCAAGAACCCGGCCAGTCGGACGAGGACGAAGACCTTCCGCAGCAGGACGAAAGCGAGCTTGAAGTCGAAGAAGAAGCCCCAAAAGCCGCTGAAGTCGTATCGCTCGACAGCTTCCGCAAGTAATCGGTCGGCCAGCGATCGCTAGCCTCGAGGTTAGCGCCATCGTCTCATTGCACCGCTGCCCCCCGCGGGGTAAACCCTGATCAGACATAAGCCCAAGATCAGGAGCCTTTTCATGGCCGATACCCGTACCGAAACCGACAGCTTTGGCCCATTGGAAGTGCCGTCCGATAAATATTGGGGCGCACAGACGCAGCGGTCGATCATCAACTTCCCTATCGGGTGGGAAAAACAGCCCGTGCCGATCATCCGTGCCCTTGGCGTGGTGAAAAAAGCCTGCGCGATGGAAAACCTGAATCAGGGGAATCTGGACCAGAAACTGGCCGATGCGATCACTGCCGCCGCGACCGAGGTGATCGAGGGTAAATTCGACGACAACTTCCCGCTGGTTGTCTGGCAGACGGGTTCGGGCACGCAGTCGAACATGAATGCAAACGAGGTCATCTCGAACCGCGCGATTGAAATGCTGGGTGGTGAGAAAGGGTCGAAAGATCCGGTACACCCCAATGACCACTGCAACATGGGGCAGTCGTCAAACGACACATTCCCCACAGCGATGCACGTGGCCATCGGCATGCAGGCCCGCGATGTGCTGCTGCCCGGTCTGCAAAAACTGCACGACGCGCTGGCTGCAAAGTCTGAAGAATTTAAGGACATCATCAAGATCGGCCGGACCCACACGCAGGATGCGACACCGCTGACCTTGGGGCAGGAATTCTCTGGCTACGCGCATCAGGTGAAAAAAGGCATCGAACGGGTCAACGCCTGTCTGCCCGACATCTACGAACTGGCCCAAGGCGGGACCGCCGTCGGCACCGGCCTGAACACCAAGAAAGGCTGGGCCGAGGCCGTGGCGGCGCATATGGCTGACATTACCGGCCTGCCCTTTGTCACCGCCCCGAACAAGTTTGAATCACTGGCCGCCCATGACGCTATGGTCATGTTCTCGGGTGCGTTGAAAACCGTGGCCGGATCGCTGTTCAAGATCGCCAATGACATGCGTTTGCTGGGCTCCGGCCCGCGTTCCGGTCTGGGCGAATTGATCCTGCCCGAGAACGAGCCAGGATCGTCGATCATGCCAGGCAAGGTGAACCCGACGCAAGCCGAGGCGCTGACAATGGTGTGTGCCCACGTGATGGGGAATGACGCGGCGGTCGGCTTTGCAGGGTCGCAAGGTCACTTCGAGCTTAACGTCTATAACCCGATGATGAGCTATAACGTCTTGCAATCCATGCAGCTTTTGGGCGACAGCGCGTCGGCCTTTACCGACAATATGGTTGTTGGCACGCAAGCAAATATCGAACGAATCGACAAGCTGATGAAAGAAAGCCTGATGCTGGTGACAGCGCTGGCCCCTACCATCGGCTATGACAACGCGACCAAAGTTGCGAAAACTGCCCACAAAAATGGCACGACCCTCAAGGAAGAAGCAATCGCCTTGGGCTTTGTCGATGCCGAAACATTCGACCGCGTGGTGCGGCCGGAGCAAATGATCGGACCAAAAGAATGAGCGCCCCCATCAATCTCAACAAGGTCAAGAAAGAGCGCAACCGCGCATCTCGAAAGGCCCGCGCTGATGAAAATTCAGTGCAGTTCGGCCAAAAGAAGGACCAGAAGGAAGTTCTGAAAGAACGTCTGGCTCAAATCGCGCGCAATTTGGAAGCTCACAAGCGCGAAACATGAGCGCGAGACCTGTAAAACATTCGGTGACCCTTCGGGGTCACCGCACGTCGATCTCGTTGGAAGATGAATTCTGGCATGAATTGCGCAGGTTCGCGCAAGAGATGGACATGCCGATCAACGCGCTGGTGGCACAGATAGATGCCGAACGCGGCGTGGAAGCAGGATTGGCATCTGCGATCCGCGTCTACGTCTTGCGTGCGCTCAAGGAGCGTCTGTCAGCCTCGTAGGGCACTCAAGCTCGAGGCAAACGAAAAGGCCAGCGTCTGATCGCAATCAAACACCGGCCCTATTTTTTAGTCTTCAAAAAAATCTTAGGCGACGGATGCGTCGTAGATCTTGGTGATGTTCTGACCCAATGCTGCGTTGAACTCGGCATCGGTCATCTTGACGTTCAGCCCTTCTGTCAACGCCCGCGAAAAGCTGGCGATCATCTTGGGGTTCTGGGTCAAACGCGCGCAGGCGTCTTCAGTCGAATACCCGCCCGACAACGCAACGACACGTAGCACATTCGGCAGATCGGCAAGGCTGTCGTAAAGGCCTGCGGTCTCTGGCAGGGTGACTTTCAGCATCACCGGTTCGTCGGCGGAAAGCTCGGCGAGATGCTTTTCAAGCTCGGACTTCAGAATCGTTTCACATTCCGCTTTACTGTCCGAATGGATGTTCACCTCAGGCTCGATGATCGGCACCAGACCGGCGGCGCACACGGTTTTAGCGACGGCGAATTGCTGCGCCACAACCGACGCGATGCCTTCGGGATTAGCGGATTGGATGACCGACCGCTCCTTGGTGCCAAAGATACCAGCGGCTTTCGCGCGCGCCAGCAGATCAGCAAGCTCGGGCATGGGTTTCAGCAGCTGCACGCCGTTTGATTCGTCTTCCAGACCTTTGTCGATCTTGAGGAAGGGCACGACGCCGCGGTCTTCCCACAGCAGCTGTGCCACGGGTTTGCCGTTGATCGAATTGTCCATCGTGCGCTCGAACAGGATCGCGCCCAGAACTTTGTCAGAGGTGAAATCATCGGCCAGAATGATACGCGCGCGCATGTCGTGCATGGCGTGAAACATCTCGGCGTCGCCGGAATAATCAGAAGGTTCAACGCCATAGAGGCTTAGCGCCTTTGGGGTCGATCCGCCCGACTGGTCCAATGCGGCCACAAATCCCTGCCCTGTTTCCATTTGTGTGCGCTGTGCGTCTGTCGTGGTCATGATGATCCTGGCCCTTATTGATTCCGTCGTGTGTCCGTTTAGCGCATCTATGCCCGCGATGATATATCGTTAGCGCCGGACAAAACGCAGCAAAATGCCATCTTTTGACCGAACCGTCAGATGCGCCACGGGAACAGGGGGCTTTTCGCCGACAACCTCAATGCGGTAGTCGCGCAAGATACGCGACAGGATCAACGGTCCTTCGACCATGGCAAACCCTGCGCCCGGACAGACCCGCGCACCGGCGCTGAACGGCAGATAGGCCTCTCGCTGGCATTTCTTGCCGTTTTCGCTGTGCCATCGGGCCGGATCAAACCCGTCGGGGTTGTCCCACAGGCGTTCGTGACGATGCAGATGCCACGGGCTGATGACCACTTGCGCCCCCCGCGCCACTTGGCGATCGCGAAAAGTCGCGGGGCAACTTGCCTCGCGCACCATCATCGGCACAGGGGGATAAAGCCGCAGCGCCTCGCGGAAGACATCGCGGCTTTGCTTGAGCTTGCCCATAACAGCAAAATCACACTGGTCGATCACCTGCGCCTCTTTGGCCAAACGGTCCTGCCAGTCGGGATGGGTCGCGACCAGATACATCGCCCAGGCCAGCGCCGACGCGCTCGTCTCGTGGCCCGCAAGAAAGAAGATCGCAACCTGATCGACCATCTCCTCCGTGGTGAAGGTAGAGCCGTCTTCGGGGTCAGGGGTCGTCATAATCTTGGTCGCCAGATCGTCGGGGGCAGTGCCTGCCTTGATCGCCTCCATCCGCTCGGCCGTCAGCGCGGTGATCAACTGCCGGATCTTGGCAGCGCTGCGTTTTGTATCTTGTCGGAACAGACGTGGCAGCCAACGCGGCAGCGGCACAAATGCCGCGATGTTCAGGATCGGCTGGCTGCGCTGGTAGGTTTTGAATTCGTCAAAGACCTCGCGGGCCATATGGTGTTCGATGGGAATCGAAAACAGCGTGCGAAAGATCACATCCGCTGCCGCGTGGCTCGTCTGCGCTTCGGCTTCTAGGGGTTCACCGTCATGGGGGGCCAGCCGGGCCGCCGCTGCCTCTGCCGCGTCCCAGATCGCGGGGAATGTTTCGCGCAATCGCCCGCCTTCAAACGCAGGGTCGATGATGCGCCGTTGTCGTTTCCAGGTTTCACCGTTGGTCAGAAAAACAGAATTGCCAAGCAGTGGCCGTAACCCTTCGCCGATCCGGTTGGATTTGGGGTAGTCGTCGGGGCGCGTCTTGAGCACGTCCTGGATCAGATCGGGCTGGTTGATCAGATAGCTTCGGAAAAATGGCGTTTTGAATTCCGCCATCCACGCACGATACAGCCGCGCAGGTTGAGCGGATAAGATGTCTTGGCGGAATAGCTTGGCATAGCGCCACAAAGACACTTTCGCGGGCCGGCTTTCAGGTTTGGGCGGCAGTGTCATGGCGCGGTCGAGGTGAATTTATTCACCGGTTTCACGATGCGGGATCGCGACGCGGGACGTCCAGCATAGCGTTCTGCAAGGCTATGCGGACCTGCGGTGATCTGGAAATAGTCATAATCCTTGGGCGCATCAAAGGCACAGAGGTATTGGAAATGTAGCCGGAAGAACCGCCAGCGCAACGCTTTCCAACGCGCCGGGGTCAGCGATTGTGTGAAGGCCGCTGAAAACACCAGCGGCCAGCGTTTATCTTCGGGGGCCACGCCCGACACTGCAACCGGATCGCACAGCGCAAAGGCGCAGCCATCGCCGGGGGCAGTCACGTCGATCCAGGTAAGCCCGACGCATCGCGACAGATAGCGTAGATCGGCGCGCAGACGGTGTGCGTCCCGTAGGAAAGACACCATTGGGACTACCTGCCCCAAGCTCATAAAGGCCAGTTTCGGTCCCTCTGCCGGTACCCTGCCCGCGCGGATCAGGTCGGCAAGGATCGACACCCCCAGATGCGCCCCCGAGGAATGGCCCACGACCAGCACCTCGTCCACGTCAGACTTCAGCGCCTGAACGATTGCGTCGCCAAATTCGGTCATACGGGTTTCAAGCGCGGGCGGGTTTGCCCCCCGGGTTGCAGCCCCGAAGGCGTAGTCGTGCATTAGATAATAGGCGTAAAACTTGCCATCATGCTTTTTGAACCACCGCAGCACCTGCCAACCAAGGCCCACACCAAGGGCGGCGACGATGCCCTTGAACCACGCGGGCCCGCCAAAGAAGGTCAACGTGGTGTACAAAAGCTTGCCCGCAAGTACAGCGATCAGCAGTTGCAGCAGCAGCATCCCCACCGGATAGAGCGCCGCGATCACCGGCCCCTTGCGCAACTGCATCAACCGCCACAGCGCTCCAGAGGCGATATACACCCACGCCGTTTGCACCAGCTGTCCATAGGTCGCGAGGATCGAGTTGCTCATGGAGATGCGCACGATGTCAGACCAGACCAGCACCTCGACCGTGGTCTCTACATCCACACCATCGATATGCGCGGCGACGTTCCAGCCATAGTTCCCGCCCCCCGTCTTGGGCGATAAGGCGATCTGATAATCCGATATCCGCGCCTGTTCGCCGCCTTCCTTGCGGTAAAGCTCGCGGTAGCGGCGCGGATGAATGGGGTCATAGCCGGGGATATAGAAAACCCGTCGCGTTTTGACTGTCTGCTCTATATTCTCGGCCATCGTTCACCCTGTATTTCACCGCAGCTTAAACAGGTTTTCCGGCAAGAGTAAGGCGCTTAACCCAAGGATCCCAAGGCCGGAAATGTTTCCAGAAGCCAAAACGAGAAAGTCGTGAATGCGCCTGTCAGCAACGCCAGCCCGACCACGATCAGCAAGATGCCCATGCCCCGTTCAATCAGTCGCATATAGGGTTTAATCCGGTTCATCAGTTGTGTGGCGCGGGTGATGAACATCGCAGCCAGCAAGAACGGAATACCCAAGCCAGCCGCATAGACCCCCAGCAAAAGCGTACCGCGCGTGACCGATGCTTCGGAAGCCGCAAGTGACAGGATCGCACCAAGCTGTGGCCCGATACAGGGCGTCCAGCCAAAAGCGAAAGCGAGGCCCAGAATATAGGCACCAAACGACGTGCCGCCCTTATCACCAGCATCCAGACGCGCCTCTTGGTCCAGAAACGGAATACGGAACACGCCTAGAAAGTGCAGCCCGAAGATGATGACGACAATGCCAGACAGTCGCGCGAACAGAACCTGATTTTGGAGGAAGAACGCCCCAAAAATAGACGCGGTAAAACCAAGGATTAAAAAGACTGTGCTAAGCCCCATGACAAAGAACAGCGCCGCAATCACCGCCTTGCGTCGCGCAGCTGCGACCGACGACATGTCGTTCAAGGTCACGCCGCTCATATAGGCGAGGTACGGGGGCACGATGGGCAAAACGCAGGGGCTCAGAAAACTGATGATCCCTGCGGTCAGCGCGATGAGTATGGCGGGCAAAAGTCCCGCGTCGATCAGGTCAAATCCAAACATGACCCAAGCCTTAATCTGCTTTGTCCAGCGCGTCACCTGCTGTTGCGCGTGAACCCTGTCACAAGGTTGTGGACGCGCTGAAACATGTCGCCTATTTGAGACTTATGACAGATAAAAACTTTCTCGATGCGACAGGGCTGCTGTGCCCCCTTCCCGTCCTTAAGGCGCGTAAACGACTGCAATCACTGGCTTCTGGCGATTTGCTGACGGTCCACGCAGATGATCCAGCCGCGATTATCGACATACCCCATTTCTGCGCCGAGGCCGGTCACAGCCTTGAAACCGCGTTGATGGACCAAACGCCGCAGGCTTATGTAATCCGAAAAAAGTAAACGCAGGTTTAATCGAAAACAAAAAAGGCAGACCCGAAGGTCTGCCTTTTGTCGTTTCAAAGTGTCGTCCCGACGAACGCGCGGTTTAGCCGCCCAAGGACCACCAGCCGCGCCGCTTTGGCTTGGCGAGTTTTGCGGGCTGAGCCTGCGGGGCCACCTGAGGCTGCGGCACCTCGGTCATGGGGGGCTCCGGCTGAATTTCCTGCGCGGCGGGGATTTCAGTCGGGGTGCTGTCGGGCAACTCGGTCGGGGCCGGTGTCGGCTCTACCTCGGCAGGCTGCGACGGCTGCGCGGGGGTCGGTTCCGGCGTCGGGATCGGCGTCGGTTCCTTTGCGGGCTCAGGCGTCGGCGCGTCGGGTGTTACCTCTGGTTCTGGCTTGGGCTCGGGGGCTGGCTGCTCTTGCGGAGCAGGCGTTTCCTCGGGCTTTGGCGCGTCTTTAGCGGCATCGACGGGGGCAGCTTTGGGCTTGCGCGTGCGGGTCCGCTTGGGCTTGGGCGCTTCTTCTGCGCTGTCAGCATCCGAAGCTGCCGCATCAGCGGCCTCGGAAGTCTTGGCGTCAGTATCAACCGTTGCTTCTGCCGCGGCATCCGCCTTGGGTTTGCGGGTCCGGCTGCGGGTGCGCTTGGGTTTGTCCTGCTGTGTGGCGTCCTCGTTCGTCGCCGCTGCAGGAACGTCGGCTTTCGCCTCTACGGTGGCGTCCGATTTATCCGCATCGCTGGAGCTATCGTTGTCACCATCGGAATCGGTATCATTGTTGTCACCGTTGGCCGCATCATCGCCGTTGGCCTTGCCACCCCGACGCCGCCGACGCCGACGACGGCGCTTGGGTTTACCCTCGGCATCGTTGTCATCGTCCGACCCGCCCTGCTGGTTCTGCGCGCCATTGTCATTATTCGTGGGCTCCGCGTCGGCTGTTTCAACCTCGGCGTCGGCCTCGGTAGCGACGTCAAGATCTATATCATCGACCTCGTCCATGATAGATGTATCCACCGACACCACATGTTCAATCGGCGTTACAACCCGCGTCGCGGTCTTGAACTTTTCAAGCGTGAAGTCCGGGCTGACCAAAGCGGGGTCGCCTTCGATGCGCACAGACATGCCGTAACGCCCTTCGATATGGGCGATATGTTCACGCTTTTGGTTCATCAAGAAGTTGGCGATCCCCACGGGCGCGGTGATCAGCACTTCGCGCGACCGTTTGCGTGTGCCTTCTTCCTCGATCTGGCGCAGGATCGACAGTGCGAGGTTGTCGTCCGACCGGATCAGACCAGTGCCGTGGCAGGCGTGGCACGGCTGTGTCGTCGCCTCGATCATGCCGGGACGCAGACGCTGGCGCGACATTTCCATCAGGCCAAAGCCCGAAATGCGACCCACCTGAATGCGCGCGCGGTCGGTTTTCAGTTTGTCCTTCATCAGCTTTTCGACGGCGGCGTTGTTGCGACGCTCGTCCATGTCGATAAAGTCGATGACGATTAGACCGGCCAGATCGCGCAAACGCAGCTGGCGTGCGACTTCGGCAGCGGCTTCAAGATTGGTCTTGGTCGCGGTCTGTTCGATCGAGCCTTCTTTCGTGGCCCGGCCCGAGTTCACGTCGATCGCAACAAGCGCTTCGGTCACACCAATCACGATATACCCGCCCGAAGGCAGCTGTACCGTGGGGTTGAACATGCCCGACAGGTAGCTTTCGACTTGATAGCGTGCAAACAACGGCAGCGTTTCGCTGTAAAGCTTCACGTTCTTGGCGTGGGACGGCATGATCATCTTCATGAAGTCCTTGGCGATGCGGTAGCCGCGTTCGCCTTCGACAAACACCTCGTCGATCTCGCGGTTATAAAGGTCGCGGATCGACCGTTTGATCAGGTCGCCTTCTTCGTAAATCTTGGCCGGCGCGATGGATTTCAGCGTCAGCTCGCGGATCTGTTCCCACAGGCGCTGCAGGTATTCATAGTCACGCTTGATCTCTGCTTTGGTGCGCTGTGCGCCCGCGGTGCGTACGATCAGACCGGCACCCTTGGGCACCTGAATTTCGTTCGCGATCTCTTTCAGCTTCTTGCGGTCTGCGGCGTTGGTGATCTTGCGGCTGATGCCGCCCCCACGTGCAGTGTTGGGCATCAAGACGCAGTACCGGCCGGCGAGCGACAGATAGGTTGTCAGTGCCGCACCCTTGTTGCCGCGTTCTTCTTTTACGACCTGCACCAGCAGGATTTGACGGACTTTTACAACTTCTTGGATCTTGTAACGCTTGGGACGTGGCTTGCGGGCAGTACGCAGATCGTCGTGGTCATCGTCATCCGCCACGGATTCGATGCTGTCATCCCTGGAGGATGCGTCATTGGCTTTGGGATCGTCGTCACCGTCATCCGCATCATCGCTGTCATCGCGATCAGTGTCATCGGACTGGGCCGCGTCGCCGCTTGCCTCGGATTTCTCGTCAGCGGCGGTGTCGCCATCCTGCGCAGGCTCTTCGACGGGCGTTTCACCGACCCGCTCCATCGGAGAGGAGCCCTCCTCGTCGTCCAGATCCACGGTCTCCATGCCGTTAATCTGATCGCTGTCTGTGGTGTCCGCGTCTTTGCTGACAGTCGCGTCATCAGACACGGTGTCCTCGGCCTTGGTCTTGCTACGGCTGCGCGAACGGGTCCGACGCTTGGGCTTTTCGTCTTCGTCTTCTTTGGCGGCCTGCGCTTCGGCGTAGGCGCGCTCTTCCTCCATCAGCGCCAAACGGTCGGCGACGGGGATCTGGTAATAATCAGGGTGAATTTCTGAAAAGGCGAGGAAACCATGACGGTTGCCGCCATAATCCACGAACGCCGCTTGCAACGAAGGTTCAACCCGCGTGACTTTCGCGAGGTAGATATTGCCAGCTAGCTGGCGTTTATTCTCTGATTCAAAGTCAAATTCCTCGACCTTGTTTCCGTCGACCACAACAACGCGAGTTTCCTCAGCGTGGGTGGCATCGATAAGCATTTTCTTAGGCATAAATCCATTTTGCACAGCTGCGCAGACAGCAAGCCCGGTGGGACGCTGCGAGGCAGGGTATGTCTTGTCAGGGCGATGGGTGACGCGGCTTCAACAGGGCCCCAAAGGCCGCCTGTCTGTCTGCTCTTGGCGTCTGCGCGCGTCATCGCGGTTCTTCTCCGACATGGGTGCTGCGTAACGCGCCCCCATATCCATTAATTAACTGCAACTGACCGAGCAAAGGCACGGCCTAATCGTCAGCGGTTCTTGAGCCTTTTTTAAGGGCCTAATCGGTCTGCCTGGTCACCACATGCCGGGGAACCGAGGCATCGAAACTGTCTGGGGTCTGGTTTGCCATCCAAAGAGGTAAACAGCCCTGCCTACAATTAACGGCAGAAGGGACCAAATGACAATGGGAAATCGCGTATTGCGGTTCTACAGCTACGCAATGGTAGAAGCTGCACCCACGCCTTGCGCCCTTGCTTGACAAGGGTCTGCGCTATGAGAAATGCTCGGTCAGCGGGATTACGCCGCGCTGCGTGCTGCCTGACGTTTGCACAAAAATGAGACACATAAGGATGATACGAATGCATATTTCCCTGCGCACAGTGCTTTGCCTCCCGTTTTTAGCGCTGGCCGCCTGCGAAGACATGAGCGCCACAGGCAGCAGTGATCCTCAGGGCCCCTCGAAACGCAGCTGCATCCGCGCAGTAGAAACGCACACGGGGATTTCAGGCGCAACAATCAACACGACCATCCCGATCGTCGAAACTGGCCAGCATATCATTGACCTGCCCGGCAGCCCGTCCTGGACCTGCTACACCGATGAAACCGGTGCAGCACGTGAGTTGATCGAAACGCGACTTGGCTGACCTCGCCCCGTTTGCAGCGCTCAGAGATAATCCGAGCGTTGCAGGCCGTACTTTGCCATCTTTTCGTTCAGGGTCCGGCGTGGCAGACAGAGCTCTTCCATAACGCTCGCAATGGACCCTTTGTGCCGGCGCATGGTGTTGTCGATCAACATACGCTCGAACGCTTCGACATATTCTTTCAGCGGCTTGCCGTCCGTGGTCATCACCGGCTGCATCTCTTCGTGGTCGGACATCAACAACGATGCAATAGAACCGGACCCGCGACGCGACTGCAACACAGCGCGTTCGGCCACATTAATCAACTGGCGCACGTTCCCGGGCCAAGGCGCTTGCAACAGTTGCGCGGCCTCTTGCGCGGAAACCTGCGGCGTCTCGCAGCCATATTCATCCGCGAATTCTTCGGACAGACGGGTGAAGAGCGTCAGGATATCCTCGCCCCGTTGGCGCAGTGGCGGCACGGTGATGCGCAAAGCAGCCAGTCGGTAGAACAGATCAGAGCGCAGCGCATCTTCGGACGTGCGTCCGGCCTCTTGCAGGTTTGAAATCGCAACGATCCGGGTTTCCGCAGGCGTGCCCTGATCGTTGATGGCACTTAGTAACCGCGCCTGCAGCGTCTCGCTCAGCGCCTCGATCCCCTCTAGCACCAAAGTCCCACCGCGTGCTTCTTCAATCGCGGGAAGCTGGGCATCTTCAGGCATCATCGGCCCGAACAAACGTTTGCTCAGTGCGTCTTCTTCCAGCGCGCCGCAGCTGACCAAGACGAATTTTTTACCAGCGCGTGAGCCGACAGCATGCAAAGCGTGCGCCACCAGTGTCTTGCCTGTACCGGTCTCACCGTCGATCAACACGTGACCATCGGCCTGCCCCAGATCCAGAATATCCTCGCGCAGGCGTTCCATCACGGGCGAGCCTCCGATGAGCTTTTTCATCAGCTGACTGCCATCCGACAGCTCACGGCGCAGGGCACGGTTGTCCATCACCAGCCGGCGTGCGTTGGTCGCCTTCTTGGCCAGCTCGCTCATCCGGTCGGGATTGAATGGTTTTTCCAGAAAATCAAACGCGCCGACGCGCATGGCTTCTACTGCCATCGGTACATCGCCGTGGCCAGTGATCATAATTACGGGCAAGGCGCTATCGGTGCCCATCAGCTTTTTCAGAAACTGCATCCCGCCCATACCGGGCATCTTGATGTCGGAAATCACGATACCGGGGTAATCCGGCCCCAGTGTTTTCAGTGCATCCTCGGCGCTGCCGAAGGTCTCTGTGTCATAGCCTGACAGTGCCAGCCACTGGCTGATCGACTGACGCATGTCTTGTTCATCATCAACGATCGCGATTTTCATTACCTGAGCCATTGGTTTACTCTGCCGCCTGTGTCTTCTCTGTGCTGTCCATGATGGGCAGCTGCATTTCAAAAACCGCACCGCCATGCTGGCCGTTGCGGGCTGTCAGCCTGCCCCCCAGATCGGATACAATACCCGACGAGATCGCAAGCCCCAGCCCGACACCATCGCCGGGCTGTTTGGTCGTATAAAACGGCTCGAACAGGCTATCGAGATCTTCGATCCCGGGGCCATTGTCGCGCACGGTAAGCGTCGCCGTTTCACCCGCTGATAGTATAATCTCTACCGTCGGGTTTCGTTCCGATTTGGTGGCATCCAATGCGTTGCGCAAGAGATTGACCAATACTTGTTCGATCCGCATGCGGTCGCCCATCACCTGCACCGGGTCTGACGGGAGGATACGATTGATCTGCACCTGACGTTGACGTAGCTGCGGCTCCATCATTGACAAGGCAGAGCCAAGGGCTTCCTCCATATCAAAGGGGGAAAACTGCTGCTGACCCTTGCGCGCATAGCTTTTGAGCTGCCGCGTGATGGCCCCCATACGTTCGATCAGATCGTCAATACGCCCGAAAGAGGCCAGCGCTTCCTCAAGCCGGTTGCGCTGCATCAATAACCGTGCCCCCGCCAAATAGGTTTTCATTGCCGCCAGAGGCTGGTTCAATTCGTGGCTGACAGCAGCCGACATTTCGCCCAAGGCAGCAAGCTTGCTTGATTGTTCCAGCGTTTGCTCGGCCACGGCCAGTGTTTGTTGCACTCGTTTGCGTTCCGCCACCTCGCGTTGCAGCGCCGCGTTCAATGCGCGCAGTTCTGCGGATTCACGCTGGAACAATGCTGCGCGCCCCGCCGTCCGACGGCTGAGGGCATAAAACGTCAACGCCAGCAGGATCGCAAAGCCCATCACCTCAAGCGCGAGCACCCCGTTCACCTTTTCGCGCACAGAGGCATAGGTGGTATAGCTGGTGATCCGCCAACCCCGGAACGGTATCCGCGACGATAGACGCATCACCGCCTCGCCTTGCAGATACGCATCGGCAGGCAGTGCGGTCCAGTCGGCGGTGGCCTTGATGGCCCGTTCGATCGCGCTTTGCGGTGTCTGGTTCGACAACGCTTCGCTTTCGGTCAAGCCGCGCCAGCGCGGTTCGGTCGCCATGATGATATCGCCGGTGCTGTCGGTCACGATCACCGCGTCCGAAATACCCGCCCACGCCCGCTCGAACCGCTGCAAATCGACTTCGGCCGCGATTACACCAAGGTTTGTCCCTGCCTCGTGGATGCGGCGTGAATAGAAAAAACGATAGCCACCGGTATCGCGGGGGATCACGCTGAAGACAGTAGAATTAGAGCGTAACGCATCCACGAAATACGCTTCTTGGCGGTGCGACGCCCCCAGCCGGTTGCGGTCGGTCGCGGCGACCGTGCGCCCGTCGATGTCGTAGAGCATCAAGGAGGCAGCCCCGATTTCCTCTACAAAAGAGATCAACCGCTGGGTCGATAGGGAGTAATCAGATCGGGTCAGCGCCTCTATCAAGGCGGGGTCGCGCGATAACAACTGCGGTACAATCGCGTTCTGGCGCAGTTCTGCCAGCAGGTTGCCGCTGTAGAGGGCGATCCGAAGCTCGGCGCGATTGCGCGTGCTTTCGGTAAAACGGTCCGTCAGCAGCTTGTTGGTGATCGAAATCGTGACAACCGCAAAGACCAATAGCAAAGCAACCGCCAGCCGGACGCGCCAGCTGACAGATAAAGTGGCTTCACGAGAGGACGCAGACCGGAACATGCCGGCAATCTACGCGTCCTCACCGTGGCACTCAAGTCACGCTGTGACCACAGACCCTGCCAATGCGCGGAAGAGCGCCGCCCCGTCCGTGCCACCATGCCCCGCGTCCGCCGCGCGTTCAGGGTGGGGCATCATCCCCAGCACACGACGGTTGGACGACAGGATACCTGCAATGTCCGACTGCGACCCGTTGGGGTTGTCGCCATAGGTAAAGGCAACGCGATCCTCGCCATGCAGCTTGGCGATCGTATCGCCATCAGCAAAGTAGTTGCCGTCATGGTGCGCAATCGGGATATCGATCATCGCGCCGGCATCATACCCCGAGGTGTAATCACTGTCCGCCGTCGCCACGCGCAATGGCACGGTGCGGCAAATGTATTTAAGGCCTGCGTTGCGCAGCAAGGCACCGGGCAGCAAACCTGTTTCGGTCAGCACCTGAAAGCCGTTGCAGATGCCCACCACATAGCCGCCACGCTCCGCATGGGCCGCCACTTCGCGACAAATCGGAGAGTTCGCCGCAATCGCGCCGCAGCGCAGATAATCCCCGTAAGAGAACCCACCGGGAACGCCGACAAAGTCGACCCCGTCGGGCAGGCTGGTATCTTTATGCCAGACCATCGACACTTTGGCACCGACCGCCTTAAAAGCCACCGCCAGATCGCGGTCACAGTTAGAACCCGGAAAAACGATGACCGCTGCGTGCATCAGCCCATCTCCACTGTATAGGATTCGATCACCGTATTCGCGAGCAGCTTTTCACACATTACTTCGACATCCGCCTGCGTCGCGCCGTCGTTCAGGTCCAGCTCGATCACCTTGCCCTGACGCACACCGTTCACGCCATCAAAGCCCATCGCCCCAAGCGCGTGGCGCACAGCCTCGCCTTGCGGATCCAGAACACCGTTCTTCAACATCACATGCACCCGTGCTTTCATGGCGCGTCCCCCTGCTTCATTTTGCAAAATAAACTCATCTCCGACATCAGCCTAGTTGATTAACGTCGGTTTCATCATCGGTGTCGACGTCTTGGGCATGACCCCCAAACGTCGGGCGACTTCGGTGTAGGCATCCGTCAGCGACCCCAGATCACGGCGGAATACATCCTTATCCAGCTTCTGCCCGGTTTCGATATCCCACAGACGGCAGCTGTCTGGGCTGATCTCGTCGGCGACAATTAAACGCTGGAAATCGCCCTCGTAGATGCGCCCGACCTCAATCTTGAAGTCCACAAGCCGGATCCCTACCGCCATCATCACGCCGGACATGAAATCATTGACCCGCAGTGACAGGCTCAGGATGTCTTCCATGTCCTGTTGGCCGGCCCAGCCAAAGGCCGCGATATGTTCCTCGGTGACCAGCGGATCGCCAAGGTCATTGTTCTTATAGTGATATTCCACGATCGGGCGCGGCAATTGCATGCCTTCGTCGATCCCCAACCGCGTGGACAGATCACCAGCGGCATAGTTGCGCACCACGATCTCAAGCGGGATGATCTCTGCCTGACGGATCAGCTGTTCGCGCATGTTCAGACGCTTGATGAAATGCGTCGGCACGCCGATATTGTTTAAGCCCGTCATAAAGAATTCGGACAGACGGTTGTTCAGCACGCCCTTGCCCTCGATCACGGCCTTTTTCTCGGCGTTAAAGGCGGTTGTGTCATCTTTGAAGTGCTGGACAATCGTCCCCGGTTCCGGCCCCTCATAGAGGATCTTTGCCGTACCTTCATAGATTTTCGTGCGACGGGCCATGCACATCCCTTCCAGACAACGGACCGGTTGGAATACCCATCGGCCTTTTCTAGCCTGTCACATAGTCCAAGCGCCCCTGCCGCGCAAGCACGCGCCCTGCCCTCATGGCAGCCATGTACGTAGAAACTATGGCGCGGCCTCATGACCATCATGAGAATAATGAAGTTGCTTCATGCCAGTTGTTGTGAGAAACGGCAAAATCACCCCTTTAGCGGAGCTTTTCATGTCCAATCCCCTTACCGACCTTCTGGCTGAAAAAGGCACGCTGCTGGCTGATGGTGCCACTGGCACGAACCTGTTCAACATGGGCCTGATGTCCGGTGACGCGCCAGAGATGTGGAACACGGAACAGCCGCAGAACATCATCAAGCTCTATCAAGGTGCGGTTCAGTCGGGCAGCGATATCTTCCTGACCAACTCTTTTGGCGCGAATGCCTCCCGTCTGAAACTGCACAACGCCGAAAAACGCGCCCATGAGCTGAGCCGCGTCTCTGCCGAGCTGGCGCGTGAAGTCGCAGACAAGGCAGGTCGCAAGGTGATCGTCGCAGGGTCCGTCGGCCCCACCGGCGAAATCATGGAGCCGGTTGGCCCGCTTACTCACGCGCTGGCGGTCGAGATGTTTCACGAAACTGCGGACGGGCTGAAAGCCGGTGGTGCCGATGTGGGCTGGCTTGAAACAATTAGCGCCCCCGAAGAATACCGCGCCGCCGCCGAAGGGTTCAAGCTTGCGGGCCTTGATTGGGTCGGCACGATGAGCTTTGACACCGCAGGCCGCACGATGATGGGCATGACATCCGAAGCGATGGTCGACATGGTGCATGACCTCGACTACGGCCCGCTGGCCTATGGGGCGAACTGCGGCACCGGCGCGTCGGACGTGCTGCGCACCGTGCTTGGTTTCGCGTCCAAAGGCATGCCAACGCCAATCGTGTCCAAGGGCAACGCCGGCATCCCCAAATACGTCGAAGGCCACATCCACTATGACGGCACGCCCGAACTGATGGCCGATTACGCCGAAATGGCCCGCAATTGCGGCGCGTCGATCATTGGCGGTTGCTGTGGCACCATGCCAGAACATCTGGTGCATATGCGCGCCGCACTCGACAGCCGTCCCAAGGGCGACGCTCCCACGCTGGAACAGATCGTCGAAGCGCTTGGTCCGTTTTCCTCGGCCAGCGATGGTACAGATGGCGAAGGCCCCACCCGCGCGCCGCGCCGTGGCCGCCGCCGGGGTTAATCCCTGAACAGATCCAACTGCGCGCTCGCCCGTTTGGGCGGGCGAAACAGATCGCACCGCATTGGCGGCAGCAGCGTATCCAGCCCTAAACGTTTAACGGCCAAAACGAACCGCTGCGCGATCATCTCGGCATAGGGGCCTTCCCCGCGCATTCGTCGGTGCCAATTCGCGTCGTACTCCTTCCCTCCGTGCATCTCGCGCAGGCGCGCCATGATCCGGCCCGCGCGATCGGGGTAATGCGTCGCCAGCCAGTCCTGCATCAAAGGCGATACCTCTCGTGGCAGCCGCAACATGATCCAGCTGGCAGCAACGGCACCGGCATCACGCCCGGCTTGCAAAATCGCTTCAAGCTCAGGGTCGGTCAACGCAGGCACCATAGGTGACGCCATCACACGCACGGGAATTCCCGCTGCCGCAAGACGTTTGATCATCTGCAATCGTCGCTTTGGCGCGGGTACCCGAGGCTCCATCAATCGCGATAACCGAGCATCCAGAGTTGTTACCGACACCCCGACACGGCACAGCCCGCGCGCGGCCATATCCGATAGAATATCAATGTCCCGCTCGATCAGACTGCCCTTGGTTACAACGGCGACGGGATAATTGGCCTCCGACAGAACCTCCAATAACGACCGCATAATCCGGTGATCCTGCTCGATTGGCTGATACGGGTCTGTATTCGTTCCTATCGCAATCGGTGCCACTTGATATTTCTTAGCTGCCAGTTCGCGCTTTAGAACCTCGGGCGCGTCTGGACGTGCAATCAGACGTGTTTCGAAATCCAGCCCCGGCGACAGCCCCAGATACGCATGGCTTGGCCGCGCGAAACAATAAACGCACCCATGTTCACACCCGCGATAGGGGTTGATCGACCGGTCAAACGGCAGGTCTGGCGATTGGTTATAGCTGATCACACTGCGCGGCACTTCAACGCTGACCTGCGTACGCAAAACAGGCAACGGATCGCCATCACCGTCCCATCCGTCGGCCACGGCTTCCACTGTCAACGGCTCGAACCGGCCCAATTGGTTGCTTGCTGTGCCGCGTCCGGGCAGTCTGTATTTGAGGTGCGCCTGATCCATCTAAATCTTTTGGAACAAATTAGGAACATGGTCAAGTATATTGCCCCAACCCATTGTTTTACAGGACGATCGGGCGTAATTTCTGATCAACCAAAAGCGTCGCACGCGGTGCCGAGTTTGTCGCAATAAGCACGAAGCTTTCTGCGCTTGTGTGACAAAAAGGCACAAGCCCGCGCGGGTGAGTTAACCGATGAGGAACGACTATGTCGGATGAAGACGAAATTATCCTTGCCGATCTGGACGACGAAGAACTTGTTCAGCAGATGTTTGACGATCTCTACGACGGTCTGCGCGAAGAGATCGAAGAAGGCGTTAATATCCTGATTGCACGCGGATGGATTCCCTACGATGTCCTGACCAAAGCATTGGTCGGCGGCATGACCATCGTTGGCGCAGACTTCCGGGACGGCATCCTCTTTGTCCCCGAAGTGTTGCTTGCTGCAAACGCAATGAAGGGCGGCATGGCGATCCTCAAGCCGCTGCTGGCCGAAACCGGCGCGCCGCGCGTGGGCAAGATGGTGATTGGCACGGTCAAAGGCGACATCCACGACATCGGTAAAAACCTCGTGTCGATGATGATGGAAGGTGCGGGTTTTGAAGTTGTAGATCTTGGCATCAACAACTCGGTCGAAGCCTACCTCGAAGCGATGGAAACCGAAGGGCCGGATATCCTTGGCATGTCCGCCCTGCTGACCACGACGATGCCCTATATGAAAGTCGTGATCGACACGATGATCGAACAAGGCATCCGAGATGACTATATCGTACTGGTCGGAGGTGCCCCCCTGAACGAAGAATTCGGCAAAGCCATTGGTGCGGATGCTTACTGCCGCGATGCAGCTGTTGCTGTCGAAACGGCCAAGGAATGGGTCGGACGCAAGCACAATAACGCCAAAGCGTAAGCCCTTGATGTAACGGATAAAGGCCCCTCCCGATCGGAAGGGCCTTTGCCGTTCAGGAGCCCCAAATGAAACCGCCTTCGGACTGCGATCTAACGGAAACCGGCTTGCCGCTTGCACCGCAAACGGGCCGTATTCTATTGATCGCCTGCGGTGCCCTTGCACGTGAAATTCTCGACCTGAAAGAGGCCAACGGCTGGTCCCATCTTGACCTGACTTGCCTGCCCGCCAAGCTGCATCTCTACCCCGAGAAAATAACGCAAGAAGTCCGCGCGGCTGTAATCAAACATCGCGATGCCTACGACGACATCTTTGTGGTCTACGCCGATTGCGGGACCGGCGGGCTGCTCGCGGCAGAGTGTGAAAAACTGGGCGTTCAGATGGTAGCAGGTCCTCATTGCTACAGTTTTTTCGAAGGCAACGATCGCTTCGCTGCAATTTCGGAAGACGAGTTTACAGCCTTCTACCTCACAGATTTTTTGGTCCGCCAGTTCGATGCTTTTATTATGAAACCCATGGGGCTCGACCGCCACCCGGAACTGCGCGATATGTATTTCGGCAACTACAAAAAGCTGGTGTATCAAGCCCAAACCGATGACCCCGCGCTGACAGCCAAGGCGCAAACCTGTGCTGAAACGCTCGGCCTCGCGTTCGAGCGGCGCTTTACCGGTTACGGTGATCTGGAAACGACGCTCCGGACCCTCTGATCTTCATTTTGCCAAATAAACTCGACTGGTACATCTGTCGCCGCCCCCGCAACGCCAGCGTTTAAACCTGCTGCGCTGCCTCGCCGCGAATCCGTTCGATCATTGCCGTCAGGCCGTTGGACCGTTGCGCCGACAGATGTTCGTTGAGCCCCAAACGCCCCATCTCGGCGCGGGCATCAATGGCCCCGACCTCGGACGCGGGCACCCCGTTATATAGCTTTTGAAGCACGGCGATTAACCCCGACACGATCATCGCATCGCTGGCACCGTCAAAATGCAGCGCCCCATTTTCGAACTGCGTGTGCAACCATACTTGGCTGGCACAGCCGTCCACCTTGGTCGCGGGAACGCGCAATGCTTCGACCAACGGGTCCATCGACTTGCCCAGATCAATCACGTGACGATAGCGGTCTTCCCAATCGTCCAGAAATTCGAAATCCTCGACCAGTTCTTCAAATGCCTCTGTCGCCACGGTACGCCCCCCTTTTCGCTTGCCAAACAGGTAGGTTGCACGATGCCAAAGGTCCACCCCCTTCCCAACAGGTCCGGGATGGGTTAGTCAAATAGTACCGAAATTTCTACGGCGGACCCCATGCGCAAGACCTTTTCAGCCCTCTTGGTATCGACCCTTGTTTTGACAGGCTGTGCGACTGTGCGCGACAGCCGTGCGAACCCGTTCAACTGGTTCGGCAGTGCCCGGTCAGAACCGATCACCCGACAGGAAGCCTCTGATAATCCGTTGATTCCGCAGCGAACAGGGTTGTTCTCGTCCTCTAAGTCCAAAGAGGTCATCTATACCGGTCGCCCGTTCGAACAGATCATTGATCTCACGATCGAAGAGGTCCCCGGAGGTGCCGTCGTGCGGGCCACCGGGCGTGCGGATCGCCAGGGTATCTACGAAGTGCAACTGACGCCGGCCAACGAAGATGAGCTGCCGGTTGATGGCGTCTTGACCTATCGCCTTGAGGGCATCGAGCCAAGCGAAGCGACTGCCATCGGCACCGAGCCCACGCGAGAGGTTACAGCGGGGCGCAAACTGACGAATCAGAAGCTGACCGGTGTGTCGTCCATCCGCGTAGAGGGCCTGCGCAACGCGATGACATCGCGTAGGTAACCCCTAACTAACTAAAGATATCAAAAGGTTGAGCCTTAAAGCTCAACCACTTTCAGGTCAGACCCTACGGCGGTCAACGCGATCTCGCCTTTGCACAAACGCAGTGCATCTTCCCCGAACACTTCACGCCGCCACCCTTTTAGAGCATCCACATCGCGTAAACCGGCGGCAATCCCATCAAGGTCCGAAGCAGGCGCGATCAGCTTGGCCGCGACGCCCGCGCTCTCGGATTTCGCCTTGAGCAAGACCCGCAGCAGATCAGATAGGGCCGGATTGACCTGCAATTTGTCACGGCTGCGATCTGGTTGCGGCATATCCGCAGGCGCACAGTTCACACCGGCCTCTACCGCCTTGAGGATTCCATCCGCAATCTCGCCCTTGCGCGCATCGCGAAGCAATAGACGGGCACGGCCCAATTCTTCGTGGTTCTTCGGTTTGTTACTGGCCAGCTCAACCATCGCGTCATCCTTATAGACGCGGCTGCGCGGGATGTTGCGGGTTTGGGCATACTCTTCGCGGAAGGCCGCAAGCTCGCGCACCAGCGCCAGAAACTTTGACGAATTGGTCCGTGTCTTGACCCGTCGCCAAGCTTCGCGCGGGGGCGTGACGTAGGTGTCGGGGCTGGTCAGAATCTCAAGCTCTTCCTCAACCCAGCGGCCACGGCCCGTCTGTTCAATCTTACGGGCGAGAAACTCATAGATCTGGCGCAGGTGCGTGACGTCAGCAACCGCGTATTTCAACTGCGCATCGCTCAGTGGGCGCCGCGACCAATCGGTAAAGCGTGATGTCTTATCAAGAGGTTGATGTGCAATCTTGCGAACCAGCGTCTCGTATCCGACCTGTTCGCCGAAACCGCAGACCATGGCTGCGACCTGCGTGTCGAACAAGGGCTTGGGAAAGACACCAGCATCAACAAAGAAAATCTCGAGGTCTTGCCGCGCTGCGTGGAAGACCTTGACCACCGATGTGTCACGGAACAGCGTGTACAAAGGCTCGAGTGACAGGCCTTCGCTCAACGGGTCCACCAGCACGGCGTTGGACTCATCCGTGCCGGGCATCGCCAGCTGGATCAGGCAAAGTTTTGAATAATACGTCCGTTCGCGCAGAAACTCGGTATCGACGGTCACGTAATCATACTTGGCGGCCTCTGTGCAGTAGGCGTCAAGTTCAGCGGTGGTGGTGATTGTTTTCATAACGCTACTTTGGACAGAGGAAGCCGTTCAGGCAATGGAAAAGCGCATGGTTTCAGCGCAATAGGCCGCGTGCCTAGCCTTCCAGCATTAAAAGATCGCGATTACCGCTGGCAAAGCGCCGCAGGACCGCAGGATAAAGTCGATGTTCTTGCACCAGAACCCGCGCCGCCAGATCATCTGGCGTGTCGCCGGCCATAACCGGAATGGTGGCTTGGCCCAAAATCGGCCCGTCATCCAACGCTGCCGTGACCTCGTGCACTGTGCAGCCGTGCTGGGTATCGCCTGCCTCGAGCGCGCGGGCGTGGGTGTGCAGCCCTTTATACCGTGGCAAAAGCGAGGGATGGATATTGATCATTCGACCGGCCCAGGCATCGGTAAATCCGCCAGTCAGCTTGCGCATGAAACCCGCAAGGCAAATGATATCTGGCGCATGAGGCATCAAACGCGCGGTTAGTTCGTTTTCAAAAGCGGCGCGATCCCCTGCAAAGGGTTTATGTTCTACAACTTCGGTCGGGATGCCCCGTTCTTTGGCCCAAGCGATCCCGCCCGCATCTGCCACATTCGCCACCACCACACAGGGCCGCGCGGGGTGGTCGCCGGTCATGTCGTCGACCAGCGCCCGCATATTTGACCCGCCACCGGATAGAAAGATCGCAACCCGTTTGGTCACAGCAGGCTGCCGGTATAGGCAACGCCCGTGGTATCCGTGACGTCGCCCATCGGGTACACGGTTTCGCCCGCGTCGGTCAGCAGCGTCGTCAGCGCATCGGCTTCGTCGGCCTTGACCACCAGGATCATGCCCACACCGCAGTTGAATGTCTTGAGCATTTCGGCTTGCGACATGCTGCCAATGTCAGCCATCCATTTGAAAACACCGGGTAGTTCCCAGCTATCAAGATCAATCCGAGCACCAAGATCTTCCGGCAGAACCCGTGGCAGGTTTTCGGTCAGACCGCCGCCGGTGATGTGGGCCAGCGCATGGACGCCGCCTGCCCGCACAGCCTGCAACGCCGGTTTTACATAAAGCCGCGTTGGCGTCAGCAGCACCTCGCCCAAGGTGCCGTCCGCCCAAGGGCAATCGGCATCCCAGCCCAAGCCCGACATTTCAACCAGTTTGCGCACCAGCGAATAGCCGTTGGAATGCACCCCATCCGAGGCAAGACCCAGCAGCACATCGCCTGCCGCCACATCGCGCGGCAGATCAGCGCCCCGCTCCATCGCCCCGACAGAGAACCCCGCGAGGTCAAAGTCACCTTCGGAATACATCCCCGGCATTTCGGCCGTTTCGCCGCCGATCAAGGCACAGCCCGACCCTTCGCAGCCCTTTGCGATACCTTCGATGATACGCGCAGCCTGCTCTGTCTCCAGCTTGCCGGTTGCGAAATAATCTAGGAAAAACAGCGGCTCCGCCCCTTGGCACACCAGATCGTTGACGCACATAGCGACCAGGTCGACGCCAACGCCATCGACATTTCCGGTATCAATTGCGATCCGCAGTTTGGTGCCAACACCATCGGTCGCAGCAACGAGGATCGGGTCGGTGTAGCCCGCCCCCTTGAGGTCGAATAGCGCGCCAAAACCGCCAAGGCCTGACATCACCCCCGGACGCTTGGTGCGCTTGGCCGCTGGCTTGATACGCTCTACCAGCGCATTGCCTGCATCAATATCAACACCCGCATCCGCGTAGGTGATCGAGTTCTTGGAGTTGGTCATGACACATCCCGCTGCCTGTTCCCTTTGCGAAAACGGGTTATAGCAGGTTGCGCAGGCGTGCAATGCACCTAAGCCACATCTACGCGTTTCTATCTCTTGACGCGCCGCCCCCGCACCCTTACCAAACCGCGCAGGCGGGCCTGTAGCTCAATTGGTTAGAGCAGAGCGCTCATAACGCTTTGGTTGCGGGTTCAAGTCCTGCCGGGCCTACCAAATCCCATTTACCCGCCTTATCTTGAAGAACGTATTCCTCGAAAGTGGACCACGCTTCAAATGTCGTGGTCCACATTGGCTTTGAATTTGTAGAACGGCGCAGGGCTCAGGCCATCTTTGCGACACACCTCTGCGGTCGGCATCCCAGCTTCTTGCTCTTTGATCATCCCAATAATCTGGGCTTCAGTAAAACGGCTCTGTCGCATTCGTTTGCTCCTTCGAAAGGTTGAGCAAACTCTAGCTTAAACTGAGGGAAGTTTCGGGGGGCATGTCAGCGAGCGAACGAAAAGCCAAACATACCTTTTAAATCAGATGTTATCAGGCGGCAGGGTCAACAACGGCAAGATGATCAGCGTTCCAAATCGCGGGGCAGACTTCGGCCTCGGCCTGTCCGTTACGCAATCTGCGGCACGCCCCCACCGGAATATCAGTCGCAATCAAAACCCGATCTGTCATCATCGCGGCCGTCTGCGGTAAAAGCGTGGCGTGAATACCGTCAAGCGCGACACCGACATCGCACGGCAAAAAGACACTGGCACCACCAACACCTGTGTCCGTGAGGGGGTGCCCAAATGGCACACCAACCGCGCCAAGAACGCATACAACAGTCTGAAGCTCAATCGCCCGTGGGCGGGCGCAACTAAAGACCCTGTTATAACCTGTGATCATATCTGTTTTGGCGGGAATGATGATCAGATCAAGATCGAGCTGCCCAAGGCGCGACCAAAGGTGGGTGAACTCACTATCCAGACAAATGATCATTGCGATGCGAAGACCATTCCATTCAATCACATTGATCGTTTCACCATGAACTGTAACGCCACCTGCGCGTGGCGCGCGCCCTCGGGTGTCAG
Source organism: Sulfitobacter litoralis (assembly GCF_900103185.1). Lineage (GTDB taxonomy): Bacteria > Pseudomonadota > Alphaproteobacteria > Rhodobacterales > Rhodobacteraceae > Sulfitobacter > Sulfitobacter litoralis. Next base: position 207,477 of record NZ_FNJD01000004.1, read on the forward strand.
TAGCCACGCACGGTTTAGATATGTTGGCGTGCCGTCCTTGTATCCTGCAGCAAAAGGTATCGTGCCCGCGAGGATCGAAATACCGTGGCGCGCGGACATATCTGCAACGGCATCCAATGCGATCTCGCCGCATTCATAAAGCCACCCCATCGTGTTCGCGGTAGGCAGATCCACCGGCGCAAAACTTAACCACTGCGCACACGCAAATTCTGGAAGAACAAGCATATGCCCGCCACGTGCAGCGGTCTGTGCGACACGCGCCTCAAGCTCAGCAAGCCATGTTGCAAGGTCAGGGACAACGGGTTCAAGATTTGACGCCCAGAGATCGATTGAGACGTGTTCCATATGCATCCCTGCTCAATTAGGTGTGGTCGGACAGGATGTAGTGCGCAAGACACGCTCTACAACACGTTTCTCGCTAAAAACGCTAAACCCTTGAATGTCCGAGGAGCTGGGGTTCGAACTTTCTTATTCCTTAGGAAACGACACTATTGCTGAAACAGGTCACTACCCCACTTTGGCAGCCGGTTTGCCGGCGTTTGGATCCGCACTGATGGGGAGCGTTAGGGTAAAGCAGCTGCCCTGCCCCACGACGCTTGACACGCTCAGGTCACCGCCCTGCATTTCTGCCAGACTGCGCGAAATGGCGAGACCCATGCCAGTGCCCCCCGCACGACGGGTCGCGGATGAATCGACCTGATAGAAGACTTCGAAAATGCTTTGCAGCTCTGCTTCGGCGATGCCTGCGCCGCTGTCGTGGACCTCGAATTTGACGACATCACCGACGGGCTTCACCACCAGGCGGACAAATCCGGTGTCGGTGAATTTGATCGCATTGCCAATTAGGTTAAACAGGATTTGCCGCGCGCGGAATTTGTCGGCGAAAACCACGTCGGCCTCTTGGATCACGTCAAAGGCCAGACCTTTCTTGCTCGACAAGGTATTGAGCTGCTCAATGACCGGATCGACAATATCCTGCACCGCACAATGCGTAGGCTCGATGACCAGACTGCCGGATTCGATTTTGGCCACATCAAGAATCTCGTTGATTAGATGCAGCAGATGATCCCCAGATTGGACAAGCCGGTTCATCAAATCAGACAGCTGGTCGTACATCTGGTCTAGCAGTCGCTTGGCTTCTGAAGGGCTGATATCGCCGGCTTCATACCCCTTCAGCAACGCTTTGGAGGCGGATAGCATGCGCGCATTGCGCGACAGTTGGGCCACGCCCATGATGACGGTGAGCGGGGTACGAAGTTCGTGGCTAAGCACACCCATAAAGTTCGTTTTGGCCTTGCTCGCGGCCTCCGCCGCATCTTTGGCATGGCTTAGCTCGGTCACGTCGACACGCAGCCCGACATAGCTGCCATCGGCCAGCGGTCGATCCGACGCTTTGATCACCCGGCCGTCCGCCAAATGCTGTTCAGTTTCAAGGGTATGCGACTGACGGTGAACCGCAAGCCGGCGTTCGATCCATTCGGCTTCGTCAAACCGACCTACGGGGAACTGCTTGCTGTTCACCCCGCTGCGCAGCAACACTTCGAACGGTGTCCCGCGTCTCAGGAGTTCGTTTGGCAGATCATACATTTCTTTGTATTTCGAATTGCTCAGCAACAGCCGATCCTGTGCGTCGAACATTACAAAACCATCGTTTAGCGCTTCGATGCCACTGCTAAGCAACGCCTCGGCGCGTTTACGTCGCTCTGAGACCTGCAGGACATACAGCAAAGTCCCCAAAAGCATGAGGCCTGCAATAGCGATCATGGCTCGTTTTTGCCACTGATCCGGCGCGACCTTCGGCCAACCGCCCTTGGTGCGCGCTTCCAGCACCCACTCTTCAAAAAAGAAATCGAACTCGAGCTTAACAGTATCTACATCCCTGAGGGTTTCGTCACCGTAGGTAAACAAAAGCGCGTCATTTGTGGGCTGTGCATCGGCTGGCCGGATCAGCATATCATAGCGTTCTTCGGCTTCACGTATGCCTGATTCGACCAGAAACTCTTGGTAGTCGAGCACGAGAGAGACAATGCCCCAAAGCCGGCGTGTACTTTCGTTGACCTCACCCTCGGTGACAGCATCAGGGGCGGGCCAGTATACCGGGGCGCGCAGGATCACCCCCTGACCTCCCTGCACCAAATCAACAGGTCCCGCCATCAGCTCGGTCCCAACAGATAGCATCCGTTCGATGCCCGGATATTGTGCCTCGTTGGTGCGGTAGTTCAACCCGAACGCACCGATGTTCGGCTCTAGCGGATGTATCAAACGCACGACAAGATCGGGTGCCGCTGCAACATTGATTACCATGTCATCAAGCTCGCGGATGTTCTGAACCCGCAGTGAAAAATCCTTCTGGGTTGCAAACGGGTTCTCACCGAGAAAAACTGCAAGCTCTCGCAAGGCGAGCATCTTTTCATGGATGATTTGTTCAAAGTTCTCTCGAATAACGAGCATTTCGAGGTGGCTTTTAGCCCGCAGTTCATATGTGAATGTGTCGGATAAAAGCCGATCGATCCGGCCCGCCGCGTAGGTGATGATGATCGTCGCGCTAAAAAATGCGAACAACGCCCACGCGCCGCCAATATGGGTCCTTTTCGACATGCTCCGGGGCAAGTGCTCATCCACCTAGGGCGCAGCTAGGCTGCGGATTTTCCAAACGCCTATTTTAAGGGACCAAACAAGCGAATGTATCGAGTTTATCTGGGCATAGTGCCTTCGCGGCCGTGTGTTGCCGCCATGCTGCACCTGTTAACTCGGGGTAAACCCCGCACTCTCTTCCTAACGCGCCCAATGCCTAACTAAGCAACAGCGCACCCGACGCTGGACAGGACGCGCTAGGCAGCACCTGAACCGTCAGCATGCTAACTGCACAGGAAAGATCGCCTTGGCGTCGGCATATCCAATCACGCCGGACTAGCTATGCCCGCGCCCTAGCCGCCAAAGCCCGTTCGACCGCTGGCTCCCTTGCCAAAACCGCCGCGCGATTTCGCGGTGGCACGGGTCATGGGCGTTTTGCCTGCGGTTGTCGCGGGGCGGGTGAACTGCGAAGTGCTGAGCTTTGCCGCGCCTTTGTTGCTGGAGTAGGTGCTGGTGCGCGCCGCGTTGGTGAACTTGCCATCCGCCGTCTTATACATCGGTTGGCTGGCAGCCATGCCCGAGCGTCCGCCAAGCATGTTCCCGATCAGATAGCCCGCTAGCAACGGCATAAAAATACCGCCCGACCCGCCTTGGGTCTGCTGCGCCTCTGACCCGCAAGCCCCCACACCGTGCTGCTCTTCGCAAACTTCGACGCTGTTATAGCGGGGGGCTGATTCAACGTGCAGTGTCTCGGCTTCGGCAAAGGCTGTCTCGCAATCGGCACCGGTGAACGTGCCGCCAAACGACGCCTCGTTCTTGCAGCTTTGCACGTCAGGGAACGCTGCGGCATCAATCTTTTCGTCGCGGCAGCCGGCCAGAGTAAAGGCGGTGGCGCCGATGATCGCGATTGCGACGCGTTTTGACCGTTTTGTCATGATGATCTGCTTTCTGCTGTGGTTCGGCGATTGGGGAACGATGCTAACCGGAATATGGTGCAATGTAATGGGGTTTGAAACGGGACAGGTCCTGCGTGATCCGAGTGCGATCCTCACGCAGGCCGATCCCGACACATTCTTGCCCGATGATCCAAGCGCCGACAACCGGACGCATCCCGTCAAATGTCGGCAATGGCGCATAGGCCTGAAGAATACGCGGATGTTCGGCGTAGTCTGTGTTGCTGGCGCTTTCTATGATCTGGCCGGATTTCACAATCTCGACCGATGCGCCCTCGCGCGACAGGATCGGTTTGCGCACATGGGCCCGCGCGAGCCCTGCCCGCGCACGGTCAAAGGCATCGGCCGCACGCCCTGTGACAGACCCGCGCCCCGCCATCGCTTCGCCCACGTCCTGCTCAAAGAACGCCGGCAGCAGGTTCGGATGATCCTCGAACATCTCCCACAGCACGGGTAGCAGACCCTTGTTAGACAGCAGCGCTTTCCACGCGGGTTCAAGAAACAGACAGCCCGATCCGGCGATGTGGTCGGCATAGTCATCGCGCAACAGGTCTTCCCACGGGTAGAGCTTGAACAACACGGCGATCCGGCGGTCTTCGTCATCCAGAAACTGCCCGTCATCGCTTAGTGCAATTTTATCTAGGTCGAAATAATGTGCCCCAAGCCCCGCTTCTCGGGCGGCCCATCCCATCGCTTCGACGGTGCCGTAGTCTTCGGGATTGCCCGCGACCGCCGTGAAATGAAGATCGCTGTCGGGTTCGAACACATCCGCAAACCGTGCGACCAAGGCTTCGTGGATACCGTTGAACTGGTCGGCCCCTTCGGGCAGCGTGCCTGCCTCAAGATGGTCCTCCAGCCACTGCCACTGGAACGCGGCACTTTCATAGAGCGACGTGGGTGTGTCGGCGTTGTATTCTAACAGCTTGGCAGGCCCCTGCCCGTCATAGGCCAGATCAAAACGGCCATAGATTTCGGGATCAGCCCGTTTCCAGCTGTCGGCGACGAGGTCGCGGTGACCTTCTGGGATCGCAAGCCTGTCCAGCAGCTCTTCGCTGGCTAGAATATGATCCACCGCCTCGCGGCACATGCTGTGCAGCGCAGTTGCGGGGTCTTCAATGTCATTCTCGATCTGGTCGAGCGAAAACGCATAGGCGGATGTTTCATCCCAATAGGGTTCGCCGTGCATATCCGCAAAGCTAAAGCCGACCTCTTTCGCATGGTCGCGCCAATGCGGCCGCTCTGCTATTTCGATCTTGTGCATCCGGCGAAACTCCCCCGCAAAAACTACCGCGGGTTTAGTCGCTTTGCCCTCGCGATGCCAGTGTGCTTCGCCTGTTGCTGCGCCCGTGCCTGCGCAAGTCACAAAAACGTCAGATAGGGTTGGGAACAACCCGCGCGCCCCAATCGTTATTCGGTCTACGCGGTCGATATTGCGGTGTCACCCATGACGCCCCGATCGGTATGGCGAAATGAAATGAAAGGCCCATAAACATGAAAATTCTCATGGTACTCACCTCCCACGACAAGCTGGGCGACACTGGTAACAAAACCGGTTTCTGGCTCGAAGAGTTCGCGGCCCCCTACTACGTGTTCAAAGATGCAGGCGCAGAAGTCACATTGGCATCGCCCAAGGGCGGGCAGCCGCCACTTGATCCGTCCAGCGATGCAGATGATGCGCAGACCGAAGCGACAAAACGGTTCAAGGGCGACGATGCTGCGCAAAAAGAACTGGCCAACACCAAAGTGCTGTCAGACGTATCGGCTGACGGTTACGACGCGATCTTCTACCCCGGCGGTCACGGCCCGCTGTGGGATCTGGCCGAAGACAAGGCCAGCATCAACCTGATCGAAACCTTTGCCGCCAGCGACCGCCCCGTCGGGGCCGTCTGCCATGCGCCCGCGGTGTTCAAACACACCAAAGGTACGGACGACAAACCGCTGGTATCTGGCAAAACCGTCACCGGTTTCACCAACACCGAAGAAGAGGCCGTGGGCCTGACGGACGTTGTGCCTTTCCTTGTCGAGGATATGCTTAAATCCAATGGCGGCACCTATAAGAAGGGTGACGACTGGGCATCCTTTGTTGTGACCGATGGCAAGCTGGTTACCGGACAGAACCCCGCGTCCTCCGAGGAAGCGGCGCATAAACTCTTGTCGCTTCTATAAGATATCGTCCCCTGCGCGCGGCTTGTGCACAGGGGACCTTTCTACAGCGACTCAGCTGAAAAGGACCATTTCAATGAACATTCTTGTTGCCGGCGCGACCGGCAAAACCGGCATCCGTGTCACCGAACAACTGCGAGAGCAGGGGCACACGCCAATCGCACTGGTCCGGGATTCTTCTGACACCAGCGCGCTTGCCTCCGATGTGGTGCTGCGCAAAGGCGATCTGACCAACCTGACCTCCGACGCCTGCGAAGGCTGTGACGCCGTGATCTTTGCCGCAGGGTCCGGCGGATCATCTGGGCCAGAGATGACCGATAAGGTTGACCGTGACGGTGCCAAAGATCTTATCGATATTGCCGCCAGGTCGGATGTCTCGCGCTTTGTAATGCTAAGCAGTGTCGGTGCGGATACCCCCGACCCCGACAGCGAACTTGCGCATTACCTGCAAGCAAAACACGACGCTGATGTGCACTTGCAGAATTCAGGCATGGAATACGCCATACTGCGCCCCGTCGCGCTGACGGACGATGCGGGTAACCGCAACATGATTTTTGGTGACGACGTGGACGCAAAAGCGAAAGCGGCGCGTGGCGATGTGGCAGCGGCGTTGGTCAAAGCGGTGTCCGACCCTGAGTGGAAAAACAAAGCGCTATTGATGCAATCGGCCTAAGCCTCACGCGTTTTTTGCGGTTTCCTCCCACCCGCTAGCGCATCTGCACCGTAACGCCGCCAGAGTTTTCTACTCTGGCGGCGTTTCTACGTAGAGCTGTCCCGACCTGTTGCATCTAAGGAATTTGTGACAGCTGCCCCCCTTGGCATCTTTGGTCACCTCGTTTATCAGGCGCCTTCCCGGTCGCAGCCTACCCGGGTATCAAAACAAGGGTTAAGATATGAAAACGATTGTTGTCTGCTCCGGCGGATTAGATTCTGTGTCGCTTGCTCATATGGTGTCGGCGCAACGCAAGCTGACGGGCCTAGTGTCTTTCGACTATGGCCAGCGGCACCGCAAAGAGCTGGATTACGCGGCACTATGTGCAACGCGTCTTGGCGTCCCCCATGATATCATCGACATGCGCGGCATTGGGGCCGCATTGACGGGCTCGGCGTTGACCGATGATATTGCCGTACCCGACGGGCATTACGCCGAAGATACCATGCGCGTCACCGTTGTGCCCAACCGCAACGCAATCATGCTGTCGGTCGCTTACGGGATCGCGGCGGCACGCGGGGATCAGGCCGTCGCAACCGCGGTGCATGGGGGTGATCACTTTATCTATCCCGACTGTCGCCCCGATTTCACCCAAGCGTTTGAGTTCATGCAATATATGGCTCTGGATGGCTATGCAGACGTATCGCTGTATACGCCGTTCGTCCACCGGACCAAGGCCGATATCGTGACTGAAGGGCAGCGCCACAACACCCCCTTTGCAGAGACATGGTCGTGCTATAAAGGCGGGGCGCATCACTGCGGGCGGTGCGGCACGTGCGTGGAACGGCGCGAGGCGTTCGACCTTGCAGGCGTGACCGACCCCACACAATACGAAGACCCTGACTTCTGGGCAGAGGCTATCAAACGCAGCATCCTCGCCTGATGTTCACAATCACCAAAGAGTTTCACTTTTCCGCCTCCCACCAGCTTTCACATCTGCCCGAGGATCATCAATGTGCCCGCCTGCACGGGCATAACTATGTCGTGGTGGTCGAACTTCGGGCCGAAGAACTGAACGTTGATGGTTTTGTCCGCGACTACGGCGAACTGAAGCCGTTCAAGACTTATATCGACGAGACATTCGATCACCGCCATCTGAACGACGTGCTCGATTTCGCATCCACCGGCGAAAACATGGCACGGCATCTGTATGAATGGTGTGCGGGCCGTTGGCCTGAAACCACAGCCGTCAAGGTCAGCGAAACGCCCAAAACCTGGGCAGAGTACCGCCCATGAGCCAACTGCGCATCGCCGAAATTTTCGGCCCCACCATTCAGGGCGAAGGCGCGCTGATTGGTGAGCCCACTGTCTTCGTGCGCACTGGCGGATGTGATTATCGCTGCGCGTGGTGCGATAGCATGCATGCGGTTGACCCCGCGTTTCGCCACGATTGGGCCGCGATGTCCTCTGATGCGGTCTGGCAGGAGGTGCAGCGCCTATCAGGAGACGCGCCGTTAACCGTGTCGCTGTCGGGCGGCAATCCCGCCATTCAGGACTTTGCCCCGCTGATCCAATTGGGTCAGGCCGCCGGCTATCGTTTTGCTTGCGAGACGCAAGGTTCCATCGCGAAGCCGTGGTTCGCCCAGCTGGATTGCCTTGTGCTGAGCCCCAAGCCGCCGTCGAGCAGTGAAACCGTTGACTGGGCCGCGTTCGATCGGTGTGTCGTCGCAGGTGAAACCGCAGGCCAAGTGGTGATGAAGATCGTGATCTTCGATGACGCCGACTATCAATGGGCCCGCGACGCCGCCGCACGCTATCCCAAGATGCCACTCTATCTGCAACCGGGCAACGATGAGGTAGACCCCAACGTCGCCGTCGATCCGCAGATATTGGCGGATAAACTACTTTGGCTGGTTGATAAAACCATGGCCGACCGCTGGTTCACCCCGCGCCTTCTGCCGCAGCTACATGTACTGCTTTGGGGCAACAAACGCGGGGTCTGACCCGCCTCAGGAGACTTTATGGAAACGATTTATAGCGATTTGCAGCAGCTTGGCGGGAAGACCGAGCTTCCCGCGTCACCGGAAGAAGCGATGTTGGAAAAGGTGTCAAACCCGCAAGCTGACGTTGATTATTGCGTCCGCTTTACCGCGCCCGAATTTACGTCGCTTTGCCCGATGACCGGCCAGCCCGACTTTGCGCATCTGGTGATCGACTACGTACCGGATCAGTATCTGGTCGAGTCCAAATCGCTCAAGCTGTATCTGGGCGCGTTCCGCAACCACGGTGCATTTCACGAAGATTGCACCGTCTCGATCGGTCGCCGCCTGGTCGGACTGCTATCGCCGCGCTGGCTGCGCATCGGTGGCTATTGGTACCCACGCGGCGGCATTCCCATCGACGTATTCTGGCAGACCGGCGAAACGCCGAAAAATGTCTGGATCCCGGACCAAGGTGTGCCGCCTTATCGCGGACGCGGGTGACAGTTGCGAAGCCGGAAAATTCAAACTTAGGTAAAGAAGGCCGCGTAGTGGATCCCCTACTCCGCGGCCTTTATATGGGCAATGGAAGGTTTTCTTTCAGGAGGAGCGCAGCGCGTAGGCCCTTGATGTTGAGTACGAAAGAGCCTGACCAGCTTCAGCCTGCAGGTAAGCTATTAACCCAACCTATCAACCGCCGCGGCGTTAAAAGTTAACGCTAAAGCATAACGCCCTCTGGACAATGCGCCTTTAAATTGCATTAATATCGAGATAACTAGTAAGTATTTACGATTACCCATTTTAATTTTTTGCCATTATTGATTGGCAAACATCTCAGGTGACACATGATTTCGAAGCTCGTTCGGACGCTTTCACGCGTGCCGTGCAAACTCAACTTTCACAAATGGCGTGACAGCACGACCATGCCCCAAAAGGTCTGCACGCGGTGCAGATGTAGGCGACAAACCTACGTCTGACATTGGCCGCGCCATGTAAGACCGTATATGAACACTCTGCCCCGTTGATATTTCGCAGATGGGACAGAAATAGGGCTGAACACCGGCGCAGCAAACCTGCCCCAGTGTTGGCTTTACTTAGCCGTTTATCAACACTTCGCCAAAGCTTTCGCGCAGATCGCGCTTGAGCACTTTACCGGTTGCGTTCCGTGGCAACGCTTCGGTGAAGACGACGCAGTCGGGGATCTGCCACTTAGCGATCTTATCCTCGAAAATCGACAAGACATCCGCCTCGCTCGGGTCCTGACCTTCAGCCTTCACGGCAATCAGGATAGGGCGTTCGTCCCATTTCTCGTGGCGCGCCCCGATGACCGCAGCGTCGGCGATCTGGGGGTGAGCGATCGCGATGTTTTCCAGCTCGACAGAGCTGATCCACTCCCCACCCGACTTGATGATGTCCTTGGATCGGTCACGGATTGTGACGTAGCCGTCAGCATCCATTGTCGCCACGTCGCCCGTGTCAAACCAACCGTCCTTGTTCAACGTCTCGCTGCGTGTCTTGCGGAAATAGCTATCAAGGATCCAGTACCCTTTGGTGACCAAATCACCCTGCGTCACGCCATCATGAGCAACAGGATTGCCGTCGTCATCAAGAATTTCGAGATCAACGCCGTAAACCGGACGGCCTTGGTTTTCGCGTAGCTTGTTCTGCTCTGCTGCGGGCAGCTTGCTGTGTTTGGCCAGCAGCTGGTTGATGCTGCCTACGGGCGACATTTCTGTCATGCCCCACGCGTGGATCGTCTCTACCCCGTATTTCTCACGGAAGGTCGTCATCATCGACGGCGGGCAGGCTGACCCACCGACGACCGTACGCTGCAAGCTTTCAAGCGTGCTGCCGATCTTGGCTGCTTCCTTCAGCAGGCCCAGCCAAATGGTCGGCACGCCAAGCGCGAGCGATACGTGGTTCTCATCAATCAGCTTTACCAGCGACGGGCCATCCAGACCCGGGCCGGGCATCACCATCGCGGCACCGACCATCGCGCAGGCATAGGGCGCGCCCCAAGCGTTGACGTGGAACATGGGCACAACGGGCAGAACCACGTCTTTCGCGGTGATCGCGATGCTGTCGGCCAAGTTGATGCCAAAGCTGTGCAGCACGGTAGAGCGGTGCGAATACAGAACGCCCTTGGGGTTGCCGGTGGTACCAGAGGTGTAGCACAGGCTCGATGCGGTGTTCTCGTCCAGATCGGGCCAGATAAACTCGGGGTCGCCGCTGGCGATAAAATCGTCATAGAACTTGATGCCGGGCAGTTGCGCGGCGGCCTCTTCGTCGGTGCCTTCCATCAGAACGACATGTTCGAGATGCTCAAGCTTGTCTTGAATGCCTGCAATCAGGGGCACGAAGGTCTTATCGATGAACAGCACCTTATCTTCGGCGTGGTTCAGGATATAGACCAGCTGTTCGGGGAACAGACGCGGGTTGATGGTGTGACAGACAAAGCCACCGCCCGATGCGCCAAAGTAGATTTCAAGGTGGCGACGGTTGTTCCAAGCGATGGTGCCGCAACGGGCTTGCGGGTCCAGACCCAGATTGGTCAGCGCCGACGCAAGCGCACGGGCATTGCGCGCAACCTGCCCCCACGAGGTCTGTTCCAGCCCGCCGGTGGTCTTGACCGAAACGATTTCTGTCTCGCTGTGGAAACGTTGTGCGTGTTCGATCAAGCTCGAAATCAGCAGTGGCTTATTCATCATTTGGCCAAGCATGGCGTATCCTCCCATTTGTTCGTTGGGTGCAAAATGGACAAATCACCCCGGTCTTGCAAGCGCGCTCATTGCTGCTTACGCAGGGTTTTATGACAGTCATTTACCATACCCCGCTTTCCCCCGAACAACAGCGTGCCGCCGGTATGTCCACGCCCCAGCCGCTGGCCATGGCAGATCAGGTCCGGTTCTCTGATTTGGACACAAATAACCACGTCAACAATACCGTCTATTTCGAATGGTTCGAACGGTTGCGGATCCGGTACACACAGTCGTTGGTCGAACGTGGGCTAATCGATAGCCCCGGTCCGCGCGTGGTAATCCGATCAGGGTCGATCCGCTATGTGCAAGAGATGCTGGAGCGTGAGAATTACATCGTGACCTGTCGCTGTACCAGCTTTCGCAACACCTCTTACGCGCTGGCGCAGGAGGTCTGGGTCGGCAACGAGCTGCGCGCGACCTTTGAATGTATACTGGTGCTGCTAGAGCGGGACGGCGCTGGCCGATATCCCCTGCCCGACCGTTTAAAGCAGTATTTTGAGCAGACGGAAGACGCCCGTCCCGAAGGGTAACCGTTGCGGGCTAACCCGAGAAGAGGACCACATGATATGACCATCTCTACCCGCCCTATGAAAGCCGCGGATCGCAGCGCTTGGGAAGATCTCTTTGCCGGATATGCCGCCTTTTACAAGGTCGATCAGACCGCCAAAATGCGCGAGACCGTCTATGGCTGGCTGATGGACGCAGATCACGGTAGCAAGTGCATCGTGGCGCAGGATGAGAAAGGCACCATCGTTGGCTTCACCCACTATCGCTCGTTTGTCAGTCAGCTGCGCGCGATGACGAACTGTTTTCTGGACGACCTGTTTGTCAGCCCTCAGGCGCGTGGCACCGGTGCCGCCCAATCGCTGATCAAAGCGGTAGAGGCGGTGGCGCAGCAAAAAGGGTGGGGTACCGTGCGTTGGATCACGGCAGACGACAACTATCGTGGCCGCGGCGTGTATGACAAGCTGGCGACCCGCACGAGCTGGGTGACCTACGACATTAAGGTTAATGGGTAATATTCAGCGTCATACGTGCGGCTAGGGATGAGGGGCGCTGCCCCTCACACTCCCCGGAGTTTATTCGGCAAAATGAAGCTGCGATCCTCAGTCAGCGTGTTTTGCGATAAAGGCGACCAGTGCCGCGGTTGAGCCGTCTTTATCTGTGGCAGATGCCTCGCCATTGACGATCGGCTGGAGCGACGTTGCCAATTCCTTGCCCAGTTCCACCCCCCATTGATCGAAAGAGTTGATCCCCAGAATGCTGCCCTCGATGAAGACGCGGTGTTCGTAAAGCGCAATGATCTGGCCCAATGCGAAAGGGTCGAGCAGCGGATAGGTCAGCGTCGTTGACGGACGGTTCCCGGAAAACACGCGGTGGCGGGCTTGCCGGTCAAGCTCGGCCCCGGTCAGGCCTTTCGCAGCCATCAGCTCAGACGCTTCTTGCAGGGATCGCCCGCGCATCAAAGCTTCGGATTGCGCAAGGCAGTTTGCGATCAGCAGCTTGTGGTGGTGCGTCAGGTCCGGCTCGTGCCCATTGGCTGCGATCAGGAATTCGCAAGGAATGACGCGGGTGCCCTGGTGGATCAGTTGATAGAATGCGTGCTGCCCATTGGTGCCGGCTGCACCCCAGACGACGGGTCCTGTGCTATAAGGCGCAGTCGGGCCGTCCATCAGCGTGGACTTGCCGTTTGATTCCATTTCGAGCTGTTGCAGATAGTCGGGCAATTGCCCCAGACGCTGGTCATAAGGCAGCACGGCGCGGGTGGCATAGCCGCAGATCTGATTGTGCCAGATGCCGACCAAAGCCAGCAGCATCGGCATGTTTTCGTGGGGGGCGGCGGCGCAGAAGTGACGGTCCATCGCCTGCCCCCCCCGCAAAAACGCATCAAATGCACGCGGGCCGATGGCGATCATCAGCGAGAGGCCAATGGGCCCCCAGACAGAGTATCGTCCGCCGACCCAGTCTTCGAAACCAAATACCTGATCCGCATCGATCCCGAAATCGGACGTTTTGTCCTGCGCCGTGCTAAGGGCTGCAAACTGTATCGCGGGGTCGCCGTCATTATCCGTCATCCATGCGCGCGCGGTGCGAGCGTTTGTCATTGTCTCTATCGTGGTAAAGGTCTTGGAAGCGACGATCACCAATGTGGTTTTCGCGTTAAGTCCTCGCAGCGTATCCGAAATATGTGCCCCGTCGACGTTCGATACAAAATGGCAGCGCGGTCCGTCATGATAGGGCGACAGCGCCTGTACAGCCATCGCAGGCCCCAGATCAGAGCCCCCAATACCGATATTGACCACATCGGTGATTTTGCTGCTGCGGATTTTGTCGGCGAAATCACGCATCCGGTCGAGCGTGTGATGGATGCCCGGCATCACATCTTCCCCGTCTACCATCACTGGCCCGCCGTCGAGATTGCGAAGCGCGGTGTGCAGCACTGCACGGTCTTCGGTCTCGTTTATTTTGTCGCCAGCGAACATCGCATCACGACGCGCTGGCACATCGGCGGCATCAATCAACCCGATCAGCGCATCCATTGTGGCGCGGTCGAGGTTGGTTTTGGAAAAGTCGAACAACATGTCGCCGGTCTGCGCGCTGAACGTCTGAGCGCGATCGGCTGTGTCGAACAAGGACAAGATAGAGCGGTCTTTCACCGCCGCCTGTATCTGGCGCAAATCATCAAAGGAATTCATGGTGCCCAATGTACTGTCGCCTCGTTCAATACTGCGCCGATGGGGGCCTCTAGGGCCGGCAGGCTTTGCGCCCGCTCCACCGCTACGCGTTTTTCATCGCCAAAAATCACAAGATGCTTTGACATCGCGCCCTCGAGCACCCGACGCGATAGGGTGATGCGCCCGAAATCCTGCCCGTCGACATTAATCGGACAGAGCGCCGGTGCGTCCACGGCCATCGCGGCCTCCAGCCCATTGGAGCCGGGGAAAAGCGATGCGGTGTGCATATCCGTGCCCATTCCGAGCAACAGCACCGACAACGGCAGCTTGGATTCGATTTGCGGTGACAGCGTTTCTGCCGCCTCGGCCGAGGTCAGCCCGTCCACATAGAACGGCGTAAAGCCCGCCTGCGCCGCACGCCCGACCAGCAAGCGGTTGCGTAAAAGCCGTGCGTTCGACATCTCGTGATCAGGCGCGACCCAGCGTTCATCCCCCAGCATAACCTGCACGCGCGACCAGTCCAGATTGGCCCCGCTGAGGCTGTCAAAGATTGGCCCCGGTGTTGTCCCGCCAGGCACGGCAAAGCTAACAGTGTCATGGGACAGGAGCGCATTTTTCAGCTCTCCCGCGATCAGATTAGCGAGGTCCATCGCAAGGACTTCGCGGTCGGCATATTCGATCAACTTCATGCAGAGTACTCCCGCCATTGCCGCTGGTCACGGCGCATCAGTTCGTTGGCATCTGTCGGACCATCAGACCCGCTGTCATAGGGTTTGGGCACATCGTTGCGTGCTTCCCAGCCTTGAATGATCGGGTCGGTCCAGGCCCATGCGGCCTCCACCTCGTCGCCGCGCATGAACAGGGTCTGGTTGCCACGGATGACATCCATGATCAGTCGTTCATAGGCATCGACCTGTTCCGACCCATCAGGGCCCAATGCGTCGGCAAATGTCATATCCAAAGGCACGTCGACCAAACGCATACCGCCCGGGCCCGGTTCCTTGATCGTCACGCCAAGGGTAATGCCTTCGTTCGGCTGCAGTCGGATCGACAGGACGTTACGATGACGACCCGCATCTTCGGTGAAAATCGAATGCGGGGTTTCCTTGAACACGACTGTAATCTCGGACGAGCGCGCGGCCATGCGTTTCCCGGTGCGCAGATAGAAGGGCGTCCCAGCCCATCGCCAGTTGCTGATGTGGGTTTTCAGCGCGACAAAGCTTTCGGTGCGCGAGCGCGGATCACCAACGGCGGTACGGTACCCCGGTTGTTCGGCCTCGTTGCATGGCTCTGCCTGATACTGTCCACGGGCAATATGATGTGGCAGCACGGGGTCCAGCGCACGGATCACCTTGAGCTTTTCATCGCGCACCGCGTCGGGATCAAACCGCGCGGGGGGTTCCATCGCAATCAAACACAACAGTTGCATCAGGTGATTTTGCACCATGTCGCGCATGGCACCCGACTTGTCATAGTATTCACCCCTACCCCCGACGCCAACGGTTTCGGCCACGGTGATCTGGATGTGGTCGACGTATTGGCTGTTCCACAAGGGTTCAAACAGCATGTTGCCAAAACGCACGGCCATCAGGTTTTGCACCGTCTCTTTGCCCAGATAGTGGTCGATCCGGTAGATCTGGCTTTCGTCGAAATACTTGGCGAGCGTGGCGTTGAGCGCCTGCGCGGTCTTGAGGTCGCGACCGAACGGTTTTTCAACCACGATTCGGCTTTGCGCATCGGCCATGCCCCATTGTTGCAAACGCTCGGCCAAATCTCCGAACAATGCAGGCGAGACAGAGAAATAATAGGCCTCTACTCGTTCGGTTCCTGCCATCAGCTTTTGCAGCTCGGCCCAGCCGTCTTCGCCCTTTGCGTCAATCGCAACATACTCAAGACGGTCAATGAACCCGTCGAGCTGCGCCTTGTCGTGCTCGAAGTCGCCGTTGAATTCGGCAATCGCCTCGCGGATCATCTGCTGGTAGCCCGCGCGGTCCATTTCCGTACGCGCCGCGCCGATGACACGGGCATTTTCGGGCATCTGCCCTGCACAAAAACGACGGAACAACCCCGGAAGGATCTTGCGGCGGGCCAGATCGCCTGTGCCGCCGAAAATCACCAGATCAAAGGGGTCGACCGGAATGACGCGTGATACCATGTGGATGCTCCTTGTCGCGAGGCTACGACTTTTGGGTAGCGAGATGCAATGTTAGCGCAAACATACCTAGATTTCCGCATTTCACAAGTCTGTGCGCCAAATGACACGGGGTTTTATTGCGCATACCATTCGCATAGACAAAGAAAAGTTAATTATATCAGGTGAGGCTCGGTTCTTTATGAAAGACGTTGTCGACGCAAATATCGGTAAGTTTCAAGACCCTGCCGTCACTGCCAAAGGCGAACCCCGCGCGACGGTAAGCCTGACAAACCCGCAAACCCTGTGGTTCAATACCGGCACCCTGTGCAACATCGAATGCGTGAACTGCTATATCGCATCCAGCCCGACGAATGACGCCCTGGTTTATATCACAGCGGACGACGTGCGTGATTACCTGGGGCAAATCACGCAGCGGAACTGGCCAGTGACGGAAATCGCTTTTACTGGCGGCGAACCTTTCATGAACCCGCAGATGATCGAGATCACCGAAGCCTCGCTTAAAGCCGGATACGATGTGCTGATCCTCACCAACGCAATGCGCCCAATGATGCGCAAATCGGTGCAGGCCGGTCTGGCGCGCCTGAACGAGGCTTATCCAGACAAGCTGACCTTGCGGATTTCAGTGGATCATTACCGGACCGATTTGCATGACGCAGAACGCGGTGCTGGTGCGCTGGAAAAGACCGTCACCGGTATGAAATGGCTACGCGACAACGGTATCCGCATGGCCGTCGCAGGGCGTTCGGTTTTCGGCGCGACAGATGAAGACAGCCGCGCCGGCTATGGGGCCTTCTATGCTGAACACGGCTTTGACATCGACGCGCAAGACCCTAGTATAACAGTCCTTTTCCCCGAAATGGATGAAACCGTCGAAGTGCCCGAAATCACCACCGCCTGCTGGGGTATTCTGGATAAATCCCCCGACGCGGTGATGTGTTCAAGCTCGCGGATGGTGGTCAAACGCAAGGGGGCCGCGACACCAGCGGTGCTGGCCTGCACGCTGCTGCCCTATAGCGAAGAGTTTGAGCTGGGGCATTCGCTGGAAGAGGCCGAGAAAGACGTCGCCTTGAACCACCCCCATTGCGCCAAATTCTGCGTCTTGGGCGGGGCAAGCTGTTCAGCCTGACCCCTTGCCCGCGACGCGCTATGGACGGATAACCGCTCCGATTTTGGGGTCGGCTTCGCCTTTGGCCAATGCGGCATAGACCCCTTCTGCGGCTTCGACGCCTTCATGCACCTGCACATCCATCCAGTCCGATGCGCTGGCGGCGATACGTTTCCACGCCGCAGTAATCTGTGCCTCGATCTTACCAGGCCCCCATTCCTGCCGACGTTTAGCGACCTGAGAGGGCGCAAAGAAGAACTGCGGTTTCGGGCCTTCAAGCGGTGTTGTTGGGGTGAATTGATTCCAATGGCTTAGTCCCACTGCTGACGAATGTTTAAGCTGGTGTTTTAACGTGCCATGCAGCTCGGCCTTGACGGTACTGTTGCCGGACATATCGACATAGACGGACGGCACGTGGTCGAGATCGGCAATCTGGTCATAGGTCAGCACGGTATCGCAATGCCCCAGTCCTTTCACAAACGCGCGGTTCCCGGCAGAGGTAAGGCCCACAATCTGATAGGCACGCTCTTTGGGCTCGAACAGATAGCGGCAAAGCCCCAATCCGGTTTTGGACGAAGCACTGCCCACGATGATTTGATCGGCACCGAAACAGTCATTATCCTGCAACCAATCGTAGATCAGATAGGATGTAGCCAGCAAAGGTTGCAGCAAGGCACGTAAGTGGTCCTCTGATGCGGGGCCGTTTTTGACGGGGGTGTATTGATTATAGATCAACGGAAGCTTTGCCCGATGGGCCGCTGCATCCACCAAACCGGCGGAGCCATTTTCAGGGGTGATCACCAGCTCGGACGCCATCGGATAGAAACCATAAAGCCGCGTGCCGACGCTTAGCACGTCAGTGCGACTTTCAACGACTCTAGCGGTGCCCCAGACCGGCACAATGCCCCATCCGTTCTCGGACGTCGGAAAGAACTGCCAATAGCCGATGTCAAAGCCCGCTGCTGCGTAGGTGACATTGTTCGACGTGAGCGCAAAGCTTTCGATTGCCAGACGCGCCTGCCTCGGTGCCAGCGGCTCTGCCTGGGTTGTGACGGCCCGTGTTTCAGTGATTGCGTTTTGATTGACCAAAATCTGTTGCATGGTAAATTCCCCCCTTGTTTGGCGACACCCTAACCCCAAACCCACGCGCTGTTGCTGCCTATCGGAACTGACGTTGCGCAACAAATATCTCGCCAGAATTAGTATCATTACATTTCAATCACTTAGCCTGACGCACAAGTGAATCCCCGCCAGTCAAGGCCGCAGGCATTGCACCCGATATGCCCCATCTGCTATACGAAACCGCAAGATATAGAACCAGCAAGAGCTAGGCAGATTACGTGAACGAGACGCCAGAAACCCCTGAAAACGATGACGAAATCCCAGCTGCACGCCCCGTGTTCGATGGCCCGTCGGTCACTATCGAACACGAGATGCGGACATCCTATCTGGATTACGCCATGTCGGTCATCGTTTCGCGCGCCATTCCCGACCTGCGAGACGGGCTAAAACCAGTTCATCGCCGCATCATCTATTCGATGTATGAAAAAGGCATTACGCACGATAAATCATACCGTAAGTCTGCGAAGTCTGTGGGCGATGTGATGGGCTCCTACCACCCGCATGGTGACAGCGCGATCTATGACGCGTTGGTGCGTATGGCTCAGGACTTTTCGATGTCGCTGCCGCTGATTGACGGTCAAGGTAATTTCGGCTCCATGGACGGCGATAGTGCTGCGGCCATGCGTTATACGGAATCGCGCCTTGATAAGGTCGCGTCGTTCATGACCAGCGATCTGGACAAGGAGACCGTCAATTTCATCGACAACTACGATGGCAAAGAACGCGAACCCACTGTTTTGCCTGCACGTTTTCCGAACATGCTGGTCAATGGCGCTGGCGGTATTGCCGTTGGTATGGCGACGAACATTCCGCCGCACAATCTGGGCGAAGTGATCGATGCCTGTCAGGCATTGATCGAAAATCCCGATCTGACATCGGAAGAGCTGATTGAATATATTCCCGGCCCCGACTTCCCCACAGGCGGGATCATGTTGGGCCGGTCCGGTGCACGCAAAGCCTACCTTGAGGGGCGCGGCAGCGTGATTATGCGGGCCAAGACCCGTGTCGAAGAAATTCGCAAAGACCGGTTTGCCATCGTCATCGACGAGATTTGCTATCAGGTGAACAAGTCCACGATGATCGAAAAAATCGCCGAACAGGTGCGCGAGAAAAAGATCGACGGCATCGCCCATGTTCAGGATGAATCGGACCGGAACGGTGTGCGCGTCGTAATCGAGCTGAAGCGCGATGCCACCGCCGAAGTGGTGATGAACCAGCTCTATCGTTTCACACCGATGCAAACCTATTTCGGTTGTAACATGCTGGCGCTGAACGGTGGGCGGCCAGAGCAGCTTACCCTGCGCAAGTTCCTGACATCTTTCATTGATTTCCGCGAAGATGTTGTCGCCCGCCGCACGGCTTATCTGCTTCGCAAAGCGCGTGAACGCAGCCACATCCTGTGCGGTCTGGCCGTCGCGGTCACCAATATCGATGAGGTCGTGGCGACCATCCGTTCCTCGGCGGATGCCGCCGAGGCGCGCGAAAAGCTGATGACCCGTCGCTGGCCTGCAGAGCAGATCTTGCAGTATATCGCACTGATCGACGATCCGACACATACGGCCAATGAAGATGGGACCTATAACCTGTCTGAAACACAGGCCCGTGCCATTCTTGAGCTCCGCCTGCAGCGCCTGACCCAGATCGGCGTCAAAGAAGTCACCGACGAGCTGGAAGAACTGGCCAAGAAGATCAAGGAATACCTCGAGATTCTGGGCAGCCGTGAACGTATCATGGGCATCATCTCGGACGAGTTGGCCGAGGTAAAAGACCTATTTGCCGTTCCGCGCCGCACAGAGATTGTCGATTGGTCCGGCGACATGGACGACGAAGATCTTATCGCACGCGAAGACATGGTCGTGACCGTAACTTCGGGCGGCTACATCAAACGCACCCCGTTGGTCGACTTCCGCAGCCAACGTCGCGGCGGCAAAGGTGTTTCGGGTATGCAAACCAAAGAAGAGGACGTGGTAACCACCCTTTTTGTTGCTAATACCCACACGCAACTACTGTTCTTTACGACAGACGGCATGGTCTACAAGCTCAAAACCTGGCGCTTGCCCCAAGGCGGGCGCACGTCGAAAGGTAAGGCGATCGTTAACATCCTGCCGATCCCGACCGGCGTGTCCATTGCGGCGATTATGCCCGTGGACCGCGACGAAAAAGATTGGGACGATTTGCAGGTGGTCTTTGCGACCTCTGCCGGTACTGTTCGTCGGAACAAGCTTTCAGATTTCACAAACGTTATGCGTAATGGCAAGATTGCCATGAAGTTCGAGGACGATCACGCCGAGACGACCCTGATCAACGCACGCATCGCCTCTAATGACGATGACGTCATGCTGGTGACCAACTCGGGCCGCGCCATCCGCTTTCCCGCCACCGATGTGCGCGTGTTCAACAGCCGCGCCTCTGTCGGGGTGCGTGGCATCAAGCTGAACGGGGACGATAAAGTCGTATCGATGTCGATTATTCGCCACTTCGACGCGACCTCGGAAGAGCGCACGGCCTACCTCAAGATGCGCCGTGCGATGGCGGGTCTTGTTGATGATGCGGAAAACGACGAGGACGAAGCACCCGCCGATCCAAACTTCTCGCAGGAACGCTATGCAGAAATGTCTGCGGCAGAGAATCTTCTTCTGACGATCACAGAAAAAGGCGCGGGCAAGCTGTCCTCCAGCCACGATTACCCCGTCCGCGGGCGTGGCGGTCTGGGTGTGACGGCGATGGACAAGGCAATGCGCGGCGGTGAGATCGTCGCTTCGTTCCCGGTCGAACTAGATGACCAGATCATGCTCGCTACGTCCAAAGGGCAATCGATTCGCGTCCCAGTAGAAGGCATTTCCTTCCGCTCGCGGAGCGCTGGCGGCGTCAAAGTCTTTGACACCGGCCGCGGCGAAGTCGTGGTAAGCGTTGCTTGGATCGCAGATCAGGGCGATGAAACAGTAGACGGCGAAATCATCTCCCCCGAAGCGTAAGACTACTTTTTAACATCTTAAAGCCGCCCCTTATAATGAGGGGCGGCTTTTTTATTTTCAGACTTCAGACGTTAGAAGGTACGAAAAAAGCGCCCCCGAAGGAGAGTGTCCGATCTTCTGTGTAATTGCGATCTGGTCCATGCTTCCTGAGAGGAGCAAGGACGATGACCATATCCGAGGAACTGCTGGACGAACTACTGAAGGGCTGCGAGCGGCCTGAAGACCTGCTTGGCGATGCCGGTCTAATGAAAGAGCTCAAGATCAAGCTGATGGAGCGAATGCTCGGTGCTGAGTTGACGTCACATTTGGGCTATGAAGACGGCAAGGATGCCCCGCCTGATCAGACCAACCGTCGCAACGGGTCATCCGCCAAGAGATTGAAGGGGCAAGACGGCGAACTGCCTATCGCTGT
>NZ_FNJD01000007.1 GCF_900103185.1 Sulfitobacter litoralis
CTTAAAGTTACCAAAGTAACGAAAAGCCGTCCAAACAGTGAAGCTGACACCGAATAATCGCTAAACACATAAGTGCGTCGCTATCGGCGCGATATGAAGAGGTTGATCCATCGAATGAACCAAACCGCCCACATATCTCTTCAGATATCAAATTTTCAAAGAGCGTTGAGACAAAAGAAACCAAGATGCGCCGTAAAACTTTCAGCGCGCCCCGCCTCTATTACCTCTGAATTTCCCCGCTACGTAAGCTCCGAACCTCAGCTCGTCGTCCCCGTCTAGCGCCCCGTGTCTGCTTGTCTGCGTCTCCGGTAAGGGGCGTTCTAAGGTTTGTTCCAAATACCCGCAACCCCTTTTTTAGGATTTTCGCATTTTCGTCAAAAAACCTTCACAAACGCCTGTTTTATTGGCCTTTCGGGCCTAGGATATTTTCAGGGCCGACCAGTTCTAGAGCTCTAGCTACGCCAAAAACGCGCCTTTCGCCGTCAACCCACCACCTGAAGTTGCATTTACCCGAGGAATCGCCGACTCGCTCCGCCAAAACGTCGTGAATCCGTTCGCGACCTATAACGCGTGAACCGTCACATCCGTTCCGCACGCTTCTTTCGCGAGGTCGACCACATGCTGGTGGTGGGTCAGGTATATAGCCTGCCCTTTTTTTCCGACCCGCTGCATTAATCGGCATGCAGCGCGGGTACGGTCCTCGTCGAAGGTTTCGAACACATCATCACAGAAGAACGGCAGCACCGTTCCAGTAGACGCCATCTGCTCGTATGCCGCTGCCCGCAAAGCAAGATACAGCTGGAACCGCGTGCCCTTTGACATGGCGGCCGCTTCTTTAGATACGCCGTCATCTGCCTGAACCGCCATCAAGACATCGCCCTGCGGGCCAGGCTGCGTCGTGAGTGCGCGATATGCGCCTTGGGTAAGATCGCTGAACGCCTGCTCGGTGGCGGCTAGCATACTACTGCGATGGGTGTCTCGGTAGCGGCGGATCGCTTCCTCGGCCAGCGTGTGACCAAAGCGTCCTGTGAGATAGCGCAGCAGTACGGCCTGCATCTGTTCTTCTACTGTACGCTTTCGCGAGGTCAGTGCTGCAATATCGCCATCCCCGCCCACCGCGTCCAATGCGGCCTGCGCGCGGGCCCGGGTTGCAATCGCGCCATCCAGCTCAGTTTCGAGCCGCGACAGATCGCCGGCAAGATCCGCAACCTCCGCCTTGGCCTGCTCTATCGGGGTGGCTGCCAATATATCATGCGCCTGCCCCCAGGTGCCGACATTAAGCGCCGCGCGTATCCGGCTCAGGACATCGGCGCTTTGGTGGCGCAATGCAATAGCTTGCTGCGCGGTCGCGGTCGCGCGGCGCAAGGCATCCAGCGTCGAGGTGTCGATCATACTATCAAACGCGCGCGCCAGAAGATGAGCCTGATCGTCAAGCACGGCGATCTCGCGCTGTGCCTCCTGCACTGCCTCTTCCGCATCCGCTGTCCGTGCGGCCAGATCACGGCGACGGGTTTCTGCCTGACGGGCCGCCGTCACCGCTGTTTGCAATGCGGCATAGCGGATCAACGGCTGTTCTTGTGCGGTAGCACCGCCATCCAATGCATCCAGCCGTTCAATGAAAGCTGCGCGATCAAGCTTGATGCCCGCAATCTGTCGCTGGACGCCCACCATCCGAGCGTTGACCTCGCGCAGACTGCGCAATCCGGTCAGACCGTTCCATGTATCCACATCTGCATCAAGCGCGGGCAGATGTTCAGCGACGCAGCTGCGCCAGTGGTCCAGCGCGTCGGCGACCGCGGCTTGCGCTTTTTCAGACGCGGCCGCGCGGCGCGCCGCTTCGGTGCTGGCGTGCCTCATAGTGGCTTGCGCCAGCTTTTGGGCGTTCTGATGTGCGTGCAACGCGGTGATCTGCGCCTTGGCCATTTGCACAACCGTCCGCAAGGAGGCTTCCCCAGCGTGTAGACGGGCGGCAAGATCGTCGCGCATCTGGTCGGCGTCGCGCAAAAGCGCGGCATGGCTCTGCGCAATCGTCTCGCACTTTTCTGCTGCACTTTGCGCCGTTTCAGCATCGCGCAGCCAGTCTAACAACTCCTCAGCCGAGAGGGTTTCAGGCAAGCCGATTGACTGTAGATGCGACCTCAGCTCGGCCGTCAGCTTTTGATGTGCGGCCTCTGCCCTATCGCGTTGAGCTGCGGCAGCTGCATGGGCCTCGCCGGTCTCTATCACCCTGCGTTCTGCTTGCCGCATTTCCGCAAGAGACTGACTTTGGCCGGCACGCAGAGAGGTTTGCGCGTCATCCGCCTGCATCGCGGCTTCAAAAGCCGTGGCCGAGGTCCCATCCAACACTTCTTTATGCACCGCCCAAAGCGCATCCCGCTTCTGGCGGCCACGGGCGGCGGCATCATCGCTTACCAAGTCAGGCGTTGCGGCAACGCTGCGCTGTGTTTCGGCCTGTGCAAGCCGGTCGGCCGCGGCGATTTCAGCCTGCTCGGCCGCACGCAGGGCAAGCTGCGCATCGGTTAAGCTTTGCGCCAGCGCTTGCGCCCGACGTGGGGAGACAGGGAGCACCGGCACCGCATCAAACGTTACCCCCTGCCGCGTCAATCGACGCAGGGATGTATCCGCCTCTTGCCGCGCCGTTGCCAGGATGCGCAGGGCATCACTATATCTACCTATTAAATCCTCGGCTTCGACCTGAAGGAACAGCCGTTCGATATCCGGATCAACGGCGGTCTCTTGCTCTGTTTCATTCAAGGCACGGGTTGCATCTTCGTGTCTGTCGCGTGCGATTGCAGCCTCGCCCTTTGCGGTCTTCAGATGTTTGCGCGCATCGTCCAGCTGCACGCGCGCGTTCTCGAGCGTTGCGAGAGCAGGATCGGCGAGGATGAACTGCGCTAAATCACCGTCGGCGGCGAGGCCCAAGGTGGCCAGCTTGCTGCGCATGTCGGCCGTATCGTGCAACAACTGGGCTTCGCGTTTCGGCAGATCGGACTGCCCGGCCTCTACTTTGCTCTTCGCAAACGCAAGCGCATCCACCTCGTCCCCTCGGGTCAGATCGGCTGCATCCACAGTTATTGCATCATGTTGCGCGCGCAAGGTGCCGGCCTCGGTGGCAGAGCGTTCGAGCTTGGCAACAAGCGCGATACGTTTGGTCATCATTTTAATCAAGTCTTCGCCATCAAGCTCCAGCACCTCAGGATAATGCGAGATCGGGGTCAGCTGGGCCTGAACTGCCTGCCACTCTGTCGCCAACGGATGCGCTTCCAGAATGGCTTCAAGACAAATTTTCCGAAGTGAAAGCTCGGACCTGGCTCTGCGCAGACGGTCTTCCTCTGCGCGCGCGTCTGTCCGCGCTAGACGCAAATCGCGAAAGGCCAACGCGCTGATGTCGTGCTCTTTGATCTGCTGGACCAGATCCGCATGAGCCGACTTAAGGGCCGCGAATTCGGATTTTGTGCCGCCTTTTAAATAAAGCTCGCGATTGCCCTGCTCTACCCGTCCCAGTACCTGCGACAAATCGCTGATGCCCGCCGCCGCCGAAAAGAGAAGCTTGCCGATATCGCCTTCGCTTTTAGTAATCTCTTCGCCGCCGGCCTCGATGGTTTCATCGTCGAGACAAAGCAGGCTCTGGTATTCTTTTCGCGACACCCCGCGCAAGGCGGCAGACAATAGGGCATCCGGAACCGGTTGGCCCGCATCATCCACAAGGTTTCCCGACCGCTTGGGCAAACGCGCCAGCTGGTGGATCTGCCCGTCGATATCAAGGGTACCGCTCACCCGAAGGTTCGCGCGCGGATGTTTAAAGGCATAGGGCTCGCGTGCAGCAAACCCATACAGCAACCTCAAATATCCCTCCATCAATGTGGTTTTGCCGGCTTCGTTGCGGCCGAAAACGATGTGGAAATCAGACCCGTCAGCGGGGCGCGCCCCAAAGTCCAGCACACGGTCAGTGAAGTGGCCAAAGCGATCAAGCGTCAGCTGTTGCAGCCGCATCATGTCCCCGTCCCCCGCATCTGCGCCGCTATTGCCAGCACCGCGTCGTCGGTAAGCTGCTGCAACAGTGCCTCTTGTGCCTCGGCGTCGGGGGCCAAAGCGCGGCGCTGTTCTGCGGGCAAAAGACCCAGAATTTGGCTCAATTCCTGCCGCAAGCCGTCACGGGATGCCGGTTCTGCCGCGACCTCTGTCATCAGTTGTTGCACCTCGGAAACAGCACTGTCTGCGGCGTCCTGCGATAAAGGCGTCACGTCCAGCGTCATCTTTTCGATCCAGAGCGTGCCGATGCTTTCCGCGATCTCATCCGCTTGGGCGCGCCATGCGTCTGCCAGCTGCCTGAGTTGCCACGCCAGCGATGTTTGCCCCATCAGGCGCAATCGCAAAATCGCCGCGCCCCTCCCTGCCTGCGCCTGCAGCGCCGACCGTAGTGCCGCGCGCATATCTTCATCGGTTTCCACACCGGTCAGATCACAGTCGCACCGCCGAAACTCTACCACCGACGTTGCGACTTCGGACACCGATATTTCTCCGCGCTCGACCGTCAAGAGGGTCGCTGATTTTGGCCCTGCCTCTCCGATATCGCGCCCTTGCGGCATGCCGGGCATGACGACCCAAGGGGTTTCACTGTGCACCGCGCGTTTATGAATATGTCCCAAAGCCCAATAATCAAACCCGGCCCCGACCAGGTCCCCCACCGATACAGGCGCATACAGATCGTGCCCCTCTGCCCCGGCAAGCGAGGTGTGCATCATCGCGATGTTGACCGCGCCAGGTTCGGGCGCGGTGTATTTCGGCAGCAAGCTTTCCGGCGCATGGCGGTCGCGAAAACTGACCCCGTGAATAAAGAGAGGATGCCCCCCCAATTGCACCTTTTCACCCCGCCCCTCGAACACATGAACGTTGGATGGCAGATCAATCTCGCCCGCGATGGGGTTTTCCGCATCGTGGTTGCCCTTGATATAGAACACCTGCACCCCGGCCTGCGCCAATCGGTGCATCTGCGCAGCAAGATAGGCGGCGGTTTTCGCGCTCCGCTCTTGTCCGTCGTACAGATCGCCCGAGATCAAGAAAGCCGCGACATCTTCGTCGATGCAATACTGCACCATCGTTTCAAGCGCTTGCCGGCTTGCACTGCGCACCTGCGCCGCCAAACGGTCGTCTTTCATCGCGAGACTGCGAAGCGGCGAATCCAGGTGCAGGTCGGCGGTGTGCAAAATACGAACGGTCATGGTCAGCCACCTTGGTCGGGGAAACAGATACTGGTCTTGTCACGTAGTTCACATTCCGTTGCA
Organism: Sulfitobacter litoralis; assembly: GCF_900103185.1. GTDB lineage: Bacteria > Pseudomonadota > Alphaproteobacteria > Rhodobacterales > Rhodobacteraceae > Sulfitobacter > Sulfitobacter litoralis. The sequence continues at coordinate 5,286 of NZ_FNJD01000007.1, forward strand.
ACGGGCCTGCTGAACCTGCTTGCAGCCTTGCCGCTCAGGTCCAGCAGGCTAAGACTGTTTCAACGACGTGAAGGAAGGCCACCCCATGCACCGCAGCGATATCCCCCTGACCCAAGATCTGGTCATGATCGGTGGCGGGCACGCCCACGCGCTGGTCTTGCGCAAATGGGGGATGAACCCGCTGCCCGGTGCGCGGCTGACCGTGATCAATCCGGGCCCGACAGCACCCTATACTGGCATGCTTCCCGGCCATATTGCAGGGCATTATTCACGTGAAACACTAGAGATTGATCTTGTCCGGCTATGCCGTTTTGCCGGGGCGCGGTTGATCTTGTCCCATGCGACGCAAATCGACCGGGAGCAGCGTTTGATCCACGTCGACGGACGCCCGCCCGTTGCCTATGATGTTGCCTCCTTTGATATCGGGATTACCGCCACGATGGATATCCCGGGTTTCGCGACCTTTGGGGTTGGGGCAAAGCCTCTTGATGTTTACGCCCGCCGCTGGCGTGATTTCCTGTCCGCCGTTGAACAGGGTGACACCGCCCCCGAAGTTGCCGTGATCGGTGGCGGGGTGGCTGGTTGCGAGCTCTCTCTTGCTATGGCCCACGCGCTACGCGCCAAAAACATCCAGCCGCGGGTGACCCTGCTTCATTCCGGCCCTTCGCTTTCCGGCCTCGGCAATCTTGCCCGTCAGCGCATCGAAGCAAAGCTTCGTCGCGCCGATATCGACATCTATACCGGTGTCCGGGTGACAAAGGTCGCCGCGGACCACGTCGCCCTGCACGACGGGAAAAAGATCCCGTCGCGATTGACCGTGGGTGCCGCCGGTGCCGTGCCACACAGCTGGCTGAGCCAAACGGACCTACCGCTGAGCGACGGGTTCATTGAAACGACCCCTGATCTGTCGATCAGAGATGACCCCAGCGTCTTTGCCGTTGGCGACTGCGCCGCGATGCCCTTTGCGCCACGCCCTAAAGCCGGTGTATTTGCCGTGCGCGCGGCCCCGGTTCTGTTCCACAATCTGCGTGCGGCCCTGACCAACGGCCCCCGCAAGCCCTTCAAACCACAGAAAGGTTACCTAAAGCTTATCTCCCTCGGAGAAAAATCGGCGTTGGCGGAAAAATTTGGGCTGGCGCTTTCGGGGCCGATGCTTTGGCGCTGGAAAGATCGCATCGATCGCGCTTTCATGAAGAAACTGGACGATCTGCCGCGACCACGGCCTGCCGCATTGCCTGACCTTGTCGCAACCGGTGCACGCGAGGTGCTGGGATCAAAACCCTTGTGTGGGGGCTGTGGCGCAAAAATCGGCAACACCGTTCTAAATGACGGGCTATCGCTGCTGCAACATCCGACCGACGATACCATTCTGTCGACCCCGGGGGATGATGCCGCTGTATTAAGACAACCCGGTGGTGGCTTTCAGGTGATCAGCACCGACCACTTGCGCGCCCTGATCCATGATCCGGCTGAAATGGCACGCATCGCTGCCGTCCACGCTTTGGGCGACATCTGGGCCATGGGGGCGCAGCCGCAAGCAGCCCTGTCGAGCATCATACTCCCCCATATGTCACCGGCGCTACAGTCCAGAACGCTTGGTGAAATCACCGCGGCGGCAAACGATGTGTTCTCTCGTGCTGGGGCAACGATCGTAGGCGGACACACAACAATGGGTGCCGAAATGACCATCGGCTTTACCGTGACTGGCACCTGCACGTCGTCGCCGATCTCTTTGTCCGGCGCGCAAGCGGGCGATGTCCTTGTGCTGACCCAGCCCATTGGATCAGGCGTTTTAATGGCCGCACATATGGAGGGGTCGGCCCGTGGCGCGGATGTTGCTCAGGTCCTGGCCGAGATGACGCAGCTGCAAGATCGTCAAGCGTTTCACCTGCGTCACGCACATTCCATGACCGATGTGACCGGCTTTGGCCTTGCGGGGCATATCGCTGCAATCTGCCGGGCGTCGCATCTAAGTGCTGAAATCTTGGCAGATGCGGTTCCTGTTTATGCCGGTGCGCGCGCCCTGTCAGAGCGCGGGGTACAATCGTCGCTCTTTCAACCCAATATCGAAAACGCCCCGACGCTGGGGCGGCAGGACCCGTTGTTTCACGATCCCCAAACCGCAGGCGGGCTACTGGCGGTTTTGCCCCCCGCAGACGCCGAGGCTGCCCTTTGCAATATGGCTGCCGAAGGGAAAAAGGCGTGGATCATCGGGCGTATGATCGACGGCGAAGGTGCAGTCACGATCCTATGAATACCGCCACCAAACACGCGGCTACATCGTTTTTGAACGGTGCAGGCTGGGGTCAGCTGCGATTTTGCGGCACAGTTTCAGAAAATCCTCCCGCTCGCTATCCGTGAGACTGCCCAGCATCTCGTTCTGCCGGGAAAGCACCTTGGCTTTGATTTCGGCCAACAGCTCTGTTCCTTTGGGCGTCGCATAAAGCAGCTTTGCGCGGGCATCGGCTTTCGAAACCTCTTCGCGGACAAGATCGCGATCGACAAGCAGACGCACGACGCGGCTGATCGAATTCTGGGGCCGCGGAAACAGGTGTTGGATATCCTTGCTGCGCAGACCGGGAAAGGACGTGATCGCATAAAGCGCTGACCATCCGTGCACCGGCATCTGATATTCACGCTCAATATGTCGACTGGTGACCTGATTATTGCTCAACACGATATAGCTCACGGCCAAAAGGTAGCGCAGCTCTGAGCCGAACATCTGATCGAGCATTTCCGTCGCTGGTTTAGAGCCTTCGTTAATCATTAATACCCCCTGCCGGAGTTAAACGAAATTTTATCTTGCAAGATACATCCATATGGAACAATTGTGTCGCGCGAGCGGCCGGACCCATGTCAGTACAGCCCCGACGCGTCTTATCGCCACCAAAGGATTTTCGTTATGCCACAGTTAATTGCCTTCTCTCTACTCGCTGCCATTCTATACATAGGCGATGTGTTGTCGACACGAACGAAGTCCTGGTTGCCGTCGGTTTTCGTCTGCGCGGTCTTGTTTCTTTTGGGCTACTGGACGTTCTTCCCTGCCGATATCGTGGCGATCGCCGGGTTCCAGACGCCGATTGTCTATCTGGCGATCTTCCTGCTGATCACAAACATGGGCACGCTTCTTTCTGTTCGCGAATTGATCGCACAATGGAAAACTGTCGTCGTAGCGCTGTCGGGCATCGCAGGGATCGTCGTGCTGCTGTTCACCGTGGGTCTTTTGGTGCTCGATTGGGAAACGGTCGTCGTCGGTGCGCCCCCGTTGGTAGGCGGCGTCGTTTCGTCCCTCATTATGTCACAAGCCGCCGCAGAGGCCGGACTGACCAGCCTGTCGGTATTGGCCATCTTGATCTATGTGATGCAGGGCTTTGTTGGGTACCCGCTGACCGCCATCATGCTCAAGCGCGAGGGAAACACTGTACTTCGCCGCTATAGAGAGGGCACTTGGCAGGTTCAGGCGGACCAACAAACATCGCCCGTGAACGCCGAACCAGCCCCCGCGCGCTTGTTCGCGAAACTGCCAGAGGCCTATAACACCGTTTACTTCAAATTTCTTCGGCTTGGGCTGGTTGCCCTGCTTGCATGGGGCGTTTCTCAGGCTGTTGACCCGATCTTCACCATCAGCCCCTTCGTTCTTTGTCTGATTTTTGGCGTCATCGCCACCTCGGTCGGGTTTCTCGAGCGTGAACCGCTCCGCTCTGCGAATGCTTTTGGCTTCACGATCCTCATTTTGATGGTGTTTATCTTCGATGGACTGAAACGCGCCACGCCGGATATGCTTGCCGAGCTGGCAGTGCCCATGGTGGGTCTGATCGCCATCGGTATCTTGGGGATGTATATCTTTTCCTTCATCGCGGGCAAGCTGGTCGGAATCAGTACAGCGATGGCTTTTGCCTGCTCCCTGACCGCGCTTTATGGTTTTCCGGCAGACTATGTGATCACCAAAGAAGTCGTGAACGCGTTGACCGATGACGTCGAAGAACGCGAGATCCTGACGGCGCATATGCTGCCGCCCATGCTGGTCGCAGGGTTTGTCACTGTAACGATGGTTTCCGTCGTCATGGCCGGCATCTTCGTGGGGCTGCTGTGATGACAAATTTCGCAAATCCCGACCGCATCCAGTCAATGATTGACGGTCTGGACGCCTTTAACGCGACACCGGGCGAAGGGACGACACGCGCGACATTCAGCCCCGAGTTCCGGCAAGCTAGCGACTATTTGCGCGCCCAGATGGAAAAGGCGGGTCTTGTTGTGCGCGAAGATGCTGTTGGCAACCTCTTTGGGCGACTGGTCGGGCGCGACCCCGCTCTTGCCCCCGTGCTTGTCGGGTCTCATTTTGATTCCGTGCCCCATGGCGGCAAATTTGACGGGCCGGCGGGTGTGATCGCGGGCATCGAAACAGCCTTTCTGTTTCAAGAGCTGGGCATTACCCCCACCCGCTCCATCGACGTCATCGCCATGATCGAAGAAGAAGGGAGCCGCTTTGGAAGCGGCCTCATGGCCTCGCGGTTGCTGACAGGAAAACTGCCCACGCAGCAGCTGTCACAGATCAAGGACGCTGCCGGCATCAGCTTTACAGAAGCGATGCGCAGCTATGGTCTGGACCCAGAACAGCTAGACAACGTCCTCCTGCCCAAAGAGGCGGTTCATGCGTTTCTAGAGCTGCACATTGAACAGGGGCCGGTGCTCGGAGCGCAGGGCGAGGACGTAGCAATTGTTGATAGCATTGTCTGCCTGACACAGCTGCGCGTCCGTATCTATGGGGCCGCAGGCCATGCAGGGACAACGCCGATGAATGCGCGGCGCGATGCGTTGGTCGGCGCGGTCGCGGTCTTGTCAGAGCTTCCGGGCCTTGCGAAGGATATTGGCCAGAATGCCGTGCTGACGGTCGGCAAAGTCGACGTAAAACCCGGCGGTGCCAATGTTATTCCCGACGAGGTGGAATTCACAGTCGACATCCGCGCACCAGAGGAAGACGTGGTACGCCAGCTGGTCGCGCAAACACGTGCGGCAGTGGCGCGGGCAGAAAACATTGGATTTAGAACCGATGTGGTCGAAGACCTGTTCGCCCAGCCGACAATGCTTTCATCCGAGATCCATACCCGTTTAACCAAACATGCAGATCAGCTTCAGCTCAAATCTCGTAGCATGGTCAGTGGTGCCGGGCATGATGCTATGATTATGGCGGATTATGTCCCGACAGGTCTGATTTTCGTCCCAAGCCGGAACGGGGTATCCCATTCGCCTGACGAATGGACGGATTATGATCAGCTGGCCCGTGGGGTTGATGTGATCTTTGCCACCATTCGCGAGATGACGGAGTAAAACGCCGTCCGCAGGGGCGAAAGACGTTACTATACCCCTGAAAAAAGCCCTTTTCCGAACCAGATCAGGAGAAGGGCTCCAGCAATCCAAGGACCAAACGCGAGGCGCTCTTTGCGCCCGTGGCCTGACAGCACTGCGTACCCAAGGGCACCCAGAGCCGACAGAAGAACGACCCAAGGCAAGGCGAGAACCCCAACCCAAGCACCCGCTGCCGACAGCAGCTTTGCATCGCCCAGGCCCAACCCTTCTTGGCCACGGCTGCGAAAATAGACAGCTCCGATCAGCCAGAATACGACATAGCCAAGGATCGCGCCCCAGATCGCCTCCGTCGGAAGGGCACGCTGCGCCAGCGCATTCGTCCCCAGTCCGGCCCAGATCAGGGGAAGAGTATAGTGATCCGGCAAGCGATGTTCGCGCAGATCAATACGCACAAGCTGACCCAAAGTCAGAATCAAAATGATCGAGGACAAGATGAACACAGGCATTCGCGCATAAAACACGGCAGGCAGTGAAAACGCCAGTGTGCCTAGGTTCCAACTAAATGAGATATTTTATCATGACCTGTGAAACTTTCTCGGCGGCGGCACGTGACTCGTTCAATGCGGGTAGTGAATAGCATTTTTCAGCGCGCGCAGGGCGATCCGATGACCGTTGGTCTCGGTACATAAATAAGCCAACTAGGGAGTGGAAAATGACTTTTAACCTTCGTACCTTGTTGCAGGGAAGCTGCGCGACAGCGCTTTGCCTGACAGCAAGCATTGCATCTGCATCATCGCACCGTGAGGCACCGGGTATCACCGAGCAGCCAAAGATCGACGCGACAGATTTCTACATGTTCAAAAGCTACGAGGCAAACCGCGGCGACTACGTGACCCTCATTGCAAATTATCAGCCTTTGCAAGCCCCCTATGGTGGACCCAACTATTTCACCATGGACCCCGACGCTATCTATGAAATCCATGTCAGCAATGACGCCGATGCCGAAGAAGAGATCACCTTTCAGTTCCAATTCGACAACAATCTGAAAGACGGCACTGGTATCCAGCTGGACATCGGCGGCGAGAAAGTCGGTATTCCGTTGCGCGCCGCAGGCCAGATCACAGCCAGCAACCCGACCGCTGCTCTGGGTGAAACCGAAAGCTATAGCGTGACCATGATCACGGGGGACCGTCGCAGTGGCAAAAGAACGTCGCTGTCGCATGGCGGCGGGACGACCTTTACCAAGCCGCTCGACAACGTTGGCAATAAGACCCTGCCTAACTATGCCGAATACGCAAACGCCTATATCTATGACGACGTAAAGATCCCGGGATGCGGAACGGGCCGGGTTTTTGCTGGCCAACGCGCAGAGGCGTTCGCGGTGAACCTAGGCGAAATCTTTGATCTGGTGAATCTGGTGCCAGTGCAGGGACCAGACAATCCGATGTGGTCCCAGTATAACGATCCCAATTCCAACGCGAACGGGATCGTGCAGGACCGCGCCAATGACGACCTGATTGGCAAAGCCAATGTTACAACGCTGGCTTTGGAAATCCCGATCTCCTGTCTGACCCAAGGCGATGAGCCGGTAATCGGGGCATGGACAACTGCCAGCCTGCCACAAGGCGAATTGGAAGATCCGTCGCCCACCTACGAGAAGACCTCGGTTTATGGTGGCGCTTGGGTACAGCAGTCGCGCTTGTCCAACCCGCTGGTCAACGAGGTGGTCATCGGCCTTTCCGACAAGGATCTGTTTAACGCAGCAGAGCCCACAATCGACGAGGCACTGGCAGTCTATGTGACCAATCCGACCCTGCCTGCGCTGCTGGACATTCTGTTCCGCGACGCTTTGGGAGCATCGGGCAATATCGCGCCGTCGAACTTCCCGCGGACCGATCTTGTTACCGCGTTCCTCAGCGGTTTCCCCGGCGTGAACCAGCCTGCTGGTTTCGATGCGGCGACAGACCTGTCTGAAATGCTGCGTTTGAACACGACGTTCCCAGCGACACCTGCGTCCGAGCAGCACACCTTTGGCCTTCTGGCTGAAGACCTTGCGGGTTTCCCAAACGGTCGCCGTCCAGCGGATGACACTGTCGATCTTGCGCTGCGCGTAATGATGGGCCGGTTGTGCCATGACGTGCCTCTGGGGCAGGAGCTTAGCGGTGACCCAAGTGCCGAAGACAACGTAAATCTGGGTCTTTGCGGTGCAGGTGATCCCAACGATACCGCGCCTGCTGGCCAAGTACCGTTGACCGATGGGGCACCTTTGCGCGCCACCGAATTGCAATCCGTGTTCCCCTACTTGAACACACCGATTGCTGGTTCGCCGAACAACTAAACCCATAGAATAGGAGAATTCCGATGTTGAAGAGTATCTCAGTTCTTGTGGTTGTGGCTGGCGTTCTAGTCGCTTGTGGTAGCAGCGGCGCGCTAAACGGCATTTCCAAATTGGGGGCAGACTTTGCGCGCGCCTTCAACCAGGATCGCAATGCCGAGCCGATCTCCCTTGCGGGGGTCACCCTGCCACGGTTCCCGACAAGCGAACCTTTCAACCCTTAGGTTGATCGGCTGCCCTTGAAGGGTACGAGAACAGACAAGAGGCGCGGCGGCTCGAAAGAGTGGCCGCGTTTCGCATTTTATCCCTTAGGGACGGAAGGGCGTTGGGACCGGCAAGGCCCCCTTGGCTGCAAGATGCGCTGAAAAGCTGCGCTCGATCGCATAGGTGTCTTTCTGCCCCAGCCTGTCTTCGCGCAGCAACCGTGATGTCAGAATAACCGTGTTGCCATCGACTTCTGCGCGGCTTTCCACGTCATATACGTCTGACGTGAAACCAATACCGTTCAGCGCGACAATGCCAGCGTCGGTCACGGCCCCGCGCGTGAGGAAACCGTTTTGTTCGCGCCGTTTGACCAACTGTCTCGCGGCGGTTGGCGATCCCAGCACTGCCGCGATCACCGCTTCGCTTGCAGTGTTGATGTTCACGTCCCCGGGTTGCGGCAGCAGGCTGACATGTGGGGCCAGTACCGCGCGCGTCTGCGCGTCCAAAAGCTCGACCTCGGACAACGCGCGTATGGGGCCGCGGCGGGAAATTCGGTCGTTGATGTCCAACGCCACGCTGTCGGGCAAGTCCAGAGATTTGACCAGCCGCGCAAGGATTTGCTGTTGCAAAAGGCGGCCCGCTGCAAGCCCGTTTAGATCAAACCGCGCTTGGGCATCTGATACGCTGATCGCAAAGCTACCCGTCTCTAGTTGCACCTCTTCTTGTGCCGCTAGCGCCCATGGTTCGGCCATATGGTCCGTCTCTGGTGCGACGTCCATATCCCGGCGTAACGCCACGATAATCGAGGTCTCCGCACCCAAGGCCAGCGCCTCGGCTTGGGTCGCCGCGGCCGCACGCTGGGTGCGTTCCATCAGGGTCTCTTGCGAGGTAAACATCAAGACAACGATCGCCGACCCCAAAGCGAGCGCCACCAGCACATTGATCAACACGACGCCGGCGTCGGGATATCGCATACCGGCGTGGTTCATCGGGGCGCAGGACGGGTCAAAGACGAAAGCCGCCTGAGACTGCCAATCGCATCGATGTCCACGCGGATATCCACGGCCAGCGCTTCATTCTCGCCGGCGGGGTCAGGCCACGCCAAATGCCAGTTGCGATCCCTATCAAGCACGCGAAACGTCACCGCGCTCACATCCGGTATCAGGGCTTGCCGCAACAGGTCGTCCGCGTTTCGGGGGCCTATCTCGCGGCTGAGCGTATTTGCATCGTGCAGATATTGGCGTTTGGTCTGGCCATCATGCCCGAGAGTGGACAAGACACCATCCTGAAGCGTCACCGTACGTGGGTCCGCCTGCACAATATCGCGCCCGAAGATCAGCAGTGCCCGGTCCAATTGCGCGAGATGCTCGAGCCGGCCATCGGTGCGTTCGCGCACGCGTAAGATTGTGTCCAACGTGGTAAACGAGGCAATGCCGACCAAAGCAAAGACACTAAGCGCGACCAGCATCTCGATCAGAGTCACGCCAGCCTCTTGATCGCGGATAGCAGTCATGCGCCGGTGGAGCCAATCAGGTTATTCGCGCCGGTTGTCACGCTCAAAATAGCCAGCCCGCGTGCGCATTGTCCGTCCTTTTGGAACCGGTAGGGGCCGACGACACCGTCGAAACCGGCTTCGCGCAGCAGCCCTTTGCGGTTCTGCTGGCCGATGCGCCCAAGGATTCGCGCCATTTCGACGGCATCAAAGGCCAACCCGCCAAGCACGCCCGCTTCGGTTTCACTGAACGCGGTAAAGGCTGTGGCAAAGGCTTCGAAACGAACAGGGTCGGGTGCGGCAAACCAACCATCCTGCAGTGCGTCGATCCGGTAAGGGGTGATAGAGGCCCATTGTTCCGAGCCAAGCAGCTGTATCCCCGCGCCCTTGATCGCCGCGGCCTGTTCTTCAAACGGGCCGCCCACAACGGGCAGATAAACCGCATCCGGAAGCGCACCGCCGTTCGCGGCGCGGATTTTGTCGATCAGGCCAGCGGCGGATGACGCGACAATCGCTGCCGGAGCCGTACCACCTGTCGCCGCGGCGACGGATTGCGCTGCCTGCGCGGACAAGGCACCAAATGGCCCCGGAGGAACAACGGTAACAACATTGCGCTTGCCGCGGGTTGCCGCGAAGCCGAGGATTGATTTCGCTGATTGCTGCGGTGTGATGCCGAATACGAACAGGTTATCTCCGGCGATAGAGCTGTCGTTTGACAATGAAACAACGGGCGTACCGCGCCCGACGGCTTCGGTGACGGCGCGGCTCTGGCCTGAGAAAAGCGGACCAAGGAACATCTTCGCCCCTCCGTCCATCGCTTTTTGTGCGGCAGCAACGGCTGTTTCGGGGCTATCGCCGGCATCGACCACCTCGACCTCGGCCCCCGGTCCGGTCGCGTTGCCGCCAAGGCTTGCGGCTGCCAGCATGATCTGTCCTAATGACGCTCGCGGGCCGGTAAGCGGGGCCAGCAAAACGGCCTGCCCTACCGCATTTTCCGGCGGCAGTTCAGTGTCACCTGTCAAAGACAACCCGCCGCAGCCCGACAAACCAATGAGCGCCGATGACCCACCAAGACCCAACAATACCCGCCGCCGCGACAGAGGGGAAAAGGCACCGGAAGCCACGCTTTCGATGGATTTTATCGGCTGTGCTTTTGGCATCTTTTGCATTCCTCGTTTACGTGACGACATTGATTGTCACCCTCCCGGCAACGGCCTTGCGCCGTATTGCCGTCATCCCTGCTCCGATTACTGACCTGTATGGCGGCCTGTGGGAAGGGCGTGCTGTGCTGGACGGTGGATATTCGCTGGATTGGGACCTGCGCGGCTGGCCTTTGTTCGCTGCACGCGGGGTCGCGGACTGGACCCTGCAAGGGCCCGATACCCAATTGACCGGCGTCGCGACCTTTACCCCAGCATCAATAAGCGCGGCAGATATCGTGGGACGGATCGGGCCCGGTTTGGTCGACCTGATCCCCGGGGCCGCATTGAAAAACTGCACGTCGCAGGCCGTCGTTGATGTGCAGCGGATGAGCTGGCGCAAGGGTGCCGCTGCTGCTGCGGGCGCGGTTCTGATCAGCGAAGGGCGATGCAAAGATCTATTGGGACGCGACACAACAGTGCCGCAGATGACGCTGGACCTGACAACCGAAGGCCGCGACGCCCAAGCCCTGTTGAAGGACCGTGACAGCACGCTGGCCAAGGTCACGGTAACAGGGGAACGGCGGCTGATCGCGCGTATTGAGCCCGAAGGCGCCGTGCTTGTGCCGGGCATGCCGACGAGCGGGCCGATGATCATCGAAATGCCATTCTAGTTCACCAGATTGTTGAGGTTAACGATCGGCAGCAGGATTGAGAGCACCAAAAGCATCACGATTCCCCCCATGATCAGCAGTACGGCCGGTTCAACCAGTGCCACCAGTGCGGCTACCAATGCATTCAGATCGCGCTCCTGATCGTCAGCCGCGCGGGTAAGCGTTGTCCCCAGCACGCCCCCCGCTTCGCCACTGGCGATCATCGCGATCAGCATCGGGGGGAAAACTTTGGCATCGTCCAGCGCCCGTGACAGCGATGTTCCTTCGCGTACGCGTGCCGTTGCTTGCGCCACTTTTTCGCGGATGTGCAAATTCGGCACAGTCTGCGTAGCAGCGGTCAAGGCATCAACAAGCGGCACGCGACTGACGGTCAACGTCGCCAAGGTACCCGCGAACTGCACCGAGTTTGTCTTGAGAGAGAACCCCCGCGTCAGCACCGAACGCGATAGAAACCGATGCCAGCGCAGCCGCATCGCCGGTTGTCGCAGCAGGCTGGCCCCGCCAAGGATGATGGCAGCGAGCACGCCCAACATTACAATCCCCCATGCGTTGATAAAATCGCTTACGGTGATTAACGAACGGGTCAGGAACGGCAGCTCCGCCCCGCGAGAGGTAAAAACGCGCACAATGTCAGGCACGACAAAGGTCAACAGCGCGACGATTACCGCAAGCGAAACGACGGCAAGGATGGCGGGATAAAGCAAAGCAAGCTGCACCGTCTGCCGGTTCTTGGCGCGGGTTTCCACGAAGCCGGACAGATGTTCCATCACTTGGCCAAGCTGCCCCGAGGTTTCCCCCGCCGCGACCGATGCGCGGTAGAAGTCGCCGAACACCTGAGGATACGCGCCAAGCGCCTGCGCAAAGCTGCGCCCCTCGAGCACTGAGGCGCGTAGGTTCAACAACAATGATGTAACGGCAGGCTTGTTCTGCTGGTCTGCCACTGTCTTGAGCGCTTGTTCCACACCGATCCCCGAACCGATCAGCGTGGCAAGCTGCCGGGTCAGTAGGGTCAACGCGCGGCGCGAAATCTTGGCCCTGCCAAAGCCCGCCCCCTTCGTCGCCTTCCCCTTCTTTGCAACTGTTGGTTCAACCGACAGCGGCGCGAGGTTGCGCTGGCGCAGACTGCTGCGTGCGGCGGCGGCACTTGCGGCCTCTATGATCCCCTTGGTCGACTTGCCCGCGGGCGTCATCGCTTCATAGGCATAGGCTGGCATTATTCATCCTCTTGTGATGCGGCAAGCGACACGCTGGGCTGCGGCGGGGCACCGTCGTGGATGGCGCGCGCGACTTCCTGTGCAGTGGTGAGGCCCAAACGCATTTTGGCGATGCCGTCGTCCAGAATGCTCGGGCCGCGATCCCGCGCCGCGGCGATCAATTCTGCCTCGGATTGTCCTTCGTGCATCTTGCGTTCAAGCGCGCCGTCGACCTCGATAATTTCATATAACGGCAAACGTCCGCGAAAGCCGCTATCTTGACAGGTATCGCAGCCAAGCCCTTTTCTGACGATCTCTCCTGGCTTTATCTTATGCCCCAAAAGATCGCTTTCGGCCTGCGTGATTTCGTGGTCCCCCAGACAGTCGGTGCAATTGCGCCGCACCAGGCGCTGCGCGATCAGCCCGCGCAGCATAGGGGCCAGCAAGAAGCGTTCGACGCCCATTTCGACCAGTCGAGAGACGGCACCGATGGCCGTGTTGGTGTGCAAAGTCGAGATGACCAGATGCCCGGTCATGGCGGATTCCACGGCGATCTGTGCCGTCTCGCGGTCCCTAATCTCGCCGACCATAATCACATCCGGATCTTGCCGTAGAATGGCGCGCAACCCTCTGGCAAAGCTAAGATCGGTCTTGGCGTTGACCTGCATCTGGCCAACGCCGTCCATCGTATATTCAATCGGGTCCTCGACGGTCATGATATTGCGCTGCCGGTCGTTCAGCATATCCAGACCAGCATAAAGCGTCGTGGTCTTGCCCGAACCGGTCGGGCCAGTCACCAGCACCATGCCGTCGGGCAGCGCCAGAATACGTTTCAGCACCGTATTATCGCGATCCGACAGGCCAAGATGGTCAATCCCGCGCAGTGTCTGCCCGCGGTCCAAAAGACGCAGCACCACGCGCTCGCCAAATTGAGAGGGGATCGTCGAGATGCGCACATCAAGGTCATACCCACCGACCCGCAACGACACACGGCCGTCCTGCGGAAGGCGCTTTTCAGCGATGTCGAGTTTGCCCATCACCTTGATCCGGCTGACGAGCAGCGGCGCGAGCGCCCGTTTCGGGCTGATCACCTCGCGTAGAATGCCGTCGACCCGAAAGCGCACCAAAAGCCGCCGCTCTTCGGTTTCGATATGTACATCAGACGCGCCTTCCTTGACCGCCTCCAGCAGCAGGGCATTGATCAAGCGCACCACTGGCGCATCGTCATTTTGGGCCAGCAGATCGTCTATCGAAGCGGCCGTGTCCGCCAATGAGGCCAGATCATCGTCTGCATCTGCGGCCACTTGCGCGGCCTCGGACGCGGAATCGCGGTAGATCGTGCCAAGGGCCGCTTCAAATTCGCCAGCCGATATTTCTTCGAATGTCACAGCCGCGCCAGATACGCGTTGCGCTTCGATCAGGGCTTCGAAAGAGGCATCATGGCGGTATTGGCAGTGCGGCTCTGCGCGGTCTTCAGAGACAGATAATAGAATGACCCCTTGGCTTTGCGCGAAACCATAGGAAAGGCGGGTCTGGGTGCTGGCATTGGTCATTGCGACGATCCTAAGAGTAAACGCGCCGAGACACGACCCGGTGCCGGGCGTCGATCCACCTCGAGCGCCTCTACCTTCACGTCGTGCTGCGCTTCCAGATCAGAGAGCCACAGCAATATCGTCGCAAAGGGCGTATCATCCAAAGTGACCCGAATGCTGTCATTTTCAGGCTCAATGCGCCGCAGGGTCAGATTTGCCGCGGATGCCGAGGTGGTGATCCGCGTGGCGAGAGGCGTGTCGTTGAGCGGTGCCACTGCCACGATCGTGTCGAATGACGCAAGCGCAGCTGTGTCCTGAACAAGGCGAAACGCCAGAATATCTGCGCGTGCTTCGGCCTGCGCACGTTGAAGGGGGGCCCAAAAGAATTGATAGCCCGCAACCACGATGGCGAGGGGCAGCACAATGCTCACCAGACGCTTTTCACGCGGGTTGAGCGCGGCAAAAGCTTTCATCCGCCATCCCCCCGCCCGATCCGCATTTCGACCTCTGCACCGCCATCGCCCGCTGTGGCGGCACCGCTGCGCACAGCGAAGCCTGACGCCTCTAGGGTCTGTTCGATGCCTTGCAGGTCATCCAGACCAGGGCCCTGCATGAGCACCACCAACGTATTTTCGGTTGCGCCCCATGCCATGCGCCTGAAACCAACCGGCGCGTCCGTCAGCACGCGTGAGATATCGCTGAGCAGGGGCAAAAAGCTGCTTTCCGTTGCAACCACCTGCGCGGGCGTCAGGCGTGCCAGAACGGGTCCGACCTCTCGGGTTAGGGTCATGCCGGGCAGGATGTCCGATATGGCCAGCTCTGCGGCGCGGCGCTCTGTCTCGGCGACTTGACGGAGGGAGCGCACGTTGAAAGCCGCGACGGCCAAATGCAGCACCAAGGCGGAAACCACGGCGGCGGCGGCCCATTTCCACGCAGCCAATCCGCGCGCTGCAGCGTTGCGCGGCCGAGCAAAACTAAAGGCCGCGTCCTTCGGGTCCGGTGGCGGTGGGGCGTCCGACAGGTCTTCGGCTGGAAGAGCACCACCCAATGGTTCGCCGAGCGCGCGCAATGACGGTCGGCCAGCGCGTTGCCACAAAAGCGGTAGCATATCCACATTTGCTGCAAAGCCCGTCCCGTCCGAGCAGCGCACAACCGCGCGATTGCCTTCTCTCCAGACAGCCCAAACGGGACCGGCATCGAAAGGAGGCCGCGGGATAAGAAGATATTCGGGGAGGTGCGGCGCATCTTCCTGTGTCACCTGCGCCATCACATCATTGGACAGGACAAACGCCAGATGATCCCCGGACGCGGCACCGGAAAGCGGGCCCTGGACGATCTGCACGGACTGCAGCGGGGCGGCGACCCGCTCTTCGACGGCAAAGGTGATCAGCGCCTGCCGTTGCCGCGCGTTGGATTTGGGGACATGAACGATAAAGCTGCTGACATGTTCTGCGCTGACCAGTCGGGCGGCCAGCCCATCGACCTGTGGGCAATAGAGTTCGGCACGTGCAACCATGGCCAAATTTTTCGTCGTCAAAGGCACCCTCAAAGCATCAGACGCGGGCAGCCGTACAGGGCGCTCCGAGGCGTTTAAATCTGGCTTAATGCCTTGACTTATCACGAAAAATTACCTTTTCAATCGTCCCGTTGTTGCAATAGTATACGGAAAGCCACGTAACAGATAGGGAAACAGTTTCATGCGTCACTGGAAAAAGCTGCGGGGCCGCCCCGCGTCCCACCGCAGCCGCCGCGACGGTGAAGCGGGCGTAACTCTCATCGAGATGATGGTGGTGCTGGTCATTATCGCGCTGGTGGCGGCGATCATCGTGCCCAACGTTATCGGGCGTCCTGACGAGGCACGTGTGACCGTTGCGCAGTCGGACATCCGCGCGGTTGGCTCTGCGCTTGAACTTTACCGACTGGACAACCGCACCTACCCCACGACCGCACAGGGATTGCAGGCCTTGGCCGTGCGTCCCACCGCGCCGCCCGAACCCCGCAACTGGGTTGCGGGGGGGTATCTGACGGCTGTGCCGGTTGATCCGTGGGGGAATGATTACATCTACGTCTCTCCGGGTGCGAATGGTGGGTTCGATCTGGTATCGCTTGGGGCAGACGGTGCACCCGGCGGCGACGGGGTCGCGGCAGATCTTGCACATGGGCAGTTGCAGGCCAGCAGGTGAAAATCACGGCCACCCCTGCACGACACCAAGACGCGGGCGTAACGCTTGTTGAAGTGCTCGTGGTGTTGGTGCTGGTTGGGATTATGGCCGGGATTGTCGGGCTGAGCATCGGCACCGGATCACGGGGTGATATTGCCAAGCAAGAGGCCGATCTTCTGGTCGCCAGGCTCAATCGCGCAGCGGACGATGTGATCCTGACGGGGGTGCCGATGGGCTTCGTTTGGGGCGCAGAGGGATATAGGTTCGATGTCTATGACGGAGAGATCTGGGTGCCGCATCCTCTGCCCGTCCTGAAAGAACCGCATCTGCTGGCCGGTCGCACGCGGATCGCTGGAAGCGCTGGCACGATCGTCGTTTCCACAGATTCGCGCCCGTCCGAGGACAGCCCCTTGTCGCTTGAGCTGCGTGCGGGAGACGGCGCGGCGGAATATGTTCGGTTCGACGGCATCAGCGCGGCGCACCTTCAGGAGGTAGAATGACACGTCAGGGCGATGCAGGATTCACGTTGATCGAGGCGCTGGTGGCGATGGCCGTCCTTGCCTTGGGCGCGGTATCGCTGCTGTCGGCCACGCAAGGGCATAGCAAACGCATCACCGAGCTGTCGGATCGGGTCGCGGCACGGTGGGCCGCCGAATACCGCCTTTCAGAAGTTCGAGCAGGCGTGCCAACCGGTGCCGAGCCGCTTGAGGTCTACGGCATTGAATTCGATCTCAACGTGACGCGCCGTCCGACGAACGATCCCGCGGTGCAGGCCGTCTCTGTCGACAGCGCCCTTTCCGGGACGGATCAGGTTTTGTTTATTCTAGATGGATATGTCGCGGCAGGAGACCCGTTATGATGCGCTTTGATCATGGGGCCAAATGGCTTCGGTTGGGCGTAATCATGACCGCCGTTTCCAGCGTGGCTGCGGCGGGTGCGGAAGCGACTTGGCATGTGCTGGGCCATGATCGCGTCATCCCCCCTGTCGCGAAGCTTCGGATCCCCGCACAAGAACCTGAGGCACCGCCCGATCTTGCGCCTGCGCTGGCTCTTGCGCCGTTTGGCGCTGCGGAAGTCGTGGTGGTAGATGCGCAGACCGCCGCGATTCCACAGGCCCTGATCTTGCTCGGGGTCATCGTGCGCGATGATCCGACCCGCTCGCTGGCGTTGCTGCGGTCAGACACAACCGAGGGCAACTACCGCATCGGCGATGAAGTCGTCCCCGGTACAACGCTTACCGCTATTTCACAAAACCATGTGACCGTGCTAACGAATGGCACCGAAAGCCGCTTGTATTTTGCTGGCGCGGATCTGGTCGCCGATGGTCCGCAGGTCCCCACCGGCGCAGAACGGCTGCTGGCGCTTATGACCTCTGGGCAGGGCAGTTCCATCAGTGAACAGGTGGATGCCGCTGCACGCGTTCAGCCCGTGACAACACAGGATTACATCGACATGTGGCGCGACCGCATCATCGCCAACCCCGCTGAGGTTTTGGATACGATTGGCTTGGTGCCAGGGGAAAAAGGCTATACCATCGCTGAAAAACACGACGTAGGCGTAAACCGCGCCGGTCTGAGAGCAGGTGACATCGTGACAAGCGTAAATGGTGAAAGCGTCGGCAATGTTGATCAGGATCGCGCGCTGTATGACGTGATCGCGGCCTCTGGCTTGGCCCGTATCGAAGTCGAAAGGAATGGCCGAACGATCGTTATGTCATTCCCGCTGCAGTGAATATCGCGCTTCGCCATATAGCGGCATTTGTCCTTGCAGTTTTGCTGATGTTGCCCGCCCCTGTGCGGGCCCAGGAAACCTTTGTCATCAACCTCCGAGACGCTGACATCTCTTTGCTTGTTGAACAGATTTCCGAGATTACAGGGCGCACCTTGGTGCTTGATCCGGGATTGGTAGGCGAAGTGACTGTCGTCTCCGCGGAGGCGCTGGACAGTGAAGGCGTCTGGTCGTTGTTCCAGTCCATTCTGCGGGTACGCGGATTTGTTGCCGTTCAGGCCGGATCGATCTGGCAAGTGGTCCCCGAGGCCGAAGCACGCACTGCGAGCGGACCCAATCTAGGCGAAGAGGTCACCGCCGGCAGCCAAGACTTCGTAACCGAGATGTTGCGCCTGAACCGACTGCCTTCTGCCGAGGCCGTGCGCGTCCTGCGCCCGCTCGTCGCGGAATCGGGCTATATCGAAGCCGTCGAAGATCCCAATGGCGTGGTCATTACCGATACCCGCGCCAATGTGGACCGGATCATGGCCATTGCGCGCAGCTTTGACGGGGATGCCCTTGTCCGCTCTGAGGTGCTGCGTTTTCGCAGCGCCGATGCGGTCACCGTCGGCAGTGCTATCCTAGAGGTGCTTGGCCAAGCGGGCACAGGCGCGCGCCTGTCCGTTGATGCAGGGTCCAATCTGCTGCTGGTACGTGGCACGCCTGAAGACATTGCAGAAATTCGCAGCCTTGCCATCGCCATGGACGTCGCGCCGCGCAAAGACCCGCGCGAAGCCGTCGCCACGACTGTTTTCAATCTCCAGTATGGCGACGCGCAGATCATCGCGGACATCATCAAAGGTACGGTGGGGGATGCCACTAACATCACCAACGCAGTTGCCGCCGACGTGGGCGCACAGACAGCCGAAGCCACTGCGGACGGGCAATTTGTACCGCTAAACCGCGTCGTCGCCCCTGATGCTGTCAATATCACCGCCTCTGTCGAAACCAATTCTATCGTTGTTCGCGGCACTGCGGCGCAAGTCCAGGAGGTCGGGCAACTTGTTCACGCCCTTGATGTCCGTCGCCCGCAGGTCATGATCGAAGCAGCTATTGTCGAAGTGTCCGGCGAGGTCGCAGAGCGGCTTGGCGTGCAATTGGGGCTTGGCCCGAATGTGCCAAACGGTGCAATCGCCGCCTCGAACTTCTCTAATGGGGGGGGCGTATCGCTGGGGTCCGTGCTTGCTGCTGTTGGTGTGCCCGCCGGATCGGCTTTGTCTACGGGGCTGACGCTTGGTGCCGGTGGCAATGACTTTGGTATTCTGGTGCAGGCCCTGTCTCAGTCCACGAGCGCGCGGCTTTTGTCGACGCCATCGGTCACGACGCTGGACAATGAACCCGCGACCATCGTGGTCGGCCAGAACGTCCCCTTCCGGACAGGCAGCTTTGCCACCGACGGGAATACGGCGACCCCATTCACCACGATTGAGCGGCGCGATGTCGGCATCACGATGAATGTCGTGCCCCGTATCACGGCCGGAGGTGTGGTTCAGTTGGTGATCGAACAGGAAATATCCAGCCTGACCAACGCCAATGTCGAAGGTGCTGCGGATCTGGTGACCAACCGGCGGGTGATCAACACAACTGTAATGGCCGACAACCGCGGAACGGTCGTGCTTGGCGGACTGATAACCGACGACCGGATCAATGGCAGCAGCAAGGTGCCCGGTCTTGGCGATCTGCCGGTGGTCGGTGACCTTTTCAAATCACGCAATGCCCGCAATACCCAGCGTACGCTTTTTGTCTTTCTAAGGCCCACAATCCTGCGCAGTCGTGAAGATATCACCGAAGCCTCTTCGCGCCGGTACAACCGCCTGAAAGCAGCCGACGCCACACAGCAGCCCAGAACGATCCTTAAAAAACAGGAAGTGCAGCAATTGCCGCTGGAAATTCAGGGTCTGTATTGATCCCAGCCGCCGCCCCCCAGCCACTAGGATGCTGCTACCGTGCAAAGGTGAGCGACGCCCAGTAGCTGACCCAGTCAAAATTTTCATGCTTTACCGGCAGCAACTTTACACTGTTGATCATGATTTCACCGCGAATGTCATCCGGAAGCGCCAATATGCCATCCGCATCCGTCGCCATATGCAGCGGTTCGGTCTCGGCCCCGGACGCAGCGTCCCGCGCAAACACCTGCACCGGTTGATTGGCGTTTGCTTCGCCATTCAAGAGCAGTTGAAAGCGGAGCGGTCCCTCCAAAGTGACGTAAGGGTTGTCCAGCGCTACCCATTCGTAAACTGCGCCATATGCATGATCTTGCCCCTTTTTGTCACCAACCCCCACCAAGGTCTTCGCGTAGCGGAAATAGGCTTCTCTGATGGGCTGATCTGGGCTGGTGCCAAAAACTTCGGCCCCACGCCCTACGGTTTCGGCAAATTCACGAAAATCGGCAAGCGTGTCATGCTTTAACGTGCTTGCATTTGAAACAAGCACAATAGCGTGCAGCCCGTTTTCGCCCGACTGGAGGCTCAGAGACGGATTGTCCTGACCGGTAAATGCCAGTTCTGTTTCGACGCCGTTTCTGGAAAATCGGGCCGAGCTGTACCCTTTGGGAATGAAAATATAGTCCTGACCGACAAATTCGGACCCGACGAATAGATCGGCTGCAATCGTTGACTTCGATTCGAAGGTATAGGCGCGGGGTTCAATCCAAAATTCATGCGCCAAGCCAGAATGGGAGGCCAGCAGCCATATTACAAAAGACTTGCTGTAAAGTGTCATGATCATACCGTCTCCAGGTTCAGCCAACCTTGGCGCAATGCGGGATGGAAGGATACTAACCAATTGGTGATGCGGGACCGAGTCTGAGATTTCTGGGCTATCCACAGGATGCCGCGCAACGGTTCTGATGCCGTCCGCGGTCATGTGAATGTCTCTGCTCAGCAGCTTCGTGCGCGTTCGGTGTACCTGTCCATTCATGTGTTCACGAGCACAGTTCTACGCATGCGACGGTGTCTCCGGCAGACGAGGTGCACTTGGATCCGCCACATGTCGCTTAGCAGCTCTGCGGCGATTTTCCTCTATCAAGGGTGGGGATGAAACTGCGCAAAAGTGAGGCGTATCGGCACTTTGGGGAATTGGCGAGCCGTGGAGGACTCGAACCCCCGACCTGAGAATTAGAAGTTCCCTGCTCTAATCCAGCTGAGCTAACGGCCCGCACTTTGTGTTGAGGGTTTCTGTCGAGGCCCTCAACATTGTCAATGTTGGCAGGCTTGCGACATGCCTACCATCAAAAAAAATTCGTTCCGTTTCAACAGCATAGAAACATGAAAGTGCTCGATGCACCATCTTGCTTCAATCCAATTGGAAAACGCGGACGCATTTGGGGAGCTTATCCGCTTGATGCTAACGCGTGTCAATACGCGGTGGCTACTTGTGCCGCCTACCGCCTTGGTATCACATGGTCTAAGCGCGTGCCCTTCAGGGGGCTACTTCTACCTTAATGCCGCTAAGCCTCCGGCATCAGGCGATTTTCGATGCCTCCTATTGATGCGCTAAATGACAAATGGCACATGGCACAGCTAATGTCGTTTCAAAAGCGCGTAAGTTAAGGGCTTGTCCGAGGTATGTAAGGCGTTGACCGACAAACGATGCACCCATTGAACCGCGCCTCTCCCTCAGGAGATAGCGCACGACCGACACCAAAGATGAAATCTGCTAGTGCGCTGTTGTCATGCGCCCCCAGAATTATTCACCTGCCGATATGCCGTCTAGCGGTTCAAGCATCCCCTCAGTGACCTGAGTGCCAAGCATTTTCTTGGCGCCCAACCGTCGACGATCCCAGGTTATCCCAGATCGTACAACGCGCGCAGGCACCCCAACCGCAAGAGAATGCGAAGGGATCGCCCCCATCACCATCGACCGGCTGCCGACAACGGAATGCTGCCCAATGAGCGCTCCCTTCATGATCCGTACCCCTTGGGCCAGCCAAACATGATCGCCGATCTCAATATCCTGCGCTGGGTTCAGCCGCGCACCTGTCTCAGCATCAAGAATAGAGTGCATGTCGCTAACATCCATCATGATGTCCCCTGAAAACATGCAGTCCTCGCCGATCGTGATGGTCCCCGCTTCATGCAGACTGAGATGCGCCATCATCGTGGTGGTACAGTCACCGATTAAAATAGATGTGTTCCGCGCGCGGCATCGAAATGATCCCGCGAGACGGCAATTCGCGCCGATACGTATCACGCTATCGTGGTTTCGCATCTCGATTAGGCCGGCAGAAATGACAGTCTCTTCGCCGATAATCACGTGATTATTGTTCCCATGGAAAACGATGCGCGCCCCACCAGAACACGCAAAATTTGGGGCAATATCTACCTGATTATTATGGCCGTTATCCATCACGGATATGCCGCCCTGCGATCCGCCCACCCAGGCTACCTCCATCCGATGCGCCTAACATTTACCTCAAAAACCAGAATAAAATTAACCTCTCCTTAAGGGCGGGCATGCTGAATTAGCCCTCGATATCTACAACATAGAATCGAAAAGATTGATTTTGTATAAACAGCTCAAAGCCCTTTTTGCCCGATACATCGCCGCCCATTTGCAGGCTGAGGGACGGCCAGTGTCTATCCTTGGCCCAACGGGAAAGGTCGTCGGTGCCATTGACGTTCTGCATGTCAGCTCGGGCAGCATCAGACTGGCAGGCTGGGCCTTTGCAGACGACATTGTTCTGCACATGAACGGCATCAAAGTGAGCACAAAAGCGGACTTGCCGCGCGAAGATGTTGCGCGCGCCCATGGCGCTGGAAAACATGTCGGATTTGATTTCACGAGTCCGCTCGGCCCCACGCATTTACACGAGATAAACCGCTTCGGAGCGGAGTTTCACCATTGCCGCGGAGCAGAAGCTCCAATTGCCAAAAACCTTATCTTTGTGCGACTTTGGTGGGCAGAGTCACGTCTGTTGTTCTCATTTTTTGTCTCATTGATCCTGCAGCTCCCCGCTTTTTTAAAATGGCGCATCTCGCGCGATCCCTCACTTCGATCTCAGATCAAGAGGGGCTTGGGACTCTGCCCTATTCCTCGAATGCGCGAGCTTGATCCGGACCTATTCCGTCCCAAGGCCGTTCCAACAACAAATACCGCGATAACAATAATTTTGCCGGTATTTAATGCCTATGATGTACTGAAAGAGGCGCTTCAACGCATCGTGACGAATACCGACCTGCAGTGGCGCATCATCCTTATCGAAGATTGCTCGACCGACAAACGCGTACTGCCTCTGCTTCGCGATTGGTCAGCAACTCACAAAGATCGAACGACTTTTATTCAAAACCCAGAAAATCTTGGCTTTATAAAGAGCGTGAACAAAGGTCTTAATTGCGCACGACGCTGGCCGGATACCGTAGTATTGCTAAACTCGGACGCTTTGGTGCCCCCGAAATGGGCTAGCCGACTTATTCAGCCCCTATACCATTACCCCCGAGCTGCCACCGCGACGCCCATGTCGAATGATGCCGAAATATTTTCGGCTCCGTTGATCTGTGCGCCTCAGAATCTTGGCTTTGGACAAGGTGACATTATTGATGCGACAGCGGCAAGACTTAATCCTGAAGCCTATACCACAGCCGCACCGACAGGAGTGGGGTACTGTATGGCGATAAACCCTAAATACCTAAAAAAGGTGCCTCAACTAGATACCTCTTTTGGCAAAGGGTACGGCGAAGAGGTTGATTGGTGTCAGAAGGTACGAGCGGCAGGCGGACTGCATTACTGCGCAATTAACCTATTCGTAGAGCATCGTGGGGGGCAGAGCTTTGGCTCGGCAGAAAAATTGCGCCAAATTTTAAAAAACAACGCGCTTATATCCAAGCGCTATCCTCTTTACGACACCGACGTCCAAAACTTTATCAAATCGGATCCGCTCGTTTCGCCACGCATCGCATTGGCGCTGGCCTGGATAGCGGCTCAAAATACCTATCCGGTGTCAATTTACTTCGCGCACAGTATGGGCGGCGGTGCCGAAGCATACCTCCAGCATCGAATAAAATCCAAACATCACGCTTTAGATCGCGCTGCTATTGTCATCAGAATGGGCGGAAAGATGAAATGGCAGATCGAACTACACTGTCGGGATGGTATCATCTCTAGCGGCACGAACAATCTCGACTATATTGTTGAGCTTCTTCGGCCTTTAAAGCAGCGAAAGCTCGTTTACTCTTGCGCTGTGGGGGCACGCGATCCGCTCGGCGTTCCGAGATCCATTTTACATTTAAGTCAAAATGGAAAGTATAAACTAGAATTTCTTTTTCACGACTATTTTCCAATTTCTCCGGCTTACACACTTACTAATGAAAATGGCATATATATTGGCCTGCCGAAGGTCGATGAAAACGCAATAGTTTCGGATGGTGTGCATGTTAGCATCGAGCAATGGCAGAACGAATGGGCGCGACTTTTAGAGACATCTGATGAAATATCGGTGTTTTCGAACAACAGCAGAGATATCGTTTGCAAAGCATATCCTGAGCATAGGTCGAAGATAAAGGTCAAACCGCATAAAATGCTACAGCCGGTTCCGCTGATCAAGCGCCCTGAAGGTCAGATACGCCGTGTCATTGGTGTCTTAGGTGATATCGGGGTGCAAAAAGGCGCAATGATTATAAGTCGATCAGCAACCTCAATTGAGAAGCTTGGGATTGGCCTTGTAATCGTTGGCAATTTCGATCCAGCCATACCTCTCCCGCCCACCGTTCGGATTCACGGAAGCTACAGTGTTTCAGATCTGGGGAAAATTGCGGGGCAATATGATCTAACAGATTGGTTGGTTCCCTCGGTGTGGCCAGAAACCTTTTCATTCACCACGCATGAAGCGTTGGCGACTGGTCTGAACACCCACGCCTTCGCTATCGGGGCTCAAGGCGAGGCCGTTGCAAAGGCGGAAAATGGCTATGCCGTCCCTTATTTTACCGAGAATGATTTAGCTAAAGCCCTACTATCCCATATTGAAACTCGTATCGTCAAAAGGTGGGCGCTGGCCTCATGACACAAGTCAGCGTTTCCCTCTCTTCATTCCGTAAACGTGGTATTGAGGTGCTTAGCCGTGGCGCACCTACGATAAAGCTACCCCAACACACCGTATTGGAGATCCCGACAAGTTTAAAGTGGACGCAGTACGAACATTCTCTCGAAATGGGCGCGTTCTCTTATCAGGTTTCGGGATACTGCTTCGCCGGCCGGATAGGTCGCTATTGCTCCATGGGCGAAAACGTACAAATCGGGCGCCAAAACCATCCTATGAATTGGGTCTCGACGAGTCCCGCCTTATATCTTGGAAATAGAATATTCGACCTAGATGACGGGTTCGAAGCCGCAGAGCAATATCACAGCTCTCGGCTATCACACACCAGGCCGCCAACCAGAGTAAAAGTAACTACGATCGGAAATGACGTCTGGATTGGGCACGGGGCGTATATCGCCGCCGGGGTGACTGTTGGCGACGGGGCGATAGTAGGGGCCCAATCGGTCGTAACACGCGATGTCGCCCCCTATACCGTCGTCGCAGGGAATCCGGCCACTATAAGACGTATGCGCCTTCCGCCAAGCCTTATCAGTGTCTTACTGAGATGCCGCTGGTGGCAATTCGCGCCCTGGCAGATCGATCATCTCGATCCGTCGAACGTGCTCGAATTTAGCAAAGGGATACACAGCATGTTGCGCCAAGTAAAACCATGCACTCCAGAAATAGTGGACTTACGGACAGGTAGCGCTCTATGAAAAAGATTGTATTTTTACATATCCCTAAAACTGCCGGACAATCAGTGCACGCCGAGCTATCCAGAATTTATGGAAAACTCAGAACGTCTCCTATTCGGGTGCACAATCAAGCCGGTCAAAATCAACAGTTTCCCGTTGGATTTGACCTCTATTCCGGGCATCTAGATTGGCACTATCCCACTCAGCTTGGAGAGAATGTCTTTTCTTTCACCATTTTGCGCGAACCGTATGAAAGAATAGCATCGTTTTACTTCTATCTCCGCGAAAAAGCACACCATGCTTCAGAGAGCATGCTTTCATCGCCCGAGCATACCGGATTGCGCCGCGTCAAAAATTGGACGCTCGACGATTACTTTTTTGGAGGGGACGTTGCTTGGCAGAATTTTATCAAGGATCACTACGATAATTTTTACTGTCGTTATATGGCAACCGGCAGAGTCCGCGGCGCAATCCAAACTGCCGGTATTTCCAAAGATGCGCTTATTGAGCGCGCAATCAACAGAGCTCGAACGCTGACCCGCATCTACCAGCTAAGCAATCTTAATTACTTGGAGGAAGATATTTATACGTTAACAGGGCATAAAGTTTTCATTCAGGACACGCGTGTCAACGCTGGCCCCAAAGCCATTCGAAGGAACAGGTGGCAGGATCTCATGGCGCTAACTAACGATGAAACAACACAGACGCGATTAGAAGCCTTTGCCAATACCGACGTCGCCTTTGTAAAACGGCTGGGCGATGAACGATTATTGATCTAAAATTTCTTACAGCCATCCACAGCGTGCGAACAGGTTCAAGGCAATATCACCAACATAGGTTTGTCTGTAGATCCCCATTGAATTCAGGGTTGGGCGCCGCCTAGTGTTACATGTCATCCTCCAATCCAAAAATCTAAGCAACTTCCCTCGAGCCGGTGCATCTAGAACCGAGCTCAAACGAAGCATAGCCGACGCGTTGGAATCGACCCAATTCGCAAATTCACCCTTCGCAATGTGAACCAACCGATGCTTCAGATGGCTGACCGGTGCACCCATCACGTTTGCATTATGTTGTCGATATAATATGCTGGGCTTCCTATCGTGGATGACGCTAAATCCCGCTCCCGTGAGTGCTTGATACATCCACCAATCGTGAAAGGGAATTTCAGCATTCGCCGTGGTATACAAAATACTGCGAAGGTAATCCGTTACGCCGGGGGGGCAAATAATCGTATTTCCCCTGAGACAATTTTGAACAATTGAATTTCCGAAGTGACAGGGTCGCATAGGCTCAGGAGACACTCCAATACCTGATAATTTAGCGTCAACGTAAAAACTTCTACTGCTATAGACATGGGAGTTCTCACGATCTTTAAGAAGCTTCACTCCACGCGAAATTTTATGCGGCAGCCAGACATCATCTTGATCGCAAAATGCGACCCATTGTCCTGCTAACTCTCTTTGCGCCAATAGATAAAAATAGTTCGCAGCCACTCCGACATTCGGCCCCTTGAGTAGGCGAATGTCATATTCAGGCGTATTGGATCGAAAATCTAATAACCCCTCCCACGTGCTATCGATCGAACTGTCATCGCTAATCCAAAGGCTCCAATCGCGATGATTTTGCCGGCGAATTGATGCTAGTTGATCCGAAAGGAACGCACCCGCATTTTTTGTCCCCATTAAAATATGAACATGCGGTTGGTTCATTCCATATTCCTGTAAAGTTCTACTTTCTTTCTTTGGACTATCTTGCAGCGATTAATAAATCATGAGGATTATTCAGTTACTCCCCTGGTTATGAACCAATCAATCGCCCAGGCAGCGGCAAATTTACAGTCCCACGCGGGCCGCAAGGAACGAAAGCGTCAGGAGCGTGAAGAGGCGCTCGCGCGTATAGAGAAGCAGCGCCGCAGAAAAGTGCGCGCAATCAGGGCTCAGGAAAACAGCGCAGATGCGGCGGCCCAGCCGAACGTGTTGCCTCTACCGCCCCCCCCCATTGCTGCGCCTGTGCCGAATGCGCGTCTTCAACTACGGCATCGCCTTGCTTTTGTAAGTTTCGTGCTCTCGGTTTTAGGGTCTAGCCTTTTGGCTTCATGGTATCTTTGGGAACGCGCCGCGGACCGCTACACCTCGGTGTCGGGGTTTTCGGTTCATACCGAAGATATGAGCTCGGCTATTGAACTTCTGGGTGGTGTGGCGAACCTATCAGGCAGTGGCGCTGAGTACGAGGAGATGCTCTATCAGTTCATCAAAAGCCAAGAGCTCGTCTCGCGAATAGATAAGACCCTAAATTTACGCCACTTATGGTCCACTTATTCCACGGAAATGGACCCGATTTTCGGATACCATTCCCCTGGCACCATTGAAGATCTGACCAAATACTGGGGACGAATGGTCAGCGTTTATAGCGATAGCAGCAGTGGACTGATCAGCCTCGAGGTTCAGGCCTTCACTCCAGAAGATGCGCAGGCCATCGCAACTGAAATATTCCAGGAAAGCTCCAATCTGATTCATGAGCTGTCGGCAATTGCACGTGAAGACTCGACCAAACACGCGGAAGAAAGTTTGCGCCTAGCAGCACAGCGGCTTAAGCTTACCCGGCGCGCTCTTTCAGATTTTAGAATTAATAATCAAATTGTTAGCCCGGATTCGCCTCCTCAAATCCAAACGGGGCTTCTATCATCCCTAGAAGCGGAAATGACAGAGACCCTGATTAGTTTAGATATGCTTAATCAGACTACTAACAATACGGATCCCCGCGTCAGACATGCAGAGCGAAGGCGCCAAGTTATCGCAGACCGCATCTCTCAAGAGCGAGAAAAACTGAACTATGGACAAAGTGCTCAACGCCCCGCCGGATTTGCCAAACTATTCGGGCAGTTTGAGAGCTTAAAGGTAGATTTAGAGTTCTCTGAACAGGCCTACCTAGCGGCGCGAGCTTCCTATGACGCTGCAGTTGCTGAGGCGCGCAGAAAGTCGAAATATTTAGCGGCACACATTCCGCCAACGCTATCAGAAACAGCAGCGCTTCCAAACCGCCCGTTCCTACTCGGAATGACATTTATCACTAGTTTCACGCTATGGACAATAGTAATGATGATTGTGTACTCGCTACGCGATCGGCGATAGCCTCGCCAATGATCATCCTTCGAGATTTAACAAAAATTTATAAGATCCGTGGTCGTCGGAAAACGGTTGCATGCGGTATGAACGCCGTCTTCCCGAGTGGAATATCGGTGGGATTGCTGGGCCGAAATGGAGCGGGGAAATCAACGCTCCTCAAACTTATCGCAGGCTCTGCCGATCCAACGTCCGGACACGTGATCACCAATGGACGGATTTCATTCCCCGTTGGCTTTGCTGGATCGTTCCATCCCGACATGACGGGGGCACAAAACACTCGGTTTGTAGCAAGGATCTATGGTGCAGACACATCAGCATTGATCGACTATGTCGCAGATTTTGCAGACCTTGATATTCATTTCCATCTGCCTTTTCGCACCTACTCCGCAGGCATGAAATCGCGTCTAGCTTTTGGTGTGTCCATGGGGCTCAAATTTGACACATATCTTATTGATGAGATTACTGCAGTCGGTGATGCCCGTTTCAAGCAAAAAAGCCAGCAGATTTTCATGGACCGGCTTACCACAGCAGGGGCCGTTTTTGTTAGCCATTCCAATGGGATGCTGCGCGAACTATGCACTGCAGGTGCTGTCATCGAAGGGGGCAAGCTGACATACTTCGATGACGTTAACGATGCGATAGCACATTATAAATACAGTACAGCCAAGTGATGACTTGATCCCAAGGCGTAGCATATGGCCCCACCCTTCCTGCCCGAAACCACGAAGTTAGCGTATTGCATCGGCGCGCAAAAGGCTGGGACGACATGGCTGTATGAGACGCTGCGAACTAGCAACGAAATACACTTTTCCCGCAACAAGGAACTGCACTATTTCGATGTAATCTCTGGTAAAGCTGAACAGGTCTTCAGGCTTCGCATTAACGCAGTCAAGACTTTGGCGAAGGAACTGATTTCGGAGCACGGCAAAATAAACAGAAGACGGCTTCAAATTCTGACGGAATTGACGGATCTTTTGTCCATATACACCGATGATGAGGGGGATCATGAGGCATATCTGACCTACCTTTTACAAGGGTTCACCGGACAACGAGTAATCTGCGATATCACCCCAGCCTATGCAATTCTTGATGCTAAGGAGTTTGCTGAGATGGGCAAGCTCGGGCAGGCATCTTTTATCTTTATCATGCGAGATCCGATCGACCGTATGTGGTCACAGATCAGGATGGCAGTCAGTTCAGACCGTTCCCAGTTCAGTGATTTCCAACATGCGTGTGAGGTACGAGCCCAACATCTGATCGATAGCAATAGATTGGCCAACCTAGAGCGGGCAAATTATCGTCGCACAATGTTAGAACTTGAGGCAGCTATACCTCGTGACCGGATCAAATATGTCTTCTACGAAGATCTTTTTCATGCCCGCACCATGCGAGATATCTGTACCTTTCTGGAAATAGCGCCACTGACACCTAAAGCTGGCCTTCGCAGCAACACCGGGCGTCACGCTATGCTGCCCGAGGTATTGAAAGAACAATTTCGCCATGCCTTCTTTGCGCAGTATGCATTTATCCTGGACCGTTTTAAGTCAGCAACCCCAGCCAGATGGCACATTAACTTTTCGCCTCAGGGCATGGGTTAGTGAAGTTAAACTTGCGTCATAAACGAACGATGCTTTTCGCAACGCCCCGCATAATTTCTGCGCTCATTTTGCGTGAGATCGGAACAAGCTACGGCAGATCCCCGGGGGGCTACCTTTGGGCCTTGGCCGAACCGGTTCTGGGAATTGCACTTCTAACTGTCATTTTTTCAATCGGTTTCCGGACACCTCCAATCGGCGTAAATTTTCCACTTTTCTACGCGACCGGGTTGTTGCCTTTCTTAATGTTTGTTGATCTCAGCAATAAGGTTGCGCAGGCCATTAATTATTCGAAGCAGCTACTCGCTTACCCCAGAGTGACCTTCATAGATGCTCTATTGGGTAGGTTTATTCTGAATTTTTTAACACAGTTTCTTGTGGCATTTATCACTTTAGCTGGTGTTATATTGTGCTTCGACACACGGGCAGCACTCAACTTTTCACAAATTGCGTCCGGGTTGGGGTTGATCGCCGCATTGTCGTTTGGCCTTGGCACATTCAACTGCTTCATGATGTCTATGTTCCAGATTTGGCAGCGCATTTACGCAATCTTCACGCGACCGCTTTTGCTGCTTTCTGGCGTCATTTTCGTGTATAGCACGGTGCCCGAACCCTATCGCGGGTGGCTATGGTATAATCCTCTTGTTCATATTGTGGGGCGCGTGAGGGCCGGATTCTACCCCAACTATGACGCACCTTTTGTCTCCGTATCATACGTTTATGCCATATCAGCATTTTTCGGTATATTCGGGCTATTGCTTCTCAGACGCTATCACCGTGACATCTTAGAACGCTAGAGGACCGCATGCGGTGGTCCGCTAAAAGGATTCGAAATCCCCTTTTAAGTCGGAAAGGTCAGCCACACCCATTAGGTCAAGCGTCCTCCCACTACCGAAATCCAACGCGATATCCCCGCCATCACTTTGGCGAGCATACGATTGCAGCAGTGTCAGGGTAACACTGCCTCCCCCCCACAAAGTGGAGTCCAATGCGAGTGTGTCAATTCCGGGCTGGAAGCTCAAAATTGTATCTTGGCCCGACCCGTAAATAAATGAGTCCGCGCCAATCCCGCCCGACAGAATATCGTCGCCCGCGCCTCCATCAAGCGTATCACGACCGGCGTTTCCCTTCAGCAGATCATCGCCATCGCCCCCTATGACCAGATCTGACCCATTGTCGCCCGACAGCGTGTCGTTTCCTGACCCTCCGTTAACTGTATCGTTATTGATCCCACCGGCCAAACGGTCATTCCCGCTGCCGCCTTGCAGCACATCAGCGCCCGCATTTCCAAATATCTGGTCATTCCCACCACCGCCAAACAGGTGATCCGCGCCCGCGCTCCCCTCTAGTCGGTCCTTGCCCGCCCCGCCCCACAGGCTGTCCGCGTTCAAGCCACCGATCAAATGGTCGTCGCCGCTATCGCCATAGATTTTATCTGCACCGTTGTTTCCTATTAACGTGTCGTTCCCGTCGCCACCACCTAGCGCATCATATCCATCCCCCCCGGTCAGCGTGTCATTGCCATCGCCACCTCGGATGGTATCCCACCCGATGCCCCCCCAGATCTGATCCGCATCGGCGCCCCCGTCGATCAGGTCGCTGCCGGCGTTGCCATAGATCATGTCGGCACCGCCTTCGCCCAAGAGTGTGTCGTTGCCGCCCCCCCCGCTCAAACGGTCCTCCGACCCGCGCCCGCTGATATGATCGTTTGCACCCTCCCCCACCAGAGTATCTGACTGGGGCGTCCCGACCAGCACCAACGGGATTGGCGCGGCTGGTGCGGTTGACGTGTCAGGCTCTTCTGGCAGGATCCAATTGGGCATGAAACGCGACTGCCCGACCACATCTAGGGATTGGATGTCGCTGATGCTAAGGGATTGACCGTTCGACGTTTTAATCACCAATTGTTCGTCACCGAAGGACAGAACGGCACCGTCACTAGTAGAGACAACCGACAGCTGCGAAGCATGCCGCAGAAACGGCCATCCGGAAAGATCGATGCTGTCCTGCTTAATATCAAAATCAACAATTGTATCTATGGTACCATCTGAGGACAGAACAAACCGATCACGACCAGCACCGCCAGCCAGCGCGTCTGCGCCCCCACCGTCACGCAAAATATCGTCGCCCTCACGCCCCGATATTTGGTCCCCTCCCGCCCCGCCGGACAACAGATCATCCCCCGAACCCCCACTAATCGTATCCCCTTGCCCGGTCCCTATTACTGCGTCGACACGGGTAGAGATATCGACCGTGAAAACGCTTAGTCCCGCTTCTGCCCCTGACGCTACGGCAAGGTGCAGCACATCACCCATGAGTGAAAAGTTAATGGCTGAAACAGCATCGAGGGTGCTGTCCTCCGTGTCTTCAATCGAAACAAGATGCAGCAACCGTCCGTCGTCCAACAGCTCGAACACCGAGACGCCATCGTCCCCACCCGCAGCCGCGAGGTACGCGCGGCCGTTGTGCGCCACGGTTTCAATCACATGTACACCGTCAAAACGCGTCGCCCGTGTATCGAGCACATGATCGGTTAAGGTTAACGTACCATCCGGCGCGAGCTTAGCGACGCTAAGAGATGAGCTCCCCGCGGCGGCCAATACTGCAAATCCCTGCCCCCCGGCTTCGACAAATGTGGTCGCTATCGGCACACCGATCCCCACGCCCTGCTCCGCCGCGATGCGGGAAACCTCTTGGGGGACACCGTTTTGGTCAATTTCGTACGAAACCAATGCGTTATCTTGGGCCGACGCCGCCAGAAGATAGGGTGTCCCGCTCGCATATCCGACGCTCAATCCGGTGAGACCCGCCTCTGATCCGGTACCGCTTTCGCTTGAAATCCGCGAAAGGGTTCCGTCATCGTTCAACCGCCATGCTCCGATGCTATCGGCCCCGCGCACCAGACCGTACAAATAGCTTTGGCCGTTGGCGTCCAGCATTTCGGTCCCAAGCAGTTGCGCTGGCATGTCCCCCCCGGTCACGGCGGACGCCTCTCCAAATCGACCATCATTGGTCAAGCTTACCCGGGTGAGCGCGGCATTTTCCGCACCTGTTAGCAGCAATGCCCCTTCAACAACTTCAATCTTGCTGGTGACACCAGCCTGCGTCCCCCCCCCAATGGGGCGACTGTCCAGAAACCGTAGCCCCCCTGCGTCATCTATACGATAGGCCAGTAAATCACCGCCCCCAAAACGCGAGGTCGTGTATAAAACCGACCCGCCAGAGGACTGTACAACAGCCATATCCGTTACCCCCGTCAGCGCCAGATCCGCCCGGCTGGGTAGCGTGATTAAGTGGTCAAGCTCCATCGTTTTGTCCCCGCATTGGTGTTGCGGGGACCAAGATGCGCTGAAGGTCTTAACGGTGGCTTCATGATTTATGGCGGCATTATGGTTCTTTCATACAATTTTCGGGATTTACGCGCTTAGACATATATACCGCCGCTTTGGACGCTGCCCGCCGTATCCCCAGGCAGCACAATACCGCCACTCTGGATCACGCCCTGGGTCGCCACATCAAAGCGCTTTCCCGTGGCCGCCCCCGCGAAACTATGCCCGCTAAAATCCGCCTGTCCCGCCATCGTGCAGATCGCAAAGGCAGTGGTGAAATTTGGCGTATTGGATAAGGTTAGAGCATGAACACCGCCCCCAAGCACTGCCCCCTGCGACAGCCGCAAGTGATAGGCCGCGCCGCCGTCGATCGCGTAAGAACCGCCCCCTTCTAGCCGCCCGCCCACGAGATCAATATGCCCGCCAGCAGTACCAAAGGTGACCTGATCCACCTCTAGCACGCCACCGGACAAGACGCGGAGTGTCGGCTCGGTGCCGGACATCTCCAGCCTTACCCCACGCAGCTTCAGCCGTCCCGTGACCAGCTCCATCGCAGCCCCCGAGGAGGTCACGGTCACAGCGTTGGGGTTGGTGACATTACCAATAATCTCAATACCGCCGCCCCCCAACGGAGCCATGATCCCAACCGGCACAGCGCCCAGATCATAGACACCATCGGCAAGCTGCACCGTCACCAGATGCCCGCTCCCGTCGACATGCGCTACTTCCGTCACTGCACGGTCGAGCGTCGCAAAGGCACCCTGGCCAGCGGCCTGCCCGTCGCGGGTATCGCTTCCCAACAGCGGATCGACATAGTAGGTGCGCGGGCCGGTCAGCATCTCGCGCCAACCCGAAACCGGGGCCGTCACCCGCCCCGTCGCCGCTTCGATCCGCAAGGCTTCGGCCCAGCTGCTGCCGTCCGCGCTCACCTTGAACGTGAAATCATCGCTTCCCGCAGTCCCCAACTCCGCACGCCCGCCGAATCCGGTTTGGAACAACAGACTGGCGGTATCCCCCGCCGCCGCTTTGTTTATCTTGACCTGATGGCCGGCACCGGCATGGTTAAAAAGCACCGCATCCGACGCCACAACCAGCCGGTTATAGCCATCGGGGGTCGCGCCCACGCCCAATTGCGGCACATCGCTGAGACTGGGCACCGCCCAGCGCGTCCCGTCATACACAACATGTGCTTGGCTCGGACTGACAAGCGCCACCCAACCGGGCAAAGCTGCGATGAACTGCCAAGCACCATCTACAAAAACCGCTATCTCGTGGTCATGCCCGGCCCAGTCTGCCTGACCGTCTGCCGCCACAAGAAATCGGTCCCCCTCCGATGCTGTCGAAGGCGGCACCTGCTGGGTATAGGATTGCACAGCCAGTTGAACCACAGCATCCAGCAATCGCAACGCCTCGTTATGGGTGACATGCTTTTGGGCCTGTGACGGCTGGATATACGGCAGGGCAAGGACGGGGGACGTATCGGTCATATGGCGGCTCCGGTTTTGGTGAATTCAATCGACCGACACCCTGCGGCATTTCGGTTAACACACCCCTGCACCACCGCACGGCACCAGTGGTGGGCGCGCCCCAAGACGCTGGCCCTGCCGCTTAGGAGCTCGTAGCGCCATTACGCATCCAGCGGCTGACATTCCGTGCGCGACCCGCTAGACACTTGCTAGCAAGGATCGGCCAACTGGCCACAAGGACCAGAACAGCGGATATGACACCACCACGACGCGACCAGAACAGGGCAGCCATATGACCACGATGATCCCCGCCTGGGTCAACGGAAGGCTCTCTCCCGTCGAAAAGCTGGAGGTCCACGAGCGCGGCCTGCGCCACAAGGCGATTTCGGTATTTGTGATGCGCGGGCACGAAACGCTGATCCAACGTCGGGCGCTTGGGAAATATCACACCCCCGGCCTTTGGGCGAACGCCTGCTGCACGCACCCATTCTGGGACGAAGCGGCCCTGACCTGCGCTAAACGGCGGCTGGACGAAGAACTAGGGATCACAGGGCTTCGGCTCGAGCATCGCGATCAGGTCGAATACCGCGCTGACGTGGGCAATGGCCTGACGGAACACGAACTGGTAGAAATCTATGTTGCCGAAGCCGTCGCGCTGACCGATGTTACCCCCAACCCCGCAGAAGTGATGGACACCGCCTGGGTCGATCTGACCGAACTGGCCCGCAAGACCCGCGAGACGCCAGAACACTTCACTCCCTGGCTGCGCATCTATCTTGCTGACCATATGGACAGCATTTTTAGCGATTAGTCCTCAGCGTCCTTGGGTGGCTTCGGGGTGAAGACCATTAACAACGCATCGTCCTCGCGCAGCAAATGCACTTCAGCCCCGCTTGCGACGACCTCGGGCCGTGTAGGGCAGTCTTTTGGCGCTTCGACACAGGCGACAGCAGTTTTGCCGGTCAGCTGCTTCAATCGCGAGGGCAGCGCTTTGTAGGACTGTATACCCGCCTTCACCCCCGAGGCGATTTTCGATGGATCGCCAAAGATATAGACCGGCCCTTCGGTCGCCTGCACCTCCTGCGCCCAGGTCTTTGTATCACTGCGCCAGGCATTCGCCTGACCATAGGCCAGAAACAGCTGGATAAACCAAACACCGATGATCAGCAGCAGCGCATTACGCCCCAATCTACCGGATAGACCCTCCTCATCGCTCAGCAGCTGGACGGCACGTACTGTGGTCATCGCAAAAAATACCCAGAAAAAGATGAACGCCCGCGGCGGTACGATCACACCAAGTTTCAGCGCCTGAACCATCACCAGCGACAGCCCGATGGCCAAGCCAGCCCCGAGATAAAGCGCCTCAAGCGGCGCGCGTTTACGCAGCACATTCAGCGCCAGAATATACATAAAGGGAATAAAGCCGATCAACGGCGGATACCCGATGCCTGTGCGGTTCAGGAAAAGCATCAGGCTCTCCCCCAGTTTCGGAAAGTTCGCGATCATCCCGCCAAGCCCGTGCCCGGCCGTCGGCTCACGCCAATCAGCCACGGGCACGCCAAACACGCCATGCACCTGCCAGTTCAACGTATAAACAGTCAGGACCGCCGCGACAAAACTGGCGCAGAACAGCACCAGTAATCCCGCAAGGTCGCGCACTGAACGGTCCCGCGTGCGGGCAATACACACCGCCAGCAGCAATAGCGGATAGGTGGTATAGGCCATAAAGCTGACAATCACGAACAGCGGCAACAACCTGCGCAACTGCGCACTAGAGAGATAGCACGCCAACACCGCAAACAGCGTCACAACGGCCAGTCCCGGTATCAGCGTATTGAACCAAAGCGAGATCAACATCTCGGACGGGCAAACCAGCACGAGCAGGGCCAGAACGACCGTGAACCACCGCGACGCGTCCGGCCCTATTGTGGTCACCGCAAGCGCTGCCACGAAGCCCGCCCATAGGCTCTGATACAGGGCAAAGTTCAACCACGCGGGCGTCACGACCTCGCGCAGGTGCCAGATATAATTCAGCCATCGCCCCTCGTGCAGCGTCTTGTTCCAAAACACAGGCGCATCGCCGAAAAAGGCAGGATAGTCATCATGGCGGATCATCGGGTCCAACAGGTTTTGTCCCGTCAGCAGAAAAGCCGCCGCCAGCGTGATCCAGAACATTGGCGCAAGCTGCACCCGTTCGGCATCAACCCGCATCGCCGACCGCTCCTCGACTGCCGCCGTCATACAGCCGCGCGACCCACAGTCTTTGCCCGACGGGCCCGCAGCGCCAAAACCAAAGCCCGCGCCTGTGCAATCGCAGTGACTGCACCGCGTGGCAGGGTCTTTACCACGGCCAGACGTAACCGCCAAACCAGACTGCCCGCGTTTCCGACCTTCTGACCTGCAGGGACCTCGGTCGCAAGGATCTCTGCTGGCAACCCGTCGCGACCGGCTGCATTCACATAGAGGATCGCGTTATAGCGATACCAAGGTGCGATATCCTTGTTGTCCTTCAATGCGGGGCGCACGCAGTCATAAGCGACATAGCCCTTCGCGGCGAACAGCTCTTGCCAGAAAGACAGGGGTTGTTCGTTTACGTGAAACTCTCCGCCCTGACCCGTGACCGCAGCAGAAAACAACACCCGATCCGATGCGCGTGTCAGACTGTCGACCAGAACCTGCGACGCTTCGGTCGGCAGATGCTCCCCGACCTCAAGGCTTTGCGCCAGATCAAAGCGCCGGCCCGTCTCGACCGGTTGGGTCAAATCGGCCGCCATGAACTGCTCGGGCGCGACCGCAAGCTGCGCCCGATCGACATAGTCCCCGTCAACGGCCAGCACATCACCTGCACCGCCTTTGCGCCATTCATCCATCCAAACGCCGCGCCCACTGCCCAGATCAATAACCGAAGATGGCTTGAGCAATGGAAACAGCAACGACACAAACGGTTTGGCCGACGCGCGCGCGCTTTGGTTGATGTAGTCGAAAAACGTATCGCTATAGATATGGCTCACGATGTGTACTCCTTTGTGGGGTGCGGCAGGGCGAACACCCAGAGGGTCATCAAAATAAAGTTTTGCACCGGCAAGTACAGCGCGACAGCCAGCGCCGCGGCCCAGGCAGGTACGCCCAATGCCTGCGCGAAAGGACCCGTCACAAGCGCCGACATCGCAAAGCCGCAGCCAGTCATAATGGCAAACTTGGTGATCTGCCTGCGATCGACCAATCGGCGTTCAAAAGTGAACAGCGTGTGCCCGATATATTGCAGTACGATAGCTAGAAAAAATGCTGCGGCATTCGCCTCTACCTGCGGCAGCCCCGCCGCCAGAAACGCCGGATACATCACCACATAGGACGCTGCAGTCACAGCCCCAATGAGAGCAAAACGGGCACATTTATAGTCTAAAATAGGCATTATGCGCGCAACCTTTTCACGTCAGGGACCATATCCCGGGTATCGTCGCTCACGAAGTACAGCGGCCGATCCTTGGCTTCGACGTAAAGGCGACCGATGTATTCCCCCAGAATTCCCAGCGTCAACAGCTGCGCCCCCGAGAAGAAGCTGACTGCCAGCACCACCGAGGCCCAACCGGGCGCGGTCTGGTAAACGATCAGCGAATAAATCACATAGACTGCCATCAACGTCGCCATCAGCAGGCTGACAAAGGACAGACGTGTGGCGAGCTTGAGCGGCTTCGTCGAAAAGGCGGTCATCGCGTCGATGGCAAAGCGCATCATCGCGCGGAACGGGTATTTGGTCTCGCCCAAGGCGCGTGGCGCACGGATATATTCGATCCCGACCTGCTTGAACCCTGCCCAAGCAAACATGCCACGAATAAAACGGGCCTTTTCCGGCATCGCCAGAACAGCGTCGAGCGACCGGCGGTTCACCAGACGGAAATCGCCGGTATCCTGTGGGATCGGCACATCAGACATGGCGTTCAGGAAGCGGTAGAACAGATGCGCCGTGGCCTTTTTGAACATCGTCTCGCCCTGACGCTCGCTGCGCCGACCATAAACCACGTCAAATCCGCGATCCATCATGAACATCATATCCACCAGCAACTCGGGCGGGTCTTGCAGATCGGCATCCAGCATGAAGATGCGTTCACCCTGCGCGGCCTCGAGCCCCGCAGTCAGCGCGATCTGGTGGCCACGATTGGCAGACAGTTTGACCCCCACCAACTGCGCACAGCTTGCTTGGGCGACCTCGATCGCTTTCCATGTGGCGTCTGTGGATCCGTCATCGACGAGAATGATCTCTGCACGGTCTTTCCAAGGCGCGATGGCCTGCGTCAGCCGCGTCACCAAACCCGGGATCGAGGCTTCCTCGTTCATGCAAGGAATAACAACAGAAAGATACATTTCACACCGCCTGAATAGTTGACCTCTTTAGGGGTAATCAGGCGATGTGGCTGAAATAGGGCACTGATTGGTTCAATTTACGGAGACCTCGACGACCTCAGAACCCATCCGGCCATCCAGCCCCACAACGCAAAAGGCCGGACATTTCTGCCCGGCCTTTGCTAGTCAATCGTGGTCAAATCAGTTGCTGACGGCGCTCCCCACGCTTAGGATCTGTGGCAGAATTTGCGAGACAGCGCGGCTCCATTTGGTAACGGGCTGTTGCGCGATAAAGATGATGTCATCGGGGCGCAGCTCGAACTTCGGAGCCAGGGCAAAGTTCGCCGCATTACGAGCATCAAGATGCCATGCCGTGATCGCCCCCAGCTCGCGCGGATCAGACGATGCGCGCAGAACATACACTTGCGACACATCACCGGTCGACGACGCCACGCCACCTGCATCGTACAATGCGTCGGCCAGACTTGCTTTGCGTTCAAACGGCAGCGCAAAACGCGACTGCGTCCCGACCTCACCTGCCAGATAAACATATTCGCGGTCGTCAGCACCAAGCTCGCGACGCGTCTGATAGTTGCTGCGTGCCTCCTCTAAGCTTGAACGACGCAGGGACACCTCAAACTGCAGCTCTTGCAACGCAGAGGCACGGGCTGCCTGACGCGCTTGCACCAAGGTGATCTGTTGGGCGAAATATTCCTGCGCGCGGACCAGTTCATATGCCGTATCAACGAAAATCGCATCGCCGGGCAGCAGGCGCGTCTTGGTCAGGCTGGCGCGGGAATAGAGCTGCGACAGAGGAATCTGGTACAGCGTGCCATCGCGGTACAGACGGATCGAGGCATAGTCCTGATCTTCGACCGTGATCCCGCCTGCAGCGGCCAAAGCCTCTTCCAGATACAGCGGCGTCAACGTCACCGGCACAACCGTTGGCTGCGACACCGCACCGCCGATAGAAACACGCCGCGAATTGAATTCGGAAATCTCGAGGCTGAACGTCGGGTCAATCTGGTTCTCGACCAGACGCTGGAACAAGGCAGCCTCGGCGTCCTCGATGGTCAGACCGGCGATGCGCACGCGGCCCACGTCGGGGATGTTGATCGAACCGTCATCCTGCACGGTATAGCCTTGGCGCGAGTTTTGCGCGGCGAGCAGCCCGGACAGTTGTTCAACCGATCCAGCCGCACGTGGCGTGGCCAGCAGCACCACATCACCGACGCCAATTTCATAGGGGCCAGGATCATTTGAGGGGGGCAACCGCAGCTCAAGCGCGTTAGGCCGCGTTTGAACGTCAAGCGTGGGCGAAGGCAGCACCCCGGTCCCGCGCAGGCCGGAACCGCTTCCGGCAGTACGCGAAAAGACAGCCGGCAGGCTTTGCGGCGCATATGCAGATCTATTCGCCTGAATGACAGTTTCAGCGGTCAGGTTCAGCACGCGTACATTGGTGCCGCCTGCTGCGCCCTCTACCACTTTAGGTGTTCGGTAAACCGTACCACAGCTCGCAAGGGCCAGACCCAAAACAGTTACCAATAGGTATCGCACTTGAATACTCCTATTTCACTGTAGCTAACCTTGCCCCCAACAGGTTAATCATAGGTAAATTTAGCGTGCCGCAGCCTTGGTCATAAGATACCCGACTTCGCCGCCAGCCCATTGCCGCGCCTGAACAATGGCACTGCTGTTTACACTGACCCAATACGTATTCCGAAACGACTGGTCCAGACTTTTACAATCCTCTGTCACCTTACGCGTCGCCACTGCGCCGATTTCAAGCGCCAGTGTTGCACTGCCTTGATTTTCGACCAAACACCGGTATGCCCGCGTAGAGATTTCATCGGTCCCCGTCAGATTGCTGTGCAGCCGGTCGGAATAACCGCCACGCCCAGACAAGATCAACGCTTTGGGCTCGGACACATCCGCGGCAAACAGCTCGGAGCCAAGCCCACGCGTGCCCTGCAGCATGCCGTCTTCCAACATCAGCGCCGTCAAATCCGAACTCAGCCAGGTATCGACGCCGTTCACCCGCGCTTCGCGCAGCATACGGCCGGTTTGCTTTCGGTTTTCCACCGTGAGCAGCAGCGCGGGATTAGAGGTGTCCTCCACCAGCGCAGCAAAGCGTGGTGGGAACCCCTGCGAGGTCTTGGGCACAACAGAATCGTCGTCCACAGCAACCGCGACACCACGTGCCAGCAGGCCTTTGCTTTCACTACAGGCGGACAGGCCCGCCAGACATAACCCGAGGGTAAGCGCACGTAAGATCATCGCAGGTATCTCCCCCAGCTGTCCCGCAGCTCTTTGCCGCGATAATCGCGCACGACCCCATGCAAACGGTTGGCCACAGCAAGACGCGCGCCACCGTCACGGGTGATCGGTTTGATGGTTTGTTGGATTTTCGTACGCGACGGACGCCCGGTGATCCACGACAGAGGCACCTCGAACCGCAATCCTTTGTCAAAGGACCCTTCGCCAAAATCGTCAAACGACACATCCGTCAGCGTGAAATACCCGCCAACCTTGAACCCGTTGTTGAACTCGCGATCCAGTGACAACGTCGCGCCGTAATCGCCCGCAAGATAGCGACCCACGTCAAGCTGGCCGTAAAACCCGTTGCCCAGATCGTAATAGGCCGAAGCGTGACCGGTCACGACATCGTAATCCTGAAATCCGAACAACATGTCAAAATCACGCTGTTTGACATAGTTCAGCTCCGCACCAAGCGCGAGACGGCTGGCCATCGGGTACCACAGCACCTCGGTCGAAACACCACCGAACATCCCTTCGAGATACCCAGCCGAGACGCGGCCAAACAAGTCCTTGCCCGGACGGAACAGATATTCGGCTGTCAGGCTGTTAACCTCAAGATCAGATTCCTTGGCATAGCGCACAGCATTCGTACGCACTGGTTCGATGACCGAGTCAGACACGCGGAATGAATCGGCGATATTGCCCACCAGCGGGTAGCGGAACCGACCGGCAAAGGTCAGGCCCGGACGCGGCCGGTAATCCATCTTGAGCTGAACACCAAAATCGGCCCGAACTGGGCTGTTCGGGTCAAAATACGACGTCGCCAGATAGGGTCCGAAAGACGTGTCGAACACGGGATAGATATCCGCCAACTCGCCATCACGCCCCTGCGTATGCCCGTCTTCCAAACGCGCCCGCGCCAAGCTGCGCCACGCACCGTCATAATCATACTGCAGCTCTTCCAGATCAGACCGCTGCGTGACTATCTGGCTAAGCGGCACGCCGCGTTCAAGGAAAACGACGGTGAATTCTTCGATAGCGGGCGGCAGTGTCACCGCCATGGCCCGCGCTGTGCGTCCCGCCGCTTGGGCTTCGTTATTGAAACGGCTATTCTCAACACGCACCGTCGCGCGGGTGCCCGACATGATGAACCCTTGCAGCTCCAGCCCGTCTTCCGCGAGCACGCGCTGCAACACAGTCTCTACCGCATTACGCCCACCACCCGCAGCCGAGTTGTTCCATTCTGCAATGGCCAACCGATTGCGTGCGCCGACCGTCCGCGGGGCCTGCTCCAACCCGCCGGGAACCGATGGGGTCTTGGGATTGATGATATAGCTCAGTTGCGCGCCGACCTCATGCCCACCCACAACGAACCCCTTGAGGTTGACGCCGTTCTTAAACCGATACTCCAGCCCCACATTGATCGGCGAAGACACGTCAATACCGGTGTTCACCGATTCCCGCGTGTATTCATCAGGCGAGTATTCCGCAAACAGCGTCGCTTGATCAGAGAGGTTCCATTTCACGCCGACAAAGGGAGAGGTAGGACCGCTGAACCAATTGCCGGTCTCTAACTGCCCGCCACGGTTCGCATCCCGCGTCCTTGTATCAAAACGCTCAGAGAGCACACTGAACGGGTTCGAAAATGAATTCCGCCCCGCAAGACGCCCCCAGCCCAAGCCGCCGGTGACTTCCAGCTTTGAGCCAAAGCTTTTGGTGGCAACGAAATATTCGCTGCTCAGGATACCGGTACCCAGAAAGTCGCGCAGGCCCACGGCAAACGCGGGGCGCACATCGGTTTCGTCCCAAATCTGGTAATGAACATCAAAACTACGGTCAAAGGTATCGCCGTCCAGTACCGCACTGGAGCTGATATCCTTGATACGAGAGTAGCGGAAT
Organism: Sulfitobacter litoralis; assembly: GCF_900103185.1. Lineage (GTDB taxonomy): Bacteria > Pseudomonadota > Alphaproteobacteria > Rhodobacterales > Rhodobacteraceae > Sulfitobacter > Sulfitobacter litoralis. The sequence goes on from NZ_FNJD01000007.1 coordinate 48,812, forward strand.
GTACCATAAAGGCGCGGCAAAACCTGAAAGGTCGCGGAATACCGATAATTTGGACCAAAGGCGCTGGCCGTAAATGCCAGATCGCCATCCTTCAGCACTCGCGCCGTTGGCATTTCGATCAGACCGGGCGTCCCGTAGGTCGACAGCGATTGGGCAGATGTCTGGGAAAGGCTGACAACGCCGAACACTCCGGCTAACATCGTACAAGCGAGTTTCCTCAAGTGGCCTTGCATCTGACAACCTGCCTATTAATTAACTGTTTCCAATACCGGGACCGTAGAGAAGTTTGAGGTGGACTACACTTTGTGTGCCGCCAGTCAACGGATTTACCATTACGTTGCGCCAGTTTTGCAACACAGAGGACGCTTGAAAAACGATGCTAAACCGTTGGTTTAAACGCCGTCAACCAGACCCAGAGCCTGAACCGCATTTCGACCCCATCACGCCGGACGTACCCGTGGTCGCGATTGGCGATATCCACGGTCGTTTCGACTTGCTGGAGCGGCTTCCAGAACCCTCTCGTGGTACGCAGGTGATTTGTGTCGGTGATCTGGTCGACCGCGGCGAACAAAGCGCACAGGTCTTGCGCGCCCTGCACAGCCAGCCGGATATCATTACGCTGATGGGCAACCACGAGCAGATGATGCTAAAATTTATTGATAATCCGAAAGAGAACGGCCAGCGCTGGCTGCGCTATGGCGGGCTGCAAACCCTATCGAGTTTTGACGTCTCGGGCGTATCGCAAACCTCTTCTGGAGCCGAGCTTGAGCGGGCCCGTGATGCATTGCGCGAGGCCATGGGCGATGCGCTGGTTGACTGGGTGACCAACCTGCCGACCTCTTGGGTCAGCGGCAATGTTGCCTTTGTTCACGCCGCGGCTAACCCATTGATTTCTCTAAAGGATCAGGAAAGCCGCACGTTGCTTTGGGGGCATGAGGATTTCGGGCGCAAACGCCGTCGCGACGGTATGTGGATCGTGCACGGGCATACGATTGTCGACACGCCTATGGTCAAGGGCGGCGTTGTTTCGATCGATACCGGAGCCTACGCAACCGACAAATTGACCGCCGCAACCATCCATAATGGTGAGGTCGAATTCAGCTACGCCTGATCTGATAGCGGCCCGGCTTTAACCGCGCCTTAGGATACCTCTGCTTTAGCTGACACATCGGCAAAGTCGCCGGTTTTACTTGTTGGTTCAAAGCACGGGGTGATGATGGCGTTTATCGAGGTAGGGATAAGACGGGGCGGTGGTCCCTACGTGGGCCGGCTACTGTATCATCGCGTAGGAAAGCGGCTGTTCGATCTATCAGTCAGCCTTGTGCTGCTGCCCTTGATACTACTGCTGATCGTTCTGTTGTGCTGTTATATGGCCACTCACGGGCAAATCGGTCTATATGCCCATCCACGAATCGGACGGGCTGGCAAACCGTTCCGCTGCTGGAAAATCACGACAATGGTACCCAACGCTCAGGCCGTCTTGCCAGCGATTCTTTCTGCCCGACCGGACTACGCGCTGGAATGGGCCCTGTACCAAAAGCTGAGAAATGATCCCCGTGTCATCCCCGGCGGCCAATTTCTGCGGCGCACGGGCTTGGACGAGTTGCCCCAAATCTGGAATGTCCTCCGGGGCGATATGTCGTTGGTCGGACCTCGTCCCGTGACGCGCAGCGAGTTGCACAGCTATGGGGAAGCACGTGGCGCGTATCAATCGGTGCGCCCCGGCATCACCGGACTATGGCAAGTCGCAGGGCGCGGTGTAATGCTGTTCGATGAACGCGTCACGCTTGATGAACGCTATACGCAGCAGATGTGCTTTGCCGGTGATCTACAGATCATCGCACGGACCCTGCCCGTTTTGCTGCGCCCCACCGGTCACTAAGGGGGCGCAGCACTGGCCACAGTATGTGGCAATCGGCTTGCGCGCTAAACCAACCCTTTGATCCCTGTGGCCGTCGTACCGGTGCCCCGCACTTGCGCGACCCGAAACGGATAGACGACCCCGGCCATCAGCCCGACCAACGTGATCGCATCCCCGCTCTTAAGCGTCACCGCTACATCGCCTGGCCCACCAATCATAAAGCCTCGTGTGACCTGCGGCAGGTCGGCGGCATCATCTGGCACGACATCAAAGGCCCCACAAATCGGGCCGGTTAATCCTGCAGTATAGTCCCTGAAATTGTCAGTAATTGGCATGTCACTCTCCTTTATTGGACAGCGCAGCTTGGTCTACTGACCCTACCTAAAACTTATCCCACCGTACGGTCCTGCCGCAAAAGGGGCCTCCAAGGCCGTCAAGCGGCCTTGGAGCTATCACTTACGCAAGCTTGCCGTGGCAATGCTTGAATTTCTCACCAGATCCGCAGGGACATTCGTCATTGCGCGAAGGGTTGCCCCATGTGGTCGGGTCATTCTCGTCAAACCCAGCAACGGCAGTCGATCCCGTCTCCGTAGTCGCCGTAGTCTCCGTAGCCGTCGGCGCTGCGCTGTTGTCTTCGGCCGCTTGCGCTGCTGCAACCTGTGCACCTGCCTGACGTTCCTGCATTTGCGACATCAGCTGCTGTTGTTCTTCTTCCGTCATCGGACGGATTTGACCCAGTTTCTGTGTCACTTCGGTCCGGAGACTGTCCAGCATGCTCTCGAACAGCTGGAAGGATTCGTTTTTATACTCGTTCAACGGATCCCGCTGCGCGTAGCCGCGGAAGCCCACGACCGACCGCAGATGCTCTAGCGTCAAAAGGTGGTCACGCCATTTGCCGTCGATCGCCTGCAACAACACCTGCTTTTCAATGTTGCGCATGTTCTCGGGGCCGAACTGTTCAGCCTTTTGCGCCATCATGGAATCGCTGGCCTCGATCAGACGTTCGCGGATCACTTCGTCGTCCACGCCCTCTTCTTCACACCAGGCCGCGACAGGTTCGTTCAGGTTCAACTGTTCGACAACCGCGGCTTGGAAACCTTGTGTATCCCACTGATCTGCATAAGTTTTTGGCGGCATAAACTGGTCGATCAGATCGTCAATTACCTGCTCGCGCATGTCGGCGGTGATCTCTTGCAGGTCGGCGGCTTCCATGATGTCGCGGCGCTGGCCAAAGATGACCTTCCGCTGGTCGTTCATCACATCATCGAACTTCAACAGCTGTTTCCGAATGTCAAAGTTGCGGCCTTCGACCTTGGCCTGCGCTCGTTCAAGTGACTTGTTGACCCAAGGGTGCACAATCGACTCGCCCTCTTTGAGACCAAGTGTGGTCAACACTTTCTCAAGCCGTTCCGACCCAAAGATACGCATCAAATCGTCTTCGAGCGACAGATAGAACGACGACCGGCCCGGGTCACCCTGACGGCCGGAACGACCACGCAGCTGGTTATCGATCCGCCGGCTTTCGTGACGTTCAGAGGCCAGAACATAAAGGCCACCGGCCTCCAGTACTTTTTTCTTTTCGTCCGCGTGCTCCGCCTCGATCTTTTCACGAATGGCAACGGGATCGGCCTCTGGATCGGCGTCCAGTGCTTCGATCACCTTCAGCTCGACGTTGCCGCCCAGCTGAATGTCGGTGCCGCGACCGGCCATGTTTGTGGCAATGGTCACCGCGCCGAATTTGCCCGCATCTGCGACAATCTGGGCTTCTTGTTCGTGCTGGCGTGCGTTCAAAACATTATGCGTAATGCCCGCTTCGGTCAGCATCTGGCTAAGCATTTCAGATTTCTCGATAGAGGTCGTTCCCACCAGAACCGGCTGGCCTATCGCATTGGCTTCTTTGACCTTTTCGATCATCGCCTGATATTTCTCCAGCGCGGAACGATAGACTTGGTCATCTTCGTCCACGCGTGCGACGGGCACGTTGGTCGGCACAACCACAACACCCAGACCGTAAATTTCGGCGAACTCTTCGGCTTCGGTTTCGGCAGTACCCGTCATGCCCGCCAACTTGTTGTACAGTCGAAAATAATTCTGGAACGTGACGGAGGCGAGTGTCACGTTTTCAGGCTGGATCTGGCAACCTTCCTTCGCTTCGATCGCTTGATGCAACCCGTCGGACAGACGACGACCAGACATCATACGCCCGGTGAATTCGTCGATCAGCATCACTTCGCCATCACGCACGATGTAATCCTTGTCGCGCTGAAACAACTTATGCGCCCGCAAACCTTGGTTTACGTGGTGCACGACCGTGGTGCTTTCGGGGTCATACATCGTGAACCCTTCTTCCAGCAGTCCGCGGCTCAGCAGCTCTTGCTCGAGGAAGTCGTTCCCTTCGTCAGTAAAGGTCACGTTGCGGGTTTTTTCGTCCAGCTCGTAGTGGCTTTCCTGCAGCAGCGGGATCACATCGTCGACGATTTTATACATCTCGGAGCGGTCTTGCGACGGGCCAGAGATAATCAGTGGCGTCCGGGCTTCATCGATCAGAATACTGTCGACCTCATCCACGATGGCGAAGTTGTGCTGCTTCTGGAAAATCTGACTCAGCTCGGATTTCATGTTATCGCGCAGATAGTCAAAGCCCAGCTCGTTGTTCGTGGCGTAGGTCACATCGCACTCATACGCGGCGCGTTTGTCTTCCTCGGTCATGCCGGACACCGCAGCACCCGTGGTCAGCCCCAGCGAGGCAAAGACCTTACCCATCCAGTCGGCATCCCGCTTTACGAGGTATTCGTTCACCGTCACGACATGCACGCCCTTGCCGGTCAGCGCATTTAGATAGGCGGCCAGCGTGGCGGTCAGGGTTTTACCCTCACCGGTTTTCTGCTCGGATATGTTGCCCTGATGCAGGAAAATCGCCGACATCAACTGCGTGTCAAAGGCGCGCAGACCCAAGGTCCGGCGTGCGCCTTCACGGCAGTTTGCAAAGGCTTCCGGCAGCAGGTCATCCAGGCTTTCGCCATCGTTTGCCCGCTTGCGCAGCTCTTCTGTTTTTTGCTTTAGACCGTCGTCGGTCAAAGCCAAGAATTCGTCTTCCAGCGCGTTGATTTGTTCAACCAGCGGGCGGGTCGCCTTGATTTTACGGTCGTTTGGAGTCCCAAAGACTTTTTTGGCGAGTGTTCCGATGCCCAGCATGCAATCTCCTGCCGAAGTTAAGTTCCTAGGCGTCCATCTGCTTGCCGAGCCGCCGGACAGCCCCTAGATACAAGACTGAACGTGCGCCAAGGCCGCGCCCATAGGGCGATGTAAGGGTCGCACTAAACCGTGTCAATGTAGCAGCCCTTTGCGGCTGCCAAACCAAGGACAGATACATGCAAAAACCTCTCACTTTTCTGGCACCATTCATGGTGGCAGCGTCGCTTGCCCTGCCCGCTTTTGCGCAGGACGACGCTGCCGCAAACACCGATGCGCAGACCGATGCACAAACGGACGTTACCGCTGAAACAGTAGTTGCTACAGTCAACGGCACCAACATTACGATCGGCAACATGATCATCGCCCGCGCCACCTTGCCAGAGCAGTATCAACAACTGCCGCCAGAGGTTCTGTTCAAAGGTATTCTGGACCAACTCGTGCAGCAAACCGCTCTTTCGCAGGATTACGAAGGCGATCTGCCAACGCGCATCACACTGGCGCTGGAAAACGAACGCCGCCAGCTGATCGCAGGCGAAGTGATCGAAAAAGCGATGGCACAGGACGTGTCGCAGGAAGAGCTGCAAGCCGCCTATGACGAAGCCTACACCGATGCGGAACCAACCGAAGAGTTCAGCGCGTCGCACATTCTGGTAGAGACAGAAGAAGATGCCAAAGCCGTCAAAACAGAGCTTGATGAAGGCGCGGATTTTGCCGAGCTGGCGAAAGAGAAATCCACGGGTCCCTCCGGTCCTGCAGGTGGTACCTTGGGGTGGTTCGGGCCCGGCATGATGGTGCCCGCGTTTGAAACCGCTGTCGCCGAGCTTGAAGTCGGTGCTGTATCCGAACCGGTTGAAACCCAGTTTGGCTGGCATGTCATCAAACTGGACGAGAAGCGCCAGAAAGAAGCGCCTGCGCTCGACGAAGTAAAAGACGAGTTGGAAACTCAGGTGCGCCAAGTCAAAGCGCAAGCGTTGATTGAAGAAACCACCGAAGCCGCAGATGTTGACCGTTCGGCTGCTGAAGCAGTTGATCCCACGGTTCTGACCAACCTGGGCTTGTTGGAGTAATCAATGGGCAAGATCACCGCTGTATCCCCGCTGGCACCCGATCACTTTCCTGATCTTCCTGTCATCGATGGTGTGCGTTTCGCCACCATCGCGGCGGGGGTACGGTATCAAGGCCGCACGGATGTGATGCTGGCTCAATTGACTCCCGGCTCTACGGTGGCGGGGGCGTTCACCCGCTCTGCCACCCGTGCGGCCCCTGTTCTGGACTGTCAGGCCAAAATCGGCGCGACATCGGATACGGGCGCTGCGATCCTGGTCAATTCGGGCAACGCCAATGCCTTTACCGGCAAAGGCGGCGTCACCGCAGTCGAGGCAATTACCGCCGCGGTTGCCGATGTGTGCAACATCCCCCAGTCGCGGGTTTTCACCTCGTCGACCGGCGTGATTGGCGAACCATTGCCCCACGACCGGATCACGGCTGTTCTCGCCGACCTCAAGGGCGCGCTGTCCGACAAGGGGATTTCGGATGCCGCCAAGGCGATCATGACCACGGATACCTTCGCCAAAGGGGCGCGTGCCGAGGTCGAAATTGACGGAAAAACAGTCTCTATTGCGGGGATTGCGAAGGGATCGGGTATGATCGCGCCGGATATGGCGACGATGCTGGTCTATATCTTCACCGACGCAGTTGTTAGCCAACCTGCCCTGCAAAAGATGCTGTCGACCCACACGGATAGCACTTTTAACTGTATCACCGTCGACAGCGACACATCGACCTCCGACAGTTTGATCCTTGCAGCGACCGGCGCGTCGGGCGTGGACGCAAGCGAGAGCGAAGCGTTTTCTGATGCGTTGCACGGCGTCATGTTGAACCTTGCGCATCAGGTTGTGCAAGACGGCGAAGGGGCGACCAAATTCGTCGAAATCGCCATCACAGGTGCCGCGACGGATGCGGATGCCAAAACGCACGGCATGGCTATTGCCAACTCACCGCTGATCAAAACCGCGATTGCCGGCCAAGACCCGAACTGGGGCCGCGTTGTTATGGCGATCGGTAAATCCGGTGCCGCGGCGGATCGTGATCGGCTGTCGATCCGCTTTGGCGACGTTGAGGTCGCAAAAGACGGCTGGCGCAGCCCCGACTACTCGGAAGAGGCAGCGGCGGCGCATATGAAGGGTCAGAACATCACCATCGGTGTTGATCTGGGCCTTGGCGACGGCAAGGCAACGGTCTGGACCTGCGATCTGACCCACGGCTATATTGAAATCAACGCGGACTATCGCTCGTGAAGGTTGTACTGGTCTCGGCGGTTGCCCTGATCGATGTGGACGGGCGCGTGCTTTTGGCACAGCGCCCGCCCGGCAAATCCATGGCTGGACTGTGGGAATTTCCGGGCGGCAAGGTCGAAGCGGGCGAAACACCCGAAGCCGCGCTGATCCGCGAATTGCAGGAAGAGCTGGGCATAGATACATGGACGTCCTGCCTTGCGCCGCTGACCTTTGCCAGCCACGCCTATGATGATTTCCACCTGCTGATGCCCCTGTTTGCCTGCCGCAAATGGAATGGCACACCGCAGGCGCGCGAAGGACAGACTCTGAAATGGGTCCGTGCTAATGCGCTGAAAGAGTATCCGATGCCCCCTGCGGACATCCCCCTGATCCCGATCCTGCGCGACTGGCTTTAGGGCCAGCGCCCCTACGCCTCTGTTTCTTTAAGCGTTAAAATGCTGCGCTATCGACTTTTTTGTTGCTAGACTTGAGCAAACAGTCGCTTATAAAGTTGCAACTGCAGGTTCTTCGGGGAGGAAGTAATGCTACGTACAATTACAATTGGCTCTACAGTGTCCGTACAGGGTATTTTCGTACGCGACATGCCAGATGGCCGGATATCGGTTAAGGTCGATAACGCGATCTACACAGGCAAGCCAATCCAGCGCCTAAGCTAACCCTTCAACACGCCAAACTGCCGCGAAACATCTGAACTATCCTCTTTCCCAAGCGTTTGCTTAGGTCATCAAGGATGGATCAAGCATGAAGCCTTCGCGCGTAATCGTTATTCTGAACAAGGGCTCTGGCCGCAAAGACGGCATAGAACGCAGGTCCCGTATTTCAGACCGATTTGAACACCACGACATTTCCGTCAGCTTCGTTGAATTTTCGCCCAATGGCGCGGATCTTGGCAAGTTGGCGCAATCTACAGCCGAGGATAACCCCGACGCGACCATCGTCGCCTCCGGTGGGGACGGCACTATTAGCGGCGTTGCCGCTGGGCTGGCGCATGTGCCCAATCAGATGGGCATCATTCCTGCTGGTACATTCAACTATTTCGCGCGTTCTTTGAACCTGCCCGAAACGGTTGATGAAGCCGTCGATGTCATCGCCAATGGTGCGTTGCGACCCACGGATATCGCCAAGATTAACGGCAACGCCTTCCTAAACAACGCCAGCATCGGGGCCTATGCCGCCATTCTGAAAACCCGTGAAGGCATATACGACCGCTGGGGCCGCAGCCGGATCGCCGCCTATTGGTCGGTGGTCAAGGCGTTGGCAACGCTTCGTGCACCTCTTAAACTGACAGTCACAGTCGATGGAAAATCGTTTAAACACCGGACCCCTTTGGTCTTTGCGATCAGCAACGCTTTTCAATTGAACCAGATGGGTCTCAGTGGTGAAGACTGTATCGCCAAGGGCGGCATGGTGCTGCTGGTCGCCCCGGACACGAACCGTTGGGGCTTGTTCAAACACGCCGCAGCACTGGCGTTTGGCATTGCGAAACGTGAAACCGACTATCAAATGCACTGCGGGAACGAGATCACGCTTGAGATGGCACATAAGTCACGCCCTGTCGCCCGCGACGGAGAGCTGAGCCGCATGAAAGGTCCGTTCAAGCTAGAGATGCAGCGCGAGGCGTTGCAATTGATCGTGCCCGCCGAATTCAACGAGGTTGTAAGATGAGCACATTGGTGCACCTATCCGATTTACACTTTGGCAAAGACCGACCGGATCTGCTGGAACCGCTGGTGTCCTGCGTAAACGCGCTTGAGCCGGATATCGTCGCCATTTCGGGCGATTTCACGCAACGCGCCCGGCGTAGCCAGTTTGAAGAAGCCCAAGACTTTATCCAGCGCCTCAATGCCCCCGTTCTAGGCGTGCCGGGTAACCATGATGTGCTGCTGGACCGCCCCTTTCAACGGTTCTTTATGCCGTGGCGCCGGTATCGCAAGTGGATCAACACCGACCTTACCCCACGGTTCGAGGATGACGATATGGTGGTGATCGGTATCAATTCGGTCGACCGGTTTTCGTGGCAGACAGGGAAGTTGACGGCGGGTCGGATTGCCCATGCCTGTAAAGCGATGGATGATACCGCCGCGCGCAAGGCACGCATTTTGGTGGTTCACCATCCGCTACAGCATCCCAACCACACCAAAAAGAAACCGATCCCCGGCGCGGACATTGCATTGGAAAAGCTGCTGTCTTGCGGGGCGAACCTGATCCTCTCGGGGCACTTACACACGTGGCACGCGGAAAACTTCACCGTCGAATCCGGCGGCACCACTGCGATCCAGTTGCACGCCGGGACAAGCTTGTCGTCGCGGGTCCGCGGAGAGCCGAATGACTTTAACCTCGTCAAAATCACGGACGACCAAGTCTGTGTCGACCGGCTGAGCTTTAATGAGGATAAACGGGCGTTTGAAACGACAGAAGCCCGGACATTTAACCGGGCTTCTGATCATCAAATATCGAACGAGGTTTAACTCACTCAAGCGTGCGGACGACTTCTTCACGTGTGAAGATCTCGATAACGTCGCCGGGACGGATGTCTTCGTAGTTCTCGAACGCCATACCACATTCCTGGCCTGACGGCACTTCGGAAACTTCGTCCTTGAAGCGCTTGAGCGTTTTCAGCGTGCCTTCGTGGATCACAACGTTCTCGCGAAGCAAGCGAACACCAGCAGCGCGGCTTGCTTTGCCTTCGGTCACAAGACAGCCCGCAACCTTGCCAACGCCGGTCACTTTGAACACTTCTTTGATCGACGCATAGCCGATGAAATGTTCGCGGATCTCGTTGCTCAGCAGGCCGCTCGCCGCCGCTTTCACATCATCAATCATGTCATAGATGACAGAGTAATAACGGATCTCGACGCCTTTTTGGTTCGCCGAGGCACGGGCAGACGCGTTTGCACGGACGTTGAAGCCAATGATCGGCGCGTTCGATGCTTCGGCAAGGCCGACATCGGTGTCTGTGATCGCACCGACACCCGAATGCAGAACCCGTACGCGTACTTCGTCGTTGCCGATTTTCTCCATCGCTTGCACGATCGCTTCGGCAGAGCCACGCACGTCTGCTTTGATCAACAAAGGCAGCTCGCTTACTGTCTCGTTCACCTTGGCATTCGCCATCAGCTGTTCCAGCGTCGTCGCCGCACCGGCGGCTGCGCGTTTATCCTTAGCGGCTTTTTCGCGATATTCTGCGATCTCACGCGCCTGCGCTTCGGTTTCGGTCACGTTCAACACGTCGCCCGCACCTGGTGTCCCGTTGAGGCCAAGCACCTCGACAGGCACCGACGGGCCGGCTTCTGTGACGCGTTCACCCATGTCGTTGATCAGCGCACGAACCTTACCGTACTGCTCGCCCACGACAAAGATGTCGCCTTGGCGCAGGGTACCATTCTGAATAAGCACAGTTGCGACAGGACCACGGCCCACGTCAAGCTGCGCTTCGATCACGGCACCAACCGCGGCACGGTTCGGGTTCGCTTTCAGTTCCAACAGTTCCGCCTGCAGCGCGATTGCTTCCAGCAGTTCGTCCAGACCTTGACCCGTTGCAGCCGACACTTCGACGTCCTGCGTTTCACCGGACATCTTTTCGACGATGACCTCGTGTTGCAGCAGATCGGTACGAACTTTGTCAGGGTTGGCTTCGTATTTGTCGATCTTGTTGATCGCCACGATCATCGGCACTTTTGCCGCTTTCGCGTGGTGGATCGCTTCGATCGTCTGAGGCATCACAGCGTCATCCGCAGCGACGACCAGCACAACGATGTCGGTGACTTGCGCACCGCGCGACCGCATCGAGGTAAAGGCAGCGTGGCCCGGTGTATCGAGGAAGCTCAGAACCTGACCGTTGTCGGTTGTGACCTGATAGGCACCGATGTGCTGCGTGATACCGCCCGCTTCACCAGTCTGAACCTTGGCCTTGCGGATCGCATCAAGCAGCGATGTTTTACCGTGGTCAACGTGGCCCATGATTGTGATGACCGGAGGACGCGAGACCAGATCTTTCGGATCGTCTTCGGCTTCTTTGATCACATCTTCGACGTCGGCGTCAGAGACGCGTACGACTTTGTGGCCGAATTCCTCGATGATCAGTTCGGCAGTATCCGCATCAATGGTTTCATTCTGCGTCACCATCATGCCGTTGGTCATCAAAGCTTTGACAACCGCGCCGACGCGTTCCGCCATACGGTTGGCCAGTTCAGATACAACAATCGCCGGGGGCAGATTGACATTGCGCACAATCTTTTCACGCTCGACCGAACCGCCCATGGCCTTCTGGCGCTGACGTTCCTGCTTGCGCTTCATCTGCGCCATAGAGCGCTGACGGCCACCTTCGCCACCGGACAGAGCCTGGTTCAGCGTCAGTTTGCCAGAACGGCGGCTGTCGTCGCCACCCTTGTTGCGCTTGTTGGTTTCCTCGCGGTCGCCTTCTTTCTTGCGTGCCACAGGTGTTGGCGCGCCAGATTTTACGTTTGGCGTACGCGGTGCGGCAGGAGCCGCTGCGGGTGCTGATGCAGCGACTGCCGCGGCTTCCGCTTCTTTTTTGCGACGCTCGTCCTCTTCGGCTTTCGCCTTCAGGCTTTCGATGCGCTCGCGTTCTTCGGCTTCTTTCGCGTCGATTTCGGCACGACGGCGCTCGCGGTCTTCCGCGCGGGCCTTTTCCTCGGCAGCACGTGCTTCGGCTTCTTCTGCCTCGCGGGCACGGGCAGCCTGAACCGCCTTCAGCCGGCGTTCCATTTCGGAATCCGTGATGCCTGCCGGACGCTTGGAGGGATCCCCGAGCGATGGATTGCTACCGCCGCCGGCTTTTGCGCCAGCAGGTTTGGGCACCACAACGCGCTTGCGCTTGGTCTCGACCACGACGTTTTTAGTCCGTCCGTGGCTAAAGCTTTGCTTTACGTTACCAGGGCGCGAAGGCGCACCCCGCAGGCCCAATGTCTTTTTGCCGTCACTATCGCTCATGAAGCTCGTCTATCCTTTCGGGTGACCGTTGCCACCCTCGTTTATGCGCACGCCTTTTAACCGCTGAGCTTCCTCTACAACACGAGAGGTAAGACCACCAGAGGCGAGCGCCCCATGTATCACAGTTTGGCGTCCGAATGCCAAACCCAATTCGTCTGCCGTCAGCCAGCCAATGTAATGACCGAAATGCGGCGTACTTAGTTTCGATTTGCCGCGGCCTGATCCATCTACTGCTTGGATCAACACTTCGGCTTCTTCCATTTGCAGCCAACCTTTGACTTTTTCGTAGCCCGCAACGGCCTTACCGGCCTTGCGTTGCAACGAAATCAGGTCAACCACACGGCGAACAAGCTGCTTTTCAACTTCTTCCACCAAATCATCGGCAACCTTTACAGGTTGCTTGGCCGAGCGGGCGAACAAGCCCTTCTTGGCCGCTTTTTCCAACGCATCCCGATCTGCCGACACATACATCCCCCGACCGGGCAGTTTTCCCAGAATATCCGGGAAAACATGCATGTCGGGACCAACAACAAAGCGGATCAGCCCGTTTTTGGGCTGCGCCTCGCCAGTGGCGATACACTTTCGTTCGGGACCGTCTTCCCGGTCTTTAGAAACGCCACCACGTGTCATATCGTTCCCCAAAGCCCCGCGATCAGGCCTCGGCCTCCTCGTCCGTGTCGATATCGGCATCAAGGTCTTCTTCAACCTCGTCCGCCTCAAGCTCTGCGGGATCGACCCAGCCCAGCAAGACGCGCGCCGTCATGATCAACTTTTGCGCATCTTCCAGCGAAAGGTCGAAAGGTTCAAGTGTCCCGTCATCCTTGGTGCGTTCGCCATTCACGGTCGTCCAGCCGCCAGCCAGTTCCCAATCCGCGCAAGTCGCGAAATCTTCGAGCGTTTTGACGTCGTCCTTGGCAAGTGCCTCAATCATTTGGGGCGTCAGGCCGTCGAATTCAATAAGCGTGTCGTCCACGCCCAAGGCACGGGCCGCATCAATCGCCGCTTTGTTCTGCGCTTCGATCACATCACGGGCACGGGCCTGCAGTTCGCTGGCCGTGTCTTCGTCAACGCCGTCGATGACCAACAGCTCGTCTACTTCGACATAAGCAACTTCTTCGAGGTTGCTGAACCCTTCGGAAACCAGAAGCTGGGCAAAGAATTCATCCAGATCCAGATTGTCCATGAACAGCTTGGTGCGCAGTTCGAACTCGGCCTGACGGCGCTGGCTCTCTTGCTCTTCTGTCATGATGTCGATGGCCAGACCGGTCAGCTGCGATGCCAGACGTACGTTCTGACCACGACGGCCAATCGCCAGCGACAGTTGCTCTTCGGGCACGACGACTTCGATTTTGCCGGCTTCTTCGTCCAGAACAACCTTGGAGACTTCAGCAGGCTGAAGCGCGTTGACCAAGAATGTTGGCTGGTCTTCGTTCCATGGAATAATGTCGATCTTCTCGCCCTGAAGCTCGTTCACGACGGCCTGAACACGGCTGCCGCGCATACCAACGCAGGCACCAACCGGATCGATCGAGTTATCATAGCTGATCACGGCAATCTTGGCACGCGAACCGGGGTCACGGGCAACGGCCTTAATCTCGATGATGCCGTCATAGATTTCGGGCACTTCCATTTTGAACAGTTCGGCCATGAATTCAGGCGCGGTACGGCTCAGGAAGATTTGCGGGCCACGCTGTTCGCGGCGCACGTCTTTGATGTACACGCGGATACGGTCGTTCGGACGGTAGCTTTCGCGGCCGATCTTTTCGTTACGACGCAGGATCGCTTCGCCAGCACCCACATCGACGATGACGTTGCCGTATTCCTCGCGCTTGACCAGACCATTGATGATTGTACCGGCGCGGTCTTTGAATTCTTCGTACTGGCGGTCACGCTCAGCTTCGCGGACCTTTTGCAAGATCACCTGTTTGGCGGATTGCGCCGCGATGCGACCCATCTCAACCGGTGGGACTTCTTCGCTGAATTCCTGACCGACTTCGGGGTTGGCCATATACTGCTTGGCCTGCTCAACCGTGAATTCTGCCTGATAGTTTTCAAACTCGTCGTCGGACACAACCGTACGGACACGGGTAAAGGTCGCGCGACCGGTCTTGCGGTCGATCGCGACGCGAATGTCCATTTCAGCGCCGTAGCGCGACTTGGCCGCCCGAGCGAGCGATTCTTCCATCGCTTCAACCACCAGATTGGGGTCGATCATCTTTTCGCGGGCCACAGCCTCGGCGGTTTGCAGCAGTTCCAGCTGGTTGGCAGATGTAATGGCCATTTAGTCGTCTCCCTCGGTGGACCCTTCGGTCTCGATGTCATCGAATTTGGTTTCGTCAATCGCACCAGACGCTTTACGCTGGCGCAGCATTTCTTTGATCAGGTCGTCGGTCAGAACCAGTTTCGCGTCGGTCAGCCAGTCGAACTTGAGCCCGATGGTGCCTTCTTCAACGTTGATGAGCACCTCGTCGCCCTCAACGCCCGCCAGTTCGCCCTTAAAGCGACGACGCCCATCGATCAGGTCTGCGGTTTCGATCTTGGCCTCATAGCCCTCGAACATCTCGAAGTCCTTGAGGCGCGTCAGCGGGCGGTCGATGCCGGGGCTGGAAACCTCAAGAGTATACTCTTCGATGATCGGGTCCTCGACGTCGAGAACGGCGCTGACAGACTGGCTGATCAAGGCCAGCTCGTCCACTTCGATGCCGCCGTCAGGACGGTCCGCCATAAGCTGTAAGGTGGTCGTTTTGCCTGACATCAGGCGCACGCGCACAAGTTCAAACCCCAGATCCTCGATCACCGGTGTGATGATCTCGGCCATGCGGCGATCAATGGCTGCTTTTGCAATCAGGTCGTTGTTCATATTCTCACTATCATCCTGCAGTTTTGAGCAGGCACAAAAAAACGGGCGCGCGGCCCGTGTTCAAGATCGGTGGAGCCTCAGGTGTGGACCCCGGTGCGCCGCTGTTATGACGTCATATACGCCTGTATATGTGAAACTGCAAGCCCCCGTCTGCCTGCCCCGCCTAGGCCAGCCACCATCGCTCGGCCGCACGCAGGTTATCCAGCGGTCGGTGTTGGCCGGTACGCAGGGGCATGGCGATGCTGCGCGACACCGCGTGCGTCACCCCCCGGGCATGGGGCAACAGGGCAATATCATCATAGGATTGAAGGGCTTCGCCATCGTTCAGGTCGGCAGCCTCGACCAGATATTCGGCCATCGCCTGAGCACGGACCTGCTGCGCGGGGATGGAAACCAGTTCCACCGTATCGAACCATCCGGCGCTGCGCCCTTTGTAATGATCTGCCACACGTTCGGCCAAAACCTGCTGACCCGGCGTAAATCTTCGCAGACGGTACAGGCCGGTGCCGATGCCGTCGTCCATCGCATGGGCCGCGCGAATAACATGGCGCGGGTCCGCCAGCGTAAAGGGCAAATCCATCGCAGGCATAGTCATCGTGATGCGCACCTGATGCGTTCCGGTCGCCTCCACCACACCGTCCAATGCCAAGGACGCGACAATATCGCGCGCAGTCATGGGACGTTGATCGTGAAACAGCACATCCTTGCGCAGATCAACCAGCCAGACGCGCCCGTTGTCGCTGCCCTGCCACGCGGTTGCCAGCTCTCCGCGCAATGTCCCGTCTGCAGCGATTTCGGTCAACGTGTCAAAGATCAGCCCCTGCCGCGCCACCTGCATGAACAGGCCATCGCCCTGCCCCCATGTATCGCTGCGCGCCGCCCCCGAGAGCGCCATCCGCAACCGTCCGCCCGCTTTGGGCATCGACGCCGCCGACACACCCGTCGCAGCCAACAAGGCAGCAGCGGCACCCGAGGCAAATAAAGCACGACGGTCCATCAAAGAGCGGGTCATTGCGCTGCAATCCGGTCCATCGTGCGCACCAGTTCGGCGCTGATCCCGGGTTCGGACAGCGCATGGCCCGCATTACGCACCATCTTGAGCTCGGCATTAGGCCAAGCCTGCGCCAGCTCATACGCGCTTGAAGGGGGGCAAATCATATCGTAGCGGCCTTGCACAATCACGCCAGGAATATGGGCAATGCGATCCACATGCGCAAGGATCTGGCCGTCAAACTCAAGAAAACCCGCGTTGGTGAAATAGTGATTCTCAAGCCGGGCAAAGGTGCGCGAATACTCTCCGGGTCCCTCATACGACCCGCCCGATGAATGGATCGACGCCAGCCCGTTTTCCCACGCGGCCCAGGCCTTGCCGTATTTCACTTCGGTCATGCGGTCGCCACAGAACAAGCGCCGGTGATAGGCCGCGATCAGATCGCCGTGCTCTGCCTCGGGGATCAGGCCGGTGAACCGCGCCCAAAGGTCAGGCCAGAACTTGCCCGCGCCACCGCCATAGAACCAGTCAAGCTCGGCCTGCGTCATCATAAAGACGCCGCGCAGGATGATGTTGCGGACCCGATCAGGGTGCGCTTCGGCATAGATCAACGCCAGCGTCGCCCCCCAGCTGCCGCCAAAGGCGATCCATTTCTCGATGCCAAGCGCTTCGCGGATATGTTCGATATCCGATACCAGATCCCACGTCGTGTTGTTGATGACCGACGCAAAAGGTTTGGACCGCCCGCACCCGCGTTGGTCAAACAGGATCACATGATACTTTGCCGGGTCGAAATAGCGCCGCATCGACGGGCTGCACCCGCCGCCGGGGCCACCATGCAGGACCACCACGGGGATGCCATCAGGGTTGCCGCATTGCTCGACATAGATCGAATGACCATCGCCTACGTCCATCATCCGCTGATCGAACGGATCGATCGGTGGGTGAAGATATTGCACTGCGCGCTTTTGGTCCGGGATTTTGTCCATTACAGCCCTATATAGTCATTGGACCCAAAAGAGCACAGAGAGATCAGAATGCAAGCGCCTCAAAGCACAGTTGACCCCGCCGAGATCGAAAAGTTTCAGGCCATGGCCGCTGAATGGTGGGACGAGAACGGCAAGTTCAAGCCGCTGCATATGCTCAACCCATGCCGATTGGATTACATCACCACCCAGATCGCCGGAGAGTTCGACCGCGATCTGAAATCGCCCGAACCGTTTCGTGGGCTGCGGATTCTGGACATCGGCTGCGGCGGCGGGCTGCTGTCTGAACCGATGGCGCGTTTGGGCGCGACTGTGATCGGTGCCGATGCCGCCGCGGGCAACATTCCGGTGGCGCAAGTCCATGCCCAGCAATCGGGGCTCGAGATCGACTATCGCCACACCACAGCCGAGGCACTGGCTGAAGCGGGTGAACAGTTCGACGTGGTGCTGAACATGGAGGTGGTCGAGCACGTCGCCTCGCCCATCGACTATCTGATCGCCTGCCGCACGCTGCTGAAACCCGGCGGGCTGCACCTTTGTTCGACACTGAACCGCAACCCAAAGTCGTTCATGATGGCGATTGTCGGCGCAGAGCATGTCATGCGCTGGCTGCCCAAAGGCACACATGACTGGTCAAAGTTCATCACACCTGACGAACTCTTTGACCTGCTGCATAAGGCAGGGCTAACGGCGGTAGATCGCAAGGGGTTCGTGTTTAACCCGATCGCATGGTCTTGGCGTCTGTCCGATCGTGACCTGAGCGTGAATTACGTCACCGCCAGCCTTAAGCCAGAGTGACCCAACCCGGCGTCAGCCTTCCAGCTGGCGCCGCAGAGCGCGTAGGGTTTCGAGCGTGGCACGCACCTGCGCCTCGCCCAGATCATCGGCCACGTCATTGATCAACGGCGAGATTTGCCGGATCGCATGGTCCCGCGCATTCCGGCCCGCAGGGCTGATCGCCACCATCTTGCGCCGTGCATCGTCCCAATCCGGGCGGATATGCACATAGCCCGCCCAAACCAGTTTGTTCAGCGTATTCGTCATCGCGCCGCGGGTCACGTTGAACGTTTCGGCCAGTTGCGCGGGGGTCTTTTCGCCGTCATGCCATGCCAGATTGTTCAGCACCGAAAAATGCGAAATCTCCATCCCTTTAGGCAGCGCCCGGGTCAGCCGGGTGCGCATCCGTTGATCAGCCGACAGCAATTCGCTGATCAAGGTGATCGCAAGTGAGTTTCGATTTTCCGTCATAGTCGTCTTCTAAGGTGCCCCAAATTCCCGCCGGTTGGCAAGACTGGGTACGCGGGTACGTGCCTCATGTACACGCGCCATGTCCAGCGTGAACGGGTAAATGCCCGGCGCGGTGCCGGCATCCAAAAGCACCTCTCCCCACGGGGCGACGACCAGCGAATGGCCAAAGGTGTCGCGGGTCTTGTGACGATCGCTGGGATGGGTGCCGGTTTGCGCGGGGGCCAACACGAAACACCCTGTCTCGATCGCGCGGGCGCGCAGCAGCGTATGCCAATGGGCCGCACCGGTCACGGGCGAGAACGCGGCAGGCATGGTCAGGATCGTGGCCCCTGCATCCGCCAGCGCCTGATAAAGCTTGGGAAAGCGCATATCGTAACAGATGCTCATCCCGATTTTGGCAAAAGGGGTCTGCGCCACAACGGCTTGATCGCCGGGACGGTAGCCAGCCGATTCGCGGTAGCTTTCGCCTTCGTCGATATCCACGTCGAACATGTGGATCTTGTCATAGCGGGCTTTGATCTGGCCCTGCGGATCAATCACAAACGACCGGTTGGCAAAGCGCCCGTCCGCATCCCCCGTCTTGAACCCCAGCGATCCGATCAACAACCAGATGCCAGCCTCTCGCGCCGCGTCGCGCAGCGCGGCTAGAGTGATGTCGTCTTCCTCGTACTGCAAGACGCTGCGCTGATGATCGCGGCTGGTGGACACGCAGTTCGTCACCTCGGGCGTAAGAATAAACTCCGCCCCCTGCGCTGCGGCATCCCGCACCATCTTTACCGTGCCCGCCAGATTGCGCGCCGGTGTGTCGCTGACATTCAGCTGGATCAGGGCCGCCTGCATCAGGCTGCCAACAACGCGTCCAGCTTGCCCGCACGTTCCAGTGCATACAGATCGTCACAGCCGCCGACATGGGTATCCCCGATAAAGATTTGCGGCACCGTGCGTCCGCCATTGGCACGCGTGATCATCTCGGACTTGCGCTCTGGCTGGGCCAACACGTCGACTTCGGCAAAGCTGATGCCTTTTTCATTCAGCAGACGTTTGGCAGCATGGCAAAAACCGCAAAGCGGCGATGTATAAATCTCGACAGGTTGCATGTTGCATGTCCTTTCAACAATTGGGTTGGATCAAGACTTAAGTATCTTTTGCCACTCTTGCCAGTGTCACAATGCAGATTGGACCTGCCCCGACCGCCAGACAGGCAGACGCTGCCGCCTGCAACGTCGCACCAGAGGTCATCACGTCATCCACCAACAGCACAGGTCGCCCCGCCATTACGTGGGCGCGGCGCGGGTGGGCCGTGATCGCACCGTCCAGATGGGCAAAGCGTTCGCCCCGCCCTTTGCCGTCCAGCGATTGCGTACGCCTGACCCTGCGCAGCGCATCGGGGCACCACCCGAGCCCCCGCTCGCGGGCAATCGCCTTGGCGAGCAGGGCCGACTGGTTGAACCGCCGTTTCCACAGCCGCGACCAATGTAGCGGTACCGGTATGACCAGCGTCGTGGGGGTGACGAACGGCACAATCACGCGTGCCATCCAGCGCCCTGCGGGTTTGGCGATGTCCTGACGGTCGCCATGCTTGAGCGCCAGAACCAGACGGCGGCCCGTCTCGCGGTATAGCAGCGCCGCCCGCCCATGATCCCACAAAGGCGGATGGGCCAGACAGGCATCGCATAAAGCATCCCCGTCGGCACCGTCGCCCAGCAATGGCACACCGCAGGTTTCACAAACAACGCCGTCAATAAACGCCGTATCCCGCCAGCACGGCCCGCATAGCCCGCCATCCCCGTCCACAGGTGCGCCGCACGCCAGACAGGACGGCGGGTAAATCAACGCAACAGCGGTTTGTAACTGGCCTCGCATGACCTTAGTATCCTCTCATGAACGCTTCACACACCCTGACAGATCGCGCGGCCCTGACCCGCAACCGCAGCCGCGCCACAGATGACGCCCTGTTTCTGCACCATGCCGCCTTTGAAGAAGTCGATGATCGGCTGGCTCTGGTTAACAGAGTCTTTAAATCTGCGGCGATTGTCACAGGTTTTCCGCAGGTCTGGGGCGCATTGCACCCGAATGCGACGCTGGTCAGCGATACGGACACGCTGGCGCTGACCCAAGGCGCGCATGATCTGGTGGTACATGCCATGGGGATGCATTGGGCGAATGATCCGGTGGGGCAGATCATCCAGTCGCGCCGTGCATTGCAACCTGACGGGCTGTTCCTCAGCGTCGGGTTCGGGGGGCAAACCCTGCATGAACTGCGCGCCTGTCTGGGGCAAGCCGAAGCCGCAATCACCGGCGGCCTGTCGCCGCGCATCGCCCCTATGGCCGAGTTGCGTGATATCGGCGGGCTGCTGCAACGCGCGGGACTTGCCCTGCCGGTGGCGGATTCCGTGACGCTAACCGTTGAATATACCGACATCTGGCACCTGATGCGCGATCTGCGCGCCATGGGCGAGGCCAACGCGATGGACAGCCGGTTGCGCCGCCCCAGTGGCCGCGCGATTTTTGACGCCGCGAGGCAGCTTTACCGTGACCACTACGCGACCCCAGAGGGGCGCATCAAAGCGACGTTTGAGCTGGTGTTTCTGGCGGGATGGGCACCGGCCGACAGCCAGCCGAAACCCTTGCGCCCCGGCTCTGCGCAGCAGCGGTTAGCGGATGCGCTGGCTACCGCAGAAACGCCGCTGCGCGATTGACGCCCGACCCAAACCGTTTATCTCAGCGATAAATGCTGAAAAGGAATGCCAGATGACGCCGCAGCGCCCAGCCCATGCACAACCTGACCACCCCACCGTGCCCGCCCCCAAAGTGGGTATCCTGCTGGCGAACCTCGGCACGCCGGACAACTATGATTATTGGTCAATGCGCCGTTATCTATCGGAATTTCTCTCTGATCGCCGCGTGATCGACTATAGCCCGTGGAAATGGCAACCGCTGCTTCAACTGGTGATTTTGTCGAAACGCCCGTTCACCAGCGGAGCCGCCTACAAGTCGATCTGGAACCATGACGCGGGGGAAAGTCCGCTGATGACCATCACCAAACAGCAAACCGCGAAGGTAAAAGACGCGATGCAGGCGCGGTATGGTGACGCAGTCATGGTCGATTACTGCATGCGCTATGGCAACCCGTCGACCCAATCCAAGGTGGCGGCGATGACCGCTGCGGGCTGTCAGAAGATCCTGTTCTTCCCGCTGTATCCGCACTACGCCGGTGCCACATCTGCGACGGCAAACGATGCGTTTTTTGCGGCGTTGGGAAAAGAGAAATGGCAGCCCGCTGCCCGCACGGTTGAACCCTATTTCGACCGCCCCGATTATATCGAAGCGCTCGCCACCTCGATCGAGAAGGCCTACGCCAAGATGGAGACGAAGCCCGACAAGTTGCTGTGCTCCTACCACGGTGTCCCGCTGCGCTATCTGATGGAGGGCGACCCCTATCACTGCCAGTGTCAGAAAACGACGCGCTTGTTGAAAGAACGGCTGGGCTGGGACGACACGCAGATCATGACCACCTTCCAGTCGAAGTTCGGCCCCGAAGAATGGCTACAGCCCTATACCGTGGAAGAGGTCGCGCGGCAGGCGGAAGCCGGCAACAAAAAGATCGCGGTCTGCGCGCCGGCCTTTTCAGCCGATTGCATCGAAACGTTGGAAGAGATCAACGAAGAGATCAAGGAAAGCTTTGAACACGCGGGCGGGGAGGAGTTTCACTATATCCCCTGCCTCAATGACGACGCCCTGCACATCAAGGCCCTGTCGAATGTGATCGAGGAAAACCTACAGGGCTGGATCGACTGATCCACCCTGCCCCGTCAAGCCCGGGTCTGGGAAACAAAGAAAGCGCCTGTTGCTACAGGCGCTTTTCTTTTGTCCGTATGACATCTGGCGCCGGCCATCAGGCATAAAAAAAGGCGGTGTAAAACACCGCCTTTTCTAACTGAAACTTCGACTAAATTAGTCGGAAGAAACTGCAGCAGCTACAACGGCCAGCAGCAGCAGAGGGATCAGGATGCCCGAGGAAGAAGAGGTGGACTCTTCAACGATTACGGGTGCTTCGATGATTGGCTCTGCGAGCGAACCAGCGAATGCTGTCGATGCGGCAGCTGTCAAAGCAGCGGCGAGAACAAGTTTCTTCATAACATAACCTCCAGAAAAGGCGTACTTCACAGGGTGATAGCACGCGCCCAAGACTTACCTCGTAAAAGTTTCTAAACAGCATCAGCGGGGAATTGCAAACACGGATTCAGCATTTCAGCACCACAATCGCTAAAAAGTTGTCAAATAAGCAACACTTGGGTGCCTACGTTTGCCATGCCGAAAAGTTCAGCGATATGTTCATTGTACAGGCCGACACAGCCATTCGACGAACGACGGCCGATCTTGCGCGTGTCATGCGTCCCATGGATACGATAATACGTCCAGCTGAGGTACAGCGCATGGGTGCCCAAGGGGTTGTCAGGGCCCGGCCCGATGACCGCAGGCCATTCCGGGTTGCGTTCCAGCATCGACGGTGTGGGGCGCCATGTAGGGCCGACAACCTTTTGGATAACGCTGGTACGACCACGGCGGGTCAGCTCTTCGGTCAGCGGCACGCTAGAGGGGTACAGCTTGTAGATCGACTGGTCTTCGGACCAGTAATGCACGGCGCGGCTGTCGATATCGACCAGAATGGCACCGTTTTTGGTATTGGTGAAATAGGGCTGCCAATCCAGCGTGCGGAAGCTAGAGGTGTTGCGGCGCACGCTTTCGGTCAGGTCACGCTCCGTCTCGGTCGTCGCGTCGCCGTTCACACTGCTTTGGGCCAAGGCAGGTGTTGCGAGCATCGCGGCGCTTCCTGCAAGGAAGGCACGGCGTGACGAAAGGGTAAATTTCTTATCAGACATCAAATGTCTCCTGAAGGTAGTTACAACCTAGTATAATATTGTCGTATATGGCTTGAAAGTCGCAGTTTCAAATCAAACAAGCGTTAACAGGCGCGCTCACGCTCATGTGCGTTTGATCTGCAACGCATCACGCTGTATGGCACAACAAAACCAATCGCGTGGAGTTGCGCCATGATCCGTCTGTTTTCAATCCTTATTTCCCTGACCGTGGCGCTGGCGGCTTGTACCCCTGCGCCGCAAACCATGGCATCTGACGGCCGCGCGGCCCCATCCGTGTACAAGATCGGCAGCAATGACACCGGCAAATTGCAGTTCCGCATGCTGGATTCCGTAAACGCACTGCGCGGTGCTTCGGGCCTTTCCCAAGTGCAACTGAACGCACAGCTTAACGCCGCCGCGGCAACCCATGCGCGTGATATGGCCGTACAGAACCGCCCTTGGCACTTTGGGTCGGACGGGTCGTCGCCCGTCGATCGTATTCAGCGCGTGGGCTATACCGGTGCGTTGGTCGGCGAAGTCATCTCGGAGACCTACGAGACAGAGCTGGAAACCCTCGCCGCCTGGATGGAACAACCAGATACCCGCCGCATCGTCATGTCAAAAGACGCTTTGAACATGGGCTTTTCCTGGCACCAGGAAGAAAACGGCAAGATCTGGTGGACGATGGTGATGGGAAAGTGACCATCACGGTCACTTTCTAAAGTTCTGACTACTCAGGGGTTCAGCGCGATGGGTGTATTATTGCCGACCATCGCGTAGATATCCTCCATCTCGTCATTCGTGACTGAGATACATCCCCACGTCCAATCCGTGCGATTCTTGTCCTTGGCAGTCTTTTGACCATGGATAAAGATATCGCCACCGGGGCTTTTACCCATCTCATTGGCGCGCGCGCGGTCCATCTCGTTGGGGTAATCGATCCCGATCGACAGGTGGAACCGACTGTTCGGATTGCGCCGGTCGATCCGATAGATTCCTTCGGGCGTACGGCCGTCCCCCTCATAGACCTTATGGCCTACGGGTGCGAATCCCAGTTTGATATCATATGATTCCAGCACCTTATCGTGGTGCATCAGGTACATCCGTCGGTCGCCTTTATTGACGATCACATAAGTGACCTGTGGCCCGTTGTACCGTTTGAATTTACTGCTGCTGCAAGCCCCAAGCGCCACAAGCGCGGTGCCACCCAGAATCAGATTTCTGCGTTTCATGTTCACAATGCCTCGTTCCCGCGGCCTTTTCGGCCCTTATGTGGATGCCCTACCATGTAGCAAATATCGATGCGGTCAAAAAGCCGTTACTGGCGGGTGGTCTCTGCCAGCCTCTTTTCGATCGCTTCCAGCTTCTCCATCACCTCAAGCCGGTAGGCATCGGTGCGCACGGTTTCTTCTTCGTTATGCGCATCCTGCATCGAGTTCACGATCAGACCGACCAGCAAGTTCACGACGGCAAAGGTCGTGACCAGAATAAACGGCACGAAAAACACCCACGCATAAGGGTACACTTCCATCACGGGCCGCACGATGCCCATCGACCAGCTTTCCAACGTCATGATCTGGAACAGGCTATAGGCGCTGGCGGGTAGCGATCCGAACCATTCGGGGAACTGGTCGCTGAACAGTTTGGTCGCGATCACCGAACCGATATAAAAGATGATTGTCATCAGTAAGAACACCGACCCCATACCGGGCAACGCGGTGATAAACCCTTCGACAACGCGGCGCAGACGGGGGGCGACAGATAGCACGCGCAACACCCGCAAAATACGCAATGCGCGCAGTACCGACAGGCCTTGCACGGCAGGCACCAGCGCGATGGCAACGACGGTAAAGTCGAAGACATTCCAACCGTTGCGAAAGAACCCGATCCCGCGCGCAAAGATCTTGAGCGTGATTTCAGCGATGAAAATGAACAGACATACGCGGTCGAGAAACAGGATTACCACGCCATATTTCTCCATCAAGGACGGCGCGGTTTCCATGCCCAGCAGGGCAGCGTTGAACACAATGACACCGATGATGAAATTGCTGACGGCCCGTCCTTCGACCCATCTTCCCAGACGTTCCCGCATGTTTGTCGTGCCCACCTTAGCTGTGCGTTATTTGCGCTTGCGTTGTACTTCCGGCGCAGTGAACTGCGCTGCCAGCTCCACATGGGATGACCAGCGGAATTGATCAACGACTTGCACCCAATTCAACGTATAACCGGCGGCAATCAGCACGGCGGCATCTCGCGCAAAGGTGACCGGGTTGCACGAAACATAAGCTAGAACGGGCGGCATCGCTTTGACGATCTCGGCAATCTGCGCCTCTGCGCCGGCACGTGGCGGGTCGATTACGACCGCGTTGGTCTTGGCCAGTTCATCGGGCAGCAAGGGACGGCGGAACAGGTCGCGCGCTTCCGTCGTGACGGGCTTTAGGCCGGTCGACATGCGCCACCCGTGGTCCAGCGCCGCGGTCATAGCGGCGTCACCCTCGACAGCATGTACCTCTGCACGATCAGCCAAGGGCAGACTGAACGTGCCAGATCCCGCAAACAGATCAATCACGTGGCGCGCTTCGCCAACAGCCTCGCGCACAGCAGTGATCAATGCAGCCTCGCCATGGGGGGTGGCTTGCAGGAACGCGCCGGGCGGGGGCGCCACCATGGCCGCGCCGAACCGCTGTACCGGCGGCGTGCGCATGGCGATCACTTCGCCATCCCACGTCAGACGCGCCAGTCCCAGACTGTCACACAAATGCGCCAGCTCTTGCCGCAGCGGGCCATCAAGCTCCTTGCCGTTCTGGACCGAAATATCGAGCCCGCCGCGTGAAGCGGTCACCGTCACGGCAAGTGGTGCCTTGCGGCTGGTCCCGATCACGGCCAGCTTTTCGGCAATTGGCAATGCGCCCAGTACGGCAGGGTCCAACAACTGACACCCTGGAATTTCGATCACGACATCGGACCCGCGCCCGTGAAACCCCGCCATAGCGCCCTTTTTGGTGCGTTTTGCCGCAAAGGTCGCACGACGGCGCGATTGCGCTGGCGAGGTTTGCAGCGGCTTGAAAATAGTCTCTATTCCATGGGCATCCAGCGACGCTTTGACCACGCCCAGCTTGAATTCCGCAACGAAATCGTCTGACGCATGCTGCAACTGACATCCGCCACAGGCTTTGAAGTGACGGCACGGGGGTGCGACCCGGTTTTCAGACGGTCTGACGATACGAATATCGGTCAGGGTCTGGCCGTCAGGCGTGCCTGTGACCACCTCGCCCGGCAGGGTCATCGGTGCAAATAAAGGGCCGGACGCAATGCCGTCGCCCAGGTGGCCAAGTCGCTGGATTGGATATTCTGTCATGCGCAGGGCTTACCGCGAAGCACTGCGCAGCAAAAGCCTTATTCTGCGGCCTTCATATCCAAAAACCCACCTGACTGCCGCTGCCAGTACCGCGCATAAAGCCCGTCTTTGGCCAGCAAGGCCTCGTGGGTGCCTATCTCTACGATGCGGCCAGCGTCCATCACAGCGATCCGGTCCATTTCGGTCAAGGTCGACAGACGATGCGCGATGGCTATCACGGTCTTGCCCTCCATTACGCGGGTCAAAGCGCTTTGGATGGATGCTTCAACCTCGCTATCAAGCGCGCTGGTTGCCTCGTCCAATATCAGGATTGGCGCGTCTTTCAGGATCGCCCGTGCCAGCGCGATGCGTTGACGTTGCCCGCCCGACAGCTTCACACCACGTTCGCCCAAATGCGCGTCATAGCCGCTGCGGCCCGTGTGGTCCTGCATACTTTCGATGAACGCATGCGCTTCGGCTTTGCGGGCGGCGGCGATCACCTCGGCTTGGGTCGCATCGGGCTCGCCGTAGCGTATGTTGTCGAACGCCGACCGGTTGAACATAGCGGTTTCCTGCGTGACCATCCCGATCTGACGCCGCAGGCTTTGCTTGGTGACTTGGCTCACATCCTGCCCGTCGATCAAAATGTGACCCTGCTCCGCAGGATAGAGCCGCAACAGCAATGAAACCAAGGTCGATTTACCCGCGCCAGAGGCACCTACAATCCCGAGTTTTTCGCCCGGCTTGATCGACAGATTCAGTTCTTCGATGCCGCCTGTGTCGCGGCCATAGGTAAAGCGCAGCCCCTCAAACTGGATCGCCCCTTCGTGCACATTCAAATCCGCGGCACCATCCGCATCACGCAGCTGCTGCGGGGCCGCGAGGGTGCGCATCCCGTCCTCGACCTCGCCCATATTCGCATAAAGCGCCATGAGCGTGAAACTGACCCAGCCAGTCATTTGCGCCAGCCGTAACGACACCGCCCCCGTTGCCGCGATATCGCCCGCCGTCACCAACCCAAGTGACCAATACCAGAGCGCGCCACCCACCAGCAGCACCGGCAGAACCCCCGCAATCGCCATCAACCAGAACCGGAAAGAGACACTAACCCGCCCAAAATCGAGGCTCGTATCCAGAAATTTGCGCATCGCACCTAAGGCGGCGCGGTCTTCGTGGTCGGCATGGGCGAACAGTTTCACGGTCTTGATGTTGGTGATCGTATCGACCACCTGCCCCGTCACCATCGCGCGCGCGCCTGCCCGCGCCTTTGAAAATTTGCGCACCCGAGGCATGAAATGGCGGATCAAAAAGACATACCCCACCATCCACAACACCAAACCAGCAGCGATACGCCAGTCCACCGTCCCGAGCAGCATCACCGCCCCGATAAAGGACGCCGCCGCGAACAGCACCGTGTGCAGCACCTCGGTCACAACATCAGTCAGCGCACGGCTGGTCTGCATTTCTTTTTGGGAGATTCGGCCGGCGAAATCATTGTCGAAAAACGTGACCGCTTGCCCCAGCGTGTAGCGATGCAGCCGCGACAGCACGAGGTTGAAGACATTGGGTGCCACGACGATCGACTGCATATACGAACTGACGCCAAACAGCGCCGGACGCAGCAGCAAAAAGAACGCCAGTCCCGCCAACAGCAGCCCCGTATGGTCCGCAAAAACGGCCCCCGCTTCTGCCGCAAGTGCTGCGTCAACAACCCAGCCAAGGACCAATGCGGCCATGACTTCGATCACGCCAGCGCAGATAGAAAGCACCCCCGCCACACAAAGCGCGGCACCGCTGCCCTTTAAAGCCCAGCGAAAGAAAGCCGCCAGACGGCGCGGCGGCGCGGTATCGGCGGGGGAAAACGGGTCGATCCATTTGAACGGCATTACGATGTCGGCTCTTCTGTGCGTAGGAACCCGCCGGATTGCCGGTTCCAGAGATCTGAATATAGCCCGCCCTTGGACAAAAGCACCTCGTGGGTGCCTTCTTCGACAATACGCCCCCCGTCCATCACCAAAATGCGGTCCATCTCGGCGATGGTGGACAGGCGATGCGCGATGGCGATCACGGTCTTGCCCTCCATCATGCCATAAAGCGTCTTCTGGATTTTGGCCTCTACCTCGCTGTCCAGCGCGCTTGTGGCTTCGTCCAGCAAAAGGATCGGCGCGTTCTTCAAGATAACACGCGCCAAGGCGATACGTTGCCGCTGTCCGCCAGACAGTTTCACGCCCCGTTCCCCGACCTGTGCATCATATCCAGACCGGCCCCCTTGATCGTTCAAATCCTGAATGAAATCATGGGCCTGGGCCTGTTTTGCGGCCGCGATCACCTCTGCTTCGGTGGCGGAGGGGCGCCCATAAAGGATGTTCTCGCGGATCGACCGGTGCAACAAAGCATTGTCCTGCTGCACCATTCCGATTGCTTGCCGCAGACTGTCCTGACGAACGGTCGTGATATCCTGCCCATCAATCAGAATACGGCCGCCTTCAGGATCGTAAAAGCGCAACAGCAGCTTCACCAAGGTCGATTTACCCGCGCCCGACCGCCCAATCAGGCCAATTTTTTCGCCCGGGCGCACTGTGATATCGATGTAATCCAACCCGCCTGACCTGCGCCCATAGTGATGGGTCAGGCCTCGCATTTCCACGCAGCCGTCGGTCAACACCAACGGCTGCGCGTCGCGTTCGTCCACAAGTGTGATCGGCTGCGCAATCGTC
This sequence comes from Sulfitobacter litoralis, assembly GCF_900103185.1. Taxonomy (GTDB): domain Bacteria; phylum Pseudomonadota; class Alphaproteobacteria; order Rhodobacterales; family Rhodobacteraceae; genus Sulfitobacter; species Sulfitobacter litoralis. The sequence goes on from NZ_FNJD01000007.1 coordinate 78,119, forward strand.
TCAAGCCCCTCAGCAACCACGCCAAGCTGCTGAAAGAATGTCGAAAGTGCCCACATGATCCACGCGGTCATAGAATTCAGCCGAAGTGTCAGCGCCGTCGCCGCCGTCACCACACCCACGGTGGCATTGCCCGTGGACCACAGGTAGAACGCCCACCCTACGACTCCAACGATTAACAAACCGTTCAAGCTGACCAGACAGATATCCATGATGGTGAATATCCGCATTTCCTTTTGGAACGTGACGCGCGCATTCTCTATCGCGCCCTTGGCATATTCAATTTCGCGGTCATGATGGGCGAACATCTTGACCGAATGGATGTTGCTATAGCTGTCGACCACACGGCCCGTCACCTCGGACCGCGCATCCGACGCCGCTTGCGAGGCGACCGCAACACGTTTGATAGTCCATCGGGTGAGCAGCGCATAAAGCGCAAACCACGCCACCAACGGGATCAACAGCTGCCAGTCCGAGGTGGTTAACAGGATCGCCGCGCCTATAAGATAAGCAAGCGCATAGGAAATCGCGTCGAACACCTGAAAAACGACCTCTCCCGCGGCGGGAGGCGTTTGCATGGTCCGGTTGGCAATGCGTCCGGCGAAGTCGTCTTCAAACCAGCCTACCGATTGACGCAACACTTGCCGATGCCCGCGCCAGCGGAACAGTGTGCCGTAGTTCGGCAATACGGCGTTGTTCAACAGCAACACATGCGCGGCTTGGACAGCTGGGCGCGCGATTAGGATCAGCAACGCCACGACGATAAACTCCGCCCCATAGCTACGCCACACCTCGGCGGGGCTGCTCTCCATCAGATCGACGAGGCGACCCATGTAGTAAATTAGACCGATCTCGATCGCGGCGACCACAATCGACAATACGCCTGTCACCCAGAATACCGTTTTGAACGGCCCACTGTAGCTTCGGAAAAAGGGCCACAGCCGCGTGGGTGGCGTGTCTTGTTCGGCGTAATCTGCGTAGGGATCGACAAGATTTTCGAAAAATCGAAACATATTTCACCTGTAGGCCGTGTGTTCGCCGCCACTATAGGAAGAGCCGCGTCTGAATGGCCACAGGGTGCGTTAGCTTTTCGGCGTGTCCAACAGGCTATCCCGTGTTGCAGCGAACCCCGAAGCAATCCAAAGCGCTTTTAACGCGGCCAACCGTTTGCCCAATTCAGGGCCCCGATATCGCGGCATCAAATCAGCGGCTTTCACTGGAAACACAGCATTTTCCGCTTGAAGAATATCCTCAAGAACGGCGGGATCGGGCGGCGCTTCAGAAAGACAGGCCCGCAGGATAACAACCGCGCGCGCAATATCCCCGCCATCCAGATAGGCAATTGCGGCTACGGTCTCGGCTCCGAAGGCGGCCTCCCTTAGCCGATGAAGGTATTTCGCGTCTGCCTTGCTCAGCCGTAACCGTTGGTCCACGTCTTCGCCGCCAACCGCTGCCAAACGCGTGCGCCAATCTGGGGCCAGCTGCAAAAGATGTTCAAAATGTACGACCATTGCGAGCCAGCGATCGTCGCTGCCGGGCAGGATGACCCCCAACACACCGGTTTGGCGCATCGCTGCCACCGCTGGCGCAGGGTCCGGCGCGGCCAATAGTTTCGCAAGTTCCGCCCCGATACGTTCGGCCGACAGGCTTTCCAAGCCATCCGTATGCGCCGCAATCGCGGCCAAAGCATCTGGATTAAACCCCTCTGCCGGGTCGGCATACCACGCGCAAAACCGGAAATATCGCAATGTGCGCAGGTAATCCTCACGGATACGTTGCGCCGCATCCTCGATAAATCGTACCCGCCGCGCCCGCAGATCAGGCAGACCTTCAAGCGGATCAATCACCCGACCCTGCGCGTCCGCATAAAGAGCATTCATGGTGAAATCGCGGCGCAACGCGTCGTCAATGATATTGTCAGAGAACGCTACCACAGCGCGCCGGCCATCCGTTTCTACATCGCGCCGGAAGGTCGTTACCTCGAACCCTTTGCCGCCACTGACCACAGTGACCGTTCCATGTTCCACCCCCGTCGGCACGGCTTTGAGCCCAGCGCGCGCTGCGAGCGCCATCACCCTTTCCGGCAATGCATTCGTCGACATATCGACATCGCTGTCGGCCACGCCCAGCAGCGCATTGCGTACACAACCGCCGACGAAGTAGATCACATGCCCCCCATCTGTCACCGCATTGCACACAGCTTGGGCGTCAGGGTCAGCAAGCCAGCGGGTACTCGCGGGAAGGGTCACATCATACGTTCGGTCCATGCCCGCAACATACGCGCGGTTGCCCCCCAAATGTAATAGGGACCGTAAGGAACCGTGTAATAATACCGCCGTTGCCCCTGCCATCGTCGTGACTGAACCACATAATTGGCAGCGTCCAGGACATGATCCAACGGAACGGTAAAGACTTCCTCAACTTCGCCCGGTTCAGCGACGATTTTGAACTTTTCTTTCACAAAGGCGATCACCGGGGTCACTAGAAAGTTGGTCACGGTTTCATGTGCGGGCAACGTGCCCAACACCTCAACCAGATGCGACGGCAAACCGATCTCTTCTCGTGCCTCACGCAACGCTGCCGCCACCACGTCAGCATCGTCACCATCTTGTTTGCCGCCAGGAAAGGAAATTTGTCCTGGATGGTGCTTTAGAGCCGAGGACCGCTTGGTCAAGATAAGCTCAAAACGGCCGTTATGCTCGATAATCGGGGCCAGCACGCCGGCAGGACGCAGGGTGCGATTGGCCGGCAGCACCGTCTCTTTGTTCAGGTCAAAATCAGACGACGTGACACCAGTTTGCGCCAACGCCGTCCGAAAATGGGCAAGTTGATCAGCTGCCACTGTTATCTTCAGCCTCGAACCCGACAGTTTTCGGGTCCAGATCGTAATGCGCGCCACAGAACTGACAATCTGCGGTGACCCGACCGTCGTCAGTTGTCATCGTTTTAATATCGCCCGCTGAATAGATAGACAGGCTTTGCCGCACCCGATCTTCCGAGCAGGTGCAGCCAAATCGAACAGCCTGCGCGTCGAATACCCGCGGCACTTCCTCGTGAAACAGGCGTTTCAGCAAGTCGGTCGGTGGCAGACTTGGCCCGATCAGTTCAAGCTCGTCTACTGTATCCAGCAGCACATTCACACGGCGCCAGTTATCGCCCTCTTCGCCGTCCACGAGGTCGGAGGCAAGAAGCACGTCACCGCTGCCTTCGCCCTGCGCGGCAAAGGGCGACGCTTTGGGCATATGTTGCAGCATAACACCGCCAGCACGCCAATGTTCATCCTGACCAGGCGTTGTGGATTTGCCAAAGCTCAACTCGAACCGGGTTGGTAGCTGCTCGGACTGCGCGAAATACGCCTCTGCACATTCGGAAAGGGATTTTCCAGTAAGCGGCGTAATCCCCTGATAGGGTGTCATACCGTTCCCCTGATCGATCATAATGGCGAAATATCCTTCGCCGACCTGATCAAAAGCTGGCCCATCGGTGATCCGGTCAGCATCATAACTGGCGTAGGCACGGATACGCGCAGGTTCGCCATCGTCCGTCGGACCATAATAGTCCGTTGCAATCATCCGTACGGGCCCTTTTGACTGGACCTGCAGTTGCAGCTTCCAACGCAGTTTGATCGTCTGGCCGATCAACGCTGTAAGCAAGGCCATTTCCGCGACCAGTGCTTCGACCTTTTCGGGATAATCATGCTGACGCAAGATCCCTTCCAGCACGCCATCCAGACGGGCGACGCGCCCCCGGATATCAGAGGCATCGAGTTGAAAGGGTAGAACGGTATCGTCCCACGCGATTTTGTTTCCTTGGGTCATTTGACTTTCCTTACCGGCAGACGGTTGGCATACCGCGTCTATATAAGCGCAACAACCCGTGCGAAAAGGGGGTATCAAATGATGCGACGTGTAGGGAAGCCGCCCGTGCCCGGCAAAACATATCGATCACGCCCCGGTGTCTATGCGATCCTGCCCCTTAAGGGGCGGTTTTTGTTGACTGCCCAGTTGCGCCCCGAGGTCGATGTTCAACTCCCTGGCGGTGGCGTTGACCTTGGTGAATCGCCGCTTCAAACGCTCCACCGCGAGGTAATGGAGGAAATCGGGTGGACCATCGCCCGCCCCCGGCGTTTGGGGGCGTTCCGGCGGTTCGCCTATATGCCCGAATATGACATGTGGGCCGAGAAAATCTGCCAGGTATATGTTGCCCATCCAGTCCATCAGGTTGCCCCGCCGATCGAGCCGGACCACGCCACGGTTGTTATGTCGGGGGAAGAAGCCATTTCTGTGCTAGGGAACGACGGAGACAGGTTTTTCCTTGATCGATTTTTGGCGATGCGACCCTGATAATCGAAGCAAATTCCCGACACATCATCCGGGAAATCTACACCGCCTGCATAGTCCTCCAGATGGGTGGAAAGCGCGTCGAAAAACTGCGCACCTCGAGCGGAATATAGGTCATGCAGAACGCGAGCCACCCCATCGTCGTCTAGCATTTGCCCCGATGCGTCGGGACATTCCGTTACACCATCGGATAAAATGATAAATCGATCGCCTGGTTCAAGCTGTGTGACAATCGTCTCATACTGCGCACCTGCTATCAGACCGACAGGCAGCCCCCCCCGCCCTAACTGTACCAAATCGCCATTTTTCCTTTGTATATATGGGTGAGGATGGCCGGCCTGCGTTGCTTGAATATGACCGGTATCAAGGTCAATTTTAGCTAAAAAGATCGTGAAATATTGCTCCGTCTCTATATCAGAAAGGACCAAGCTGTTCAGGTCCGCCACCACTTGATCGGGCGAGCGCATCCTGTACGCCCCGTTCGGTTGGCGCACCAAAGCAATGTTATGATCCGGCGCGACAGCAGATAAGGTTCCGGCAAGACGCGCCGCCATCAGGGCGGAGCTGACACCATGTCCAGAAACGTCCAACCCATAGACGCCCAGGTGCCGGCCGGCTGCGAAATATCCCACCAAGTCGCCACCCACGTGACCACTTGATCGCAGCATCAGGGAAATTGTTCCTTCGTTAAAGTCGTGCAGCGGATCCTGCAGCAAAGATTCCTGAAATTTTCGCGCCTCATCGAGATCACGATCAAGCGCGCTATGTACCGCCTGAAGTGCAGACAGTGCTTCACTGATAACGCGATTTTTCGATGACAGTTCGCGTTGCATGGTCAGGATTCTTTCACCCGCCATGATGCGAGCGCGAAGTTCGTCCACGTTAACCGGCTTGCTCACGAAATCATCCGCGCCGCTATCGAGCCCCCTGACCACCTCTGATTTATCGGTTTTTGCATTCAGTAGAATGAAATATCCGTAGCGCCCCTTAGAGAGTTCGCGGAACGCCCGACAGAATTGTAACCCCGACATGCCGGGCATAATCCAGTCGCTGATGATCAAATCTGGTAGATGATTTCGGCACATTTTTAGCGCGTCCTTTGCCGAAGACGCCTCCTGAATGGTAAACCCCCATCGGGTCAAGGTTGCCGTTAATATGCGCCGTTGTAGCGCGCTGTCGTCCACAACCATGACCGTTTTTATCGCACGAAACCGCGACGATTCAGGTGGTATCTGTGTTATTCCAGTTGTCTGCGACAGCATTTTAAAAGCTTTCGATATCTCTTATCGGAAACCTAGGCGATGTCAGATTAAGATACGGTGAATCCTGTGAAATATTTCGGAGCAAAGCCGTTAATGGGCTTCGCGCAAACGGACGATTGTCCCTGCGGTGGGATCTTCCTCGTCTCCAAGGCCATCATTCATCAGACCCAGCGGCCGGCGCCAAAAGATCGCAACGAACAGATAAGCAGACGGAACTATTTGTTAAGGTTTTCGCGTCAGGGTGAACGCAGAAAAGGAGGCGAATCGTTGATCGACTGGGAGCAAATCACTTTGCTGAACGATGCTGTTGGACCCAACGCATTCGAAGAAATTATTGTGGTGTTTTTTTTGGAGGTAGAAGAAGCGAAATACAAACTTCGGGATAGCAGGCCTACTAAAACCACTCGAGACACTCTTCATTTCGTTAAAGGAAGTGCCCTGAGCCTAGGTTTTATCGCGTTTTCGGAATATTGCCTGCGCGCTGAAAAAGAACTCGCATTAGGCAATCCTATGCAACCCGTCCTGGAGGACCTTTTCATGATATACGAAGAATCCAAGCTGCAGTTTTCAACCAGGTATGGGTGGAAATCCCGCACTATAGCACAAATTGCGCCAGCGTTTCATCATTCGTGATGTCGGTATAGGTAAACCCAGCTGCGTTTAGCTGTGACAAGAAAGGAGCGAAACTATCGGAACTGCGTGTTTCGATCCCGATAAGTACTGACCCAAAGTTACGTGCTGATTTTTTCAAATATTCGAAACGACAGATGTCATCGTCAGGCCCTAGAATGCCCAAAAACTCCTTCAGCGCACCGGGCCGCTGCGGCATCCGCAGGATGAAGTATTTCTTGACCCCAGAATATCGCTGAGCCCGCTCTTTAACCTCAGGGAGACGTTCAAAATCGAAGTTCCCGCCTGATGCGACACAGACGACGGTCTTGCCCTTTATCAGTTCAGAAACCTCACCCAAGGCTTCGATTGAAAGAGCGCCGGCAGGCTCAAGAACGATGCCTTCGACGTTCAACAATTCAGCGATCGTCACGCAGATACGATCTTCGGCCAAGTGGATCACGCTCTCAACGGGCACAGTACGCAAACGCTTAAAATTACGCCCACCAATTTTTGCAACGGCGGCACCGTCAACAAAACTATTGATAGGAGAAACATCAACAGGAGCGCCAGCCACCAATGCCCGAGCTAGACTAGGCGCACCTTTAGGTTCAACGAAGCTATATCGACATGTATCTTGGAAATAACTGTAGATCCCCGACGACAATCCGCCGCCACCGACGGGCAGCATGATGTGGTCGGGAACACGGCCCAACTGCTCTTCTATTTCAACCGCAACAGAGGCTTGTCCCTCAATGACATCTTCATCATCGAAAGGAGACAGAAAATGTGCACCCTTTTCCGTGCAATATTGCTGCGCGGCTTGTAGGGTTTTATCGAAATAGTCCCCAACCAGACGCACCTCCACTTGAGGCCCGCCAAAGATCTTCGTTTTCTGGATCTTCTGCTGAGGGGTCGTTACGGGCATAAATATAACGCCCTTCACACCAAAATGACTGCACATAAATGCAACACCTTGGGCATGATTTCCTGCGCTTGCACACACAAAAACCGCCTGTTCGGGGATCACCTTGCGCATCGCGTTGAACGCGCCGCGCAGTTTGTATGATCTGACCGGGCTAAGGTCTTCCCGCTTCAACCAAATATCTGCGTTATATTTTTCGGACAAATGTTCGTTGCGCATCAATGGGGTGGCAGGAAACACCTCGCGCATCGAGAGCGTCGCGCTGCGTGCCGCATTTTTGAACAGATCCGTCATTTCATTGACCTTTGCGTTGGATACCTTTCGATACGATCCCGCGCCGGTGCGGTCAACGCAGCCTTCAATCTTGCTCATACCATGGAAAACAGGTACTTCGCGTTGCAAACCGAAAAGGAAACATCATGTCCGCGCCCAAAAAAGTTGTGCTCGCCTATTCTGGTGGGCTTGATACCTCGATTATCCTAAAATGGCTGCAAACCGAATACGGCTGCGAAGTGGTCACCTTTACCGCTGATCTTGGCCAAGGCGAAGAACTTGAGCCTGCCCGCGCCAAAGCCGAAATGATGGGCGCGTCGGAAATCTATGTCGAAGATGTGCGCGAAGAATTCGTGCGCGATTTCGTCTTTCCGATGTTTCGCGCCAATGCCGTCTACGAAGGGCTATACCTGTTGGGCACATCGATCGCTCGGCCGTTGATTTCTAAACGCTTGGTTGAAATTGCCGCCGAAACTGGTGCCGATGCGGTTGCGCATGGTGCAACCGGTAAGGGCAACGATCAGGTCCGTTTCGAATTGGCGGCCTATGCTTTGAACCCTGACATCAAAGTAATCGCGCCTTGGCGTGAGTGGGATCTGACCAGCCGGACGAAACTGATCGAATTTGCTGAAAAACACCAGATCCCCGTGGCAAAAGACAAACGTGGCGAAGCACCCTTTAGCGTGGACGCAAATCTGCTTCACACCTCTTCCGAAGGAAAAGTGCTAGAAGATCCGGCCGTCGATGCACCCGAATATGTTTATCAACGTACGGTTTCGCCAGAGCAGGCACCTGACACCCCCGAATATGTCGAAGTCGGATTTGAATGTGGTGATGCGGTCAGCATCAATGGCGAAAACATGTCGCCAGCGACACTTTTGGCTAAATTGAACGAACTTGGCGGCAAGCACGGCTGCGGCCGCCTTGATCTTGTTGAGGGGCGCTTTGTCGGTATGAAGTCTCGTGGGATCTATGAGACCCCCGGCGGGACATTGTTGCTCGAAGCACACCGCGGCATCGAATCGATCACCCTCGACCGCGGCGCGATGCACCTAAAAGACGAGCTGATGCCGCGTTATGCAGAGCTGATCTATAATGGTTTTTGGTACAGCCCCGAACGCACCATGCTGCAAGCCGCGATTGATGCCTCTCAGACACATGTAACCGGTACAGTTAGATTGAAATTGTACAAAGGCCATGTCCGCACTGTTGGCCGCTGGTCGGAGCATTCGCTTTATTCCGAAGCGCATGTCACCTTCGAAGATGACGCTGGTGCCTATGATCAAAAAGACGCTGCGGGCTTCATTCAATTGAACGCGCTTCGCCTAAAGCTTTTGGCGGCACGTGACAAACGTCTCAAAGGTTAAGGTAAAAAGGCCCGGACAGAGCATAATCTCTCCGAGCCTTTTCTTTAATTTAAAACGGTTTATTCGGCAGTGATGACCGTCATCACCAACTTACCATCCGGCTTGATAGGACCGTCTTCCTTGGCGCCCAAAGTGTATTCAAAGCCCCCGGTTTTCATGCCGCCCTCTTCGGAGTGGACCATAAGCATCAGCATATCGCCGGATTTAACGTCTTCTTGCAGAATGGCGCTGACGTCGATGTTTTCACCGGCACGCAACGGGGCGTAGCCGACGACCGGGCCCGGCTTCATCTCTGCATCAGTGCGGTGCACGACCATCCAGCCATTTTCCGATGCCATCACCTTATCGGCGCTGACGACGCCGTTGGATACATCTTGATCCATCGCTTCTACCATAGCGTTGCTGTGCGCTGCGGCGAAAGCCGTGCCCGCGACGAGCGTGAGGGACAGTGCGGTTGCTGCAAACATCTTCATGTTAAATCTCCTGGTTGTGTTGAACTTGTCTGATAGACACGCCAACCACCGAGATTTAGTTTCGATGCTCCGGTTTTTTTCTAGCCATCACTCACCTAAGCCGTTGATCATAAAGCTTTTGGTAATGGGGCATTGCCTGCGCGCACAGCGTTTCCGCCTTACCGGTGAGCGTGGGCAGAGGCTCTTCGGCCCCGGCGAACCCGGTGCTTTTATGAACGGCACCGTACCAATGCGCTGCCCAAATCCCGTCTTCAGCGCGGGGACCGGCGGCCCAAGACAGCATAGCGGGATCGAAACGCAGGTCGATTGCGCAGCAAAGTTTGCGCAGCATCTGTTCCGGATTCGCCCTGATATCTGCTGAATCAATCACCATTCCGCCAATTTGATCGAAAAGCGCGGTTTGTTGACCATAGCCGATATCGTTAAAATTCGGTGCTTCTCGCTTTGCAGTATAGCTGGCAATTACGTGCGCAGGATGGCGTATCAGATGGACATGGACACAGCCTTTGGCCCAATCCATCGGAAAGCCGTCAATCATGTGATGCGGCATATGCTTCATATAGCGGTGTGGGGTGCCGGCGAGCGCGCACTGCGCCGCGACTTTGGCAGGGTCACATTCATGGTGCGCGATGATTTCTTCGTGCATCGGATGGTTAATGCCGGTTTGTTTGAGATAGGGGGCATAGAACGGTTCATCCATCGCCGAAAAATCAGCGCGATTGCCGAAACTATACATCATTGCCGTGCTTAAATTGCGCGGGCCGGACCACATGGCGATACGCATCAGGCACATTCCTTTGCGATGAGATCCTTGTACAAGCCGCGCAGCTTTTCGGTCACCGGCCCCATTTCTCCCGTGCCAATCTGCCGGCCATCAATCGTCGCGACGGGGGTTTGCGCCCCAAATGTGCCGGTCAAGAACGCCTCATCGGCACCATAGGTATCGACCAGTGAATAATTCCTTTCGAAACACGGGATATCATTGGTGTGGCACAGGTCGATTACCTTCTGGCGGGTGATCCCATTCATGCAGTAGTCGCCGGTGCTGGTCCAAACCTCCCCCTTGCGGACGATGAAAAAGTTACAGGCGTTTGTTGTATTCACGAACCCGTTAATATCCAGCATCAAACCTTCGTCGGCGCCGGCTTTTTCCGCGGCAATACACGCGAGAATACAGTTTAATTTGGAATGACTATTCAGCTTCGGGTCCTGCGTCATCGGCAGCCCCCGCAAATGCGGCACGGTAGCCAGCCGGATAGGACGCGGCATATTCGGGCGGGAATGTTCCATAATGATCGCGATTGTGGGCCCGGATTGCGACAGAGACGGGTGCTGGAACGGACGCGTTTTAGGGCCACGGGTGATCATCAATCGCGCGTGGGCGTCGGTGGTCATTCCATTGGCTTTTTGCGTCTCTAACAAGCCGGAGATCAATGCTTCACGTGTCATCCCGATGTCCAGATCGATCGCTTTTGCGGCTTCGAACAGGCGGTCGAAATGATCGCTTAGGAAGGCCCATGTACCGTCATACAGCCGCAGCCCCTCCCAGATACCGTCCCCCAACATGAAACCGCTGTCGTAGACGCTGACGACCGCCTGTGCCTTGGGGACAATCCGGCCATTTAAATAGATCAAAATGTCTTCGTTACGGGAATCTTCTTGGGCTTGGTGTGTGGTGACGTGATCTTGCATCAAATTGCTCCTTCTTTGCGGCTGACGCTAAGAACTTCAGGTCACGGGGCCAAGGGTGAAACCTACATCACTAGGGCGTGACATCACGGGCACCTGAGTTGCCTCGCGGCGTTATTGGCGTCACGGTTTGAAAAAATGATGGAGAGTATTCATGAGTATTGCCACAAATATGCGCCTGATCGTGCTGAGCGCCGCCATCGGTCTGGGCCTCGCGGCACAGGCGACAACCGCAAAAGCCGCCGGAACAGAGACGCTTTTGGTTGCTGGAGGCTGCTTTTGGTGCGTCGAATCCGATTTCGAAGCCGTGAAGGGCGTCAAAGAAGTTGTATCCGGTTTCGCGGGCGGAAATGTGAAGAACCCGACGTACAAGCAGGTCGTCGCGGGCGGAACGGGCCATTATGAAGCGGCGCAGATCCAGTATGATCCTGCAGTTGTTTCTGCCGACCAATTGCTGGCGATGTTCTTCCGCTCGGTCGATCCGACCGATGCCGGTGGGCAGTTCTGCGACCGCGGCGACAGTTATCGCACTGCGATCTTTGCAGATGGTGCCGGCCAGAAAGCCGCTGCAGAGAACGCAAAATCACAGGCTCAGGCCGCTTTAGGGAAAACCGTGGTCACCCCGATCTTGGGGAAAACTGCGTTCTATCCCGCCGATGCCTATCATCAGGACTATTACAAAAGCGATGAACGCCTTGCCTTTACCAGCGTCGGGTTGGGTGTGAAAAAATCCGTCGCATATAAACGCTATCGTAACGGCTGCGGGCGCGACCAGCGCGTGAAACAGCTTTGGGGTAGTGCTGCTCCGTTCGCAAATTAAGTATTAACCCAGCGTTAATTGCTGGGTTCAATCACCGTCGAAACCGTGGTCCTGGATGTCTTTAAGGTCCGGGATCACGTCGGCTGTTCCCTGACGCGTCACCATCAAGGCGCCCGCCTGCATCGCCAGTATAATCGCATCCTGCATTGAAAGTTTGCGATCCAATGCGGCTATCAAATAACCGGTAAACGTGTCTCCGGCGCCTGTCGTATCGACGACATTCACCGGATAGGCTGGGAAATTCATCACCGATTTTGCCTGTTTAGAGACCCATTTGCACCCCTCAGCGCCCAAGGTCACGATAATATCGTCGATCGGCAGCGCGTCTATGCGGGTGCCTGTGGTTTTTTCAAGCGCCTCTGCCTCGACCTCGTTCAACACCAGCAGATCGATGTCGGGCAGAACCTGCGCCACGATTTCAGCATCAAAGGGCGCGGCGGCATAAGCGACGCGCAGGCCCAGAGTATGCGCGGTCTGCGCGGCAAAGCGTTGGCCCAGGGTTTCGTTTTGCATCAGTAGAAAATCACCGGGCGATGCTTCTGCCAAGGCGGCTCCGATCATCTGGGTGGTGATCTGGTGATTGGCTCCTGAAAACAACACGATAGAGTTTTCGCCATCGTCCGCCACACAGATATTCGCGTGACCGGTGGCCGTGTCGATCCTGCTGATATGCTGCGTTTCGACGCCGTATTCCAGCAAGCGGTCCACGGCCCATTTACCATCCGGCCCCACGGCACCGATATGCATGACGCGCGTTCCGGCGCGGGCGGCGGCGACCGACATATTGGCCCCCTTCCCGCCCAACCCTTGCCGGAAATCATGCGCGGCAATCGTTTCCCCCGGCGCCGGCAGATGCCGCAGATAGTAGAAATTATCCGCGTTGATAGAGCCGAGGTTCCAGATCATTCGCCGACCTTGCAGGCCGCCAGAATAGCCATGTTTAGAATGTCATTCGCGGTGGATGTGGTCGAACAGATCTGGATCGACTTGTCCAAACCGGTCAAAATCGGCCCGATCACTGTGGCGCCCGCCATTTCCTGCATCAGCTTGACCGAGATACTGGCCGAATGGCGCGCCGGCACGACGAGGATATTCGCAGGCCCTGTCAACCGCGAGAACGGATAGTTCTTTTGGCTTTCGGTATTCAGCGCCACATCGACGGTCATTTCGCCTTCGTATTCGAAATCGACGCCGCGTGCGTCCAGCACATCGGGGGCACGCTGCATCTTTTCTGCCCGCTCGGACACGGGGTAGCCGAATGTCGAAAAGCTAACGAAGGCAACCCGTGGTTCAAGCCCCATGTGGCGTGCGACCTTGGCCCCTTTTTCAGCAATATTCGCAAGGTCTTCCTCGTTCGGCCATTCATGCACCAGCGTATCGCCGATGAACACAATCCGCCCCTTGTGCAGCAGCGCCGTGATCCCGACGGCACCGTGTCGTGCATTGGCATCGAACACGTGGTTCAGCCGTTCAAGCACATGGGCGGATTTGCGGGTTGCACCGGTCACCAGACCATCGCCATGCCCATGCGCCAACATCAGCGCAGCAAAGACGTGCCGGTCACGGGCGGCCAGACGGTGGATATCCTTACTGTCCGACCCTTTTCGCTGCAAACGGTTGTAAAGGAAGGACTTATACGTATCCAAATGCTGGGTATTGGCCGCGTTCACGACCGCAAGCTCGCGGTAGGCATCCTCCATCCCCGCCGCCGTCAGCTTGGCCTTTACGTCATCGGCACGCCCGACCACCAGCGCCTTGCCCAGACCGGAGCGTTGATACATCACCGCAGCACGCAGAACCTTGGGGTCATCCCCTTCGGCAAAGATCATCCGCGCCTGATTGGCCCGCGCACGGGCGTTGATCCCGCGCAGGATATTCGCCGTCGGGTCCATCCGCGACTTCAGGCTCAGCTCGTAGGCATCCATATCAATGATCGGGCGCCGCGCGGCGCCGGTGTCCATGCCTGCACGCGCAACAGCAGGCGGAATACGATGGATCAGACGCGGATCGAACGGCGTCGGGATGATGTAATCACGCCCAAAGCTCAGGTTCTTGCCATAGGCCAGCGCCACTTCGTCCGGCACATCCTCGCGCGCAAGATTAGCCAAAGCGTGAGCGCAGGCGATCTTCATCTCGTCGTTGATGGCGCGGGCGTGGATATCCAATGCGCCGCGGAACAGGTAAGGGAAGCCCAAAACGTTGTTCACCTGATTGGGGTAATCGCTGCGGCCCGTGGCGACAATCGCATCGGGGCGCACCTCGTGCGCTTCTTCCGGCGTGATTTCAGGATCGGGGTTCGCCATCGCGAAGATCACCGGATTATCCGCCATGCTGGCGACCATCGCGGGCGTCACTGCCCCCTTGACCGACACACCCAGGAATACATCCGCGTTCTTCATCGCCTCTTCCAGCGTGCGCAGTTCTGTCTGCGCGGCATGGGCCGACTTCCACTGATTCATACCCTCGGTACGGCCCTGATAGATCACACCTTTCGTATCGCACATGATACAGTTGTTATGCTTGGCACCCATCGCCTTGAGCAGTTCAAGACAGGCGATCCCTGCCGCCCCCGCACCGTTCAACACGATCTGCACATCTTCGATCTTCTTGCCCGAAATGCGCAACGCGTTCAGCAGACCGGCGGCACAGATCACCGCGGTGCCGTGCTGGTCATCGTGAAAAACGGGAATATCCATCTCTTCTTTCAGACGCTGCTCGATGATGAAACATTCCGGCGCCTTGATATCCTCAAGGTTGATCCCGCCGAACGTCGGCCCCATCAGCTTGACCGCATTGATGAACGCTTCGGGGTCTTCGGTGTCCAATTCAATATCGATCGAATTCACGTCAGCGAAGCGTTTGAACAGGACCGACTTGCCCTCCATCACCGGTTTCGACGCCAGCGCCCCAAGGTTGCCCAAGCCCAAAACGGCTGTCCCGTTGGAGATTACCGCGACCATATTGCCCTTGTTGGTATAGTCATATGCCAGCTCGGGATTATCAGCGATCGCTTCACACGGGACGGCAACACCGGGGGAATAGGCGAGGCTCAGGTCCCGCTGGGTCGTCATCGGGACGGTTGCGGTGATTTCGAACTTGCCCGGCGTGGGTTCAAGGTGAAAGGCGAGCGCCTCTTCGGACGTGATGCGGTTTTTGGTCACTAGAACGGCTTTCCTCATGGTTTCCCGCTTGATATCGCCGATCGGCCCCTCACACAATCATGATGGCGCTCACGGTTTGCGCGACGTCGCGGCGATGCCTCGCGTGCAAAGCCGGTCCGCCCTTTCGTCCGGAGGCGCGGTTTTGTACACAACGTTAACTCGAACCGGGGGCGCAGGGTGACCGAAGAAAAAATCACGCCAATGATGGCGCAATATCTAGAGCTTAAATCCCAGTACGCCGAAGCGCTGCTATTCTACCGCATGGGCGATTTCTACGAGATGTTCTTTGACGATGCCGTCAATGCGGCTGAAGCGTTGGATATCGCGCTGACCAAACGCGGCAAACACGGGGGCGAAGACATCCCCATGTGCGGCGTTCCGGTGCATGCCGCCGAAGGGTATTTGCTGACGCTGATCCGCAAAGGTTTCCGCGTGGCGGTCTGCGAACAGATGGAAAGCCCGGCGGAGGCGAAGAAACGCGGCTATAAATCCGTGGTCAAACGCGATGTCGTGCGGCTGGTCACGCCCGGCACATTGACCGAGGAATCCCTGCTCGAAGCGCGGCGCCACAACTATCTGGCCGCCTTCGCTGAGGTCCGCGATGGCCATGCGTTGGCGTGGGTTGATATCTCTACCGGTGCGTTTCACGTGATGCCCCTGACCCTGTCGCGTCTCGGCCCCGAACTGGCACGTCTGGCCCCGTCAGAGCTGATCGTGTCAGAGGCCAAAGAGGCCGATTTGCGTGATTTAGTATCTGATTTTGATATCTCACTTACCCCAATCGCCCGTTCCGCCTTTGATAGCAGCGGGGCAGAAAAACGGGTCTGCGATCTGTTCGGTATCGGATCTCTGGATGCGTTCGGCAGTTTTGAGCGCGCCGATATCTCTGCCATGGGCGCGATCATTGACTACCTTGAGATCACACAAAAAGGCAAACTCCCCCTCCTGCGCCCGCCGCAGAAAGAGGCCGAGGCCCGCAGCGTGCAAATCGACGCCGCCACACGTCGCAATCTTGAACTGACACATGCGCTGACTGGTGGTCGTTCGGGCACGCTGCTGTCGGTGATGGACAAGTCTGTAACCGCAGGTGGTGCGCGTCTGCTGGAACGGCGCATTTCGTCGCCTTCGCGTGTGTTAGAGACGATTCAATCCCGTCTGGACGCGATCAGCTTTGCCTATGACACACCGTCGATCCGCAATGACATCCGCCAGCATTTGCGCAACGTGCCTGATCTGGACCGCGCCCTGTCGCGCCTGTCGCTGGACCGCGGCGGCCCCCGTGACCTTGCCGCCATCCGCAACGGCCTGACCGAAGCCGGCCATCTGGCCGACAAGATGCAAGCCGCCGCCCTGCCCGATCTGCTGGCCCAGGCCGCCAAAGGGCTTACCGGCCATGACAGCCTGATTGATCTGCTCGACGATGCGCTAATCGCCGAACCACCCCTGCTGGCCCGCGACGGCGGCTTTATCGCGCCCGGTTACAACAGCGAGCTCGACGAAGTGCGCACCCTACGCGACGAAGGCCGCAGCGTCATCGCGCAGATGCAACAGGATTTCATCTCGCTCACTGGGATCTCGACGCTCAAGATCAAACACAACAACGTGCTTGGCTATTTCGCCGAGGTCACAGCGACCCATGCCGAAAAGATGCTGTCGGCACCGCTGTCCGATACCTTTATCCACCGTCAGACCACCGCCAATCAGGTCCGTTTCACAACCGTGGAACTGTCAGAGATGGAGACAAAGATCCTCAACGCGGGCAACCATGCGTTAGAGATTGAAAAGCGGCTCTATGAAACACTGAAATGTTCAATTTTGGACCACTCCGGCCCCATCGGCGTCGCCTCGGCCGGACTGGCAGAAATTGATTTGGCCACCGGTCTGGCCGAGCTTGCGCAGTCTGAGAACTGGGTGAAACCCCGCGTCGATAATTCACGTGCTTTCGACATTCAGGGGGGTCGTCATCCGGTCGTGGAACGCGCCTTAGCCCAGCAATCGGGCAGCCCGTTTATTGCCAACGATTGTACCCTGTCGGCCGATGGCGACAACGCGAACATCTGGCTGCTGACCGGTCCCAACATGGCAGGTAAGTCGACCTTCCTGCGGCAGAATGCGATCATCGCCCTGATGGCGCAAATGGGCAGCTACGTGCCTGCCGCCACCGCGCACATCGGCCTGATCAGCCAGATTTTCAGCCGTGTCGGCGCCTCTGACGATCTGGCACGAGGCCGTTCCACGTTTATGGTCGAAATGGTCGAAACCGCCGCGATCCTCAATCAGGCAGACGACCGCGCGCTGGTGATCCTGGATGAAATCGGGCGCGGCACCGCGACCTATGACGGCTTGTCCATCGCGTGGGCCACGCTGGAACATCTGCACGACATCAACCGTTCGCGTGCGCTCTTTGCCACGCACTACCACGAAATGACCGCGCTTTCGAACAAATTGGGCGGGGTCGATAATGCCACTGTCGCAGTTAAGGAGTGGGACGGAGAGGTGATTTTCCTGCACGAAGTCAAGAAAGGCGCGGCCGATCGGTCTTATGGCGTGCAGGTTGCGCAGCTTGCCGGATTGCCGGCCTCCGTCATTGCCCGCGCTCGTGTCGTGCTTGAAGCGTTGGAAAAAGGCGAACGCGAAGGCGGCGCGACGCAGAAAACACTGATCGACGACCTCCCCTTGTTTGCCGTGGCGCCGGCACCTGCGCCTCAACCCAAACAGAGCTCCAAGCTCGAAGAAACGCTGGCCGAGATTATCCCCGACGAGCTCTCTCCACGTGAAGCGCTCGACCTGCTCTACAAACTAAAAGAGGCGGCCAAAACCTGACCGCCTCTCTCATTTCCAAATGGATAAAATCCTCCCCGAAGGGCCGCTCTATCCCGGGCGTTTACCCTGCGGGGGTAGAGGATACGCCGACCTGCGCCGGACGCAGCAGACGGTCGTGCAACATGAAGCCTTCGGCGGCAACCTGAATGATATCGCCTGCTTTGGTGTCTGGCACCGGGGCCTCGAACATCGCTTGGTGGTGCTGCGGATCAAATTTTTCGCCCACTTCCGGGGCAATCACTTCGATACCGTGTTTCTTGAACACGCTCAGCAACTCGCGCATCGTCAGCTCGATACCTTCCAGCAACGGGCCGGAAATTGTGCGCTGCTCTTCCGTCGCGGCCTCCAATGCGCGTTTCATATTGTCGTAAACTGGCAACATGTCTCGGGCCAGCTTTGACCCGCCATAGTTCTCTGCCTCGCGACGGTCTTTGTCAGACCGTTTGCGCGCGTTCTCTGCGTCGGCCAAGGCGCGCATAAAGCGGTCTTTCAGCTGATCGCGTTCGGCACGCAATTCGTCCAGTTCCAGCGCTTCGTCGTCAATCTCGGACATCTCGTCCGCATATGCCTCGGCCTCTGCGTCATCGATATCATCCAGAAATTCGTTCTCTTTCGGCTCTGCCATAATTCACCTCTAGCTGCGGTTCGAAATCAGCTTTCCAACCAGCTGCGCCGTGTAATTCACAATCGGCACGATACGTCCATAATTCAGGCGCGTGGGGCCGATCACACCGACCGCCCCGATCACCTTACGATCAGCGTTCATATAAGGGGAAACCACCAGAGAGGAACCCGAAAGTGAAAAAAGTTTATTCTCAGAACCAATAAAAATGCGCACACCGTCGCCCGCATCGGCCAATTCGAGGAATTCGGCGATGTCCCGCTTGCGTTCAAGGTCGTCAAACAGCTGGCGGATCAATTCAATGTTCTCTGCCTCGCCTTCGGCGTTGATCAGATTCGACCGCCCGCGCACGATCAATCGCTCGGGTGTCTCGCCCTCACCCTGCCATAAGGCCAGCCCGCTTTCGACGAGTTGCTGCGCCAGAATGTCGATCTGCTGGCGTCGCTGGCTGATCTCATGCGCGATGGTGCGCTGCAATTCCGAGATGGTTTTCCCCTCGACCAGCGCGTTCAGGAAATTCGCAGCCTCGCGCATGCTGCTGGGGGTCTGGCCCGGCGGGGGCGCAAACAAGCGGTTTTCCACGTGACCGTCTGAGAATACCAGAACCACCAGCGCCCTGTCGTGAGACAGTGAAACAAATTCGATATGCTTGATCGGCGCTTCGTGCTTTGGCGTCAGCACCAGTGAGGCGCCTTGTGTCACGCCAGACAGCGCCGACCCTACGCGATCTAGGATACCACTGACATCCGCGTTGTTGCTGCCAACCGTCGCGTCGATCTTTTCGCGGTCCGTTTCTGTCGGATCGCCGATCTCGATCATGCCGTCGACGAACATCCGCAGGCCCATCTGCGTCGGGATACGGCCCGCGCTGACATGGGGGCTGCCAAGCAGGCCCATATATTCAAGATCCTGCATCACATTGCGAATGGTGGCCGCGCTGACCTTTTCGCTGAAATCCCGGGTCAGCGTGCGCGACCCTACAGGGTCCCCATTGGCCAGATAGCCTTCGACCACGCGGCGGAACACCTCGCGCGAGCGGTCGTTCATTTCATCTAAAACTGTTGGTACTTTGTCCATGTAGGCAGAAGTATGTGCGTCGGGGGGCAAACGTCAATCGGGGTTGCATCGCGCCGCAACGCAGAGTTATCCCCAAAGACAAATGGAAAAGGAACACCCTATGCGCCCCTCTGGTCGGAAACTTGATGAACTGCGTGCCGTGTCGATTGAAACCGGCTTTACCAAACACGCCGAAGGATCGGCCCTGATCAAGATGGGTGACACCCACGTGCTGTGTACAGCAACGATCGAAGACCGCGTGCCGCCGTTTATCAAAGGCTCCAGTTTGGGATGGGTTACCGCCGAATACGGTATGCTGCCGCGCGCCACCAACACCCGCATGCGCCGCGAGGCCGCGATGGGCAAACAAGGCGGACGCACCGTCGAAATTCAGCGCCTCATCGGTCGCGCCCTGCGTGCCGGCGTGGATCGCAGCGCTTTGGGCGAACGTCAAATCACTATCGACTGCGACGTGCTGCAGGCAGACGGTGGCACACGTTGCGCGTCTATAACGGGCGGTTGGGTCGCATTGAAGCTCGCCGTAAATAAGCTCATGAAGGCCGGCGATGTCATCAGCGACCCGCTGGTTGATCCGGTCGCCGCGATTAGCTGCGGCATCTATGCGGGCCAGCCGGTGCTGGACCTTGATTACCCCGAGGATTCCGAAGCGGGCGTTGACGGTAACTTTATCATGACCGGCAGCGGCAAATTGATAGAGATCCAGATGAGCGCCGAAGGCTCCACCTATTCGCGCGACCAGATGAACCAGCTGATGGACCTCGCCGAAAAGGGCGTGGCAGAGCTGGTCGAGAAGCAAAAGGCAGCCACCGCATGACCCGTAAACTCACCGGCGACCAGATCCTGGTCGCCACCCACAACGCTGGCAAGTTGCAGGAAATGGCAGAGCTTTTCGCCCCCTTCGGCGTCACCGTCAAAGGCGCCGCTGAGATGAACCTGGCAGAGCCGGAAGAAACTGAAAGCACCTTCGTCGGCAATGCCCGCATCAAAGCACTGGCAGCGGTCGAGGCAACAGGCCTTCCCGCGCTAGCAGATGATTCCGGGATCGAAGTCGAAGCGCTGGACAATGCACCCGGCGTCTATACCGCCGATTGGTCCGAAACGCCCAACGGCCGCGATTTCGTCATGGCGATGACCAAGACCCACAATCTGTTGGAAGAGGCGAACGCCCCCCACCCGCGCCGCGCGCGGTTCTGCGCGACATTGGTTTTGGTCTGGCCTGACGGCCACGAAGAGATTTTCGAAGGCCGCGTGAATGGCACTCTCGTCTGGCCCATCCGAGGCGACATCGGTCATGGCTATGACCCGATGTTCCAACCCGACGGGCATGACCAGACCTTTGGCGAAATGTCTGCCGATGCCAAGAACGCAATCAGCCACCGTGCGGATGCTTTCGCCAAAATGATCTCTGCCTGCTTTGACTGAGGATTGGCGTCAGGGCGGCTTTGGCCTTTATATTCATTGGCCTTTCTGCGAGGCTAAATGCCCCTATTGTGACTTTAACAGCCATGTTAGTCGCTCAATTGACCAACGCGCTTGGCGTGACGCCTATCTGTCAGAGCTGGAACGCGGCGCGGCCGAAACCCAAGGGCGTGTGTTGAACGCTGTCTTTTTCGGCGGCGGCACCCCAAGCCTGATGGACCCTGACGTCGTCGCGGACGTCATCGCCGCAATCCGGCGCCTTTGGCCAACAGCTAATGACTTGGAAATTACACTTGAAGCGAACCCAGGCTCGGTTGAGGCCGATCGCTTCGCCGCCTTCCGACAGGCCGGCGTTAACCGTATTTCTATGGGGATACAGGCGCTGAACGACGCTGACCTGAAACGGCTTGGGCGTATTCATACTATAGCAGAGGGGCTGGCAGCGTTCGATATTGCCCGCACGACATTTGACCGCGTCAGCTTTGATTTGATCTATGGACGCCAGAATCAGACTTTAGCTGACTGGCAGACCGAGCTAAAGCAGGCCCTATCCCTCGCGATAGACCATATGTCTTTGTACCAATTGACGATCGAACAAGGCACCGCCTTTGGGGATCGCTATGCGGTCGGAAAACTTCGCGGGCTTCCGACCGATGACCTTGGCGCCGATATGTATGCTGCAACCCAGGACATTTGCGGAGAGATGGGTATGCCATCTTACGAGGTGTCTAACCATGCGCGCGACGGTGCCCAATCGCGGCATAACCTCATCTACTGGCGGTACGGCGATTACCTAGGCATTGGTCCCGGGGCGCATGGGCGTTTAACCCAGAATGGTAATCGGTTTGCGACCGAATGCTTCAGCAATCCTAAACGCTGGCTTGATGCAAGCGTAAGTGGAGCCACAGAAAAACCCCGCGAGCTGCTTACCACCGAGGATCAAGGCAGCGAGTTTTTGATGATGGGTCTGCGCTTGAAAGAAGGTGTCGACCTTCGACGTTACGAGGCCCTCGCGGGTGCCCCCCTATCAACAAAGAAAATCACCCAGATGCAGGACATCGGGATGATTTCTAGCGTTCAAGATCAGCTTTTCGTCACGGATCAGGGCTTTATGGTGCTGAACGCTATCCTGGCCGAGCTATTGTCTGACTAAGAAGCCGACAAACGTTGGCAGAGCTCGTCCAGCTCATCCATCGTTGTGTAATGCAATACCATCTGGCCGGCTTCCTGCCCGGGTTTATGGTTAAGCGTTACCTTTAGGCCCAGATTAGCCGACAGATCCCCCTCAAGTGCGCGGGTGTCTGCATCTTTCTCACCTGTCGGACGCGCAGTGCGCTTTTCGGAGCCTCCGTTTTCGGCCTGATGCTCTTTCTTGATCAAAGCCTCGGCAGCCCGTACTGACAAGCCACCTGCAATAATCTGCTTCGCCAACTTTTCAGGGTTCTTTGACGGCACCAAGGTCCGTGCGTGTCCGGCCGTCAGATCACCCTGCCGTACCAGTTCCAGCACATCTTCGGGCAGGTTCAAAAGCCGCAGCAAGTTCGCAATATGGCTTCGACTTTTACCCAAGGCTTCAGCCATTTTTTCCTGCGTGTGCCCGAAACGATCCATCAGCTGCCGATACCCTGCAGCTTCTTCAATCGAGTTGAGGTCCGCGCGCTGAATGTTTTCGATAATCGCGACTTCAAGAACTTCAACGTCGGTAAATTCGCGAACAATGATCGGCAGCTCGTGCAGCTGCGCCATCTGTGACGCACGCCAGCGCCGTTCACCGGCAACAATCTCGAAGGTTCCGTCGTCGCGGCGGCGCACGATCAGCGGCTGGATAACGCCCTTTTCGCGGATCGAATTTGCGAGGTCATCCAGATCCTGCGGATCAAACCGCTTGCGTGGCTGCTCCGGGTTAGGAGAAATTTTTTCAATCGGAACATATTGTTCCGCTGCGCCTTCTGATGCCACCGTTTGTGTCTCCGCTACATCTGCCATCAACGCCGACAATCCGCGGCCCAAACCGCGTCGTTTGTCTCTATCTGCCATTGTCTGACCCCTTATTTATATAACACTATTTGCCAGTACTTCTTGCGCAAGATCGCGATATGCTTTCGCTCCCTTCGATCCACTGTCATAGCTCAAAACCGGCATCGCATAGCTCGGTGCCTCGCTAACACGGACATTCCGCGGAATCACAGTTTTATATACCAGCTCACCCAAATTGCTCCGGGCGTCCTGTTCAACCTGCTGAGACAGATTATTCCGCCGATCATACATCGTCAGAAGAACTCCCTCGATACGCAGGTCTTTATTTCCGTTCTGCCGCACCTCTCGAATTGTAAGCATCAGCTGCGAGAGACCTTCCAAAGCAAAAAATTCGCTTTGTAGTGGCACCAGAACTGAATGCGCCGCAATCATCGCGTTCACTGTCAGCAAGTTCAGCGATGGGGGGCAGTCGATCAATATATAGTCAAATGCGTAGCTGTCCATTTGGGTCTGACGCAAAGCATCATGCAAAAGAAAGCTGCGCTTCTCATTGGAGATAAGCTCCATATCTGCCGAGCTCAGGTCAACCGTCGCAGCAACGATATGCAAACCCTTCGTCTCGGTCGACATGATAACCTGGTCTAGATCAATATCTTCGAGCAATAATTCGTAAGTTGTGAATTCTCTATCATCAAGCTCGATGCCCAAACCCGTCGATGCATTCCCCTGCGGGTCTAAGTCTATCACAAGAACACGTTGCTTTTGCTCGACCAATGCGGCAGCCAAATTAATCGTCGTTGTGGTTTTGCCCACCCCACCCTTCTGGTTCGCAATTGCGATAATCTTTGGTCCTGATGGCCGAGACAGGTCAGACATGTTTGATTTCCTTGATCTTAAGGATTGCGGCAGCGCTGTTCGTCTTACTCGGGATCGCCTCGCAGGTATAGGCCCACTTCAATTTTGCCACGCTATGCTCTTCACGCCAATTTCCGCCCTTCGGAAAGAGTGCAGTTCCAGATGGGCTCATATGAAGGCTCGCAAATCCCATGAGGGTAGATAGATCGGCGAGTGCCCGTGCGCTAAGCACATCTGCAGACAATGGCTCGATGGACTCAATCCGATGATTTACCACCAGCGCGCTGAGATTAAGTTCGCGAATGGCCGTGCGCAGAAATACACACTTTCTCTGATCGCTCTCGACTAGGGTGAATCTGGTATCTCTTCCCTCTTGCTCTGCCATTAGGGCAAGTATTATTGCAGGGAAGCCGCCCCCACTGCCTAAATCGACCCAATGGTCCGCCTTTGGTGCGTGGGCATAAAGCTGCATAGAATCCCGAATATGCCGATCCCACAGTTCGGAGACGCTAGACTTGGAAACGAGATTAATCTTCGCCGTCCATTTTTCTACGAGATCTGAAAAAAGCTCGAGCTTTTTTAATGTTTCACGTGAAACATCGCCCTCTGGTACCGTCATTATGCTGACTTCTTTCGGCTGTCACGTTTGAGATGTGACAGTAGCAGCGTCAGAGCAGATGGAGTCATGCCATCAATTCGGGCTGCTTGGGACAGATTTCCTGGCCGAGAAATCGATAGTTTCGATTTGAGTTCGTTCGACAGGCCATCAATTGAATTATAGTCGAACTCAGTTGGAATAATATGTGCTTCGTCCTTCCGTAAAAGGTCTATATCCCTTTTTTGGCGCACAATATAATGTGCGTACAGTGCGTCCCGCTCGACCTGACGCCGAATTTCCGGCTCGATGATCTCAAGCTCCGGGTTGATATTAATGAGATGTTCGAACGTCACATCTGGAAAAGCTAAAAGTTCGAATCCTGTTCGCTTTGACCCATCCTGGCTTACCTTAATCCCAGCAGCCTCTATAGCCTTTGAGGCATAAGCATCTTTGGTAAGTATCGCCATAGCGTCATCGATTTTAGACATCTTGGCCTGAAAGCGCTCAATCCGCTTCGTACCAGCCACACCCAGTGCGATGGCAATCGGCGTCAACCTTTGGTCGGCATTATCTGCGCGAAGCGAAAGACGGAACTCAGCGCGCGATGTAAACATCCGATAAGGTTCGGTTACGCCCCGCGTTGTAAGATCATCGATCATTACGCCGATGTAGCTTTCTGACCGGCTAAAAGTAATTGATTCCTTACCTTGTGCCAGCAGTCCCGCATTCAATCCTGCGACCAAACCTTGAGCTGCAGCCTCTTCGTACCCCGTCGTGCCGTTAATCTGGCCCGCCAAAAAAAGTCCCGGTACGCTTCGCACGGAAAGCGTGAGATCGAGGGCCCGGGGGTCTACGTAGTCGTATTCAATCGCATAACCAGGCTGAATGATCTCAACCCGCTCTAATCCAACCATAGAACGCACATATTCAAGCTGCACTTCCTCGGGTAAAGATGTAGAAATACCGTTCGGATAAATGGTGTGATCGTCGGCGCCCTCGGGCTCTAGAAAAACCTGGTGCGAGGTTTTATCCGCAAACCTTACCACCTTATCTTCAATTGAGGGGCAATAGCGCGGTCCAACACCGTCAATATGACCGCCATACATCGCAGAACGCGTCAGATTGTTGCGAATAATGTCGTGCGTTTTCTCATTAGTATGCGTGATACCGCAGGAAATTTGACTTGCCGATGTCGCTTCAGACAAAAACGAAAAAAGTACTGGCTCTGCATCCCCCGGCTGCGATTCAAGTTTCTCCCAGTCAATGGTTCGCCCATCTAGCCGTGGTGGCGTTCCGGTCTTCAATCGTCCAAGAGGTAAGTCAAATGAATCGATCCGGTTTGCAAGGTCGACTGAAGCTCTGTCGCCCATACGACCCCCAGATCGTGCTCTATCACCGATATGAATAACGCCGCGAAGGAACGTGCCTGTTGTCAAAACAACCGCCGCTGCGGAGATTTCCATCCCATCGGACAGTATAGCACCGGCTACGCTGCCTTTTTTAACGATAAAGTCGGTGACTTCGCCCTCAATTATCTCGAGATTGGCTCGCTGTTCGGTCTCTGAAAGCATTTCGCGACGATATATAGCACGGTCTGCCTGGGCGCGCGGCCCTTGTACGGCTGGGCCCTTGCGGCGATTTAGAAGGCGAAATTGAATGCCGGCCTTATCTGCGACACGGCCCATTACGCCATCCATCGCATCAATTTCACGCACAAGATGACCTTTACCCAATCCGCCTATTGCGGGATTGCAGGACATCACCCCGATTCCATCGCGCGACATTGTTATCAAAGCGGTACTTGCACCTAATCGAGCTGACGCATGCGCAGCCTCGGCCCCGGCATGTCCCCCACCGATAACAATGACATCAAAATGTTTCACGTGAAACACTCCATCTATTTACCCAAGCAAAAGCTTGAAAAGATTACATCTAGCAAGTTCTCAACGTCAATCCGACCAACCAATGCCTCAAGCGCGCGAATCGAATGGCGCAACTCTTCTGACGCTATATCATATTGATCAGGTCCATGATCCAGAACCAACATCGCAGTTGCCAAACCTTCGGCTGATCTTTGCAACGCAACACGATGACGTTCATGTGTTGCCAAACCAGCATTTAAGCTACGAATACTTAGAACTTCTTGAATTCTATTAATAAGTTGCTTTACGCCCTGCCCAGTAACACCTGAAATTGCGCCCTCTGGATTCTCCAACAGATCCGCTTTTGGTCGCAGAATGATATCATCGGGCATAACGGAGACCGGAAGCTCTTCGTATTTATCAACTAAAAAGACCCGAAGGTCGGCCTGTTCAGCGCGGATCTTAGCACGGTCAATTCCGATTGCTTCGACTTCGTCGGCGCCCTCTCGTAGGCCGGCAGTATCAAGGAGTGTGACGGGCAATCCGCCTAGATCCATTCGGACCTCAATGATATCACGCGTTGTGCCAGCTACAGCCGAGGTGATCGCTGCGTCGCGGCCCGCCAGAGAATTTAATAAAGTCGATTTGCCAGCATTCGGCCGGCCGATAATAGCGACTTCGAACCCCGTTCTGATCCGTTCGGCACTGTGAGTACCTGCGATTTCTTCTAAAATATCGGAATTTACCGCAGTAAGAAGCGTATTCACTTCAGGCGAAACGTCCACAGGGACATCCTCGTCAGCGAAATCGATGGTGACTTCAAGCAGAGCAGCAGCGCGTACTAGTTTTTCGCGCCAGCTGTCAACTTTGTGGCCCAAGTGACCGGACAAGACGCGCAAAGCTTGTTTGCGCTGCGCCTCAGTCTCAGCCTCGATCAAATCCCCCAAGCCTTCGACCTGAGTAAGATCAAGTTTACCGTTCTCCATCGCTCGACGCGTAAATTCTCCAGGTTCCGCGAGGCGAGCATTATCGAAACCGGAGAGTAATCGTAGCACAGCCCGCACGACCGCAATACTGCCGTGGAGGTGCAACTCTACCGTGTCTTCGCCAGTAAAACTGTTAGGCCCCTCAAACGAGAGCACTAATGCACGATCGAGGATTTGCCCTTCGGCGTCGCGAACTGCGCGAACCGCAGCCAACCGCACTGCCGGCAACGGCGATGCGATCGTATTTGCGATTAAAAAAGCCTGCGGGCCCGAGATACGAATGACGCAAACACCGGCCCGCCCCTGCGCTGTGGCTTGGGCGAATATCGTATCCATATCATATAACCCACTGAATTAAGTGAATATTTAGCTGTTCATCGAGTCGAAGAAATCGGAATTTGACTTCGTTTGCTTCAATTTTCCGATCAGGAATTCGATTGCATCCGTGGTACCCATCGGGTTCAGGATACGACGCAAGACAAAGGTCTTTTGGAGATCAGTTTTATCAACCAACAGATCTTCTTTTCGTGTGCCGGACTTGAGGATATCCATCGCAGGGAAGACGCGTTTGTCTGCGATCTTGCGATCGAGGACGATTTCGGAGTTACCGGTCCCTTTGAATTCCTCAAAGATGACTTCGTCCATGCGGCTGCCGGTGTCGATCAGGGCGGTCGCGATAATGGTCAGCGACCCACCCTCTTCGATATTACGCGCGGCGCCAAAGAATCGTTTAGGACGTTGTAGCGCATTCGCATCAACCCCACCGGTCAGGACTTTACCCGATGATGGTACAACAGTGTTAAAGGCGCGGCCCAAACGGGTGATCGAGTCTAGCAAGATTACGACGTCGCGCTTGTGTTCAACGAGACGTTTTGCCTTTTCAATGACCATTTCGGACACGGCAACGTGACGGGTTGCAGGCTCGTCGAAAGTCGAGGAGACGACCTCCCCTTTGACACTACGCTGCATATCAGTGACTTCTTCGGGACGTTCATCGATCAGCAAAACGATCAAATAGCACTCTGGGTGGTTCTTTTCGATCGAATTGGCGATATTTTGCAGCAGAACGGTTTTACCAGTCCGTGGCGGCGCCACGATCAAACAACGTTGGCCTTTACCAATGGGCGACACCAGATCGATGATACGTGCCGAGCGGTCCTTGATCGTCGGATCATCCACCTCCATCGTGAGACGTTCGTCGGGATAGAGCGGCGTAAGGTTTTCAAATGCAACCTTGTGCCGTGCTTTTTCGGGCGCCTCAAAGTTGATTTTGGTCACTTCAGTCAGTGCAAAGTAACGTTCGGTATCATCCGGCGCCTTGATCAAACCTTCGATCGTGTCCCCCGTGCGCAGCGAATGCTGGCGGATCATCTCGGGCGAAACATAAATATCATCGGGGCCTGGCAGGTAGTTTGCCTCGGGCGAGCGCAGGAACCCGAAGCCGTCCTGCAATACTTCCAGCACACCATCGCCAGAGATTTCCCACCCTTCATCCGCGCGTTCGCGCAGGATCTGGAACATCATCTCGCCTTTACGCATCGTAGATGCGTTTTCGATCTCAAGCTCTTCGGCCATCGCCAAAAGATTCTTAGGCGTCTGCGCCTTTAGATCGGCAAGGTTAAGTGTTTCAGTTGTCATGGAAATATCCTGTTCCGGTCCCGGAATACGGGCGGGTCGTGTCATAAAAATGGGCAGATTAATACAAACCCCGGACGGGGTGCAGCAAACACATACTCAGATTTGCCGGTTTCGTCAATCAGCTTAGAATTTCACGACGACCGAGAACACTATGATGATCATCAGCAGCGTCGGTACTTCGTTCATGATCCGGTAACGTTTACCGCTTAGGCTGTTCTCACCGGCTGCAAAGGCCCGCACACGCCCGACAAGCCACCCGTGAAAGCCCGTCATCGCAAACACGCTGGCGCCCTTCGTCCACGGCCAGACAGCGGCCCAATCAACGATGCCGGGCGTCAGAACCAGCGCCAGCCCAAAGATCCACGTGCCGATCATCGCAGGACGCATGATGACTGTGGCCAGCTTGTACTCCATCATTTTGAAAAGATCATGGGTTTGGCCAGTTTGGCCTACCTGCTCTGTATGATGCACGAGAAGGCGCGGCAGATAAAATAGCGCTGCCATCCACGAAATGACCGAAATGATATGAAGCGATTTTACCCAAGGATAGGCGATGGCAAGCAGGTCGGTCATGTCAGACTCCGGTTTGGGCCTTCTTACTAATATAAATAAGAAAAGAAGAAAGATGATGATGTAAGTAGGGAGACCATTTTCTGTGGATTACTGTTTTGTACCTCGATTTATCCACCTGTGTACTTCGTAAATCCTCTGACAGTGATAAGTCACAGGATGCCAAATTAAAATTATTATTTTCAGTGGGTTATTCGAAAAAAAATCGGGGGATAAACTGTGTAGGTCTGTGGATAAGCTTGGGATTAACTCCGTTCAGGGGAATTCGGATTTATCCTTATGCCTGCCCGTATAAAACGGGAAATTCCGGCTGGAGGGCATGGGTTTTCCCGACGGTTTTGCGGACCCTCGCCATTCGGGGGAAAAATCCCTAAGAACTTCCTAGCGTCGCACACAGGTTTATCCCCATGCCCCAACGTCTCATTCTCGCCTCCGGCTCGTCGATCCGGTCACAGTTGCTGCAACAGGCTTGCGTCCCTCACGAGGTGAGCGTCGCCCAAATTGATGAACAAATGATTAAGATGGCCCTGCTGTCAGAGCAGGCGCCCCCACGCGACATCGCCGATACACTGGCAGAGATGAAAGCCCGCAAGGTCAGCGACAAGACCCCCGGCGCGCTGGTACTAGGCTGCGATCAAGTGCTCGACCATCGCGGCACGCTGCTGTCGAAACCCGCCACGCCCGACGAAGCGATCGCGCAGCTGAAATCCCTGCGGGGTGATCGCCATAGTTTGTTGTCCGCTGCGGTTATCGTCGAAGACGGCAAACCGATCTGGCGCCACGTGGGTCAGGTACGGTTGCGGATGCGCGATGCTTCGGATGACTATATACAAGACTACGTCGCGCGAAACTGGGACAGTATTAGCCACGCGGTTGGAGCCTATAAGCTGGAGGAAGAAGGCGTCAGGCTGTTCAGCGGCATTGAAGGGGATTACTTTAATGTCCTAGGGTTACCCCTGCTTGAATTGTTGAATTATCTGACGCTACGGGGGGATTTATCCGCATGAGCTTGGCAAAAATACCGCTAGCAGGTGTGATCGGGTCGCCGATTGCCCATTCAAAATCCCCGCAGATCCATGGCCATTGGCTGAAAACGCATGGCCTGCAGGGGGCCTATATCCCGCTACACGTCGAACCCGACGATTTGCGCCAAACGCTTGAGGTGATGCCGAAAATGGGGTTCGTTGGGGCCAATGTCACGATCCCTCATAAGGAAGCTGTGATCGAGATCGCGGACATCATAACGGATCGTGCTGCGATGATTGGTGCGGTGAACACGATTACCTTTCGCGCCGATGGAAAAATCCAGGGCGATAATACGGACGGCTACGGGTTTATTGAAAACCTGAAAGCCGGTGCACCGGATTGGGTGCCATCGGCTGGGCCCGCATGCGTGTTTGGCGCCGGTGGCGCTGCGCGGGCCGTGATCTGGTCGTTGCTGGATGCGGGCGTGCCTGAAATTCTGCTTTCTAACCGCACCCGAGAGCGGGCCGAGCGCTTACGCTCGGTGTTTGGAAACCGGGTGACCGTCTATGATTGGTCGCAGGCTGGCACGATGGTGGGCCATGCCGCTTTGGTGGTGAACACCACGTCGCTTGGGATGATCGGCAAGTCAGAGCTGCGCGTGCCGCTGAGCGGGCTGCGCGCAGACACGGTCGTTACGGATCTCGTCTATGCGCCGCTAAAGACAAGCCTATTGGCGGCGGCCGAAGCGGCGGGATGCGTCACTGTTGATGGTTTAGGCATGCTTTTGCATCAGGCGGTGCCGGGGTTCGAACGGTGGTTTGGCGCGCGTCCTATCGTGGATCACGAAACACGCTTGGCGGCGTTGCGCTGATGTTTCTACTGGGTCTGACCGGGTCGATCGGCATGGGGAAATCGACCACCGCAAAAATGTTCGCTGAACTGGGCTGTGCCGTTTGGGACGCCGATGCCGCTGTGCATCGTCTTTATGCCAAAGAGGGCGCCGCAGTTGCTGCCTTTCAAAAGGAGTTGCCCGTTGCCGTCGTCGCGGGCGAAGTATCACGACCCGCGCTGAAAAACTTGATTGATGCGGACTCGACCGTATTGAAAAAGATCGAAGCCATTGTGCACCCGCTGGTTGGCGAAGATCGCGCGGCTTTTCTGGCCGATACCAAGGCAGAGATTGTTGTGCTTGATATCCCGTTGATTTTTGAAACCGGCGGCAACAAACGCATGGATGCGGTTGCCTGCGTTACCGTTTCGGGGGAAATCCAGCAAAGGCGGGTGATGGAACGCGGCACAATGACGCTTGAACAGTTCGAAAACATGCGCGCCAAACAGATGCCAAACGATGAAAAATGCGCTTTGGCCGACTATGTGATTGAAACAGACACCCTGCCCCATGCCCGCGCGCAGGTGCAGGCCGTTATCGACGATATCAAAGGAAAGCTGTCCCATGCGTGAGATTGTGCTGGATACGGAAACCACCGGATTCGACCCTCAAAGCGGCGATAGGATCGTAGAAATCGGCGCGGTTGAACTGATCGGGCATGTGGCGACGGGCAATACCTATCACCAGTATATCAATCCCGAGCGCAGCATGCCCGCCGAGGCATTCGAGGTGCACGGGCTAGGCGACGAGTTCCTGCGCGATAAACCCAAGTTTGCGCAGATCGGGCAGGAATTTCTGGATTTCATCGGCGATTCAAAGCTGGTGATCCACAATGCGGCCTTTGACATCAAATTCCTGAATGCTGAACTCAAGTGGATGGGCCTGCCCCAGATCCCATGGGAACAGGCGCTGGATACGCTTGCCATCGCACGCAAACGCTTTCCTGGGTCGCCGGCGTCGCTGGATGCGCTCTGCCGTCGTTTCGGCATCGACAACGCATCGCGCACGCTGCACGGGGCTTTGCTTGATAGTGAAATTCTCGCGGAGGTGTATCTTGAACTGATTGGCGGGCGGCAGCCTGATTTCGGTCTGTCGACCAAGCCAGAGCGCAAAGAAGGTGATACCACCCCTGACTGGACACCCAAACCGCGCCCGACGCCCCTGCCCTCGCGGATTACCCCGCAAGAGACTGCCGCCCATACCGAATTTGTCGATAAACTGGGCGACAGCGCTGTGTGGAAGACGCTTTAGGCGTCTGCTTTTTGTGTATTCTCGGTCTGACGGCGCGCGATTTCGTTGCGATACAGCGCGACAAAGTCGATGTTTTCGAGGTTCAGCGGCGGGAAGCCACCGTCGCGGGTCACATCGCTTACAA
Organism: Sulfitobacter litoralis; assembly: GCF_900103185.1. Classification (GTDB taxonomy): domain Bacteria; phylum Pseudomonadota; class Alphaproteobacteria; order Rhodobacterales; family Rhodobacteraceae; genus Sulfitobacter; species Sulfitobacter litoralis. The sequence goes on from NZ_FNJD01000007.1 coordinate 110,692, forward strand.
CACGGCGCAGGAACGGGAAAATCATCCGTGGGCATTCGATCAGCAAGAACGGGTGCATCTGATCTTCTGGCACGTTTTCGACGTGGAAAATCCCGACATAGTCGATTTCAAGCAAGAACAGCGTCGCGTCGCCGCCTTTGGCCTTTGATGTCACCTTGAGCTTGATCGCGGATTCATACTGGTTGTCAGCAGACCGCTTTTTCGCATCCAGATTGACCTGAACCTGCACGTCTGGCTGCACATCCGTTGGCGCGCCTTTTTGTGCCATGATGTTTTCAAACGACATATCGCGGATGAATTGACCCAGAATGCGCATCTGCGGCTGTGCGGCTTGGGTCGGTTGTGTTGCTTCTTCTTCAGCCATTCAAAGGCTCCTTAAGACAATAAACTCATTTCGTAAGGGTTATCAGATCGCTTGGTCGCGCTCAATGGCCCGCCTTAATGGTCCGTCCAACCCGACGGGCGCTTGGGCCCGCGGTCCTGCTCTGACAGCTCGTGATATTCTCCGTCAATCACATCGCCCTGCATCGGACGATGGGGCTGCGGGCGCCGTGGCCCTGTGGTGCCGCCCATTTGAACGCCAGAAACCTTAACCTTGCTCCGGACCGCTTTGAAGGCTGCTGTGCGCACGCCTGGGACCAAAAGGGCAAAGCCGATAGCATCAGTGAAAAAACCCGGTGTCAGCAGCAGGGCGCCAGCAAACAGGATCATCGCGCCATGCACCAGCGGTTCGGTCGGGTCGCGGACTTCGGACAGGGAGGATTTAATCTGTCCAAGCGCCAGGGCCCCCTGTGCACGCATCAAATACGTCCCGATGATTGCAGTCGTCACAACAATCGCCAAGGTCCAGCCGAGGCCAATCGCCCCACCCACTTGAATGAACAACGTTATTTCTATCAGCGGTACGGCAATAAAAGCTAAAAACAGCCACATGGCAGGCGTCCTTTCCTATGGGCCAGAGTGGACTTGGCCCTGTTCACACCCTACATAGGGGCACTAGACCGACGTTTCCATGTTTCTTAGCACGAGGTACCTATGAATTCGCCCATGATACAGCTTCTGGTACTGGCCGCTATTGCCGTGTTCCTGATCCTGCGGCTCAAGAATGTGCTTGGCACACGCACCGGTTTTGAAAAGCCGGCCGAGGTCAGCGAGAAACCCGAACGCCCCAGCGGCCCCGCGTTCGAAGTCATCGAAGGTGGCCCTGATCTGGATATTACCGATCACGCGCCCGAAGGGTCCGACACCGCGCTCGCACTGGCAGAGATGAAACGCGTCGAGCCGTCCTTTGGCGTCAGCGATTTTCTGGGCGGCGCCCGCGGCGCCTATGAGATGATCGTGATGGGCTACGAGCATGGCAACCTCGACGACATCAAACCCTTCCTGTCGGAAGAGATCTACGAAAGCTTTGTCGAAGGCGTCGCTGCACGCGAAGATCAAGGCCTGACCGTGGAAAGCCACTTTATCGGCATCCGCGAGATGGAGCTTGAGAGCGCCACGATGGACAAAACCACCAACGAGGCGGAGCTGACGATCCGTTTCGTGGCCGAGCTGACGTCGGTCGTGAAAGACAGAGACGGTGAAGTCGTCGAAGGCAGCACGACAGAGGTCAATCGTCAAAAAGACACTTGGGTGTTTGCCCGTGTCATGGGCTCGGATGATCCAAATTGGCTGCTTGTTTCTACAGACGGTTAAAAAGTGCCTGTGCGGGTGCATTTCTGTGGGCGGGCCTGATGGCACCGCCCGCTTCTGCGACCGATGTGTCCTATAGCATCCTGTCGTTTGACCAGCTTGACGGCTGGCAAACCGACGACCATGCCGCAGCGTTGCGCACCTTTGTAAACACCTGCGGCGATATGAAGAGCGTGGATTGGCGCAACATCTGTGCCTATGCCAAGTCCGATCCCGACCCGCGCCAGTTCTTTGAACTGCTGTTCCGGCCCGTGTTGATCGAAGACGGTGCCGAGGCGATGTTCACCGGCTATTTCGAACCCGAACTTGATGGTGATCTCTACCCGTCTGACCGCTATCGCTATCCGGTATATGCCATGCCGCCAGAGGCAAAAGAGAATAACCCATGGCTGCCGCGCCGCGATATTCTGGACACCGATGTGATGAAGGGGCGCGGCCTTGAAATCGCCTATGTCGACGACCCGGTCGAACTTTTCTTTCTTCAAATTCAAGGGTCTGGCCGGATCAAATTGCCCGACGGCAGCTATCGGCGTGTGGGCTATCGTGGTGCGAACGGCCACCCGTACCGGTCGATCGGCGTCGAACTGGTACGCCGTGGTGTCTATGATCCGCATCAGGTCAGCGCCGAGGTGATCAAGAATTGGGTCCGCCGGAACCCCGAAGACGGGCGCGAACTGCTGTACCACAATCCGTCCTATGTGTTTTTCCGCGAGGTCAGTCAGGTACCTGCCGACCAAGGGCCGCTTGGCGCGATGAACCGGTCCGTGACAACCCTGCGCACCATCGCCGTTGACCCCAAATTTGTACCTCTCGGGGCGCCTGTCTGGATCGAAAAACAGGGGAAGGAACCCATGCACCGCTTGATGATCGCGCAAGATACCGGGTCGGCGATCAAGGGCGCGCAGCGGGCGGATGTGTTCTTTGGCACTGGTGACGAGGCAGGCCGTGCGGCCGGAAAGCTGCGCGACCCTGGCCGGATGATGGTCCTGATGCCGATCCAGCGGGCTTACGCCCTTCTGCCGGAGCCGCTGCTATGACCCGAAAACGCTTGAACAAGGATGATCTTTCCCTTTGGAAAAAGGTGGCAGAGCGGACAGAGAAGCTCGACGTTGACAAGCTATTCCGCGCCGAAATCGACGGCGCCGCTGCTCTCAAGGGCCCTGCCCCGACGCCGCCGCAGATCCGCAAGACGACCTCTGTCCTGCTGGGCAAGCCCAATCCCAAACCACGGCGCAACACCCATGATCTGGTGCCTTCGTTGCCTGAACAAATGCGCCAGTCGCCGGTTCAGATGGATTCAAAAGCCTTCGGCAAGCTCAAGCGCGGCAAGATGCGCCCCGAAGGGCGGATCGACCTGCACGGCATGACGCTGGACCGCGCCCATCCTGCCCTGACCAAATTCATCCTCGGGTCTCACGCTAAGGGGCGGCGCCTTGTGTTGGTGATCACCGGCAAGGGCAAGATGCGCGACGAAGGCGGCCCGATCCCCGTGCGCCACGGCGTGCTGCGCCATCAGGTGCCGCAATGGCTGTCGATGCCGCCGCTCTCGTCTGCGGTGTTGCAGGTCAGCCAGGCGCACATTAGCCACGGCGGCGGCGGCGCCTACTACGTTTACCTGCGTCGCCACCGGTAACGATCCCTAGGGGGTTACCAACCGCTTGCGATACAGCAGTACGCCGGCGGTCGCCATGATCGCTGCGATGACATAATAAATTGCGATCGGGATCATCTGCTGTGGAAAATCAACGCCCAGATCAATGAAAAGCCCCGTCACGCCCGGCCCAATGGCCGATCCAAAGACCATCAGCGCGGCCCCCACGGCCTTGATCGACCCGATATAGCGTGTGCCATAAAATTCGGCCCAGAACACAGAGGTCGCAGTCGCCTGCATGCCCTGCCCCACGCCAAAGATCATCAACCCCACACCCGCCATTGCGATGGTATCGGCAAAGGCCAGAACCGCGAATGACACGGCAAAAGGCAGCATCTGCACAGGTGTCACCCGCGTCACGCCGAACCGGTCAATGGCCCAGCCCGACACAAAGGTGGCGATCACTGATGTCACTGTATAAAGCGGCATCAGCGCGACAAAGCTGACCAGTGTCCAGCCTTTCACCTCTGTCAGGTGGACTTGCTGAAAGAACAGCGCCGTGCCCCACGCGGCAGGCCCGATGACTAAGGGGATCATCAGCCAGAACAGCCCGTGCTGGAACATCTGCATCCGTGTCCAGTGTTGGCCGTCCATCCCCGCCGATTGCGTGCTTTGCGCCATGGATTGCGGTGTGCGTTCTTGCTGCAGCAATAGCAGCATGACAGGCATGGTGATCACCACCAGTACAGCTGCCAGCACCCAGAGGCTGCGCCAGTGGAAACTGGCAAAAAGGGCGACGAACACAACGGGCAAGATCGCCTGACCCGCTGCAAACCCCATTGACGACAGGGACAAGGCCTTGCCGCGTGCGGCCTCGAACCAGCGGACCATGGCAACGGCACTCAGCTGGGACATCATCCCCTGACCCGACAACCGCAGCGCATAGATGACAAAGATCAGCGCGATCCAGTTCGGCACGGCAGCCATCGCCAGACAGGCCCCCGCCAACGCGACCATCACCCAGAACGACAAACGGCGTACCCGAAACCTGTCAGTAAGCACACCGGCCCAGACCATCGTGATCTCCGAGAGCGTCGTGCCGATGGTATAGATCCCGCCCCATTGACCGTCAGACAGGCCAAAGCTGCCCTTAATCTCGCCTGCGAAAAGCGAGATGAAATAGGTTTGCCCATAGGCCGACGTGAATGTCAGTAGGAAACCCGCCAACAAGAACACCCAATTGGCGCGGATAAATCTGAAGTATGCCATGCGCCATCCTTCTCAGGCGCATGGCATATTGAAAAGCCCTAAAGAACGTAGCGCGACAGATCGGTGGATCGCGTCAGCTCGCCCAGATTCTTTTCGACGAAGTCGCCGTCGACGGTGATCTTTTCGCCGGTGCGATCCGGTGCGCTGAACGACAGCTCTTCAAAGACGCGCTCCATCACGGTGTACAGGCGCCGTGCCCCGATGTTTTCGATGGACTGGTTCACATCGGCCGCAATCTTGGCCAGTGCCTTGATGCCTTCGTCGGTGAACGTGACCTCGACTTCTTCGGTGCCCATCAGCGCGGTATATTGCAGCGTCAGCGCGTTATCGGTTTCGGTCAGGATGCGAACGAAATCATCTTCCGTCAGCGCACGCAGTTCAACTCGGATCGGCAAACGACCCTGTAGTTCGGGCAACAGATCCGACGGTTTGGCAATGTGGAAGGCACCCGAGGCGATAAACAGGATATGATCCGTTTTCACCGGCCCGTGTTTGGTCGATACGGTAGTGCCTTCGATCAGGGGCAGCAGGTCGCGCTGCACGCCTTCACGGCTGACATCGCCGCCACGCGCATCAGAGCGGGCGCACACCTTGTCGATCTCGTCCAGAAACACGATGCCGTTCTGCTCCACAGACTCGATTGCCGCGCGGTTGACGGTTTCGTCATCCAGCAGCTTGTCGGCCTCTTCGCTGATCAGCACCTCGTAACTTTCGGACACCGAAAGACGCTTCTTGACCGTCCGACCGCCCATGGCTTTGCCAAACAGGTCGCCAATGTTCATCATCCCCATGCCACCGCCGGGTTGCCCGGGGATATCCATGGTGGGAAACGGGCTAGAGGTGTCGGCGACTTCAAGTTCGATCATCGTGTCGTCCAGCTCGCCCGCTTTCAGCTTTTTGCGGAACATGTCACGGGTGCCTTCGCGGGCATCTTTGCCAGCAATCGCGTCCACCACGCGTTCTTCGGCGGCCTTATGGGCGCTGACCTTTACGTCTTCGCGCATGTGTTCGCGGGTCATCACAATGGCACTATCGATCAGATCGCGAATGATCTGTTCGACATCGCGCCCGACATAGCCGACTTCGGTGAACTTTGTAGCTTCCACCTTGAGGAACGGCGCGCGCGCCAGTTTTGCCAAGCGGCGGCTGATTTCGGTTTTACCGACGCCGGTAGGCCCGATCATCAGGATGTTTTTGGGGTATACTTCGTCGCGCAGATCATCGCCCAACTGCTTGCGGCGCCAGCGGTTGCGCAGGGCCACGGCCACGGCGCGTTTGGCGTCGTTCTGGCCGATGATAAAACGATCAAGTTCGGATACGATTTCGCGGGGGGTAAGATCGGTCATTGTGAGATTTTCTCCACCGTGAGGTTGCCATTGGTATAAACACAGATGTCAGACGCGATCTTCATCGCGTCGCGTGCGACGGTTTCGGCGTCGCGGTCGCTGTCCATCATGCCGCGCGCGGCGGCCAGTGCATAATTCCCGCCCGATCCGATGGCCGCGACAGAATGTTCAGGCTCCAGCACGTCACCCGCGCCAGTGATCACCAGCAGTTCACGCCCGTCTGACACGATCAGCATCGCTTCGAGCTTTTGCAAGTATTTGTCGGTGCGCCAGTCCTTGGCAAGCTCGACACTGGCCAGGGCCAACTGCCCCGGCGTGGCTTCCAGCTTGGCTTCAAGCCGTTCCAGCAGCGTGAAAGCATCAGCGGTCGATCCGGCAAAGCCCGCCACAACGTCAAACCCGCCGGGGCTGAGACGGCGCACCTTGCGCGCGGTTCCTTTGATCACGGTCTGGCCAAGGCTAACCTGACCGTCGCCCGCGATCACGACTTCGCCGTCTTTCTTCACACCGATGATGGTGGTCCCGTGCCAGCCGGGGAATTCTTGCTTTGACATGTAGCCTCCATAGTTCAAACCTATATGAAAACCCCGCCGCTGTTTCGCAAGGCTATTGTCCGGAAAGGATTTGAATGCCACCGGTAGACGACCTTAAAGTCGAGGCTTTTCAAATGTTTGGCAGATTGGCCGCAAAGGCAGGTCTTGCGGCAGAAACCTATGTTTGTGGCGCGGAGTGGATCAAGCACGATCAGAACCAACGCCAGATCGTGCAGCGGTATGACGGGCGCGATAGTGCTGCAGTTGTATTAAAATACGTGGCACGCCCTGCGGATACCGACGGGTTCACCGCGATGCTGGGGGCGCATCAGGCGGCCTGTGACGCGCTGGACGCGATACCCGCCTATACGGTGCCGCAGATATTAGCGGCGGATAGCGAGGCGCAGGCCTATCTGATGCGTTTTGCCAAGGGCGACACGTTTCTGGACCTGTGTCGCCAGACAGACGATCACGCGCCCTTGCTGCGCCGTGCGGGTGGCTGGCTGGCGGCGTTTCACGGGGCCACGGTGCAGGGCACACGCCCGTTCCAGCCGCACTTTATGGTCAATCACCTGCAGCGGTTGGTGGCGCGTGTCGAAAGTGGCCAGCGTCGCATCAATGGCAAGCAGCGCTTTGCAGCTTATGTGGACCGTATTGCCGATTATGCACCGCAAGCCCAAGGGCACGCGGGCAGCATCGCGGCCAAACATGGTGATCTTAACGGGCTTAATCTGGTGATGTCAGTGGATGAAACTGCTGCGTTCGACTTTTCAGCGACCACACCATCGCCTGTGGGATATGACATCGCGCGATTGCTGCAAAGCTATACCCAGATGGCAGGTGACCTTGACGCATTGCCCAAGGGATACGCCGTACCCCCCGCCGCATGGGAGGCATTTTTCCAAGGATACACCCTTGTGCCGCCCGATGATCCCACGGTGCAATTTCTAACGCGGGTGCAAATTTTAACCGACTGGAACCGCATTCAGGAACATGCCTCGCTCGCCAATGTGATGCGGTTCGAGCGGATCAAAAAAATAGCGCGCCAAGCTTTTGCCTGACGCGCCAAATAATGTGCTTGCTGCAGGTGTGGCAGCTTAGATCGACTCTTCGATCCAGCCTTGCAGTGCCGCCTTGGGGCGGGCGCCGGCCAGGTTTGATACGACTTCGCCGTTCTTGAAAATGAACAGGGCAGGGATACCGCGCACACCCATTTGGGCGGGGCTGTTGGGGTTTTCGTCAACGTTGACTTTGACGATCTTTACCTTGCCATCCATCTCGGCGGAGAGTTCCTCCAGCGCGGGGCCGATTTGCTTACAGGGGCCGCACCATTCAGCCCAGAAATCCACCACGACGGGGATATCGGAATTCTTAACTTCTGCGTCGAATGTTGCGTCTGTGACTGCGACGGTTGCCATTTTGCTGCTCCTGCACGGGGGTTGGTTAGAGTGGGAACCTATGTAGCCCCATGCGTCCCGTCAAGATCACGCACCCGCGATAGGGCGTTTGTGATCAGTGCATCGGGCAGTTCCATCAGTGCAGCAGTACGCGTCCATAAAATAGCAGTGCGAATACGGTGGTCGGGAAACACCTGCGCCAGTGCTGCGGCATAGGCCCCCATCTGGCGCAAAATCCCTTCGGGACAGCGATCCGGCGTGTCTGGCACCACGCGGTTGGTTTTGTAATCCACCAGCAACACATCCGTATCGGATACGAGCAGCCGGTCGATTGTGCCATGCAGGCGCGCGCTGCCCAACGGCGCGGTAATCGGCACCTCGGCTAATGCATCCTTGCCAAAGACATGCGCAATGGCGGGCGTATCCAAGACGGCAATCGCCTCTTTCAAGGCAGCCTGAGCTGTCACATCATCATACCCTTGCGCCAAGGTTTGCAGCACGCCGTTCCACCGGTCGCTTTGCATCATCGGCAGTGTTTCCAGCATCTTATGGACCAGATTGCCGTATGACTTCGCCTCTGCCTCTGACTGGCCATCGTCACCGGGAAGGGCTTTGGCACCACCCAGGTCTGAAGGGGCCAGCGTCTTGGCGCGTTCGGGGATATTGGTGAGGGGCGTCCTGAAAATAGGCTCTAATACAGGATTAATGTCGGTTTTTGATGCAGTATCAACCACCGGCAGCGCATCCCAGTCGCCATGTTCAAAGCGCATTCCGCCCGAGCTGCCTACCGGTTTTGCACCGGCCTGACCCATGGCAGCGCCGACCATCTGATACCAGCTATTGCCATCTTTGGGCAGATCACCTGCTGCGGCGACGATCAGCCATTTTTCGGCGCGCGTCATCGCCACGTAAAGCAGCCGCAGCCGTTCCGCCATTTCGCGCGCTTTGCGGTCGTCCAGCGCACCGCGCATCGCGGCCGGCATGTCACCTTCGGACAGTTTCCACACAGGCGTGTCGTCGATTTTGATGATCTCGTCGCGGATCACCAAAGGGCGCTTGCCCGTGTCCGGCAGGATTACAATCGGCGCCTCAAGCCCCTTGGCCCCGTGCACGGTCATCACGCGCACCTGATCTGACGCGTTATCAATCTGGCGCTTGATCTCGAGGTCGTCGGTCTGCATCCACACCAGAAAACCCGTGAGGCTCGGGATCGCGCCGCGTTCATACGACAGCGCCTGCGAGAGCATGGCGTTGATCCCGTCTTCCGCCTCTGATCCCAGCCGCGCCAGCAGCTTGCGGCGCCCGTCGTGGCGGGTGAGGATGCGTTCAATCAGGTCATAGGGCCGCAGGAAATCGACCTGCGCCCGCAAATCCCGCAAGATCGCGACGGTTTCAGGATATGCGTCGCTGCTGCGCAACGCCTGCCACAGGTGATCTTCCTTGCGGTAGTGGGACAGGGTGAACAACATCTGCTCTGTCCAGCCAAACAGAGGCGATTTCAGCGCCGTCGCCAGCGACAGGCTATCTTCGGGCGTGGCAAGAAACGACAGCAGCGCCGCCAGATCCTTGACCGCCAGTTCGGCCCCGACCTTCAACCGGTCAGCGCCCGCAATAGGGACACCGGCGGTCTTGCAGGCGCGAATGATTTCTGAAAACAGATCGCTGCGCCGCTGCACAAGGATCAGGAAATCGCCCGCACGGATGCGTCGTCGGACAAAGACACCGGGGGTGTCGGTATCGACGGGAAGGTAATGTTCGCCCTCGGTCAGTTCCTTAATCTGCGACGCGACCTGATCGGCCAGAACGACCGTATGGTGATGCGCAGACTTTTGATCCACTGGATCAGACCATTCACGGTCATCGGGCTCGTCGGTTTTCTCGACCACGGGCCAAAGATCAACACGGCCGGGCAGGGCGGATTTGAACGCCTTATGCGCCGCATCGGCCTGAAACCCTGCATCCGTATGGGGGGCCAGCGTCGTATCCACCAGTTGCAGGATCGCCGAGGACGATCGGAACGAATACTCAAGGCTGCGCCGCTGGAAAGTCTGGCCGGCTTGAGTGATTTTTTGCTCGAACAGGTCCTGTTTGTGGTCGAATTCACGCGGGTCGGCGCCCTGAAAGGAATAGATCGACTGCTTTTTATCACCGACGACAAACAGCGTGCGGTCTTCTTCTTCGCGGGCACCATCGCCGCTATAGAACTCATCGGCCAGCCGTTCGATTACATCCCATTGGCGCGGGCTGGTGTCCTGCGCTTCATCTACCAGAATATGATCAATGCCACCGTCGATCCGGTAAAGCACCCATGCCGCAACCGCCGGATTGGTCAGCAACGCCCGTGCCTTGAGGATCAGATCATCAAAATCCAGCCAGCCGCGTTTTTGTTTCTCGCGGGCATAAATCTCGAGGAACCGCTGCGCAAATTGGTGCAGCACATGGGTCTTCTGCGCAGCCCGCAGTGCCAGCCGCGCGTCCCGGGCATCTTCGACCCGTCGCATCAGATCATCGACCTGCGGCATCAGATCAAACAGCAGCTTTTGGGTCGGTTTGGTGGGCAGGGTGCCGACCTTGGCGGTAAAGGGTTCCTTGGCACCCGCACCGGTCAGCATCACGTCTTCCAGAACGGGCAGGGCGGTGATGTCCATCGTCTGAATCGTGGCCAGCTTTTCCGCAGCCTTTCCATCCAGCCCCCGCTTAGCCCGCATCGGCGGGATCATCTGTTCAAGGATCATCGCCTCTGACCCTAGGAACACCGAGCCCGTGATCTTGTCTTCAGTCAGATCGGCGGGTTGGTCGAACAGCGCCAGCACCTCTTCCCACGACAATACGTCGGTAAACCCTTCGCGTTGGCCGACGATACTGCGGGTGAGCTTGCTGAAATCCTCGCCCGTGTACATTCGTGCCAGCGTGGTAATCAGGGCGGCATCGTGGCCCTCGGCCATGGTATCCACAATCTCAGCCCGCAACAGATCGGCGGCGCGGTCTTCGATCTCGGTGAACTGGGGGCTCACCCCTGCCTCTAGCGGAAAGCGCCGTAATAGAGACGCACAAAAAGAGTGGATGGTCTGAATTTTCAGTCCGCCGGGGGTTTCGATCGCGCGGGCAAACAGCGTGCGGGCCATGCGCAGCTTTTCAGGGCTAAAACCGTCTTCGACGCCCAGTTCAGACAGCGAATGGCGCAGGTCAGCGTCGGTCAGCATTGCCCAGGCACCGAGCCGTTTGAATAGCCGGTTCTGCATCTCGGAGGCGGCGGCCTTGGTATAGGTCAGACACAGGATATGCTGCGGCTCAACCCCGTTCAGCAACAGCCGTGCCACGCGGTCGGTCAGCACGCGGGTCTTGCCCGACCCCGCATTCGCCCCCAACCACGTAGAGGCATCGGGCCGCGCCGCGTCGATCTGGGCGCGGGTGGCGTCGTCAAAGGGGGCGGTCATGTCAGATCCTCCGGCGTGGGTTCGGTCGTGGCATCCCATTCACCAAATCGCGCCAACTGATCATAATCGCCTTCAAAGTCTGTGGTTTTAACCATCCGGCGCGCGGTAAAACCCTGTTCATCCGACAGATAGCTAGTGATCAGCGCGTGCAGCTTGGCCAGAACCTCTGCCGGTGGTTCGTCTTCCAGAGGCGCAGGACGTTCCACCGGTTTGCTCCCCAACCCGATATAGGCGGCTTGGGCGACGGGGGCAGGGCCGATCTCCTTGAAGCCGCCTTCTTCGACCATCGCGGCCTCTAGCAGCAATTGCTTATCAAAGGCCTTCTGTTCGGCCACACTGGGCGGCGTGCCGGTCTTGTAATCATAGATCAGAATGTCGCCATCTTCCGTCCGGTCGATCCGGTCGGCAAAGCCCGTAAGGGTAAAGCCCAGATCGGGGAAATCGTGACTGCCCTTCGCGGCTTTTTCAAACGCGGCAGGGGTGGAATAGCTTTGTCGCTGCGTCTCGTTTTCGATGAACCAATCGGCGATGCGTTCGATCTTGGTCAGCCACATGACACGGGCGGCGGGCCAGGGGGCTTCGGTCTCTAACACGGTTTTGGCAGTCTCTAACAGATGGCTTTTCGTCAAAAGCGCCGGGTCCGCTGTCACCGACTTAATGAACCGTTCCATGATCTCGTGCACAATGATGCCGCGCACAGGCGCATCGGGCGACTGCACCAGCGGGTTCAATGCACGCAGTTTCAGGCAGTGTTTGGCGTAGATCGCATAGGGGTCGCGGATCAGGCGTTTGATCTCTGTCACCGACAGCGCATGGGGGCGCGCGGCACGGGGCGGGCGCGGGGACGGGCGCGGCGCGGGGGCCACACGGGTCACGGTTTCCAGCGCGCGCGCCTGATCCAGCCAGTGATTGCCGCGTTTGATCATCGCTTTCCACGCCGCATCACCGCCCTGTGCGGGCAAGCCGTTCAGCAGGTTGCCCAATCGGTTGAGCCAACGCGAAGGCACGGTTTCCGCCTCGTCCGACCGGATCGCGCGGGTCAAACAGACCTCGGGCGCGGCGATGGATTGTTGATAGTCATGCGCAGACAGGCCGATCCGCCGTTCTGGCAGCAGCAATCCGGCTTTCAGGCGCATCTGGCGGTTCAGCCAAGGGTCCGGCGGCGGCGCTTCGGGCCAGACGCTGTCGTTGAGCCCGCCAAGGATCACCAGATCGGCGCCCTGCACGCGGGCCTCTAGTGTGCCCCAGATCATGACGTTTGGATGCGGCGCGTCGCGGTCGCGGATTTCGCCTTGTTGCAGAAGCGCACCGACCAGATCAGTGTAGTCCGACGCCGACATTTCGCCGCCATAGGGCGCATTTTCGGCAAGGTCGTTCATCACCTTTGCTGCCTCTTCGCCGGCGTGGTGCTGCCACAACCCGTTGGGCTGGCTTGGCGCGGCACCGTCGGCGATGGCATCGGCCAGCGCCATATGCAGGGCGACCCAATCTTCCAGCGGCCGGTCGCCAGTCAGTTCGCAATCGGTCAGATGGGTGCCGACCCAATCGGCCCAGACATCCATCTGCGCGGGGTCTTTCGACCGCGACACCGTCTTGCGTGCCAGTTTCAACACGCCTTCCGCATCCGGATAGGGCAGCCCGTCGCGGCGCAGTTGCAGTTCAAGCCGCTGGGTGTTGAGCTGGTGAATATTGCGATCCCCGCCACTATGGGTCAGCGGGTGCTTCAGCAGGGTTAACAACGCCTCTGAATCGAGCTTACGCAGGAACAGATCGCCCACGTGACGCAAGAAACGACCCGGAGGCGACAGGTGCAGCGGCAGGCCCGCGCTGTCGTCGGGCAGGATATTCCAGCGGTCCAACGCCGATGTCACCTGCCGCGACAGCATCCGGTCGGGGGTGATCAGCGCGGCGGTTTTACCGTCCTCGACCGCTTGTCGCAGACGCAGGGCAATGGCAAGCGCTTCGGCGCGCGGGGTGGGGGCTTGTATCAGGGTTAACCCTGCGGTGGCCTGATGCAAATCGGGCAGCTTCGGCCCTTCGGTCAGCCAGACGTGGGTCACTGGGGCAGGGCGCAACGACAGCGACACCAAAGCGTTCCGCGCGGCAGAGGGCGGCGGCGTGTCGGTCCAGGCCTCGATCTTGCTGCGCGACATTTCAAGCTGGCGCAGCAGGTCGCGGAAGCGGTATTGTGGATGATCCTGCGCGATCTTTTCCTGATCCTCGCCCAGATCGGTCCAGACCGCTTGCGGCATGTCGAAACAGAAACCCGGCAGCACAAGCGCGCCTTGCGGCAGCTTTGCCACCGCCTCCATTAACAGGGCCGAGGTCCCCCGTGATCCGGTCGAGCCGGCGACAATTACCGGATGCTGGGGCGGGTTTTCTTGCCAGTCCGCAATCAGTCTTAACGCGACTTGCCTTTGGCGTGCGCGCGGATCAGGACGGGTAACGCTTTCGCCCAGATAGTGGTGCGCGATGGCGAGAAATTGTTTCGCGCGTTCCCAATGACCAGACTGGTCGCTGACATCCAACTCGGTCACGGCCTCGACCGGCACGCCTTCGCCCTGCATTTCATCGATCAACTGCGCCAAACTGTCCGAGAGGTCATAAAGCGACGCTCGCGGGGCCAGCTCGGGTGCTTGATCCAGTAGTTTCGACACCAGCGTAATCAGCTCTAACCTGCGGCGGAGAGCCGGACCGGGGCGCGGCAGGTCAACGCCGCTGCCAAGGGTATCAAGGTTATCGATCAGATGGATGCGCGGCAGCAGGCTGGGCGGGCCCGCGTCAAAAATGTCGCGCAGGCGGCGTTGCATCCGGCGGGTGTTCACCACCAGATCGATCCGCCCGATGGCATGGGCCGGCTGCCCTTCCAGCCGGGAAAGCAAACCACGCACCAGTTCCTTGGGAAAGTCGACGCCGGGGGCCAGCCCGAAAACACGCGGTTCGTCCTGCGGTTCAAACATCGGCGGCATCCAACATGTCTTCGGCAAGGGTAATCCCGCCGGGATGGCCAACATCGCACCAGCGCCCGGGGTATGCCAACCCGTACATCCGCCCACAGTCTAGCATCACGTCCCACAAGAGGTTAAGCGAGAAGGCACGCTCTGAAATCGTCTCTATCAGGTCGGTTTTGATGATCTGCACTCCGCCATAGACGACACCCGGCCCGCGTTTCAGCTGACCGTCGGCATCCATCGTAAAGTCGCCGTTACCGGCGTGACCCACAGCTTGCGCCACGGGCACACCCATCAGAAGTGCGTCCATCTTCGCAGGGTCCCATGCATCCGCCAGCAGGGACAGTGGGTTGGGGCCGGCCCAGATCGCATCGGTGTTCATGGTAAAGACGGGCCCGTTGCCCAGCAGTGGCAGCGCATTGCGCAGCCCGCCGCCGGTTTCCAGAATATCGGGCTGTTCCACAATCGTCTGCACGTCGCGCCCTGCCAGATGATCCAGCAATGCCTGAGGCTTATAATGCAGGTTTACGATAATGCGTTCCGGCGCGATACCGCGCGCCAGATCTAACGCATGGTCGATCAGGGGGCGCCCCGCGACGGGGATCATCGGCTTGGGCTGGTCTTTGGTCAGATGCTGCATCCGCGTACCAAATCCGGCGGCAAACATCATTACGGCTTTGGGGGCGTTGCGCATCTGGCTTTTAAATCCTCTAGAAAATCGGGGGACGGCACGGGAAGCGCGGCATGCAGCACCTCGGCCAGCGGTTCAAGCGCCGGATTATCAAGGTTGCGCTGCACATAACCCCAAACACGAGGGATAAAGTCGACATAATGCGCCTTGCCATCGCGCAGGCATAGCCGTGCAAATATTCCCAGAATCCGCAGGTTTCGTTGCAGCCCGAGCAGCGCATAGGCGCTGCGGAAGGCGGCGTCGTTTTGCCCGCTGTACTGGATATAATGCGCGATCATTGCCGCTTCGATCTGCGGGGCCACATCGCGCCGCGCGTCTTGCAGGATCGACACCAGATCATAGGCGGGATGGCCTTGCAGTGCGTCTTGAAAATCCAGCAGCCCGACGCGGGCAGAACCGGAACGTTCGGGAAGCCACAGTAGGTTTTCAGCGTGGTAGTCGCGTAAGATGTTGACGCGGGGAGTATTGTCGAGCGCGCGGGCCAGCGGGGTGAACAGGGCGTTAAACTCTGCCGCGGCACGGCTGTCGGGGGCATACCAGTCAAACACCATCTGCGCCGCCTCTGTCAGCCAGTCCGCATCGCAAAGCGGCAGATCGGGCGGCGGTGCTTTGTGCAGGTGCAGCAGGCAATCTGTCGCAGCAATATACAGCGTATGTGTCATCGCGGGCGTCTGGATCATCAACCGTGCGAACAGGTCATCGCCCAGATCCTCGATCAGCAGCAAACCGTTATCGATATCTTCGGCATATACCTCGGGCGCGCTGGCACCTTGTGTGCGCAGCCAGTTGGCAATGCGGATGAAGGGGCGCACATCTTCGCCTTTTTCGGCGGGGGCGTCCATCAGCACAGCGGTGCTGCCGTCGGTCTTTGTCAAACGGTCATACCGGCGGTTCGACGCGTCGCCGGCGAGCAGATCACGCCGCGCCTGCGCCCATCCAGCATCGGCAAGGAAGCTCTGGATCGTGGTCTTACGGTCGTTCATTTGCGCCATGCCCCCAGCTTTTCGGGCCATTTATCGTCGTTCCACGTGGCAGACAGCCGCCGCGTGTCGTCGCCGGTGACCGTCAATGTCAGATCAAGCGCGTCTTCGGGGCGCAGATCGCCCAGCCTGTCGGGCCATTCCACAAGGCAGATGGCATCGCTGAACGCATCGGTCAGCCCCAGCTCTTCGATCTCGTAGACAGAGGTCAGCCGATACAGATCCGCATGCCAGATCGCGGCATCTCGGGTGTCATAGGTCTGCACGAGCGTGAACGTGGGCGAGGGAACGTCTTCGGGCACGTCGAGCAAGGACTGGATCAATGCGCGGGCGAAATGCGTTTTGCCGGCGCCGACGTCGCCGGTCAATAAAACAACGTCGCCCGCTGTCAGCACGCGCCCTAATGTCACGGCCAAGCGGGCGGTTTGGTCTGCGTCCTGCAGCGTAAGATCAAATGCGTGTGATGCCATGCGCCAAGGTTACTTGGCTGCGGTGGTGCGCCGCAAGGCGAAAGCGGGGATCAGGTATCTTGTGGCGCTTTCGCGCGGTCGAAATATTCGATTTCTGCGGGATGTTTTCTCGGTTGGTGAAAACGGATCAGCGTGGCTCCGTCGAGGATCGGTGAGAACAGACAGGTCAGCTCGGTCCCATCGACGAGATACAGCGGCATGCTCCAATTCAGGCGATCGTCCCTGTTTTCCACAAAGCCCTGTATCTGCTCCCACGGCAGGTTGGGCGCGGACCGCCGTTTCCAGACCTGAATTGCATCATGGATGGTGATATCGGCAAAGGCCGCATCCGGTTCGACCTTCCAGAGCTCTTGGTAGGCTCTGTTCGAGAACGTCAAAACCCCCGAGGATGAGAATACGCCGATGGCGTCATCCAATGTATCCAGCATGGCTTGGCCCTGTTCCAGTTCGGCCCTGAAGCTGCGGGTCTGGGTGACCTGCGCGCTGATGTCTTCGATCAGAAAGGCCGTGGCACCGTCGGGATGGGGGCGGCCTTTGACGCGAAACGTCTGACCGGACTCCAGCGACCAGATTTCTTCGTAGCGGCCATCATGCGCGGCGCTTATCAATTCCGATACGGTATTGAGCCATGAGGCATAATTTTTGGGTTCGGGAATTTTGCGTGTTTCGCGCAGTTTGTCAAAAAAGGTCTGGATTTCGGGGCGGGCACTCAGGAACTGCGCCCCAAGGCCGGTGAGGTCGATGAGGGCTGGATTGAATAGGACAAGCTGGTTCTTGCGATCAAATATAGCGAGCCCGATCGACAGTTGGGCAAAGGTCTTGGTCAAGGTCTGGACAAAGTTACGCTGTGCTTCCTCGGCGCGGATCAGGGGTGTGATGCAAATCGCTTGGTAACAATTGGTGGTGCGTGACTGGCTATGGGTCACGGCATACCAGTTTTTCGCGCCGGTTGTCTGATCGCGCAGCGCAAGGCGGTGTGTCGTATTGCTGAAGTCCGCAGGAAACAGCGCCCTGCTTTCGATAGCCAGCGTCGGGTGGGAGACGTTAAAAAGCTTGTGGTAGGCATCATTGTACCACAGCAGTCGGTGGTGTTGATCCGTGTGCCAAAGCGGCACAGAAACATCAGAGCGCACCCGCGACAGCGTGACCTCTGCCTCTGACCGCAGGTCAACGCCGACGTCTTTGGGATCTAGCACAACGACCCGACACAGGTGTTTGTCCCAGTTGATACGCAGCATTGTCTGGATTTTGGGATCAGTCGCCGCGACAATCATTTGGCCTTCGCCGGTGGAAGGGGGCTTGTCCGGGAATAGCCCGAAACGCGGCAAGATATTGTGATATAAATCGGGCCATTCATGGTGCCCTGCTTCCAGCGGGCAGAACTGTTGCGCCGCGCTAGAGGCATGCTGCAACACGCCGTGGTCGAACAGGTATGACAGCTCGGGTTCGCCCTGCAGGACGGGCTTATCCTTGCGTTCAGGGCTATTGAGCCACAGATAGGCGACATAGCCACTGGGTAGGATGGCCATTATCACAAGCGCGATGTCAAATGTGGAAGCCACGGCGAGACTCATTTCCTTAGGGTTCTGCTAAGTTAAGCGCCAAAAGAGTTAATGGTTTATTAACCGATCCAGAGATCGGCGGGTTTTGTCCCAGAGCGCGCTGACACTCTATTCGCGAAAGATTTACCATGAAAATTGTGTATTTTCCCCCGTCGCGCGCGGCGTGTCACCGCGGTCGGCATCAATCTTCGCCCGTGGCCAAGTCACTTTGACCACAGCCCCAACAGGCGTCTCGGAGTGCGGTGCGGTTTCGGGCCCATTGGCAAAGCGCAGCTCCGCACCGGATCGTTCCAGCAGGGTTTTTGCGATGAACAGCCCCAGCCCCATACCTTCATATTCGGGCCGCTGCGCAGCCTTTGGGTCAGACCGCCGCCGACGCATGAACGGGTCTCCGATACGGCCAAGGATATCTGGCGGGAAACCGGCACCATCGTCAAATATACGAACCGAGATCACGGTATCGGTCCAGTTGGCTTCGACCCAGACTGTCGTTGCGGCAAAATCGACTGCGTTCTGCATCAGGTTACGCAGCCCGTGAATAACCTCGGGCCGGCGCAGGATCGCGGGCTGGTCGGAGACATCACCCGCATCAGGGCCAAGGGTAAAGGTAAAGGTTTTGCCACGCATACGGTGCGGTTCGGCGGCTTCTTCCAGAACAGTCATCAACGGGGCTTGTCGCAGGTGCAGATCGTCTTTGCCTGCACGCCCCATATTACGCAAAATATCGCGGCACCGGTCCGCTTGATCGCGGATCAAGGCCGCGTCTTCTGCCAGTTCAGGCTGGTCTTGCAGTTCGTTCCAAAGCTCGCCACTGGCAAGCTTGATCGTGGCAAGGGGCGTCCCCAGTTCATGTGCAGCGGCAGCCACCACGCCGCCAAGGTCGGTCAACTTTTGTTCCCGCGCCAGCGCCATTTGCGTCGCGGCCAAGGCGTCGGCCATCGAATGGATTTCCGTCGTAACGCGGCGCGAATAGGCGGTAGAGAACAAAATCGCGATTACCAGTGCAATCCAGATGCCAAAGATAAAGATGCTTGGCAGTTCCAGCCGCCCGCCGTTAGCTGTAATCAGTGGCAGGTGGAAAAGTGCCAGCAGTGTCGCCAGCACAATCGCCGTACCGCACAGCACAATGGTCGACCGCAGGCTTAGCGCCGTCGCAGAGATGGTCACAGGCCCCAGCAGCAGCAGCGAAAACGGATTATGCAGCCCGCCGGTCAGGAACAGCAGAAACGCCAGCTGCACCAGATCGAACAGCACCATCAGCAGGTTTTCGTATTCAGACAGACGTTTGTTTTCGGGAAAGACAAGAATGGCGATCAGGTTCCCGAGGACCGACACACCGATGGCCAAATAACACAGCCCTAGTTCCAACTGCAGGCCAAAGATGCGTTGCGCCACAGTGATCGCCGTCAGCTGTCCCGCAATCGCCACCCACCGCAGCACAATCATGGTGCGTAGCCTGATCCAGTTGGCGCGGGCACCCTTGCCCAAGCCTCTCCCCACGGGAATGTCAGCGGCCTGCGTCATCGGCGCACCTTTTCAAAATGTAGATTACGTTGATAGAGGGAAAGCGTAGGTCTGTGTCCGACCGGGATCAAGAGCGCCTAACCGCGCAGGAGAATGAATATGAGAAGAGTAATGGCAATTGGTGCGGTGCTGGTCGTTCTGGCCTTTTTGGCGGTGTCCTTGATGCTCGTCTACCGGTCCGATGGCGACAGCGACAAATACGCGCAGTGCAAAAACTCTGCCGTGGCCGGTGGTGCCGAATTGGGCGGCCCGTTCGAGCTGGTGAATGCGCAAGGCCAGACCGTGACGGACGCGGATGTGATCACCGAACCCAGCCTCGTTTACTTTGGTTATACCTTCTGCCCTGATGTTTGCCCGCTGGACGTAGACCGGAACGCCCGCGCCGTCGATGAACTGGAAGCGCGCGGTATTTCTGCAACGCCGGTGTTCATCTCGGTCGATCCCGCCCGAGATACCCCTGAAGTTGTTGGGGATTTCGCCGCCAACATGCACCCCAAGATGATCGGCCTGACCGGATCGCCCGCACAGGTCAAAGCGGCAAGCGATGCCTACCGCACCTATTACAAGGCGCATGAGGATGAAGGGGAAGACTACCTCGTGGATCATTCGACCTTTAGCTATCTGGTGATGCCCGAAGACGGTTTCGTCGACTTCTTTCGCCGCGATGTCCCGCCAGAGCAGTTGGCCGACAAGGTCGCGTGCTTTGTGGACAACCAGTAGAAAATTTGACCTCCCTATGCTCGCGCCACATATCTGGATAAAGTCGGGTACAACATTCAACCAGCGGAGCATGATATGGTTCAGGAAAATACGCTCGACCTAGGCGAGGATCGGTCCCTCCTTCTGGTGGACGACGACGAACCATTTCTGCGCCGTCTGGCCAAAGCGATGGAAAAACGGGGTTTCGAGGTAGAGACCGCGGGCTCTGTCGCCGCTGGCGTTGCGATCGCGACTGCACGGCCCACGGCCTATGCGGTGGTTGATCTGCGGTTGCAGGACGGTAACGGGTTGGATGTGGTCGAGGTGTTGCGCGACAAGCGCCCCGATGCGCGGGTTGTGGTGCTGACGGGATACGGGGCCATCGCCACCGCCGTCGCCGCAGTCAAAATCGGCGCGACGGATTATCTGTCAAAACCCGCTGACGCCAATGACATCGTGAACGCGCTGTTGGCCACGGGCGATGACTTGCCGCCGCCACCGGAAAACCCCATGAGCGCGGATCGTGTGCGGTGGGAACATATCCAGCGTGTCTACGAGCTTTGCGATAGAAACGTATCCGAAACCGCGCGGCGGCTGAATATGCACCGCCGGACCTTGCAGCGCATTCTGGCAAAACGGTCACCGCAATAGGGCGCTAGACGTCGTACCGTTTGCTGATCTTGTCCACGACCTGACCCGAGGCAAGCGTGACACCTTGGTCAAAGTGCCAATCGCGAAACCCGCGGCTTTGGTAATAGGTCAGCCCGCCGTCGTTGTCAGCGCGGATCGTGGCGTTGATCCAGACATAGCCCAGCCGTTCCGCCGCCTGTGCCGTGGCATTAAACAGCGCGGACCCGACGCCAAGACCTGTGCGACCGACCTGCACAAAGCTCGCGATATCGCAGGCCTCGGGCGGCAGGTTAGGGTGTGGGCTGATCCATTGAAAACCGACGACGTTCTCTTGGTCATCCAGCGCCACATGCCATGCGCTTTGGTCGGCATTGGTGGCCATCCATTCGGTCAGATCCTTACCGGTGACCGGGCGCGTCATCGCGGTGGTGCCGCCAATGGTGACAATCTCGTTTAACAGCTGCGCCATGCTGGACGCATCCAGCGCGATAGGGGGGCGGACCTTGACCATTACAGCGCGCCCAGCAAATCCAGATGCCGCGCGGTGAAGTCATTGCGCGTTTCCACCGGCGGGCGCAGCACGATGGACAGCCCCTCCATCACCTCGGGCTTGGGCCGGCCAAAGAACTTGGACGCCTCTGCCTCCGAGAAACCGGCGATCTGCGTCGCCTCCATCCAAGCGCTGACCTTATCGGCACGTTTGATCTGCTGCTTGACCGATTTGGGCAGCGCTGCGGGCAGACCAAAGCGGATGTGGATCGCGGACATCAACCGGTCATCCAGTGCGCCATATTCCGGCCCGACTGCAGCTTTCACCGGAGAGATCATATCCCCGATCACATATTCCGGCGCATCATGCAGCAAGGCGGCCAATCGCCATTTCGCCGGAGCCTTGGGGTTCATCCGCCCGTAAAGGGTTTCGACCAGCAGGGCATGTTCAGCCACGGAATAGGCGAAATCCCCCCGCGTCTGACCATTCCAACGCGCCACAAAGGCCAGCCCATGGGCGATATCCTCGATCTCTATATCGACCGGCGTCGGGTCCAGCAGATCAAGCCTGCGACCGGATAACATGCGTTGCCATGCACGCGATTGCTGCGCCATTGTGTTATTCTGCCTTTTTTCACGTGGAACATTTGCGGGTTCATCGTGTTCTTCCCACGAAGGAGACGATCATGAAACCTGTAATTTCCGCTCTCACACTTGCCCTTGGCCTCGGGGCTGTTGCCGCGCCGGCCTTGGCCAGCGACGTCTGTATGCCCGCGCAAGAGCTCAAGGCGTCATTGGTGGACTGGTACGGCGAAACACCGGTCGAAGGACAGGATGACAGCGCCGTTCAAATCTGGGCGTCGGACAATACTGGTACATGGTCTGCCGTGAAAACCCTGTCGAACGGGATGGCGTGCGTGACGGCGCAGGGTCAAAACTGGATGGCGGGCATGAAGACCGATCAAATGGTCGTCGCCTCGGCAGAGTAACCGTTTCGTGTGACGGCGAACCACCACCGTTGAGATCACTCCCCCAAAGTGCTACGGCCCTTTTCAAATATAGAAACATTGCCGATCTTTTGAAAAGGGATGCCCCCGATGGCCAACGATTACATCGTTAAAGACATAAGCCTTGCTGCCTTTGGCCGCAAAGAGCTTGATATTGCGGAAACCGAAATGCCCGGCCTGATGGCGCTGCGTGCCGAATATGGCGAAAGCAAACCGCTGTCCGGTTCACGCATCGTGGGCTCGCTGCACATGACGATCCAGACCGCCGTGCTAATCGAAACGCTTGTCGTGCTTGGTGCGGATGTGCGCTGGGCGTCCTGCAATATCTTCTCTACCCAAGACCACGCCGCTGCGGCCATCGCTGAAAGCGGCACGCCCGTGTTCGCGATCAAGGGCCAGTCGCTGGAAGAGCACTGGGACTATCTGGATAAATCCTTCCAGTTCCCCGAAGGCCCGAACCTGATCCTCGACGATGGTGGCGACGCGACGCTTTACATCCTGTTGGGTGCCCGCGCAGAAGCTGGCGAAGACGTGATCTCTGTCCCGACATCGGAAGAAGAAATCGCGATTAAGGCACAGATCAAAAAGCGGATGGCGCAATCCCCCGGCTGGTTCACCAAGATGCGCGACCAGATCAAGGGCGTCTCCGAGGAAACCACCACAGGCGTGCACCGTCTGTACGATCTGGTGAAGCAAGGCCAGCTGCCCTTCCCTGCGATCAACGTGAATGACAGCGTCACCAAGTCGAAGTTCGACAACAAATACGGCTGCCGTGAATCGCTGGTCGATGGCATCCGCCGTGCCACCGACGTGATGATGGCCGGCAAGGTTGCCGTTGTTTGCGGCTATGGCGACGTTGGCAAAGGCTCTGCCGCATCGCTGGCCGGTGCCGGTGCCCGCGTAAAAGTGACCGAAGCCGACCCGATTTGCGCGCTGCAAGCCGCGATGGATGGGTTCGAAGTCGTCCTGCTGGAAGACGTGCTCGACACCGCCGATATCTTCATCACCACCACCGGCAACAAAGACGTGATCCGCATCGAGCATATGCGCGAGATGAAGGACATGGCGATCGTTGGCAACATCGGCCACTTTGATAACGAAATCCAGGTCGCCGCGCTGAAGAACCACAAGTGGACGAACATCAAAGAACAGGTCGACATGATCGAGATGCCTTCGGGCAACCGTCTGATCCTGCTGTCCGAAGGCCGTCTGCTGAACCTTGGCAACGCGACCGGTCACCCGTCTTTTGTCATGTCGGCTTCCTTCACCAACCAAGTGTTGGCGCAGATCGAACTGTGGGAAAACACCGGCAAATACGAAAATCAGGTCTACATCCTGCCCAAGCATCTGGACGAGAAAGTCGCACGCCTGCACTTGGACCGTATTGGTGTGAAGCTAACCCAATTGACCAGCGAACAAGCCGCCTATATCGGCGTAACACCCGAAGGCCCGTTCAAGCCGGAACACTACCGCTACTAAACCAGCGTATTGCATTCGATGAAACGCCGTCTGAATATTTGTTCAGGCGGCGTTTTTCATTTGTCATCCCCCAAGGGTAAAGCGTTCAATTTTGTGGAAACGCCCATCGGCATCTTCGCCACATAGGGTCAGGCTGTCGATGATAAAGGGGGCGGGAATATCTGTCCCTAAATAGCGCTGCAGAGCCGTTTTGACGGGCGTTAACTGGTCGGACGCAAGCGGGCCCGTAAGGGTGATGTGAAACCGGAAATACTCCATAATATGCGGGTATCCGTAGTTTTTAAGGTAAATCCGCTGCTGATCGGTGAGGTGGGGCGCATTCTTGCGGGTAAACTCTGCCTCGGACAAAGGCGCACGGAACGCATCCAGCACGACATTGGTCGTGGCCGCAAGACTGCCAAGCGCGGTGGTATCCCCCTGCGGCACCAGCGCCAGAAACCGCCCGATCTGCGACAACGCTAACCCGTCAAGCTGCACCGGTGCCTGACCTTTGCAGAAGGTCGCAACGCCCGCGATGAGCTGCGCTTCGGTCGACGCTTTTGTCAGCTCAAACGGGGCTTTGACCGTCCCGTGCAGCCCGTATTTTCGTGGCCGGTCGGTCAATTTGGCAATGTCCATATTTTCAACGGCGGGATGTGCGACCGGTATCCCCGCCTGCAGGTCCCAGCCCAACCACGCAGCACCCCGCTGGGCAAAATCCCCCGTGCGCGGCGTATAATAGATGGCATATCGCTTAAACATTCTCGGTCCCTCCGCTCGCTTAGCCTATGCGTCTAACAGCGCAGTATGACACCTTAAAGTGAGGGGCGGTCCGATTTTTTGGCAACTTTTTGAAGGTTCCTGAACAGCTAAATGACGGGGGCACAGGTTGCGCCGGAAACGGCGCAGGACCAGTGTTGCGGGAAAAATTTCTTTCGAACGCGCCAAAACCGCTCTAGGCTTTGACCCAAGGCCGGAGCTACCGGTCACATCAACGGTTGGAGACACCCTATGGGCAAGAGAGACGAATGGATCGAAAAATACGCTGACGATCTGAAAACGAAATGCGGCATGACACCAGACATGGACCTGCTGACAAAAGTGACCATCGGCTGCGGTCCGTCGATCTATAACGCCGACGCCCAAACCATCGCCGCGTCACAAGAAAGCGAGCTTGAATTGGTAAAAGCCAACTTTCTGATGAAAAAGCTCGGCCTCTCTGACAGCCCTGACCTGATGGACGGTATTCACAAAGCCGTGGAAACCTACGGAAAGTCCGAGCGAAACAAATACCGCGCCGTGGTCTATTATATGCTGACCAAACACTTTGGCAAAGAATCCGTTTACGGGTAAATTCTAGTGCATTGAATATGAGACGCCCGCTTTGCCAAGCGGGCGTTTTTCCGTATCGAAATCTCTTGATAGGGTCTAACTTTGGGTGTTCCCCATCGCGCAGATCGCGGTCCATTGTTCCGGCGTGACAGGTTGCACTGACAGGCGCGGGCTTTTGACCAAGGGCATATCGTCGAACCGGCCATCGGCCTTGATATCGTCCAGTGTCACAGGTGCCTCGAACGGGCGCAGGGCTTTGATATCAACACATTCCCACCGCGCATCCTCGGTCGAACTGTCCTGATGCGCTGCGGCACAGACTTCGACGATGCCGACAATCGCGCGTTCCCCTTGCGAATGGTAAAAGAACCCCAGATCGCCGACTGCCATCTCGCGCATAAAGTTGCGCGCCTGATAGTTGCGCACGCCGTCCCATTCCTCGCCTGCCGCGCCTTTGGCGACCTGATCCTTCCAGCCCCAGGTCGAGGGTTCGGATTTGAACAGCCAGTAGGCCATTAGCCGATCACCCGGTTCCACGGGATCAGCTGCACATCGGCGAACAGTCCTGCTTTGGCATAGGGATCATTGTCGGCCCATTCCTGTGCTGCGGCTTTATCTGCCACATCTAGAATGACCAAAGACCCGATCATATCACCGGCATCATCCAGCAGCGGGCCTGCTTGGGCAACGACGCCAGTGGATTTCAGATAGTCGACATGGGCGGGGCGGTTTTCCTGACGCACTGAAAGCGCGCCAGCTTTGTCTTTGGCAATAAGGGCAACCAACATGTTATTCTTCCTTTAAGGGGCGGGTCAAAAGCGCTTTCATCGCGCTTGCCACATCTAAGCGGTTCTCGACCAGACCTGCAACGGCGGCGGTGATAGGCAGGTCCAGCCCGTTGTCTTGCGCCAGCGTATCCACGGCGCGCGCGGTGGCGGCCCCTTCGACGGTGGTGGCGCTGTCAAAGGGTTCCCCCCGGCCCAATGCAAGCCCCAAACGGTAGTTCCGCGACTGGGTCGATGTACAGGTCAGTGTCAGATCGCCAAAGCCGGAAAGCCCCGCCAGTGTCACGGGATCGGCATGGTGATGCGCGGCAAGCCGCTGCATCTCGGCAAAGCCGCGGGTCATCACGGCGGCGCGGGCGCTTTCGCCCAGACCGGCCCCGATTGCGGCACCGCAGGCGATCGCCACGACGTTCTTGAGCGCCCCGCCCAGTTCGGCACCCACAGTGTCAGAGGTGCGATAAAGGCGCAGGTTTGCCGTTGTTAGGCTCTGTTGTAGAGCAGCACAGGTAGGCTTGTCGGCACAGGCAATCGTCAACGCCGTGGGTAACCCCCGTGCGATATCGGCGGCAAAGCTGGGTCCGGTGAGGATCGCAGCCGTGGCATTCGGCAGCACCTCGCGGATCACGGCGACAGGGCCTAGACCGGTGTTCAGCTCGATCCCCTTGCAGCAGGCGACGATGGTCTTGCCATCCAGCGCTGTGGCGTTCTCGGTCAGGAAACCACGCAGCTTTTGCATCGGCACCGCCGCCAGCAAGGTCTGGGCCTTGGCGGCTTCTGCCAGATCCTCGGTGACGAACAATCCCTTTGGCAGGGGGCAACCGGGCAGGCGGGCGGTGTTTTCACGGCTTTGCCCCATGCCGTGCGCATCCCGTGCCCACAGCGTGACCGCGCCCTTTCCAGCCAAAGAAATCGCCAACGCGGTGCCAAAGGCGCCAGCGCCGAGAACAGCAATGCTCATGCTTTCGCTCCTTTTTTGCCGCTGCCCAACATGGCGGGCTGCCTTGTGTCCAGCGGCCAGCGCGGTCGGGCCGACAGGGTCAGATCATCGGGGCCGCGGAGATGGCTTTGTTCAATCGCGGCAAAGGCGATCATCGCGGCATTATCGGTACACAGCGACAGCGGCGGCGCGATAAAGGCACAGTCTACTTCACGCGCAACAGTCTCTAATCCGTGGCCTATTGCCTTGTTCGCAGCGACCCCACCCGCGACACAAAGACTGCGCACAGCAGGCGCATGGTCCAGATATTTCCGCAAGGCGCGGCGGGTCTTTTCGGCCAGCACATCGGTGACGGCAGCCTGGAAACCGGCAGCCAGATCGGCCTGATCCTGAACGCTCAACCCGCCTTTTTCGTCAATCACCTTGTACCGCGTGCGCAGCACCGCCGTTTTCAGCCCCGAGAATGACATATCGCAATCCGGCCGATCCAATAGGGGGCGCGGTAGGGCAAAGCGTTTGGGGTCCCCCGCCTTGGCCGCCTGTTCAATCGCAGGCCCGCCCGGTTGCGGCAGCGATATCAGGCGTGCAACCTTGTCAAAAGCCTCGCCCGGCGCGTCATCGATGGTGCCCCCCAGTCGTTCAAACCGGTCCGGCCCATGCACCAGCAGAAACTGGCAATGCCCGCCCGACACCAGCAGCATCAAATAGGGATAGGGCACATCATTGGTCAGCCGTGGCGTCAGCGCGTGGCCGGCCAGATGGTTCACCCCGTACAGCGGCTTGCCCGTCGCCGCCGACAGCCCCTTGGCGCACATCACCCCCGACAGAACGCCGCCAATCAGGCCCGGTCCCGCAGTCACGGCAAAACCGTCAACATCTGCCAAAGACAGCTCGGCCTCGGCCAGCGCTTTTTCGACGCAGAGGTCCAGTTTTTCAGCATGGGCACGTGCTGCGATTTCAGGGACGACACCGCCAAAAGAGGCATGCAATTCGGTTTGCCCCACAACGACGGAGGACAGCACTTGGGCGCGCTGACCCGGCATCTGGCGTACCAGCGCGGCGGCGGTATCGTCGCAGCTGCTTTCCAATCCAAGAAGTAACATGGCTGTTTCCATTGCAAGGGTGACAGGGGGCAAGTAACACCTCGGGGCATGTGGAACAATCCTTGGGGCCATACCGAAAGATGACAAAACCAGCGTTGATCCTGACCCGCCCTCGCTTGGCCTGCACTCGCTTTGCGCAAAGCCTGTCGCCCAAGCTGCTGTCCCGGGTGACGCTGGTGATCAGTCCTTTGCTCCAGATCGAACCGGTTGATACGCCTGTTGACCTTGACGGGGTCGGTGGGGTGATTTTCACCTCGGCCAATGGTGTGATGCATGGGCCTGATGGGGACGGGGTCACGGCCTATTGTGTGGGCGAGATCACGGCAGAGGCCGCCATAGCACGCGGATGGCGGGTGCAATTTCATGCCCCGGATGCAGCGCGGTTGGTGCCTATGTTGGTTCAGCATGGCCCAGCGACGCCTCTGCTGCATTTGCGCGGTACCCATCAACGCGGCGATGTTGCCGATAAGCTCACGCAGTCCGGTCTGCTGACGCATGTTGTGGTGCTGTATGATCAAAAGGCGCTGCCGCTGACCGACGCCGCCCAAGCTGCACTGGTGAGCGGGGCTCCGGCCATCGTGCCCCTATTTTCCCCACGCACCGCCGCCCAATTTGCCGATCAGGTACCCGATATGGCGAATGCGATCATCATAGCCCTCAGCGATGCAGTGGCCGAGGCGTTGGGGTCCAAGGAGGTTCGACAATTGTTGGTCGCAGCTGAACCAACTGCCACGTCACTGCGTTTTACGCTTGAAACTGCGGTGGATTGGAACAGGTTAGCTTGAAGGTCGGCCTATATGCCGTCTAAGGTTCAGGAATACGTCTGATATCAGGTCAGAATCGGAAAGGTTTTTAAGCGTGGCGAAAGCGAAAACACCAAATTCAGGTGACTCCCCGAAGACATCTTCGACATCGCGGGCGTCTGCTGCCGCCGCTAAGCCGAAGACGACTGCCAAAAAAACCGGATCACCCGCCGTAGCGAAGACGACGGCATCCACATCGACATCTTCGACAGCCAAACCCAAGCCCGCGGTCAAACCATCGCCGGCCAGCGCGGCGACGCCTGATAAAACGACGCCTGGTAAAACGGCGACAGCTAATACGGCGACAGCTAATACGGCTAAGGACACATCGACAGGCAAGGCGGCGGGCGTGACAGCGATGCCTGACGACAAACCGTCGACCTCTGCAAACACAACATCCACCAAGGATGTAACCACACCCCCCCCTGCGACAACAAAAGCGAGCGACACACCCTCCAAGGCGTCCTCGGCCACCGCTGCAGCGTCCAGTTCTACAAGTTCTACCAAATCCGAAACGACGCCCAGCGATACAAAACTCGATCTGAAAGACGTGAAGCCGGACACAGCAGCAACCAAACCCGCGACACCCGCGTCAAAGCCCGAGAGTGCAAAACCTACAACCCCCTCCAGCGCTGCAACAGTTAAGCCTGCTGAAACGACCAAGACGCCGCCGCCCGCGTCCCCCAAGGCAGAGCCTGAAAAGCGTGGTAGTGTCTTTTGGCCCATGCTCTTTGGCGGGATCATCGCCGGCGGGATCGGCTTTGCCGTGGCGGAATATGATGTACTGGATCAAGCTGGTTTGCGCCCCGTAGATACCACGCAATCTACCCTGACAGAGACGCTCGCCACGCAAGAGGCCCGGATCAAGGCGCTGGAAGAAGCCCGCCCCGCCCCTGCGCCTGCCGATGACGCCGCGCTGCAAGAGGTTCAAGCGCAGGTCGCTGAACTGGCAACACGTGTTGAAGCGCTTGGCAATCGTCCTGCGGCAGAGGCACCGGCCCCCGTCGATACTTCGGGCTTTGAACAGGAACTGGCCGCGCTGAAATCCTCGGTCGAGACACAGCGCGACGAAATCGAACGCTTGCTGGACAACGCACTTAGTGTGGAAGAAGCGACCGCGCAGGCCGCACAGGCTGCGACGTTGCAATCTGCTTTGGGACGGATCGTATCGGCTGTTACCACAGGCCAACCGTTTGAAGCCGAGATCGCAGCGCTTCAGGAGAATGGCATTCAGGACATTCCCGCCGCACTTGCAGACAACGCCGCGACAGGGGTTGTCACGGGTGCCAACCTACAAGACCGCTTTCCTGATGTGGCCCGCGCGACGCTTGCAGCGGCACGTGCCGCGACCCCAGAGGCAGACGGCGGCGGTATTGGTGGCTTCTTTAAGCAACAGTTGGGCGCGCGGTCGGTAGCACCCCGTGACGGGGACGACGCTGATGCCATTCTGTCCCGTGCCGAAGCTGCCATTCGCGACGGTCGCCTAGACGAGGCGCTGGCCGAGGTGAAAACCCTGCCGCCCGAGGCCCAGGACCCCATGTCCGATTGGCTCGCCGATGCGCAAGCGCGCCACGATGCCCAAGACGCCGTACAGACATTGACACAACGCCTGACGGCGAACTGAGGAACCTGATTTATGCTTTGGTCACTGATTAAGATCGTTGTGTTCGTTGCGGTGATTGCCGCCATCACATGGGGCGCATCGTTCCTGCTGGAAAGCTCGGGCGGGTTGCAAGTGACTGTGATGGGCACCGAATACAGCTTTGGCCCGCTGCAATCTGTGATCGCGGTGGTGCTGTTGGTTGTCGCCGTTTGGATCTTGCTCAAGATTTTTGCGCTGCTCGTTGCGGTTTGGCATTTCTTGAACGGGGACGAAACGGCGCTGTCGCGTTATTTCGACCGCAACCGCGAACGCAAGGGATACGAGGCCCTTTCCGAAGGCTTGATGGCGCTGGCCAGTGGCGAAGGGCGTCTGGCAATGGCCAAGGCCGCAAAGGCAGACAAATATCTTGAACGTCCTGACCTGACAAACTTGCTGATTGCGCAAGCTGCTGAACTGGCAGGTGACCACCGCAAGGCGGAAGAAACCTATCGCAAGCTGGTGACCAATGAACGCACCCGTTTCGTCGGTGTGCGCGGGATCATGAAACAGAAGCTGGCCGAAGGCGACACGGAAACCGCGCTGAAGCTGGCCGAGAAAGCCTTTGCCATCAAACCGAAGCATGCGGAAACCGGCGATGTACTGCTTAAGCTGCAAGCAGAGAAGGAGGATTGGGCCGGCGCACGTCAAACGCTGAACACCAAACTCAAGAACGGCCAGATGCCGCGTGACGTGCACAAACGCCGCGATGCCGTGCTTGCCCTCTCTGAGGCGAAAGACGTCGTTGCCGAAGGCAACAGCATCGAAGCGCGCGAAGCCGCGATCGAAGCGAACCGTCTGTCGCCCGATTTGATCCCTGCGGCCGTGATGGCCGCGCATGGGTACATTGATCAGGGCAAACCGAAATACGCGGCCCGCGTGCTGAAAAAGGCATGGAGCGTGCAGCCGCATCCCGATCTTGCCGGTGCTTTCGCCGCGATCCAGCCGGATGAAACGCCGAAAGAGCGGCTGAAACGCTTTACCGCGCTGACACGCGTGCAGCCGGACCATCCAGAAACCAAGATGCTGCTGGCAGAGCTGAACATCGCCGCCGAGGATTTCCCGCAGGCGCGCCGGTCTTTGGGTGATCTCGTCGAAACTGATCCGACGGCCCGCTCGGTCACCCTGATGGCCGCCATCGAACGGGGCGAAGGCGCGTCGGACACGGTCGTCAAAGGCTGGCTGGCACGGGCACTGACGGTGTCGCGCGGCCCGCAGTGGATCTGTGAAAACTGCCACCACATCCACGCAAACTGGAAACCGATCTGCGAAAACTGCCACAGCTTCGATACGCTGGCGTGGAAAACGCCGCCCATGTCCGAAGTCGCGATGCCCGGCGGCGTGCAGATGCTGCCACTGATTGTGGGCGCGCTGGAAGACAACTCCGGTGCCGATGCAAAGCCAGCAGTCGCCACCCGCGCCGATATCGAGGACGCAGAGCTGATCGACGACGCGCCCGAGGGCACCGTCGATCCGGTTGAAAAGCCAGCGATCCAGCCCGAGAAATAGCCGTTATCTACAGGTGAACAAAAACAAAGGCCGGCACGCACTGTGTCGGCCTTTTGCTTGGGGACAGGCCCTATCGGGCGTTTTGGTGTCTTATCTGGTGACGGCGCCTGCGCAGGGGCGTATGCAGGGTAGTAACACGATAAAGCAAAGGATATGCCCCATGCCCGCTGATGAATTCGTATTTCCCCCTGCCCCTCAGGCCAGTCTGGCGGTGCAGGGCACAGACGCCCGCTTTCCCATTCGTCGGATTTTTTGCGTCGGCCGCAACTACGAGGCGCACGCCCGCGAGATGGGCAATGACCCGACCCGCGAGGCACCGTTCTTTTTCACAAAACCCGCCGATGCCGCGCTGGATACGCCCTTCACGATCCCCTATCCGCCTCAGACAGAGGATCTGCACCACGAGATTGAACTGGTCATTGCCATAGGCAAAGGCGGGCGCAACATCGCCGAGGAAGACGTGATGGATCACGTCTGGGGCGCCTCTGTCGGGATCGACCTGACACGCCGCGATCTGCAGGCCGAGGCAAAGAAAGCAGGGCGCCCATGGGATTGGGGCAAAGCGTTCGACAACTCCGCCCCGATTGCGCCGCTAAAACCCATCGCCGATGTGCCATCGGTTGAACAAGGACGCATCTGGCTGGCTGTGAACGGTACGGTACGTCAGGACGCCGATCTGGCAGATCTGATCTGGTCGGTGCGCGAACACGTGGCGATCTTGTCGCATTCCATGTCGCTTGCACCGGGTGATATCATCATGACGGGCACACCAGCCGGCGTTGCGGCCCTTGTCGAAGGGGATGTCGTGACCGGCGGTGTGGACGGGATCGCGACACTTGAGGTCACGATAGGCCCTCGCGCCTGAGACCCCAACATCGCCCCGCGAAAACAGGCCCCCGTTGACATATGGGAGCCTGAGCTAGGTTAAACGATGATGAATGAATATGGGAAATCGCAATGAAATATCTTTATAGCGCACTACTCGCCACCGTGATCGCGGGTCCGGCACTGGCAGACAGCCACAGCATGGGCGACGCCGAAGCTGGCGAAAAGCAGTTCGGCAAATGCAAAGCCTGCCACATGATCGTCGACGACGCAGGCGAAACGTTCCAGC
This sequence comes from Sulfitobacter litoralis, assembly GCF_900103185.1. GTDB lineage: Bacteria > Pseudomonadota > Alphaproteobacteria > Rhodobacterales > Rhodobacteraceae > Sulfitobacter > Sulfitobacter litoralis. The sequence goes on from NZ_FNJD01000007.1 coordinate 143,640, forward strand.
GGGGCGGCAAGGTCGGTCCGAACCTTTTCGGGATCATCGGCAAACAAGCGGGCACCGTCGAAGACTATCGCTACGGCGATGATCTGGTTGCGGCCGGCGAAGCGGGTCTGGTCTGGGACGAAGCCAATATGGCCGAATATCTGGTCAACCCTACCGATTTCCTGCGCACCACACTGGATGATAAAAAGGCACGTTCGAAGATGTCGTTCAGAATGCGCAAAGGCGGCGAAGACGTCGCGGCCTATCTTGCAACTTTCTCACCCGAAGCTGAGGCAGAAGCAGAAGCAGATGCGCCAATGGCCAAGGATGCCGAGGCCGAGAAAACTGAATAAGCGGCTCTAACCCGCGTAAAAGGCCCGCGTTTCCAAATGGAGACGCGGGTTTTTTTATGCGTATCAGCTGTTGAGGTCCGACCAGCAGGGCAACAGATCGCCCGCTGCTGGCGTGGCAAAATAGGCTGCTCGCGCAATGGCCCGCGCCAGGCACAGCGACGCGGCATGGCCGATCAACGGCAGGATGCTCTCGGCGACCTCATGTGCCGCCGTGCTTAGGCCAAAGACGAGATCACCGTCATAAGGCGTGTGGGCAGGCACCGTCGCACGCCCGATCCCGTCATGGGCGGCAACAGATATGCGTTGGCATTGTGCCTTTGTTAGAGTCGCATTTGTGGCAACAATCGCGATGGTGGTATTTTCACGCGGGGACATGGAGGCCATCTTGCGGCTATCCATTGTCATCCCAAGTCCCGTTGCAGGGTCCGTGCCCCTACCGCCAAATTCGCCATTCACCTCGAAGGGGGCGGCATAGAAATACTTGTCGCCCGGCGTGGTGACCGCGCCCACCGGATTGGCCGCGACCAGCGCGCCCACTATCGTGCCATCGGGTAACTCTAGCGAAGCTGATCCAAGCCCGCCCTTGACCATCGCACTCAGCGCACCGGTGCCGGCACCAATGGTGCCAAGGTTGAAGTCCTCGGTCGCGGCGTCATAGGCCGCACGCCCCAAGGCGCGGTAGGGGTTGTGCTCCCAATTCTTGTCACCGCCGTTGAGCAGGTCAAACAGGATCGCCCCCGGCACCAGCGGGATCGTGGCATCGCCCAGCCAAAACCCGCGCCCGGCAGCACGCAGCGCGTCAACCACGCCCGAACAGGCATCCAGCCCGTAGGCCGACCCGCCCGACAGCACCAGCGCATCTACTGTGGCGACCGATTTGTCGGGGGCGAGCAAATCCGTCTCGCGCGTGCCGGGGGCACCGCCCATCACATGGACAGAGGCGGTAAAAGGCGCATCCGCCAGCAGCACCGTCGTACCTGATTTCAGCGCATCGTCCTGCGCATTACCCACACGCAGGCCGGGCACATCGGTGATCAGGTTTCTGGGTCCGGGTCTCATAGGGCAGTGCCTTTGGTTAGTGCGGGACGCGCCGCGGGGAGTTTATTTGGCAAAATGAAGCTGGGGCATCACAGGTCCGGCAAACGTGGCGCGGCGGCGAGGAGTTTTTGAGTGTAGGGGTGCTGAGGCTGGTCGAAAACCTCTGCGGTGGCACCTTGTTCAACGATCTGCCCGGATTTCATCACCAGCACGCGATCCGTGATCGTGCGCACCACAGTCAGGTCATGGGAAATGAACAAGTACGTCAGGTCATAGGCGCTGCACAGCTCAGCCAGCAGATCAAGAATTTGCGCCCGCACGGAAACGTCCAGCGCGCTGACCGCTTCGTCAAAGAGGATCAGGTCAGGGCGGATAATCAACGCACGGGCAATGGCGATCCGCTGGCGCTGGCCACCCGAGAATTCGTGGATATATTTGGTCGCATCATCGGGGGACAGGCCCACGGCGATCAATGCGTCGGCGATGGCATCGGTACGGGCGCTGCCGCTTGGGGGGGCTGGCAGCAGGTGGAAAGGTTCGCTGATCAGCCGGTCGACACGGTGGCGCGGGTTGAAGCTGCCGAACGGGTCTTGAAACACCACCTGCATTTTGCGGCGCACATCAAGGTTGGGTTTGGTGCCGCTAAAGACTGCGGTGCCGTCGAGTGTGATGCTGCCCGATTGCACCGGCTCCAGACCCAAAAGCGCCCGTGTCAGGGTCGATTTTCCGCAGCCGCTTTCACCCACGAGGCCCAGGCGTTCGCCCCGTTGCAGGGTGAAGGATACGTTATCGACGGCGCGGAACCGACCGGGTTTGCCAAAGAGCGTCCGGCGCGGCAGGGCATAGTCGCGGCTGACATTTTCTACTGTCAGCAGCGGTTGTGGAGGCGGGGCCTTGGGCAGCGCCACGCTGTGGTTCGAGGCGGCAAAAAGCATCTGTGTATAGGGGTGGCGCATGGTTCGCAGCAGGGATTGTGTCTGCCCCTGTTCGACGATCTCTCCCTTGCGCATGACGATGATGCGGTCGGCCATATCGGCGACCACCGCCAGATCATGGGTGATCATCAGCAGCCCCATCCCGTCGTCCCGCGCCAGCGATTTTAGTAGATCAAGGATCTGCGCCTGCGTCGTGACATCCAGCGCGGTGGTCGGTTCATCGGCGATCAGCAATCGCGGCCGCAGCGCGATGGCCATGGCGATCACTACCCGTTGGCGTTGCCCGCCCGACAGCTCGTGTGGGTAGCGGGTCAGCGGAAAGCGATCGTTGGGCAAGCCGACCCTTTCAAGCGTTTCGGCCGCCCGCTTGGCAGCGGCTTGGCGAGACACGGTTTTGTCATGGATGCGAATGGTTTCAGCGACCTGATGCCCGATGGTCTGCACGGGGTTCAACGCGGTCATCGGTTCTTGAAACACCATGCCGATGTCATTGCCGCGGATGGCGCAGAGCTCGGATTCAGGCAGGGCCAGCAGGTCTTGATCCCCCAGCATGATATGACCGCGCGCCTGCGTCCCCTTCGGCAGCAGTTGCATCGCCGCCAGCGCGGTCATGGATTTGCCAGAGCCGCTTTCGCCGGTCACGGCCACGATCTCTCCGGCATCGACGGACAGGGTGACATCATGCAGGATGTCGAACCGGTGGATCGCCAGCGACAGGTTGGTGATACTCAGCAAGGTCATTTACGGGTCACCCGCAGCCGTGGGTCCAGTGCATCGCGCAGCCCGTCGCCCATCAGGTTCAGCCCCAGCACCGTCAGGATAATCGCAAAGCCGGGCACCAGCGCCATATGCGGCGCGATGCTTACCATGGTTTGCGCGTCGGCCAGCATGCGGCCCCAGGAAGGTGTCGGCGGTTGCGCACCAAGCCCGACATAGGACAGCCCTGCCTCGGCCAGAATACCAAGGCTGAACTGGATCGTGCCCTGCACGATCAGTAGGTTTGTCACATTGGGCAGGATATGTTCGACCGAGATCCGCGCCGCCGATTTGCCCGCGACCCGCGCGGCAAGGATGAACTCACGCTCCCACAGGCTGAGCGCGGCGCCGCGGGTGATGCGCGCAAAGACGGGAATGTTGAAAATGCCGATGGCGATGATCGCGTTGATCGCGCTGGCCCCGAAGATCGCCGTGATCAGGATCGCGATCACCAGCGAGGGGAAGGCAAAGACAAGATCATTCCCGCGCATGATGATTTCATCCACCAGCGACCCGCGTTTGGCTGCGGCCCACAGACCAAGCGGCACGCCAAGGCCCATGCCGATGCCCACGGCCACCAGCGCCACGGCGATAGAGGTGCGCGCGCCGACCATGATCATGCTCAGGATATCGCGGCCAAAGTGATCGGTGCCCAGCAGATGAGCGCCGCCGACCCCTTGCAGCTTGTTCGGGATATCCATCGCCGTATGGGAAAACGGCGTCCAGACAAAGGACACAAGCGCGGACAGCAGAAAGACGGATGTCAGCAGCGCGCCAAGGATCAGGTTCCGGTTCAAGCGCGCGCCCTCAGACGCGGGTCAACCGCCGCATAGGCCAGATCCACAAGGAAGTTCACCAAGATAACCGAAAACACCAGAAGCATGACCACGGATTCCACCACGATCAAATCCCGCGCCGAGATGGATTGAAACACCAGCCGTCCGAGCCCCGGCAGATAGAACACCTGTTCAATGATGATCGACCCCGCCAGCAGGAACGAAAATTGTAGCCCGATGATCGTCAGCACCGGGATCAGCGCATTGCGCAACCCGTGACGCCACAGCGCTTGTCTTTCGGTCAGCCCTTTGGCGCGGGCCGTGCGCATGTAGTCTTCGCCCAAGACATCAAGCAGCGCAGACCGCATGACCCGCGCTAGGATCGCAGCTTGCGGCAGGGCCAGTGCGATGGCGGGCAGGGTCAGGGCATGCAGCCCCGTCAGCACGCCTTGTTCCCAGCCGACAAAACCGCCGGCGGCGAACCAGCGCAAATTGATCGCAAAGATCAGCACGAGGATCATGGCGAACCAGAAATTCGGCACCGCGACACCCAGCTGCGTGGCTCCCATGACACCGACATCGCCTGCTTTGCCACGCCGCGCCGCCGCGTAGATACCCGCTGGAAACGCGATCAGCGTCGACAGCCCAAGTGCATAGAGCGCCAGCGGCATGGATACCCAAAGTCGCGCGGCAATCATGTCGGAGACCGGGGTGCGGTAGGTGTAGGAGGTGCCGAAATCCCCCTGCAGCAGCCCACCGACCCACGCAAGATAGCGTGCTGGTTTCGATACATCGAGCCCAAGCTCACTGCGCAGCGCGGCAAGGGTTTCAGGCTGGGCGTTCATCCCCAACATAAAGGAGGCAGGGTCACCGGGGGCAATTTCGATAACGGTAAAGATCACCAGCGATGCAACAGCCAGGCTGATACAAAGCGAGAGCAAACGTTTGAGCAGATACCGGATCATGAGGCCGAAGGTAGGCGTGCAAATCAACAGCGTCCAGCGCAGAAAAACCTTTTTAAGGCGAACGGGTTACCGCGTGCTCTCTTTTTGGTGAAGCGAATTGATCTCTGACTGCGGAACCAATGCGCGCAATGCGGAGTTGGTCAGGCAGAAACGAGAATTTAGGAGATTAACGATGACCAATACATTTAAAACCCTCGTCATCGCCGCCCTCATGGGTACCGTATCTGCTCCAGCATTCGCAGCTGCACACGCCAGTTCTTCTATGACTTGCGCTGAATTCAATGAGCTGTCGAAAGACGATCAGATGATGGTGGCCTCCGCCGCGATCGCAGAGATCGACGATGGTGACAATGGTGGCTCCATGGGCAACTCTGGCCGTGACACAGGTGATACAACCACCACCACAACTGTAACAGCTGCTGAAGCAACCGACGATGAATCTGAAGAAGGTTCACTCGAAGGTGACCTGCAAGCTGTTGAAGACACAGGTGGCAACACCGCTGAATCCAACATGACGGCTGAGCCAATGGACGAAGCCGCGATGGAAAGCTTCTTGGTTGTATGTAACCAGAACCTTGACGCAACAGTCGGCGAAGCCGCTGCTGGTCTGCCAGGCGACAAATAAAACATAGGCCCTTAGGGTGTTTTCCAAGGCGGGTGCAGTGATGTGCCCGCCTTTTGCGTGTCTGGCGTAGGTATCAGGAGACAGGCCGAGCCGCGGGTTTGCTCAGGCATTGTATCGATGCCGACCTTGTCGGGGTTCTAGCGAGCAAGTGAACCGAGGTCGGTCTTGGATAGATTTGGGGTAATGCGTCCCTGAGGCGTGGATTAAATCCAAATCGGAAACAATGATACCGAGCCATGCCGCGAGTATACATGCCGAGCCTAGCGCCTAAAATTCGCCTAAAAAGCGCGGTGTTTGGCGGTATGACCGGATTGGACAAAGAATAGGGCAACTTCCTGCCGTGCAAGCCTGGTCTGCCTTGCTGATATTGTCACAGCGAGAAATCGGCTAACGATCTGAAATTCTTATATTTTGCATATAAACTCTGCACGAAAACGGGCGAACTTCACGGCTATGCAATGCCAAATCGCTGCTACTCCTTGCCTTCCCCCGAACCTCTGACCTCACATCTGCCGTCACATTCCCGCCGCAAGTACGCCGCCGTCGGGCCCTAAGTCGCAGCCCATGATGCAGGACAGCCTCGACACCCACGTTGGGCCTGTCACGACAAGGAGCCTACCATGCAACATCCTGAAACCACCTCTCCCAAGACGGGCCTTTGGCACCTGACCGCCGGCGTGACTGCGGCAATCTTCTGCTTGGCGGGGGTGCTCGGAGGATGGGCCGCGACGACGCAGATTGCGGGGGCGGTGATTGCGACGGGTCAGATTGATGTGGCAGGAAAACCCAAGGTGATCCAGACGGTCGATGGCGGCGTGCTGGCAGAACTGACGGTTCAGAGCGGCGATATCGTAAAGGCGGGTCAGGTGCTCGCGCGGTTTGACGCGGCTGCCTTGCAAATCGATTTGCGCATGGCCCGCGCCCGGCTCGCCGATGCGATCGGGCTGCGTGCCCGGCTCGAAGCAGAGCGGGATGGCAGCGCTGTGCCGGGGTTCGATACGATCGAGTTGCCCGATAGCATTCGCCCGCTGGATATGACCCAAGCGCGGGCAGGGCAGAGCGCAATATTCAAAGCGCGCGCCCAGATGCGTGCTGGTATGCTTGATCGTATCTCCAGCAATCTTGACGCTGTCGACATGCAGGTCACTGGCATCAACGGGCAGATTTTTGCTTCAGAGCAGCAGCTTGCGATCCTTTCGGATGAGCTGACCAGCCTGTCGGTCTTGGTTGCAAAAGGGCTGGCACCGCAGGTGCGGCTGTCACAGTTGCAATCCTCTCAGGCGGGATTGCGCGGTGATCTGGCCGCCCGTCGGGCAGAGCTCGCCCAATTGATCCACCAGCGCGGGACCCTCAAACTGGAACGCCTGCAAGCGGACCGTCGCTTTCAGGAAGAGGTTGCGCTCGAACTGCGCGAGGTGAACGCCGCTGTACAACAGCTTGTTCTGGCCACCATCACCCGCCAAGCGCAGATGGACCGTATCGTCATTCGCGCGCCTGCGGATGGCATGGTGCATGAGCTGCGGGCGACGACAGTCGGGGGGGTCGTGGCAGCGGGCGCAACCTTGATGGATATTGTGCCGCAACGCGAGATGTTCGAATTCGAGGTACGTGTCGACCCGCGCTCTATCAATCTGGTGCGCTATGAGCAGCCCGCAACCATTGTGCTCTCTGCGTTTGATCCGCACACGACGCCGCGCTTGACCGGTACCGTGCGGGGTATCTCTCCGAAGGTGGTGATTGATTCAAACACCGGCGAGAGTTTCTACCGGATCAGCCTCGAAATCCCGAACACCGAGCTTAGCCGTCTGCCCGCATCTGCCCGTCTGGTACCCGGCATGCCGATCGAGGCATTCTTGAAAACAGGGGACCGAACCGTGCTCAGCTATCTGGCCGAACCTATCAGCAGCCAGCTTCGGCGGGGGTTCCGCGGCTGATCCTCCACCAGCTTTAGCGAAATATTTACTATCTTCCGGTCTTAAAGGAGGATGCACCCCGCGCCCGCCTTGCCCAGCATCACTGTTGTGATTCCACATCTGAACCAACCCGATGCCCTTGCACGCTGCCTCGCTGCGCTTGCGGGGGGCACGATTGAACCGGCCGAGGTTATCGTCGTCGACAATGGCTCTGTAAGATTGCCGAAAGAGATTGTTAACGATTACCCATGGGTATCCCTGATCAAACAGACGATCCCCGGCCCCGGCCCAGCCCGTAATCTTGGTGCGGCACGGGCGCAGGGTGCAGTTCTTGCCTTTTTGGACGCAGATTGCCAGCCCGATCCCCCCTGGCTAGAGCGTGCTGCACAACGCCTGCAGCGGGACCCCGATACGATTCTCGGCGGGGATGTTCGCATCGCGTGTGGGCCGGGTGACAAATTGGACGCAACGACAGCCTACCAAGCGATTTTTGCCTACCGAATGGACCACTACATCGCACGTCAGGGGTTTACGGGGACCGGGAATCTGATCGTGCATCGCAAGGTGTTTCTTGCAGTCGGGCCGTTCAAGGGGCTGCGCTTTGCCGAGGATCGCGACTGGGGGCAGCGTGCCACAGCCGCGGGGCATCGCATGGCTTTTGCGCCCGAGTTGATTGTCCATCACCCGCCCCACACGGCTTCAGGGTTGCGAGCGAAATGGGACCGGCAGCTTGCCCATGACTGGGTGCGATGCAGCCGACACAGGGACAAGATCTGGTGGGCAGCTAAGTCGCTGCTGCTCATTGCTTCGCCTCTAGGTGCCGTGCCGCAGATTTTTATCAGCGCCCGGATCAACGGCAGGCGTAACCGCGTAATGGCGTTCATCGGTCTAGCCTCTGTTCGCCTATATCGTGCCAAGCGCATGTTGCATCTGCTGTATGGAAACGACCCGAACCGGCTGTTGCAGCGGTGGAACCGTTTTGATCTGCCATGATGTTCCCCCAAGTCCGACGCGGGCGGCAATGATCCGCGCCTTCAGCTTTCTTCTGTCGGGTAACGCCTGCGCCGCCGGAATTTTACTCCTGCGAACGGTGCTAATCTCGCACCTCATCAACCTAGAGAATTTCGGCATCGGCGCGAGCCTTGTTCTCTCACTAACATTGATAGAGATGCTGACCGCTCTCGGGTTCCAGCAACAAATTGTAAACGCGCCACATGGGGATGACCCAAACTATCACAGCGCTCTGCACGGTGTGGCGATGATACGTGGTGTGTTCGGTGCGGGGGTGATTTTGGTGTTCGCCCCTCCTATGGCCGATGCCTTCGGACTTTCGCATCTGGTGTGGGCGTTTCAACTGATGGCGGTGGTGCCACTGATGCAGGGGGGGGTGCACCTTGATGTTTACCGCCAGACCCGCCAGCACAAACATCGCGCTGCAGTATGGATCGCACTGGCCCCACCGCTTGGCTCGTTGATTGCGGTAATGCCGCTGTCGGTTCTCTTCGATGATTTCCGGATCATGCTCGGTGCGCTTCTGGTTCATATGGCGCTGGGCACCCTCGTGCACCATGCAGTCGCAAAGCGCCCCTACCGGCTGCGGCTCAACCTCGCTATCACGCTGCACAGTTTGCACTTCGGGTGGCCCCTAATGGCCAGCGGCGCAGTGATGTTTCTTGTGTTCAACGGAGAACGTGCCATCGTCGGTCGGTTCTTGGGGCTAGAGCCATTGGCCCTTTTCTCAATGGCGGTATCCCTGACGCTGGTGCCGTCGCTGGTCCTGATGCGCAGCACGATGAGCTTTTTCCTGCCGCGTCTAACGGCTTGTGGCGGGCCCAATGCGTTTGCGGACTGTGCGGTCAACACGCTCCGCGGCCATATCGTACTTGCGGGCGCGATGGTGGCGTTGGTCAGCCTGCTTGGTGCGCCATTCGTGCAGTACGTCTTGGACGACACATACCGCGCGGCCCTACCGCTGCTCACACTTATGTCGGTGGCGCAGGCCCTACGGGTTGTCAAAGGCGGTTGCGCAATCGTGGCGCTGGGCAAAGGGTTTCGCAAGACCGAGCTGATGACCGATCTTTTGCGTATCGCGTTTCTACCCTTAGCCGCATGGAGCGTCATACAGGGCGCAAGCCTGGTCCGCGTGGTGCAAATCGCGGCGCTGGGCGAAGGCGCTGGGATGGTGATTGCGCTGCTATGGATGAATCGGGTGCAACATGTGCCGCTGCGCCCGCTTGGGCCACCCATGCTCTGGTTGGCAGGCACGCTAATTTGGGCGGTTCTTACGCATGAAGATCCTCTTGGCTACCGGATTGCGGGCTTCATGATGCTGTTCGCGTGGATGGCTATGACGTTGATCGGGATACGCAAAATTTTAACGAGAAAAGGAACAGATGATGGGATGGAGCCTCCTGCGGTCCCGGGTTGTTTGGGCAATAACAACGGTCTGCATATCAGGCTGTGGTCGAAAAATTCTTAACCCTTTTTCATGACAACAAGTATCAAACGGGCAAGATTGTCCGACCTTGCCGTCGGGCGCGAAAACCATTTCAACCTGATCCGCTTTTTCGCGGCAGGGGCGGTGCTGGTCTCTCATGCGTGGCCGCTCGCCCTTGGGCGGGGTACGGTAGAACCATTGAAAGACGCGCTTGGGTACTCCTTGGGTGAGCTCGCGGTTTTTGTCTTCTTTGGCCTTTCCGGTTTCTTTATCGCGGGCAGCTTTGCACGGCAGTCATCTGTTTTTGCTTTCATTTTGGCGCGCGCGTCCCGTCTTTTGCCGGGGTTGGCTGTATCGATCCTTTTCGTTGCGTTAATCATCGGCCCGCTGGTCAGCACGCTTGACCTCGCAAGCTACTTTTCCCACCCGGACACGGGGCGGTTCGTTGTCCAAAATATCCTGATTTTCAAGCCAGTATATACGTTGCCAGGCGTGTTCACGGATAACCCTTACCCTGCCGTTGAAGGGTCCATCTGGACCCTTGCGCATGAGGTCGCCTGCTATGCGTTGATCCTGCTGCTCGGCCTCGCGGGGGTACTGCAGCGAAAGTCGATGACGGCGGGGCTGGCGGTGCTATACCTTCTGAGTTGGATCGCCATGCCAACCCTTCAAGAGTTCGTTCATCCGCGTATACAGCAGACGCAGGAGCTTTCATTCCCTTTTGTGATTGGCGCAGCATGCTGGATCTGGCGCGCACATATCTTCTTGTGGTGGCCCATCGTGCTCGTATCAATTGGGCTGGCATGGGCCACGCAAGGCACAGTTCTCGCTTTCCCGATGTTGGCATTAACCGTGACTTATAGCTGTTTATGGGCGGGCTACTGCAGGGTACCGCCTCTGCTTATGTTCAATAGAGTCGGTGATTATTCATACGGTATATATGTTTACGCGATGCCCCTACAGGGTTTGACCGTTTGGCTATGGGGCGACGTGACGCCGGTTGCAAACATAGCTATGGCGCTCCCGTTAACCTTGATCTGCGCCATCATATCTTGGCATTGGGTCGAAAACCCCGCGCTGACTTTTGGCGGAAAAGCAGTCAGCGCGGGCAACAGCTTAGGCGGCCGAAAACACAGCCCCGATAAAGGCCCCTTCGGCCACCGGCGTGTTGCCAAACAGATCGGTCGAATAGGGCATGTTTTCAGGCGCAACCTTGGGGAGCGAAGATGACGCGGCAGGCACATAGCTGCCCCCGCCTGTATTATCTCCACTGTGAGAGCGATCATGAACCCAAGGTGTCGCGATATGAGCAACCTCCCGAACCGAAGGGAACTCCCCCAACCATGATGACGCGCCATACCCGGGTTCATTGCTCGATCCGGCGATAGCGACATTGTCGGCCCATCCGACTTTGTACCTCGCAGGCCAGTTTCCGGTATTTGAAGTTTGAGCGGAAAATATGTCGCTTTTTATGTTTATGCGGTGAAATAAATTATTTCGGAAGGAGCCCGACTTAGGGACGTTTACCGCACCATCCAGATACAGCAAATTTGCGCGTTCTCCCGCGATGGTATTGTTGTGAAAGACAATATTCTGCGCCGGATTTTCATCGCTATCCGCATTCAGTCGCAACGCGGCATTGGTAGACGTGCCCCAGCTTTCGATTATATTCCCGACGAATGCAAAACCGCGCTGGCCGATTTCGGTTCTTATGGCGACAATAGCGTTTGTTGCGCTGCCGTTGCTAAACTTATTCCAACCTAGGAAGGTCCCAACCATCGCAGGCCGGTCGCCAACCGGCGCACGCAACGTAAATTCGTCAAGGTCACAACAGCCTACCGCATTATACGTAATGGTGCCGGCGCAGCCCTTGCAGCCGATCGCGCTGACCATGATTGCCTCTGTCGAGAAAGAGTTTCCCTGACGGGGATCATTTCCTTCGCTTGCCGTGCAGTTGATCTGCACAAAACGTCCGACGCGATAGACCCAAGCCCCATAACTTCCCATTTCATTTGCATCCCAAGCGCAATTTTCAGCGATTAACAGATTTTCAGCCGACGCCGCTCCGCTGTCTAGAAAGACGGAGTTCGGCCCGCCCTTTCGCAAAGTTAAGTCACGCAACCTCAGGCGCGTTGGGATCCCGTTGAACCGATTGACGCCACCATCCGTCAGGACCGTGGTATCACGTTTGGCAGGATCAGACGCCGCAATGCACAAAGGGATGTCGGACGAGTGGCCCTCGGTTTTGAAAGGGGTAAGCGCATGTACCCCTTCGGCCAATAGGATAACTCCGCCACCGGCGTCATCTACCCGCCCGTGGTGCGCAGCGTTCAGGTCCTTTATTGCCCCAGCGGCTGCAACGATGGTCGCGAAGGGCGAAGTTGCGGAATCTACCCGAGCTGTTGCCACTTGGCCCGTTGCGTCATCGCCAGTCGTTGAGTCTACCAGTGCATAAAAGGCTCCATATCCTCCATTCGTGTCATTTAACAAACGTAGTATCGTGAGGTTCGGGGACGGGTAGGGATCGGCCCCAATTGAAAGTGTAAAAGCCTCCCCCACCCAAGGGTAGATCGTAGCGTCGACCGTCAGCAGCACCCCCTGAGCAAGGCTGGATAAATCAACATTGGCCGCGAAATGTGGGATTTGCAGACCTGAGGCTTCAAACCTCAAACTGCTTTGCATTGGTAATCCCCCCATTTTTAATGGGGTCCAACCGTAGAATTCAGGCGGCTGTTTTCAGTTTCATGGCGGGTGTCATGCCGCCGATACCCATGTTGGGTCGCTCGTTGTTGTAAGTCCAGAGCCATTCAGTTGCTTGGTCTTGTGCCTCCTCAATGGTTTCGAAGATGTATTGCCCGAGCCATTCGCCGCGAACGGTGCGGTTATAGCGCTCAATGTAGGCATTCTGTTGTGGCTTGCCCGGCTGGATGTATTCCAGTCGAACATTGCGTTTCTCTGCCCACTCCATCAGCTTACCACTGATATATTCTGGGCCATTAT
>NZ_FNJD01000019.1 GCF_900103185.1 Sulfitobacter litoralis
GAATGGCGCGGTCAACCGCAGACAATTCGCGTCGATAATGGCCCAGAATATATCAGTGGTAAGCTGATGGAGTGGGCAGAGAAACGCAATGTTCGACTGGAATACATCCAGCCGGGCAAGCCACAACAGAATGCCTACATTGAGCGCTATAACCGCACCGTTCGCGGCGAATGGCTCGGGCAATACATCTTCGAAACCATTGAGGAGGCACAAGACCAAGCAACTGAATGGCTCTGGACTTACAACAACGAGCGACCCAACATGGGTATCGGCGGCATGACACCCGCCATGAAACTGAAAACAGCCGCCTGAATTCTACGGTTGGACCCCATTAAAAATGGGGGGATTACCCCAGCACCGCCCCCCCAGATAGCAAAAGGGCCACCCAATCGGGCGGCCCTTTCTTTTTACGTCACCGGCGAGGGTGAAAGACTTATTCGTCTTCCAGCTCTTCTACGGCTTTCTGCAGATCTTCTTTCGACACTTCTTTTTCGTTCAATGTCGCTTGTTCGAACACGTGGTCGACCACTTTATCTTCGAACAACGGTGCGCGCATCTGCTGCTGCATCTGCTGGTTTTGTTGAACGAATTCAAAGAACTGGCGCTCCTGACCAGGGTACTGACGTGCCTGGTTCATGATCGCTTGGGTCATCTCCGCGTCGGTCACCTGAACTTCGGCTTTCTGCCCCAGCTCGGCCAGCAGCAGCCCAAGACGCACGCGGCGCTCGGCCAGCTTCTTGTGCTCGTCTGTGGTCTCGATCTCGGGGTGATCGTGGCCTTCGACTTCGGGGTTGTCTTCGTGCCACAGCTGGTGCGCGATCTGGCCGGCTTCGGCTTCAACCAACGACGGCGGCAGGTCAAAGCTGACCAGCTTGTCCAGCTCGTCCAGCAGACCGCGTTTCATGACAGCGCGCGACGCACCGGTATATTCCGCTTCCAGACGCTCTGCGATCTGGGATTTCAGCGCGGCGAGGTCTTCTGCACCGAATTTCTTGGCCAGCTCGTCGTCGATTTTGGCAGCGACGGGCTTTTTCACTTCTTTAACTTTGCACTCGAACACGGCTTCTTTGCCCGCGAGGTGAGGTGCTTGGTAATCTTCGGGGAAGGACACGGTGACGTCTTTTTCGTCGCCCGCAACAACACCGACCAGCTGTTCTTCGAAGCCGGGAATGAACGAGTTGGAACCCAGAACCAGCGGGTAGTCTTCTGCAGCGCCGCCTTCAAAGGCTTCGCCGTCTACCTTGCCAAGGAAATCAAATGTGATCTGATCGCCATCTTCGGCCTTGGCACCCTCTTCGCGGGCTTCAAAGTCCTGTGCGGTCTCTGCCAGATTGGCCAGCGCTTCATCAACGGCAGCGTCGTCAGCTTTGACAACCATTTTATCCAGCGTGATGGACGACAGGTCGACTTCGGGGATTTCTGGCAGCGCTTCGTAGGTCATGGTGACCTCGACGTCGTCGCCTTCTTTCCAGTCTTCGTTCGCCATTTTGACGTCAGGCTGCATCGCGGGGCGATCGCCGGACTTTTCAAAGTGTTCCTGCATGGCGCCATCAATGCTTTCCTGCATTGCTTCGCCCATAACCTTTTGGCCGAACTGCTTTTTCAGCAGCGCCATTGGCACTTTACCTTTGCGGAAACCCTTCATCTCGACTTCGGGCTGCGCTTCGGCCAGCTTTTCGTTGACCTTGGCCTCCAGCTCAGCTGCTGTCACAGTGATGGCATAGCCGCGTTTCAGACCTTCGTTCAGCGTCTCGTTGACCTGCATGTTTGCTCCATAGGGTAAGGCCGCGCATTGCGGGGCGCGGGCGGAAAAATTTCCGCTCTTCTATTGGGGCCTGCGCTTGGGCGCAAGCGGATTTGGCGACGGGGGTCCCGTGGGACGGGGCAATTTGCCCCCTGCCCCCGCCTACGGGTGGTAAATAACGTCTCGCGTGGTCCTCAAGCGGCGAAGGGTCACCGCCTCAGGCTCCGATCAAGCCTAGGTCATGCCCAATGCTTCTTTGTACATCTCAAGGACGGCTTCTTCTTCGGCGATATCATCCGCCTCGCGCTTACGCAGCGCGATAACCTTGCGCAGAACTTTGGTGTCATAGCCGCGGGACTTGGCTTCTGCCATGACCTCTTTTTGCTGCTCGGCCAGGTCTTTCTTTTCTGCATCCAGCCGCTCGATCCGCTCTACGAACTGGCGAAGTTCGTTTGCGGTGACACGATACGTTGCATCACCGATGGCGTCTGCGGATTCGGGATTGGTAGCACTGTCGCTCATCTGGGGCGTCCTATGTCTTGAATGGGTCAGCGCAGTGACTACCCCCGTGCCTGCCCTGCCGCAAGCCACTCTTGCCCATTGGGCGGAATTCGGATAGCTCGCGCCCTATGGAAAACGCATCTCTAACTATCTTTGACGTACTGATCTGGGCCGGGGCAGCTATCTCCTTTGTTGGGCTGGTAGGGCTTGTCTGGTGTATCGTGCGCGTGGCCCGCGCCAAACGCGCCGGCCTGACCGAAGAAGAGATGCGCGTCGTCTTGCAAAAAGTCCTGCCGTTGAACCTCGGCGCGTTGCTGTTGTCGGTGATCGGGCTGATGATGGTCGTCGTGGGTATTATCCTCGGGTAACGCTTGTTTGCACGGCATCGCGCGCTCTGCCCGCCGCATTCTCACCGCTTGCGGCTTGCCACACATTCAAAAGTCACTATATGTTTCTCTGACAGCTGCCACTTATGGCGGTCTTTGAGGGCGAGATAGCGTATGATTGAAGCAGATTGGATTTGGGGCCTGATTGGCGGGCTGTTGATTGGATGTGGGGGCGCGGTGTATCTGCTGGGCAACGGCCGCATCATGGGGGCCAGTGGCATCGTGGGCGGGCTGGTCGACGGATCGGGCCGCAGCACTTGGGTCGAACGCATCAGCTTTTTGGCGGCCCTGATCCTTATTCCCGCGGCAATTGCGGCCTTGGCCCCGACCCCAGCGACGACCCACCTGACCGAAAACCTTTGGCTGGTTGGCGTGGCAGGGCTGCTGGTCGGTCTGGGCACCCGTATTGGTAACGGCTGCACGTCCGGCCACGGCGTTTGCGGGATTTCGCGGCTGAGCCCCCGCGGCATCGTCGCCACATTGGTCTATATTGCGGCGGGGGCCTTGATGGTCGTCGTCTTGCGCAGCTTTGTCGGAGGGATTTGAGATGCGTAACATGATTGCCGCGCTTGCGGGCGCTTTGTTTGGCACCGGACTGTACCTGTCTGGCATGACAGACACCCAAAAGGTCCAGGGGTTTCTGGATTTCTTTGGCAGCTGGGACCCGACATTAGCCTTCGTCATGGGAGGGGCCATTCTGCCTATGGCAGTGGCGTGGGCGATGACCCGTACGCGTCGCCCTGTTACGGGTGGTGACTTTCCCGCCCGCCCCGATGCGCGCTTGGATCGCAAGTTGATTATCGGCGCAGTGCTGTTTGGTGCAGGCTGGGGACTGGTCGGGCTGTGCCCGGGTCCGGCGCTGGCGTCGCTGGGTTTCGGCGGCTTGGGCGGCATTATTTTCCTGATCGCCATGCTGGCAGGCATGATGATCGCCCCCAAAGCGCGGCGGATACTAGACACACCGCGGACGGCTGGATAAATCAAACTATGGATATTCGTCAAATCACCCCCCGCTTCTATGCTTCCCCTCAGATCGACCCGTCCGATATGGGCGCGATCAAAGAGGCAGGCATCACCTTGATCTTGTGCAACCGCCCCGACGCCGAGGTTCCCCCCAGCCATCAACATGCGGCCATTCAAGCCGCGGCAGAGGCTGCCGGACTGCGTTTCGCGTATCAGGAGTTGACCCATCAAACGATGACCCCCGACGTGATTGCCCATAATCGCGAAATCAGCGTGGCGCAGGACGAAGTCGTTCTGGGCTATTGCGCCTCTGGCACACGATCCACGATTGCTTGGGCTTTGGGTCAGGCTGGCAAACAACCGGCTGACACGCTGATAGAAGCCGCCCGTGCCGGCGGCTATGACCTAAGCCATATGCGTGACGTGCTCAGCGCCCCCTACGCCTAAGAGCCCCTCTTGCTCCATCACGACAGCGGATAGCGCCGCCTTGGCGCTGTCCCCCACACAGCCACGTTCATCTACATCATCCCATAGCGCGCATCCTTTACCGCTGCTTCATCCCCTTCAAGATGACGGACAAAGGTTACGAATCTGCTTAGATGCGATGAGAAATCGACTTAGACGTCGGTCTGCGCGATTGGCAGCTCGACACGGAAGCCGGTGCCCGACACATCAGTGAGATACGATATATCTCCCTCTAGCCGCTTTATAATCTCGCGACAGATAGCAAGCCCCAAACCTGCCCCCTCGCCGCCTTGCCCCGGTAAACGGCTAAACTTTTCAAAAATCAGTGCTTGCGAAGCGGCGTCAATTCCTGCGCCGTTATCTATCAGATCAACGATGATACGCCGCCCCCGCTGATGCGCCCGGATCGACAGCTGCGGGTCATCAGCCACACAATATTTCTGTGCATTTGTAATCAAGTTTATGAAAACCTGCACCAAACGATCCAGATCGGTATCCAGCACGATATCTTCACCCGCGCTTTCCCGATCAATCTTGATCACACGCGTATTTGCCGCCCGCGCGGTGGTGACCGCCTGATCCAGCACATCGCGCAGAACGCCACGTTGTCGGTTCAACGACACCTCGCCGTTTTCAAGCACAGACAGATCCAGCAGATCGTCCAGCAAGCGCGTAAGCCGGATGGTTTCGGAGTGAATAATCGACGCGTAGCGGGTCTTTTCTTCCGGCCCCAACCCTTCGGCGTCACGCAAAATTTCAGAAAAGGCACGGATAGAGGTCATGGGCGTGCGCAATTCATGGCTGATCTGGCTTAGAAAACTGTCTTTTTGATGCGACAGTTGGGTCAGCTTGTCATTGGCGCTGCGCAGTTTCGCAGCGGTATCTGTCAGCGCACGGGATTTGATTTCCAGCTGGCTGGAATATTCCAGCATCTGCGCCGATTCGTCCGCCACAGCCAACAGATCCTGAACCGAGACAGAGGCCCCACCCACCAGTTGCGCCACCATAGCATGCGCCGTAGCGGCCCCCACAGATGCTGCGAGTTCGCGTTCTAGCGCCTGCACAAATCGCGGTGTCGGCTCCGGTAGGCCGTCGTATTTTTCTTGCAACTGCGCTTGCGCCCGAAAGAAGCCTTGCGCCTCTGCAGCGCCCAAAATGCGCTGTGCCATGATCATCAGATCCTCGCTCGCCGCGACCGACGCGCTCCATCCGCGTGCCGCCGTGGAATGGTCAAAGATGTTCACGAATTGCGCCCCTTGCAGCCGCTCTACGGGGGCAGGAAAGCTGAACAGGGATACAGCGATAAATACCAAGGCATTGATTGAAAGGCTCCAGAGGACCGCATGAACTGTTTGATCTAACCCATTGATTCCGAACAACGCCTCGGGTCGCAGCCACTGCAATCCGAACAGCCCGTTTTGAAAGGTAGACGCCGACAGCGCGGCCCCTGGGCCAAAGCTTGGCAACAGCATTGTATAGACCCAAAGTGCAAAGCCGACGGTCAGCCCACAAATCGCCCCCGTCCGCGTTGCACCGCGCCAGAAGATGCCCCCTAGCAGCACCGGCAAAAACTGCGCCACCCCCCCGAAAGAGATTGTCCCGATCGCCGCAAGCGCACCGCCCCCGCCCGACAGCCGGTAATAGCAATACCCCAGCGAAATGATCAGCAGGATCGACAGCCGCCGCGACAGGATCACCACATGACGCACGTCGCCCGACTGCTGGACAGTGTTTTGTCCATAGGTCAGCCAGATTGGCATCACGATATGGTTACTCACCATCGTCGATAGCGCCAGCGTCGCGACGATCACCATTGATGTGGCAGAGGAAAACCCACCGAGAAAGGCGAACATCGCGAGCGAATTCTGTCCCTGACTCAGCGGCAGGCTCAGGACGAACAAATCAGGGTTCGACCCTTCGGGTAGCAGATCGAGCCCGACCACGGCAATGGGCACGACGAACAGGCTCATCAGCATGAGATACAGCGGGAAAGCCCAGCTGGCGGTCTGCAAGTGGCGCTCGTCGCCGTTCTCCACGACCAAGACCTGAAACATGCGCGGCAGGCAAATAAAAGCCGCAGCGGCCAACAGGGTCAACGCGGTCCACCGGCCCCCTTCGACCTGCCATTGCCCGATCGCGGACCGGTCAATCTGCGCCAGTGTCTGTTCGACACCACCTGCGACCCCCCAGACCACGAAAGCACCAACCGCCAGCAGTGCCAGCAGCTTGACCACCGCTTCTACTGCGATGGCAATGACCACGCCGTGATGGCGTTCGTTGGCGTTCAAATTACGGGTGCCGAACAACACCGTGAACAGCGCCAGCCCCACCGCGACCCAAAACGCCGCCTGTGCCGAATTGATCTGACCGCCGCCGGACGGGGCCTGAGGCTCGGCGCTGGCAAAGATCGACAAGGACAGGGTAACCGACTGTAGTTGAAGCGCAATATAGGGCGTCACCCCAATGACGGCCATGATCGTGACCAATATCGCCAAGAGGTTCGATTTCCCGTAGCGTGACGAAATAAGATCCGCGACCGAGGTCACGCGATGAGACCGTCCGATGCGTACCAAACGGCGCAAGATCCACCACCAGCCAATCATCACCAGCGACGGGCCAAGATAGATCGTCACGAATTCCAGCCCTGATCGCGCCGCATAGCCGACCGCGCCATAAAAGGTCCAAGCGGTGCAATAGATCGACAGCGACAGCGTATAGACCAACGGCGAGCGCAACAGCCAGTCCCCACGCCCGCGGGCGGCAGCGCGTTCAGCCGCAAAGGCCACGGCAAAAAGCCCCACCACATACAGCAAACAGACGGCAACCAGCTGGTTCAGCGACACCATCAGCCTTGCGTTTCCTGTGCGATCTGACGCGCTGTCCGCCGCCACAACAAAAAGCAACAGGCGATGCCCGCCAGCCAGACGCCAAAGACATAGCGCAGCGCATGTGACATGGGAACAGCATCGCCCGCAGAGGGGTCTGGCACCGGCCACAAAAGCGGTACCATCCAGAACCCCAGCACCAGCAGCGGCAGCAGCCGGACGGCGTCCATCATGCGGCGAAACCGGTAGCTGCGCCGTTCAAGAAACAGCGGCGAGCCGGGTAGTTTACTCATGCCTCTGCAGTGCCTGCAGCTGTTAGATCGCGCACG
The DNA here is from genome assembly GCF_900103185.1 of Sulfitobacter litoralis. GTDB lineage: Bacteria > Pseudomonadota > Alphaproteobacteria > Rhodobacterales > Rhodobacteraceae > Sulfitobacter > Sulfitobacter litoralis. The sequence goes on from NZ_FNJD01000019.1 coordinate 7,214, forward strand.
GCCGCCAGCATATCGGCATTAGAGAAAGGTTTGGTCATGAACCGGCTGACGCCCGCCTCTAGCGCGATTTCGCGGTCGCGGGTCTGGCCGCGGGCGGTCAGCATCAAAATAGGCAGATCGGCCAGCGCCGCGTCCGCGCGTAGCTCTTTAAGGATTTCAAAACCGCTTTTACCGGGCAGCATCACATCCAGCATCACCAGATCGGGGTTGGCATTGCGGATGACGTCGACAGCCGTGGCCCCGTTGGCCAGCGTTTCGACGCGCCAGCCTTCGCGGCCTAATAAAAATCGTATCGCCTCGGCGATGTTCGTCTCGTCTTCTACGAGCACGACGTGTTTGCCCATTGGCAAAATCCCTCCCTGTGGCCCTGGCCGCCTTAGGACGCGATCTTGGTAGGCCGAGAGGCAGGATGCACGGAAAACCCTGCCCTGTCAAAAGCCTGTTGCCCGCCCTTATACGCCATCATTCAAGATTGACGGCTCGCGGCGTGCCGGACATTCGGTGCGCGGACACACCCGGCACGTGGCACCGACATCGTGCACAGCTACGGTTTCGGGGCTGGCGGGTAGGATTAACATGACCGACTGCAGCAAGGGCATCGCGTTGTAATCGCGCGCATTCTGGGGTTCACAGGTCGCATAACAATCAAACGAGGAATACCCCCGCCCCAGCTGCGTCACCCGTTGTTTTTGCACCATGCCGGGGCTGCCCAAGACGCTGAACAACGGCCAAAGCGGGCAGCAGGCGCCAAAGCGGGGCACGACAAACCCGTCGATGGATTTGCGGAAGATCAACGTGCCTGACCGGTCGCAAACGACCAGCCCCGCGCCCAGTTCCGGCACCGTCGCCATACGGCGCAAAACACGCGCCACGGGCTGCCGCAGCAGCGCGGCAAGTGCAACGGGGTCCGGCCCTAGCTCATCGAGCGCTTGCGTCAGCCCGGCAATCGGCAGCGCCTCTGCATCGATGGCGATCTGCTGCAAAACGTCTCGTGCGATATGCCGTGCAGCAACGCTTTGCAGGTCGGGAGCAGTCTGGATTAGCGTCTCAATGGCTCCTGCATCCCCATCTGTGACCTCTAGCGTTGCAAAACGATAGCGGTGCGCGGCCAGAAACGCTTCGACCTCCTCTTGCGGAGAGTTGGCGGCGGGGGTGATTTCGGGGTCGGCCTCAAGATAGCCCACAAGCGCCTGTGCGCTATCCGCAAGGCGGCGGCTGTCCTGATCGATGTTGATGTGAAACCGGTCGCGCCATTCGGGTTCAAGCGTTTTTGTATCGGCAAGGATCGACGCGGTTGACCGGATCGCCGCCGCGGCGGTCAGCAGTTCGTGCATAGAGGCCGCCAGATGCGGGTCATGGGCCAAACGGTCAGTCAGCGTCTCGACGGTGCGTTCAAGCGTGGCGATCCGGCGTTGCGCGCTGGCCAACACATCGGCCCAACCGGGAAAACGTCCTGCGAATTCATCAGCGCGGTTCACCTCTGGCCCGCTCAGCCGCGCATCATCCGCGGCCTCGCGCAGGGTAGCAATCAAGGCGGCTTCGGCTCCTTCGGTCAGCGCTGTCGGCTCCACCCCAAGGGCGCCTGCGATGTTCAGCAGCAGTTTCCCGCCGATTCTGCGCCGGTTGTGTTCGATCAAGTTCAGATAGCTGGCCGAAATGCCGATCCGCTTGGCCAGATCAGCCTGCTTTTGCCCTGCCATCACCCGCCGCTCGCGGATGCGACTGCCGGTCAACGCATCGCGGGTCATGCGACACAGCCGCCGGGATTATGCCGCATTATCAACGGCTTTCTGCGCTGCAATATCATTAAATTTACAAATCCCCCTAGGCCTCTGCGAATATATTTACAGAATAGTTGTTTTTATCAAGGGGCTTGTTGATCGATTTTCAGTTTTCCCCTCATATCATATTTGCACCTCTGTGCATCATGGACCCGGAAAAATAATCGGGCCGTGGTTTCAACATTTGGGAGGAAATACATGACATTTTCTAACTTGACGCGTCGCGGCGTGATCAAAACCGGCGCTGCTGCCGGTGCTGGTCTGGCCTTGCCGACGTATCTAAGCGCTGCCGCGCATTCCGGTTTCACGAACGCGCCAACGGGCGACACGGTGACGCTGGGCTTTAACGTGCCACAATCGGGCCCCTACGCGGACGAGGGCGCAGACGAACTGCGCGCGTTCGAGCTGGCGGTCGAACACCTGAACGGTCAGGGCGACGGCGGCATGCTGAACACCTTCAGCTCCAAGGCGCTAGAAGGTAACGGGATCATGGGCAAGAAGGTCCAGTTCGTCACCGGCGACACGCAGACGAAATCGGACGCGGCCCGCGCATCGGCGCAGTCGATGATCCAGAAAGACGGCGCGATCATGATCTCGGGCGGCTCAAGCTCGGGCGTAGCTGTTGCTGTTCAAGGCCTGTGCCAAGAGGCCGGCGTGATCTTTATGGCGGGTCTGACCCACTCCAACGACACCACGGGTAAAGATAAAAAAGCCAACGGCTTCCGCCACTTCTTTAACGCTTACATGTCCGCTGCGGCGCTCGCTCCGGTGCTGAAAAACCTCTATGGCGATGATCGCAAGGTCTATAGCCTGACAGCCGACTACACATGGGGCTGGACGCAGCAGGAATCCATTCAGGCCGCGACCGAAGCCATGGGCTGGGAAACCATCAACGACGTGCGCACGCCGCTCGCCGCGACCGACTTCTCGTCCTATATCGCGCCTGTCCTGAACTCCGGTGCGGATGTTCTGGTGCTGAACCACTACGGCGGAAACATGGTCAACTCGCTGACCAACGCCGTGCAGTTCGGCCTGCGTGAAAAGCAGGTGAACGGCAAGAACTTCGAGATCGTCGTGCCGCTATATTCCGAGCTGATGGCCCGTGGTGCGGGTGAGAACATCACCGGTATCGTCGGCTCGCAGAACTGGGACTGGAAGCTCGAGAACCAGATGGGCGACCGCTACAAAGGCACCAACGCTTTCGTTCAGTCCTTCGGCGAAAAATACGGCTTCCCCCCCAGCCAGGCGGCTCAGACATGCTATGCGCAAACGCTGCTTTATGCGGATGCTGTGGCCCGTGCCGGTTCGTTCAACCCCTGCGCCGTCGGCGAAGCCCTTGCCGGTTTCGAATTCGACGGTCTGGGCAACGGTCCAACGCTGTACCGCGCCGATGACCACCAGTGCTTTAAGGACGTTGTGGTCGTGCGCGGCAAAGAGAACCCCGAGAATGAATTCGATCTCGTGGAAATCGTCGAAGTCACCCCAGCCGATCAGGTCACCTATGCACCTGACCACCCGATGTTTGCGGGCGGTGAGCTGGGTGACTGTAACCCCGGCGCTTAAATCCAAGTATAAGGCGGGGGGCTTCCCCTGCCTTACCTTGCCGGCGGAATTTTTCCGTTTTTCACTTCTTAAAAATTCGAGGGCACCGCGATGGACGCCATTCTTTTGCAACTTCTTAACGGGTTGGACAAAGGTTCAGCCTACGCGCTCATCGCGCTTGGTCTGACGTTGATTTTCGGCACGCTGGGTGTCGTGAACTTTGCTCATGGGGCGCTGTTCATGATCGGTGCCTTCTGCGCCGTCACGCTAAGCAAGATTTTCACGCTCAGCCACAAGGCATCGGAACCCTCCGGCGTCGATTTTCTGGGCAAACCAAAGTACGATGACATCCTTTATATCAAGGACTGGTTCGGAGAGACCGCCGGTGCCTGGATGCTGGATTGGTCCGTTCCCCTATCGATCCTCTTTGCCGTGCCGATCATGCTGGCCGTCGGCTTTGTGATGGAGCGCGGGCTCATCAAACACTTCTACAAACGCCCCCACGCGGACCAGATCCTTGTGACTTTCGGTCTGGCGATCGTGCTGCAAGAGGTGATCAAGTATTTCTACGGTGCGAACCCGATCCCCACCTCCGCCCCAGAGGCGTTTCGCGGGTCGTTCGACTTTGGCGTGATGCTGGGCTTTGATCCTAATGCGATCATCTACCCCTACTGGCGCCTGATCTATTTCGCTTTCTCGGCGCTGATCATCGGCGGTGTGTTTGCCTTCTTGCAGTTCACCACCTTCGGGATGGTCGTGCGCGCCGGCATGGCTGACCGCGAGACCGTAGGTCTGCTGGGCATCAACATCGACAAACGTTTCACCATCATGTTCGGCATCGCCGCCGCTGTCGCCGGTCTGGCCGGTGTTATGTACGCGCCAATCAATTCGCCCAACTACCATATGGGTATGGATTTTCTGGTGCTGAGCTTTGTGGTCGTCGTTGTCGGCGGCATGGGGTCTTTACCCGGGGCCGTTCTGGCGGGGTTCTTGCTGGGTGTCCTGGAAAGCTTTGCCTCCATGAACGAGGTCAAGAACATCCTGCCCGGCATTGACCAGATCATCATTTACGTTGTCGCGATCCTTATCTTGCTGACACGCCCCCGTGGCCTAATGGGCCGCAAAGGCGTGATGGAGGAATAACCCATGCAATCACTCACTAAAAAAGACTTTCTCCTTCTGTTGGTGGTGGCATTCCTGACCATGGCAGCCCCTATCATCCTGAACCCCTTCCCCGCCGGATCAGGGCTGGCGCAGTTCAACGCCGGCTACCCTGACTTGATGCAACGCTTTGTGATCTTTGGCATCTTTGCCATCGGGTTCAACATTCTGTTCGGGCTGACCGGATACCTCTCCTTTGGTCACGCGGCCTTTCTGGGGGTCGGTTCCTACTCTGCCGTGTGGATGATGAAGCTCTTGTCGATGAACGTGATCCCCGCGATCCTTTTGTCGGTGATCGTGGCGGGGCTCTTCTCTGTCGTGATCGGCTTTGTCTCGCTGCGCCGGTCGGGGATCTACTTTTCGATCCTCACGCTCGCCTTTGCGCAGATGTCGTTCAACCTTGCCTATTCGGTGCTGACGCCGATCACCAATGGCGAAACCGGGCTGCAAATCTCGCTCAGCGATCCGCGTATTCTGGACGGTGCGAACGCGCCCAGCTACCCCAACCTTTTCGGGGCGCAGATGAATGCCGCGACGACGTTGGATTTCGGGGCTTGGTCCTTCACCTTCTCGGTCGGCTACTACCTTTGTGCAGTGATCATGCTGCTGGCGTTCTATATCTCGATCCGCGTCTTCCGGTCGCCCTTCGGGATGATGCTGCGGGCCGTGAAATCGAACCAGCAACGGATGAACTACACCGGCCTGAACACCAAACCCTACACGCTGGCGGCCTTTGTTATCTCTGGCATGTATGCCGGTCTGGCCGGTGGCCTGCTGGCGGCAATGGACCCGCTTGCTGGGGCCGAACGGATGCAGTGGACCGCCTCGGGCGAGGTTGTTCTGATGACCATCCTTGGCGGTGCGGGCACCCTTCTGGGGCCGGTACTGGGCGCGGGCTTTATCAAGTATTTTGAAAACATCTTTTCCAAGATCAACGATAACGTCCTGCACGGCTGGTTTTCTTTCATGCCCGATGGGCTGGAAGACATGCTGATCGCGGTGATCCACCCCTTTGTCGGCAAGGGCTGGCACCTGACGCTGGGTCTGCTGTTCATGCTGGTCGTGATCTTCTTGCCCGGTGGTCTGGTCGAAGGCGGTCAACGCATCGGTCGCGTGTTCCGCCGCAAGGACCGGAATGCCGGATCGGTCGAAGCAGACGCCGCCGCACAACGCAACACACCCCCAGCCGAATAAGAAGGAGCTGAACAGATGGCCATTCTCGAAGTCAAAAATGTCGGCAAACGTTTCGGCGGGTTGCAAGCGCTGAGCGACGTGAACCTCAGCGTTGCGGAAAACTCGGTTCATGCGATCATCGGGCCGAACGGGGCGGGCAAATCCACGCTGCTGAACTGTCTGGTGGGCAAGCTGATCCCCGATACCGGATCGGTTATGTTCGACGGGCAGTCGGTGCTGGGGCGCAAACCCTACGAGATCAACCAGATGGGGATTTCGCGCGTATTTCAAACGCCCGAGATCTTTGGCGATCTCAGTGTGCAGGAAAACATGATGATCCCCTGTTTTGCCAAACGTGACGGGGCGTTCCAGATGAATGCGCTTACCGCCATGTCGAGCCAGCGCGACGTGATCGAAAAAGCCGAGGAGATGCTGGTCGAGATGAAGCTCGCCGACAAGCGCCATATGCACGCGGCCTCTATGTCACGCGGGGACAAACGTCGGTTGGAAATCGCGATGTGCCTGTCGCAAGATCCGCGCCTGCTGCTGCTGGATGAACCCACAGCAGGCATGGCGCGGGCCGATACCAACAATACCATCGACCTGCTGAAACAGATCAAGGACGAACGCGACATTACCATCGCCATCATCGAACACGACATGCATGTGGTGTTCTCGCTGGCGGAACGGATCACCGTGTTGGCGCAAGGCACCCCGCTGGTCGAAGACACCCCTGACAACATCAAAGGCCACCCCAAGGTGCGCGAGGCGTATTTGGGCGAATCCCAGGACGCCGCCTGACGCGCGGGGGCTCCGCCCTTCGCGCGTCACCCCGCACCAGAGGCTTTGCAAGGACAAGACTATGAACACGAAACCCGATTTCTCGAACAGCGCCAACCACGCCGCTACTGCCCCCGCCTATCTTTCGGTCTGGGACATCCACGCCTATTACGGCGAAAGCTATATCGTGCAGGGCGTCAGCTTTAACGTCCATGAGGGCGAAATTCTGGCGCTTTTGGGCCGAAACGGCGCGGGTAAAACATCGACCCTGCGGGCCATCGCCCAGATTGGCGACCCCGAATTGCGCAAGGGCGAGGTCTGGCTCGACCACCAGCCGCTGCACAAGATGGCAAGCCACGAGGCCGCCGCCAACGGTCTGGCGCTGGTCCCCGAAGACCGCCGTATCATCGCGGGTCTCACGGTCGAGGAAAACCTGCAACTGGCGCAGATCGCCCCACCCATCGGCTGGTCGCTTGACCGCATCTATGACCTGTTTCCCCGTCTGAAAGAGCGCCGCAAACAAGAGGGCGTGACCCTGTCGGGCGGCGAACAACAGATGCTGGCGATTGCCCGCGCGCTGGCCCGTGACATCAAGGTGCTATTGCTGGATGAACCCTATGAGGGGCTTGCCCCCGTGATCGTGGACGAGATCGAAAAGACCCTATCACTGATCAAATCCCAAGGCATTACCACCATTTTGGTTGAACAAAACGCGGTGCGTGCGCTCAAGCTCGCGGATCGTGCGGTGATCCTTGATACCGGCGGCGTGGTCTTTGACGGCACTGCCGAAGAGGTGTTAAACAATGCCGAACTGCGGGCCGAATATCTGGCAATCTGACCCTAACATTATGTGGACGCGGTAATTTCTGGCGAAACATGCGTTTCAAACCGGCATTTTTCCGCGTCCGCGTCCCCTTGCCCCATTGCATATCCCCCCTGCCCCGATCCGCCGCCTCTCGCGGCATAGGTGACGTTAGGCAACTGCTTGCTTTTCATGACTGCGCCCATGCCCTATAAGGCAGCAATTCAAGGGCACAGGCAGCGCCCTATCGACTTTGACTGGCTGAGGAAAATATGACAAAAAACACCCATGACGCCGATGTGGCTTTTATCCAAGCGCTCGCCGAGTTGCTGAACGAAAACGATCTGACCGAATTGCAGGTCAAGCGGGATTACGCCGAGGATGACAGCCTGAATGTGCGCGTCAGCCGCAAACCACCGCAACAGATCGTAGCACCGCATCAGGCGCAATCGGCCCCTGCGCACTATGCAGCGCCCGCGCCCGCCGCCCCGGCAGCCGCAGCCCCTGCAGCAGAAGCCAGCGATCCCGCGGATCACCCCGGTGCTGTCGTCTCTCCGATGGTGGGGACGGTATATATGCAAGCCGAACCTGGCGCGCCTTCGTTTATCTCGGTCGGGACCTCCGTTGCCGAAGGCGACACGCTGCTGATCGTTGAAGCGATGAAAACAATGAACCACATTCCAGCGCCACGTTCCGGCACGGTAAAGCGGATTTTGGTCGATGATGGCGCCGCCGTTGAATTTGGCGCGCCCTTGGTGATCCTGGAATAAGGCGAAACCTATGTTCAAAAAAATCCTAGTCGCAAACCGCGGCGAGATCGCGTTGCGCGTGATCCGTGCGGCCCGCGAGATGGGCATCGGGTCTGTCGCGGTCCATTCGACGGCAGACAGCGATGCGATGCATGTGCGCATGGCAGACGAATCTGTCTGCATCGGCCCGCCCTCCTCGCAGCAATCCTATCTGTCGATTCCGTCGATCATCGCCGCCTGCGAAATCACCGGTGCCGAAGCGATCCACCCCGGATACGGTTTCTTGTCCGAAAACGCGGGCTTTGTGCAGATCGTCGAAGACCACGATCTGACCTTTATCGGCCCCACAGCGGAACACATCCGCATTATGGGCGACAAGATCACCGCCAAAGACACCATGAAAGAGCTTGGCGTGCCCTGCGTTCCCGGCTCTGACGGTGGTGTGCCCACACTGGCCGACGCAAAGCGTATCGGCGAGGAAATCGGCTATCCGGTAATCATCAAGGCAACCGCCGGGGGTGGGGGCAAGGGCATGAAAGTGGCGCAATCCGCCGCTGAAATGGAACGTGCCTTCATGACAGCCCGTGCCGAAGGGAAATCGAACTTCGGCAACGACGAAGTCTATATCGAGAAATACCTCACCACGCCGCGCCACATCGAAATTCAGGTGTTCGGCGATGGCAAAGGTCGCGCTGTCCATCTGGGCGAACGCGACTGTTCGCTGCAACGCCGCCACCAGAAGGTCTTCGAAGAAGCCCCCGGCCCGTCGATCACCGCCGAAGAACGGGCGCGTATCGGTAAAGTCTGCGCGGATGCGATGGCCAACATCAACTACATCGGCGCGGGCACGGTCGAATTCCTGTATGAAAACGGCGAGTTCTATTTCATCGAAATGAACACGCGTTTGCAGGTCGAACACCCCGTCACCGAAGCCATCTTTGGGGTCGATCTGGTGCGCGAACAAATTCGCGTCGCTGCCGGTATGGATTTGTCCTTTACCCAAGAAGACCTGAAGATCAACGGCCACGGCATCGAGGTCCGGATCAACGCTGAAAAACTGCCGAACTTCTCGCCCTGCCCGGGCAAGATCACGCAGTATCATGCCCCAGGCGGGCTTGGTGTGCGGATGGATAGTGCGCTGTATGACGGCTATAAAATCCCGCCCTACTACGACAGCCTGATCGGCAAGCTGATCGTTCACGGGCGCGACCGTCCCGAAGCGCTGGCGCGTCTGCGCCGTGCCTTGGGAGAGCTGATCGTGGACGGGGTCGACACGACGATCCCGCTGTTTCACGCGCTGCTTGCCGAACAGGACGTGCTGACAGGGGACTATAACATCCACTGGCTAGAGCATTGGCTTGAAACAAATTTGGGCAATGCCTGACCTGACGCCAGAGCTGTTATTGCACGGCTATTCCATGGGGATCTTTCCCATGGCCGAACACCGCGACGACCCGGAAATCTTCTGGGTCGACCCGCGGCGGCGGGGCATCTTCCCGCTGGACGGGTTCCACATCTCGCGGTCCCTTGCGCGCGCGATGCGGCGGACACGCTTTACCATCAACATCGACACCGCATTTAAAGACGTCGTATCCGGCTGCGCCGACCGCGCCGATACATGGATCAACGCCGAGATTTTTGCGCTGTACGCTAAGCTACATGCCCAAGGTCACGCCCATGCGCTTGAGGTCTGGGAAGGCGATGTTTTAGTGGGTGGCGTCTACGGCGTCACGCTGGGGCGCGCGTTTTTTGGCGAAAGCATGTTTTCGCGGCGGGACAACGCATCAAAGATCGCGCTGGCCTGTCTGGTGGACCGGCTGAACCGCGGCGGGTTTACCCTGTTCGACACGCAGTTCCTGACACCGCACCTGGCGTCTCTTGGTGCGCAGGAGATCACCCGCGCCGCCTATCACGCTCGGCTAGAAATGGCCTTGATGAAAAACGCGGACTTTACTGCGCCCCATGCTGCCACGCCTCAGGATGTGGAGCAGCGGATGACCCAGATATCATAGCGGGGATGTTCCAGCGCTGAAAGCGCAGGCGCAGAGGCGATCATCCAGCCGGCAAAAAGCCGGTTCTCCTCGCCAGTCTCGACGATATCAAGCTCGGCATAGGCGTCGCCCGCAGGGTTGCCCTCAGGATAGCGGCATTCGTTCAGGGTCACATTCAGGCTACCCACGCGCGACGTCTCTCCGCGCTGCATCTCTACGTCACGCGACAGGCCCGATACCTTGTCCAGCGCCCGCAAGACGCCGCCTTCAGCGCTGGCGACTTGCTGTGCCTGCACGGGCGCGGCCATCACGGCGAGGATCATAAAAATCTTGCGCATCACAGGGGTTCCTTGAACGTCAAAACGGCATCTTTCAAAGCCACGCATTGGCCGGATGCCCGTAGCTTCGTGCGCCCACGATAGGGCGCACGGGGGGCTTTTATTCGGGCTGCCATGCCTCGTAGTCACCGCGGTCGGCGGGCTTTTCACGGCGTATCGATCCCGCAGGCGCATAGGCCAGCGCGGTGCCGGTCAGGTTCTCTTGGTGGGGCTTTTCCCACGTTTTATGTACCAGCGGGCGATCTTGCGGGGTTTCATCCCACGAATGATGCAGCCAACCGTGCCAGTCCGCATTCACGCGGGTCGCTTCGATCTCGCCGTTAAAGATGACCCAGCGTTTGCTGCTGTCCGCGTTGCGGTAGTACATATTGCCCTCGGCGTCTTCGCCGACCTTGATGCCCTTGCGCCACGTGAACAGCTGTGTGTTCAGCGTCTGGCCGTTCCACCACGTCACGCCGCGCAAAAGAGAGTTGAGAATGCCCATAGTGGTCTCCTGAAGCTTTGATGGATATATGCACCAAGGCCGCGCAAAGGTCTAGCGGGCTTCGGGGCGCATAGCCGCGGTTTTCAGCCTGGTAGGCAGGCGGTGACTTCGATTTCGATGCGGTATTTGTCATCGATCAGCCCACATTCGATCATGGTTGCCGATGGTGGCGCATCGCCAAAAACCTCTGACAGGATCGGCCAGGAGGGTTCAAACTCGGCGCGATCAGGCAGGTAGTAATTGACGCGGACCACATCGGCCATGGTGCAGCCTGCCTCGCGCAGGGCCCCCTCGATGGTCGCAAGGGCGGCGCGGCATTGGTCGGTCACGGTATCGCCCTGCCCCACGGTGCCCGCCACATGAACAAAGCCCCCCGCCACAACGGCGCGGCAATAGCCGATCTTGGCCTCAAATTCACCGCCCGAAAAAATACGTCTTGTCATGATGCGCCTCTTGTCTGTCATGCCTACGCCTCTGTCAAAGCGCTTGGCCCGCCAGAGGTCAAGCGGCAAAACTGGAACTGCGGCTGGACGTGAAAAAGGCGCGCCATCTCTGGCGCGCCTTGATCGGATAATATGCCGTTGATCTTAGCCTGCGGTTGCGGGCTCTTTCTCGGCATCGGCGTGGATCATCAGCGGTGCCGCATCAGAGTTCACGGCTTCTTCGTTAACGACCACTTCGGTCACGCTGTCCATGCCGGGCAGATCGAACATCGTGTTCAACAAGATGTCTTCGAGGATTGAACGCAGGCCACGTGCACCGGTTTTGCGCTGGATGGCGCGTTTCGCAATTGCCGAAAGCGCATCATCGGTAAAGGTCAGCTGCGTATCCTCGATTTCGAACAGACGCTGGTACTGTTTAACCAATGCGTTTTTCGGTTCGGTCAGAATTGTGACCAGCGCATCCTCGTCCAGATCCTCAAGCGTTGCCAGAACCGGCAAACGGCCAACGAATTCCGGAATCAAGCCGAATTTCAGCAAATCTTCGGGCTCGAGGTCGGTGAATATCTCGCCGATACCACGGGCATCCTTGTCGCGCACATCAGCGCCAAAGCCCATGGCGGACCCTTTACCGCGCGCTGCGATGATCCGGTCCAGGCCGGCAAAAGCACCACCACAGATGAACAGGATGTTCGTAGTATCCACTTGCAGGAATTCCTGTTGCGGATGCTTGCGCCCACCTTGCGGCGGCACAGAGGCGACGGTACCTTCCATCAGCTTAAGCAAGGCCTGCTGCACACCCTCGCCGCTCACATCACGGGTGATGCTTGGGTTTTCGGACTTGCGCGTAATTTTGTCGACTTCGTCAATGTAGACGATCCCGCGCTGTGCGCGTTCAACGTTATATTCCGACGACTGCAACAGCTTGAGGATGATGTTTTCCACATCTTCGCCGACATAGCCCGCTTCGGTCAGTGTCGTCGCATCTGCCATAGTGAACGGCACATCCAGAATACGTGCAAGCGTTTGCGCCAGTAGCGTTTTACCACAACCGGTCGGGCCGATCAGCAGAATGTTGGATTTCGCCAGCTCAATGTCGCCGCCCTTTTGGGCGTGGTTCAGACGTTTATAGTGGTTGTGCACGGCAACTGACAAAACCCGCTTGGCCATTGCCTGCCCGATCACGTAATCGTCCAGAACATCACAAATGTCCTTGGGCGTCGGCACGCCATCGGTGGCCTTCAGCCCCGAGGCTTTGGTTTCCTCGCGGATGATATCCATGCAAAGTTCGACACATTCGTCACAAATGAAGACAGTCGGACCTGCAATCAGCTTGCGCACCTCATGCTGACTTTTGCCACAAAAGCTGCAATAAAGTGTGTTTTTGCTGTCGCCGCTCGAAGTATTAGCCATTTCAACCCTTTCAGGTCTGTCGTTTGATCGTGCCCGCCATACGGCAGCCATCTATATTTTTTTGCTCGGTGCCAGCTTAGGCCAGCGGTGCGTGGTCCACAATCGTAAAATAACGGGCCACGCACGCCTTATTTACTTGCCTTTTTTGTCGTCAGCTTTTGGCGCGTCAGGATCATCCATCTTGCCACGATTTTCGACGATCTCGTCAATCAGGCCCCAGTCTTTGGCTTCCTCGGGGGACATGAAGTTGTCCCGCTCCAGTGCGGCTTCGACTTTTTCCAACGGCTGGCCGGTGTGTTTGACATAAATCTCGTTCAGGCGCGTTTTCAACTTTTGCGTTTCCTGCGCGTGAATCATGATGTCCGTCGCCTGACCCTGATACCCGCCGGATGGCTGGTGGACCATGACGCGGCTGTTGGGCAACGAGAATCGCATGCCCTTTTCACCCGCTTGCAACAACAGCGACCCCATGGATGCCGCTTGCCCGATGACCAGCGTCGATACCTTCGGTTTGATATACTGCATCGTGTCGTAGATCGACAGACCCGAGGTCACAACACCGCCTGGGCTATTGATATACATAGAGATTTCCTTGGAGGGATTCTCTGCCTCGAGGTGCAAAAGCTGCGCAACGATGAGCGAGGACATACCGTCATGGACAGGCCCGTTCAGGAAAATGATCCGCTCTTTCAGCAGACGCGAGAAGATGTCGTACGCACGTTCGCCCCGGCTGGTCTGTTCAACCACCATAGGGACCAGCGTGTTCATATATGTATCGTGTGGATCGTTCATAAAGCCTGCCTGATATTGCCGTTCGCCGGACCATACCCGCGAAACCTTGGCTTAAGATTAATCGCGGCATCTAAGGGGTTCAAGGGGGGCAGGCCCGATCATCTGGCTGGCCGAGGATTTGGCGGCTTGGTCAAACGGTGCGCACTGCCCGAATCATCTTTACAAAACTAGTTTTATGGTTTTGTCTGAGTTCCATGACAGCACATCAAAAAGCCGCCCGCGCGCTCGCCGCCCTTGGCCACGATACCCGCCTCGAAATCTTTCGCCTTCTTGTGCGCGCCGGAGACGATGCGCTGACCGTTGGTGAAATCGGGACGCATCTGAACGCCGCCCCTTCCACTCTTGCCCATCATCTAGGTGCGCTTGTCGATGCCGGTTTGATCATTCAGCGGCGCGACGGGCGGCGCATCGTTAACCGCGTGGACTTTGACGCCATGCGCGCAACGCTTTCGTTTCTAACCTCGGAATGCTGCACCGGCGTTTCGCTCAATAAGGATGCCGCCGCATGACCGATCTTTCCCACCCCTCCCGCAGTGTCGTGCGCGACGCGGTACATCACATCTGGACCCGTGAACGTGTATGGCTGGCCTTCGCCGGCCTGCTGGCGGTGGTCTTTGTGGTCGACGCACCGCTGGGGACCAGCAGCGTGCAGTTCACAATCCGCAATCTGATCGATGTTGCGCCGTTCTTGCTCTTGTCTATCGGCATCGCTGCCTACGCCAGTGCGACGGGGGCCGACGGGTTGATTGCGCGCGCTTTCACCGGATCGCCCGCCGTGATGATCGCCGTCGCAGCCGTGGCAGGCGGGCTGTCGCCGTTCTGCTCTTGCGGGGTGATCCCGTTGATCGCGGCGCTTCTTGCCATGGGGGTTCCCCTCTCCGCTGTCATGGCCTTTTGGCTGGCATCGCCCGTGATGGACCCGTCGATGTTCATGCTCACCACCGGCGTTATGGGGGCAGAGTTTGCCATCGCCAAAACCCTCGCGGCTGTGGGGCTCGGCATCTTCGGAGGGACGATCGTGCACGCCTTGTCGCGCGCTGGCGCGTTGGCAGACCCGTTGCGCGACGGTGTCGGCAATGGCGGCTGCGGTGCGTCAAAGGTGCGCACGCCCCAGCCGGTCGTCTGGGCCTTTTGGCACGACGACACGCGGGTGGCAAAATTCCTGCGCGAAGCCGTCAAGACCACTTTGTTCCTGACCAAATGGCTGGCGCTGGCGTTCTTGCTCGAGAGCCTCATGCTGGCGTGGATTCCCGCAGAGCTGGTGACGCGTGCCCTTGGCGGCACCGGCATCGTCCCAATCGGGGTCGCGACATTGGTCGGGGTACCGGCCTATCTGAACGGCTATGCGGCGCTGCCGTTGGTCGGCGGGCTGCTTGGTCAAGGCATGGCCCCCGGTGCCGGGCTCGCGTTTCTGGTCGCAGGCGGGGTCACATCCCTGCCCGCGGCCATCGCTGTTTGGGCGCTGGTCAAACGCCCTGTCTTTGCACTGTATATCGGGATCGCGTTGACAGGGTCGTTTGTGTCGGGGCTGCTGTTTCAGCTTTGGGTATCACTGTGAAACCCAAAGCTGGTCTTAATTTGCCAGACAGGCCGTGAAGGCCCCCGACAGGTCGCGCAGCAGGGATGGATACATCTCGACGCCCGGTGCCAGCTGCGCGCCGATCGGGTCAAGCGAGGCAGACTTTAGCGGTGCGCCGTCTTGCAGGGCCTCGATCAGGCCGGCGTTGAACTGCGGTTCTGTGAACACGCAAGCAGCTTGGGTATCTTCTACAACATCACGCACCTCGGTCAATCGTGCAGCACTGGGGGCTGCCCCATCGCTCAGGGAGATCGACGCGCTTGCCTCTACGCCAAAGCGGGCTTCGAAATAGTGATAGGCATCGTGGAAAACGATGAACTTCTGCCCCGCAAGCGGTGCCAACTCTGCCTGTAGATCGGCTTGCAAATCCGTCAGACGGGCCTGCGCCTTTTCGGCATTTCCGCTATAGAGCGTTGCATTTTCAGGGTCTTGCTGCGACAGCATGGCCGCGATCTGATCCAGCCAGACGATCGCATTCTTCGGGTCGAGCCACATATGCGGGTCCAATGCGCCCGCCGCGTGATCGTGCCCTTCGTGCGCGTCAGTGCCTTCATGATCGGCGTGGTCTTTTTCGTCGCCATGGTCATCGCCGCTATGGTCGTGCCCTTCGTGATCCTCATGGCCCTCATGGTCGTCGTGCCCGTCATGATCCTCATGCCCCGCTTCATCGCCGTGGTCATGCGCCTCGAACGCAACACCGCTGCGGTTGGTCAACAGGCGGATGCCGTCCGCATCCTGCAGGGTCAGGCGCTGTGCATCCTGTGCCAGACTATCCAAAGGCCCCTCCAGCCAAGCGGTCAGCGATGGCCCGACCCAGACCACCAGATCAGCCTGCGCGAGATTGCGGGCTTCGGTGGGGCGCATGGCATAGCTGTGGGGCGACGCGCCGGGCGGGATGATCAGATCGGGGCTGCCTGCCCCCTGCATCACCATAGACACCAACGAATGCACAGGCGCGATGTCGGTGGCGACGCGGGGTACCTCTGCGTGGGCCAGACCGGCAGAAAAAAGGAGAGTGGTGCAAAGCAGACGGCGCATAAGGGGGCTCCTATAAAGTGTTATACTATAACCTTGATAGATCACACGTTATAACATATCAATACCGAACCCTGCTACGGAGCCAAATATGTCGACCCTTGGATTTGAAACACATGATCACGGTGCCTGTGTCGACGACGCGATGGCTGCCGCAGAGGCGCGTTGCGCGGCCTCGGACCTAAGACTGACCCCGGTGCGCCGCCGGGTGTTAGAACTGTTGCTGGCCGAACACCGCGCCCTTGGGGCCTATGACATTCTGGGGCATCTGTCCGCCGAAGGGCTTGGCGCGCAGCCCCCTGTCGCCTATCGCGCGCTGGATTTTTTGGTAAAGGCCGGACTTGCGCACCGGATCGAGGCGTTGAACGCCTATACCGCCTGTAGCCATGTCGGATTGGACCACACGCCGGCCTTTCTGATCTGCCGCAGCTGCCAATCGGTCGCCGAAAGCGAAACGGCGTTGACGCAGGGGCGTTTGGGCGACGCGGCCCGCGCGGCGGGGTTCCAGATTGAACGCACGGTGATCGAGGCCCAAGGCCTTTGTCCCGCGTGTCAGAACGAGGCCGCCGTATGAGCCTGATCGCCACCCATAATCTGACCCTGCGCATTGGCGGACAAACGGTGCTGCGCGACGTCGACATTGCCGTAAATGCCGGAGAGATCGTCACCATCGTCGGCCCCAACGGATCGGGCAAGTCTAGCCTGCTGCGCGCTCTGATTGGCGCGCTGAAACCTGCCGCGGGCACAATCACCCGTGCGCCGGATTTGCGCATCGGCTATGTGCCGCAAAAGCTGCAAATCGATGCGACGCTGCCGCTGACAGTGCGCGGGTTTCTGAACCTGCCCCGTCGTCAGCCGCGTGATACCGTCGCCCAGACTTTGCTGCAGGCGGGGGTAACGGACCTTGCGAAAAAGCAGATGACCGATTTGTCGGGCGGACAGTTCCAACGCGTCCTGTTGGCGCGCGCGCTGCTGAACAAGCCCCATATCCTGATCTTGGACGAAGCGACCCAAGGGCTGGATCAACCCGGCTCTGCCGCGTTTTACCGCCAGATCGAAGAGGTGCGCCGCGATATGGGCTGCGCCGTACTGATGGTCAGCCACGATTTGCATGTGGTGATGGCGGCCTCGGATCGGGTGTTGTGCCTGAACGGTCACGTCTGCTGCGAAGGCACGCCCGAAATCGTCGCCGACGCGCCGGAATACCGCGCATTGTTCGGCACTGGCACCCAAGGGGCGCTTGCGCTGTACCGGCACGAACATTCGCATTCGCATGATCACACCCACGACCATACACATGATGCGGGCTGCAACCATGCGCACGGGGACCAAGATGTTAGATGACTTTTTGATACGCGCCGGGCTTGCCGGTATTGGCGTGGCATTCGCAGCCGCCCCTTTGGGGTGCTTTGTGGTCTGGCGGCGGATGGCTTATTTCGGCGATGCGACATCGCATGCGGCCTTGCTGGGTGTCGCGCTGGCCTTGGCATTTGAACTACCGGTCTTTGCCGGGGTGTTGTTGGTCGCCCTGTCGATGGCGCTGATTGTGACGGCGCTGAACGGGCGCAGCCTGGGCACGGATACGCTGCTGGGGGTGCTGGCCCACGGGGCGCTGGCCATCGGCCTTGTGGCGGTGTCGCTGCTGCCGAACCAGCGCGTTGATCTCAGCGCCTATCTGTTCGGAGAGATTCTGGCCGTCACCAAAAGCGATCTTGCGATCATCTGGAGCGGCGCTTTGCTGTCGATCGCCCTGCTGGTTTGGCGCTGGCAAGCATTGTTATCGGCGACGCTGAACCCTGATCTGGCCACGGCGAGCGGCGTTAACCCGCGGCGTGAACAGCTGATATTGACGCTGGCGCTTGCGGTGACCGTTGCGGTCGCGATCAAAGTCGTCGGGGCGCTGCTGATCGCGGCGATGCTGATCATTCCCGCCGCCGCGGCACGCCCCTTTGCCCGAACGCCCGAGGTCATGGCCGCGACCGCCTGCGTCATCGGGGTGATCGCCGCCTTGGGCGGGCTGGCCGCGTCCTTTGCATTTGACACGCCCACCGGCCCCAGCATCGTCAGCGTCGCGGCGCTGCTGTTCGTGGTATCCTCCGGCGTGGCCCCCCTGCTGAAGCGCTAGGTTTTCTACGCGGCACACCCACCAAGGGCCGCAGCATCGCGCTGCGGCCCTTGGTGGGTGTGCATGAACGCTAACGGAGCGTGCCGATCACGCCGCCACGGGCAAAGACGGACGCCCGGTGCTGACCAGGCTATGCGGAAAGAAGACCGAGAATCTCGTGCCCTTCCCTACAGTGCTGGACACAGAGATATCGCCACCATGTGCGAGTGCCAGCTTTTTGCAGATCGCAAGCCCCAGCCCCGTGCCACCTTCTGACCGGTTGTCAGCGTTTTCGATCTGGGTGAACGCCTCGAAGATGGATTCCAGATCTTTTTGCGCCATCCCGATACCGTTGTCTTCGACCTCGAAGCGGAAGCCACCGCCGTCGACTTCGGCCCGCAGGTATATGTCTTTGGCCTTGGAGAACTTGAGAGCGTTGCCCACCAGATTGATCAGGATCTGCAGGCAGCGCCCACGGTCGGCGATCACGTCAAGGCTACCGTCGGGCACATGCAATGCCACGTCCTTGCCCTGCGCCAAACCTTGAAATTGATCCTCGACCTGCGCCAGCAAAGCCTGCGTTGGAAAGGTGCTTTTCGCCAGTTTGATGTCGTTCAACTCGATGCTGGTATAGTCAAGGATGTCGTTAATGATGGTCAGCAGGTGGTTGCCCGCAAACTTGACACGCTGACCGTAAAGCTCTGCCTGATCGCCAATGATGTTATAGTGTTTCTCGGTAATCGGCTCGGACGGAGGCAGCTTAGCCGTTGTGCTGGATTTGAGCTTGGTCAGGAAGCTCGCGTAGCCAATCACGATGGTCAGCGGGGTGCGCAGCTCGTGGCTGAGCACGCTCATGAATTCGGATTTGGCACGGCTCGCCGCTTCGGCAGCATCACGGGCCTCGCGTAGCTCTTCGATGCTTTCCCTGCGGGTGCGGATTTCGATGAAATAGGTGAACAACCCGCCAAGTGTGATCATCGTCGCAGTCCCCGCGATGAGCAACGCTAGCAGTTTATATTCCTCGGGATTGGCGTAACCAGGTTTCAGCCCGATGCTATTCACGCTGAACGCCGCCATACCGGTAAAGTGCAAACCAACGATGGACAGTGTCAGCACGCTTGTCATATGCAGCCCGCTGTGGCGCGAAACACGGCTGCCTAGATACAACGCGAAGGTCGAAAAAACGATTGCCAGTAGGATAGAGGCGATCAGATAACTGCGGTCCCAATCTACCAACCCTTCGACACGGTATGCCACCATGCCGGTGTAGTGCATTGCAGATACCGCCATACCAAAGACCGCGCCGCCGATTATGGTGGTTACGACTGACCGGAACATGCCCGCGATAATGATGCCAACTGTACAGCCTGCAATCGCTATCAGCAGAGATATAAAGGTCAGTTGTAGATTGAATGTCACCGGCGCCGCTGGCTGGTAGGCAAGGATCGCGATGAAGTGCGTGCACCAGATAGCGACCCCAGCAGTCAGCGCCGTCAGCATATACCAGATCAACGCCTGACTGCGCGGACGCCCCAAAGCATGCTGATACAGGCGTGAAACAACCCAAGACCCAAACGCACACAGCAAGAGCGCCAAAAGAACCAGACTGAAGTCGTGGTCATGGTGAATGGTGTGGGCAACTTTAATCATATCGGCGCACTCTAACTGCTAATTTCAGGGGCGTTGATCGCCTCGGAAAGCGGCAGTTTTGAGGCATGTTTACGTTATACTAGTGATAGCCAGATAAATACGTGCGTTCTTTAGTTATGAGAAACAATAGGTTGTGGCCATGTTAAAAGCGTCACACACGTTGGGGCAAAGGCGCTGCGTTAACCTTAACGAAATGCTCAACCACCGGTGCACAAGGCACGCAGCCCGCTTTAGCGCAGTTTACGCAAATAGGCCCACGACACATGCCCGCGCACACGACGCGCCTGATCAAGCGAGACTTCGCACCAACGTGTGCCGCCGGTCTGCTGGCATTCGTGCACCTGCAAAACGGTGCCGTTGGGCAGTCCCAACAAGACGATAAACCCCGTCCCCGGCCCTGCCCGCATCTTGAGCATGTCATCCCCGTCCACGCCGCTCACTTCAAAGCGGCCCAGCGATCCTGCGGTTGCGGGGGTTGCGGATACTGTGGTGCCGATCACCAATGCCGATATTGCGGCGGTCACTGCTTTGCGCATTGTTGTTGCCCTTGTTCTAATAGCCTCGGGTTCGGTGGTAGCCTGCGCAAGCCGCAAAATAAACCGTCATATCAACCGGCGGGTGATGATCCGCCGACCCTGCGCCCTTTGGGACAACAGCGTCAGATGTTGGGAACGATGAAATCCGGCGACAAGCCAGCCTGCGCAATCGCATCCCCGACATCCAGCCCCGTGAGCGACCCATAGCCTGTGACCAGCGCCGTGGCAAAACCCGCCTGCGCGCCGCCCAGAATATCAGTGTGCAGCGTATCGCCGACCATCAGCACACGCGCGGGTGGGATTGCGCGGTTGAACCGGTCAAGCGCGATATCGAAGACCTGCCCGAACGGTTTGCCCAGAAACACAGGCATCACACCGGTGCGATCGGCCAGACGGTGCGCAAACCAGCCCGGTTCCCGCGAGAGGCCCGTTTCACGCGGCGCGACCAGATCAGGGTTGCCCACCAACACCGGACGGGGCGCGCGTTTCAGCGACGCCTCCAGCAATGTCTGCCGACGGTCGGTCCAGCCGTCTGCGCCCACCAGCAAGAACCCGTCCTGCGCATCGTAGCTTTCGGCGCGGTCGTCGAGCACAGTCGTGTTGAGCGTCGTCAATTCCCCCAGATCGACGGCGGGGTTGATCATCACGCCCCATCGGCACGGCGGCAGCCCGGCTATATGCGCGGTCAGCGCCTCGCGGCTGGTGGTGACCTCGGAGGTGGTGAAATCAAACCCCAGACGGGCATAGCGGGCCATCATATGCGCCTTGGGATAGGCGGCGGAGTTTGACACCACGCCAACCGCCTTGCCCGCCGCGCGCAGCGCCGCGATGGTATCGGTCGCACCGGGGATCGCGGTTTCGCCGACGTTCAGCACGCCGTAGGCGTCAAACAGGATCAGATCGAACCGCGCCGCGATGTCGGTGAACACGCCGGTCTCCGCCAGACCGCCCGCCGCAGTGCGCGGCAGACGGTCGGCAATTTGCAGATAGCGCGCAAAGGCGGCCTGCGGGTCGACGCCGTAATCTTGGGTCACAGGATACGGCGCCGCAGATAGGCAGAGATGACTTCCCCCACCACCACCAGTGCGATGATCGCCAGCAAGATGGTCGCCACCTCGGGCCAATTGAAGGTGTCGATCGCGCCTTGCAGAATGATCCCGATGCCGCCCGCACCCACCAGACCCAGCACGGTGGATTCGCGCAGGTTGATATCCCACCGCAAGATCGCCACCGCCCAGAAGGTCGGCATGACCTGCGGCACGATCGCATAGACGATAACCTTGAAGCGCGACGCGCCCGTGGCCTCAAGAGCTTCGACAGGGCGTGTGTCAATTTCCTCAATCGCCTCGCCCAGAAGTTTACCGATGAACCCGATAGAGCGGAACATGATCGCCACGATACCGGCCACGACACCCGGCCCGAAGATCGCCACAAACAGCAGCGCCCAGATGATCGTGTTCACCGACCGCGAGGTCACAAGGATCAACCGCCCCAGCCACAGGGTCACGCGGTTCGGCGTGGTATTCTGCGCCGAGATATAAGCGACCGGCAGCGACAGCAGCACCGCAAAGGTGGTGGCGAATGTCGCGATGTTTACCGTATCCCACAGCACCTTGAGGATGGTTTCCAAGTTGGTGGGGTCCGGCGGATACATGCGGCTGAACAGATCGCCGATCTGTTCAGGTGCGCCCCAGACCCAAGGCCAGATCACTTCAATCGACGTGAGCGCCCAGGCGATCGCCAACCCGCAACCCAGAAAGATGGCATAGCGCATCATGCGTTGTTTGAGCGTAAAGCGGGACCAGTCGTCGCGTCCGAATTGCGTAGAAAGTGAGGTCATTGGATACGCTTTCGGATAACGCCGCTGACGGCCTCGGAAAAGAGGATCACGCCCACGATGACGATGGTGATGGCAAGGGCAAAGTCATAGTCATAGCGCCCAAAGGCATTGGCGAGCGTCGCACCGATGCCCCCTGCCCCCACGATCCCCACCACGGCAGAGGCCCGCAAGTTGGAATCAAGCTGGTAGATCGTCAGACCGATCTGGCGCGGCATGATCTGCGGAAAGATCGCGTAGGACAGCGTCGAGAAATATGGCGCACCGGCGGCGCGCATGGCCTCGACCTGACCAAAGTCGATCTCTTCGATCCGCTCTGCCAGCATCTTGGCGACGAAACCAATGGAATAGACGGTCAGGGTCAGCACGCCCGCAAAGGGTCCGAACCCAACCGCTTTGACGAAGAGGATCGCCACGATCACCGGATGGAAGCTGCGTGCAATGATGATGATCGCACGACCCAGATAGAACACCGGCTTGGGGGCGACATTGCCTGCGGACATAAAGGCGATGGGGATCGACAAGAACACGCCAAGCGCCGTGGCCAGCACCGCGATTTTGAGGCTTTCGAGAAACCCGTCGATCAGCAGACCGCTGCGTTCAAAGCTCGGGGGAAAGGCCCCGCCGAAAATCTTGCCCGCGCGGCCGATACCTTCGGCGACGCGGTTCCAGTCGATGGGCATGGTCAGCCCGACCCAGCCGAAATAGGCGATGACCCCAAGATATACGGCCCACCGCAGCACGGGATTGGCAATAAAGGGCGGCTTGGCCCAAGTGTCGCGCGGCGCGGTCATGATGCGGCTGCCTTGTCATCCGGCCCGCCGCTGCGGTCGGCATGGGGGCTGCCCGCATAGATCGCCTCCATCGCGGAGGGGTCCAGCATGTCTGGCTTGTCGTCAAAGATGATCCGGCCATAGCGCATGCCGACAATGCGGTCGGTGTATTCCTTGGCCTCGTTTACATTGTGGATGTTGATCAGCACCGGCAGCTTGAGCTCGCGCGACAGGTCGCGCAGCAGGCCCATGATCTGTTCTGATGTCTTGGGGTCAAGCGATGCGGTAGGCTCGTCCGCCAGCAGGATATCGGGTTCCTGCATCAGGGCGCGGACCACCCCGACGCGCTGACGTTCGCCGCCCGACAGCTGGTCGGCGCGGGTGTCGGCGTAATGGGCGATGCCCACCCGCTCCATCAGTTCATAGGCGCGGCGGATGTCTTGCTTAGGATAGCGCCGCGTGATCGCGGACCATGTTGAAATATACCCCAGACGACCCGACTGGACGTTCTCCATCACGGTGAGACGATCCACGAGGTTGAAGCCTTGGAACACCATCCCGATCTTGCGCCGTGCGGCCCGCAGGTTCTTGCCCCGCAGGCGGGTCAGGTCGGTGCCGTTCAGCTCGACCGTGCCTGATGTCGGCTCAACCAGTCGGTTGATGCAACGCAGCAACGTGCTTTTACCTGCACCAGAAGACCCGATGATCGACACAACGCTTTCACCCTCGATGGTGAGGTCAAGATTCTTGAGGACCGGATCGCCAGAGCCGTAGCGTTTGACGAGGTCAGTAATTTTCAACATGTAAAATACCTTATGCGCGAGGCCGACCCACTGGGATCGGCCTCGACGGAAAAATCATTCAGCAGCAAGGCCTTGTGGGGTATATTCAACACCATTGGCAGACTGGATCTGACGGATGACGGCCCACTGGTCTTTGTAGGTGATCGGAACGAATTTGCTCACGCCCGAAAATTCTTCGCCCAATGCGGTGCCGGTAAAGTCGTAGCTAAAGAAGGCTTCCTTGATCTTGTCCTTCAGCTCTGGCGTCAGGTCGTGGGCCACGCCGTAAGATGTCGTGGGAAACGGATCGCTTTCCCAGACAATGCGCACCTCGGCAGGGTCATACAGACCGCGTTCCGCCATGCGGTCCACCACTTCGGACGCAACCGGTGCCGCGTCGTAGTCGCCCGCGACCACACCCAACATGGATTGGTCGTGGCTGCCAGAGTAGGTCACCTCGTAATCCTGATCCGGCACGACGCCCAGATCAGGGAACAACGCGCGCGGTGCCTGATTGCCGGAGTTCGACGTGGGCGATGTATGCGCGACGCGTTTGCCAGCAAGATCGGGCATCTCTTTGATGTCGCTGTCGGCTTGGGTGTAGACCTGCAGCTTGTAGCCGAACTGCCCGTCTTCGGAGCCCATGATCGCGAAGGGTTCAACGCCCGCAAGGTTCACAGCAAAGGGTGTGGGTCCGGTCGAGAAGCCCGCGATATGCAAACGGCCAGAACGCATGGCTTCGACTTCGGCAGAGTTGGACTGGACGGCAAAGAACTGGACTTTCTTGCCGGTCACCTCGGACAGGTGGTCGATGAAGGGCGTCCAGATGTCTTCGTAAATGGCGGGATCTTCGACGGGCGTATAGGCAAAGACCAGAGTCGACGGATCCTTGAGCATGCTCTCGTCTGTGGGCGCGTCGGCGACCAGATCGCCATTGGCATCACAGAACATCGTATCCAGCGCACCGCGCTCTGCGCATTCTTCGGCCAGCGTGGCAGTACCGGTCATGGCAAAGGCCGCCAAAAGGCCCGCCGTTATAAAGCTACGTTTCATGTGTTTCTCCTCCCCGAGAATACCCGCGCAGAGGGTACTGCGCGATTAATTAATCGATACGAGCATTGAAGCTTTCGATTCGCAACATTTTCCGACTAGATATTTGGGAAGTGCCAAATTCAAACGGCATATCCGGATGGAGGGGAACCGCAGAATGGATACCGGAACCGAACGCCGCACGCTGCGCAAGTCAGAACGCCACGCGCAGATTTTGCTGGAACTGCGCCTTGCCCCGCATGTGCGGGTGTCGGACCTTGCGGCCAGCTTTGATGTGACCACAGAAACCGTCCGCCGCGATATTGCTGAGCTAAGCGCGCAGGGGCTTTTGCAGAAATCCTACGGCGGGGCCTCCCCTCGCGCACCGGGGGCGCAAAGCGTGCTGGACCAACGTCAGCGCGAGCATGTGGATGAACGTCGGCAGATGGCGCAGCTTGCCCTAACGCGGGTGACCGACGGGCAAACCCTGATGATCGACGCCGGTGCAACGATGATGGAATTTGCCCGCGCCTTGGCCATGTCGGGCAAAGCAGTAACTGTGCTCACAAACAGCCTGCAGGTCGCTATGATCCTTGGGTCATCGGACGCGGTGCGCGTGATCATGACGCCGGGCGACTATCTAAACGCCGAGGCCGCGTTGACGGGGACCGCAACATGCGACTTTCTACGGATGTTTAATGTCGACGCTTGTTTTCTAGGCGCGTCGGCCCTGGATGAAACCGGCGTCACCGAAGCGATTGCGGGCTTTGCAGAGGTAAAACGCACCATGCTTGCGCAAAGCCGGACCGGGCATTTTCTGATTGATGGCAGCAAGTTTGGCAAACGTCATCTGACGCAGGTCATTGCCCTTGACGAGATGGGCTGCCTGATCACCGATATCGCCCCGACCGGAGCGCTTGACGCCGCTTTGGACTGTCATCGCACGCCTACCATCCTTCCGAACCAAGGCTGAGAGAGCGCCGTACGCAAAAGTCTAAAAAATGCCGCGATTGCGCCTGCATTTTGTCCGCAGCAGTACCGATGATGCGGGACGTTTACGAGGATCAAGCCAAGCCGCGAAGACATCGACACAAAGTCGGGCACCGCGCAGCTTGGACGAATGAGGGTGGTGGTTTGCTTAACAAATTTACGGGGTATCTTGCCTCTAAGGTCTTTATCGTCCTGACGATTATCCTGCTCGTTAGCGTCGGCAGCATCGCCTATTCTATCGTTAAGCTCGACCGCGACAATCATCTGGCCGCCCTGCGTCTCGATGTCGAACAGGAGCTAAATTCCGTCACCGATCAAATCCAGCTGCGCTTCTTCGAGGCGGTTCTCGTCGCCAAGAACATCGAGAATTCGCTTGCGATTGACGGCGAGATTGACGAACGCCAGATCGCCCGTACCGTGCGCGATCTTCAACGCCATAACCCCGATGTAATTGCCGTAGCTTTAGCCCCTAACCTATCGATTACACACAGTTTTCCGCAAACGGATAACCGCGTGACCATCGGAATGAATTATTCGCAGCTGCACGCACAAATGCCCAGTGTGGCGCAAGCATACCGCACCCGCGCGCCCGTGATCGATGACCGCGTCGACCTTGTCCAAGGGGGCACAGGCTATATCATGCATTATCCGGTTTTCCTGCCCAATGCCGAGCTGTCGACCGATCAATTCTGGGGCGTGATCTCTGTTGTGATGGATCAAAAAGGCCTGCTGCAAACCCCGCAGCGTGATTTCTCTGACCCCGCCCAATACAGTTTTGAACTCTATCCGCTTAAAGCCTCCGGCTTGGTAGAGGCCCTGCCCGATCACCGGCTGACCAAGCTGAAGGACAAGCCGGTGGTCACCACGTTTAATGTCCTTGGTGTCACTTGGGAGGCCGCCGTCCGCCCCGCCGGAGGCTGGCCCGCCTATTCACCTCAAAGCCGGAATCTGGTGGGTTTTGCCCTCATTGCCGCCATATTTCTACTGGGTGTCCTGCTCGCCTTTCGCCGCATGGCGCTGGAGCAAGCCAACGCCCATGCGCTGTTGTCCGAAGCCGTGGGCGCGATCAATGAAGGGTTCATCGCATTTGATGCCAAGGAACGGGTGATGGTGGTGAACCAGAAATACCGCGACTACCACCCTCAGATTGCTGATCTGATCGTCCCCGGTGCCACGATGAAAGAGCTCGTCATGCATTGGGTCGACCGGTCTGATCACTTTGAAGACACGGCCAGCAAACAGGCTTGGATCCGCGACCGCCTGCAGAGTTTTCGCAATCCGGGCAGCGCCTTTTTGCAAGACACCGGTGATGACTGCTGGCTTAAAGTGACCGAGGCCAAGACGCCCCATGGCTATACCGTTGGCATCTGGACGGACGTAACGGCCGAAAAGCGCGCTCAGGAAGCAGCCGAAGCAGCCGACCGTGAAAAAACCGAATTCCTCAACAACGTGTCACACGAGCTGCGCACGCCGCTGACGGTCATTTTTGGCCGCGCCTCTTTCATGCGCCACAGCGATAAAATGCCCCAATCTCAGCGTCTTATGGATGCGCTCGAGGCCGATGGCACGGGCTGCCCTGTGGCCGCCGGCGCCGCACGCGACTACCAGCGCTTTATGACCGATCAAGGCGCTGGCATCGCCGAGTCCGCGCAGCATATGATCCGTCTGGTCGAAGATTTGCTGGATTGGACCAAAGTCTCTCGCGGTCAGCTTGAACTGGATATGGCCCCGATCCAGCTTGATGAAATCGCCCGTTCCGTGACCCAAGAACTGCAGCCCGCTGCAGAGGCCAAGGGGCTGACGTTAACCTACATTGGTGACGGCCCCGTTGCGACAATCGCCGATAAGGTTCGGGTCAAACAGATCTTGTATAACCTGATCACCAACGCCATCAAATTCACCAATGAGGGCAAGGTCAACTTGTCGATGCTCCATTCAAACGACAAGATTGTGTTCAGCGTCAGCGATACCGGTAACGGCATTTCCAAGGCCGATGCACGGCGCGTCTTTCAGCGGTTCCAGCAAGTTGACGGGTCGATGACGCGGCAGAATGGCGGATTGGGGCTGGGTTTGGCGATCTCTGAACAATTGGCCACGCTTCACGGCGGATCGCTGTCGATGGATAGCGAACTTGGCGTCGGCAGCACCTTTAGCCTGACCCTGCCGCGGGATACTGTCAGCACTCTATAAAAGCGCGCTTGACGGTCAGCTGGCCCAGATAGATCAAACTCTAAAGATAAAAATTTGGTCTTGTGAAGGATTTCGGGTATACCAGACAGATTAACGATTAGCTTTTTTCGACTTTAAATTTGTCTCAAAGGATTTCTTTTTGGATCTCCAAGCGAACAGTTATGTCGTGGATGGCCAGAACCGCATCGTTTCAGTCGGGTCTGAATGGGATCAATTCGCGCTTGAAAATGATGCACCGGGGGCGACATCTGCCCGGGTGATCGGACGCGAGGTATGGGATTTTATCGAAGGCGATAATACCCGCGCCTATCTGTTCGGCGTCTTGCAGACCTGTCGGATGGAACAGCAGCTGTTCAGCATCCTCTATCGCTGCGACGGGCCCGATATGCGCCGGCTTTTTCGGCTGACAGTCTGGCCCTCGCCGGATCACAGCCTGACCTTGGGCAGCATGTTGGTCCATTCCGTTGCGAGCCACCCCACCGCCACCGCTGGCGCGTTCGATACCTTTTACGACACCACGAGATGTTCCATTTGCTGCGCCTTTCAGATCGGAGAGAAATGGATCGATCTACGCACCCCGAAGGACCCAGGTAATTTTGCCAAAAGCTATTCGATCTGCCCCTCCTGCATAAAAGATGCAGATCAGGAGTTTGCCCGAATGAGGCGCCAAAACAACGTCTTGCCCATGGTGCATCGCAAACATTAGCCCCAAAAGAACAAGGCCAACCAGGGCCGTCACAAGATGCGCCGCAAATACGCCACGCTTGCGCGCCACGGCGACTAAATCTACTAAATATAAGGAAAAAGTGGTGCCCCCACACGGAACCAAGCCATTGTTTTAAAATGTTTTTGTTTGTCTATCATTGATCATAGGCCCCTAGAAATAAGACCACGCCTGTCCTGTCGTGCCTTGTTGTGTCCATCCTTATCCACTAATGTAAGGTGGATAATTAGGGGGATAAGAAATGAGGGCGCAAAATAGGTTTTCGGCCCAATTCGTCAAATCCGCACCAGTGGGAAAGCATTGCGACGGCGCTGGACTATGGCTGGTGAAGCGTGAAGATGGCGGGGCGCAGTGGGTGCTGCGTGTTACCGTTCACGGCAGACGCCGCGAGATGGGCTTGGGTGGCTTCCCATCGCTCGGGCTGGCTGAAGCCCGCAAGCAAGCTTCGCGGTGGCGAGATGTAGCGGCAGCAGGTCGCGACCCTATCAAGGAAAGGGAAGCCGAAGAACGGGCCGCGCGGCGCGAAGATATATCGCTGGCAATTCTGACCGCCGATGCATTCGAAGCGCGCAAGGCAGAACTCAAAGGCGACGGAACGGCGGGTCGGTGGTTGTCCCCTCTGACCATTCACGTTCTGCCGAAGCTTGGCAAAGTGCCGGTAACCGACATCGACCAGCGTGACATTCGCGACACGCTGGCCCCCATCTGGCACACAAAGGCTGACACTGCGCGCAAAGCTATAAACCGCCTTTCAATCGTGATGAAGCACGCGGCGGCGCTTGGCTTGGATGTGGACTTGCAGGCGACCGACAAGGCGAAGGCGTTGCTGGGGAAAACCCGGCACGTGCCTAAGAACATCCCAGCGATGGATTGGCGCGACGTGCCTGACTTTTATGCCAGCCTTGACGAACCGACGCTAACACATCTGGCGCTGCGCTTGCTTATCCTGACCGGCGTTCGTTCAGGACCGCTCCGCAATTTGCGGCTAGATCAAATCGAAGGCCATGTGTGGACTGTGCCAGCCGAAGCGATGAAGGGCCGCAAAGGTGCGACTGCTGATTTTCGTGTGCCTTTGTCGGCAGAAGCCCTGCGCGTGATTGACCTAGCACGCCCGCACGCCCGAGACGGCTTGTTGTTTCCGAATACGCGGGCCGGCGTGATTAGCGACATGACCCTTTCGCGTATGATGCAGCGGCGCGGACTGGAAGCGCGACCCCACGGCTTTCGTACAAGCCTGCGCACCTGGTTAGCCGAAGCGACCGACGCAACGCATGAAGTAGCAGAAGCGATGTTGGCGCATGTTGTGGATAGCAGTGTGGTGCGCGCCTATCGGCGCACCGACTATCTGGAACAGCGCACTGAGCTAGCCGATCGCTGGACTGCTTTTGTTACCGGCGGTGCTCAGAAGGTCATAGCCTTCAAGACGGTAGATTGATGAAACCGGATAACCCTGCATAGAGGGTAAGCCACACCCAACTGGTGCTCTGCACCTAGCGCAACACACCCCTTTCAAAGCAGACCTTAAGTCAGAGAAAAAAACATACCGATCGAAAACGTGACCGCATTCAACTAGAGCGAACCCATATCTTAAGAACAATCGACCCTCGAAGGCAGACAGATCGGGCGGTAATCGAGCGCGCAGTTCAGCGGACTGAAGTTTTGAACAAGGCGACGGATCGTTCAGTTTTCAATAGGTGGATCGTTTGCTCGCCACGCAGCCCATCTATGACGCTGGGATGCCGCAATGCGATCCCGACCTTCGGGCGTCTTTGGCCCCGTCGAGAGCCCTCCATGGGACCGGCAGCGTCGTTTTCCGGGGACAACCTTTGCTTTACACGCAGCACCGTTTCTTAGCTTAGCATCGCAGCTCGGACGTTGGTTTCTAGGCAGAGGTTGACGCTGCTCATCGAGGCCGATCTCTCTCAGGCGCTCACAGCCGAGCTCTAAGCAATGAACGCAGGCTCGCTGTTTGCTTTCATGCCATCCCGATGTGAATGAACATACACGCCACCAAGGGCGCTCTGGCTCTGAGGAGTTGGCCCGAGCAGCCTTAATAATTTGAGCGATGAAGCTAGGCGGTCGTCCCATACCTAATGTTAACTTTTTTCAACATCTGAGTAAAACCCTTTGTAGTGCGCCTGACATGAAATACCCGCCAGTTCTTGGAGCGTCCCAGCTGCTCGTGCCATGGTGGGAGTGTCAGCTATGCAGCCCTTTCCGGACCTCCGTTGTAGTGACCTCAACTGACTTTCTCGGCACTGAGCCCACCTTCTTGCCAGGCGCGGTGTACGTCCGGTCCCGGCCCTATGCCTCAAATCTTGCAGGGCTGACACCATGGGTTTTGGAGCGAGTATCTGCAAGCCAAGCCGACTGCTTCAGGCATTTCATGCCTATCGCAAGAAGTGGTTGCGGAAGCACATTTAGTCAGCAGCTGGCCGTCAAACCGAAATAGACCTCGACATGGCAGATAGAACTCTGAAGAGTTTCTGAAGCTTAACCTGGGGAACGGTCTATGTACGCCGATAATGACTTTCAGCTACTGGAAGCGCGCACAGCTGATGTACGTGTGGAGATGCCATGGCGACGCAAGGACCGCCCATACATTAATCCTCATGCAGTTTTCGAACGCAAGCCTCATGTTATCGGCGAACAGCACGAACATCTGACGGCAGTCATCGGAAAAAACGGAGCTGGTAAATCCCATCTCTTAAGCGCAATCGTTCAGACATTCCTGCGCCTCGAAGAGTTGCATCTAGGTAAGAGACAAAAGATCAGGGATGACCTGCCGCTGGAACTTCTGGTCTATCGCGTGGATGGCAATCACTGCACGGTCGTGAAGACAGGGCGTCATTCGATTAGCATTCAGGTGAACGGTAACGAAGTTTCTCCAAGAGATCTTCCTTTACCCAAGCGGATAGTCGCGCTGACCATCAGCCCATTTGACAAGTTCCCACTACCCCGAATCTTACATCGCTCGGTGGTTCAAGTTGATGCTGCATCATCAATGTACCAATATCTCGGTCTGCGCGATAATTTCGGGAAGGCATCAATCCGGACGCTTTTGTTCCGCTCCTTAAGCAGCCTGTTCGATACAACAGATAACAGTTCTCTCAGATTGAGTAACATTGGTGCAGTGTTCGAATTTCTCGGCATGAGACCGATGGTTAACGTTATCTACCGATTCAGAGAAAGGTCCATGCTCCATGATATTGCGAGCGGGCTCGATCCTTACGCCGATGGCGAGATGTCTTATACGAAAAGGCGTCTGCTAGAAGATATTTCTCGAAGCGGCATTTCGTCATCCACCCTGCAATTGCTAGCAAAACTTGTTCTCAGGGAAGCTAAAGGAAACCGTATCGAAACGCACGCAGACCTAGAGACCGGATTTCAGGATCCCTTGTTTCTTGATCTACAGCCGTTACGCCGAGCAGGCCTCCTTAGTATGTCTGGCGTTGAAATTGAGCTCAAGGACGGCGGTCCGACCGACCTTCTTCAGGCAAGTTCAGGTCAGCTGAGCATGGTCTCTGCGCTTATCGCGCTCGCATCTGTCATCGAGAACGGCAGTTTGGTGCTCATCGATGAGCCAGAACTCAGCCTGCATCCCGAGTGGCAGGTGAAGTACATCGATTTGCTGCTGCGCACTTTCGCTCGTTACCATGGTTGTCACTTCGTAGTGGCAACGCACTCACCCATGGTGATCTCCGAGTTGCCTGATCATGCCGAAGTAATCTCGCTCGACCAAGAAAAGCTGCCATCTACCAAGGAACTGCAGGGACAATCGGCAGACTATCTCCTGGCTGAAGTCTTCGGTGCGCCGACTTCAAACAATCTTCACGTCCGAGACCGTGTCGTCACTGCGCTACGTATGATCGCAAACGGGGATGTGAATACCAAGGCTTTTGAGGAAGCGCTTGCTGATTTGCGTAAATTTGCTACCGAGTTGGAGCCAGACGATCCGGCAGCTGAACTGATTAAAAATGTAGAAGAAGCTGCGAGGGACGCAGGGACTGAGACGCAGTCATGAATCCAATTAAATACGGCGCAGCGTGCCAAGCACTGGTTGATACTTTCAATGCACTTGAGTCTGGGCAAAAGGACCACAATCACTGGGGCGATGTCGCCATGAATGCTGTCCGTGCGGAGATCAAAGATCATTATATCGCCGAGCAGAACCGCCGATGCTGTTATTGTGGACGCGAGTACCCGACTGACAACAAGGCGGTCTGGGACGGTGAGCACATTATCGCCAAGAGTGTCGCGCCACACTTCATGTTTGAGCCATGCAATCTGGCGGCATCATGCAAGGACTGCAACATCGCCAAAGGAGAAGATGAAGTCCGCACCAATCCTAGGCGCAAGTCATTTTCTGATCAGTCAAAGCACTACAGAATCGTCCATCCACACTTTGACAACTATGATGACCATATCCGGTGGTATGGGGACGTAGTTAAGCCACTCTCACCAAAGGGGGGCGAGCTCGTTGGCATGTGCAAGCTTTGGCGCTTTGGGGTCACCAAGGCTGGGGCCGAAGTGGCACCGCCTAACGCTTTGGTGGACGGGATGATCGGCGTCATGATGGACCCCCAGGCCGACGCTGTAACCAAGGCAGTCGCTATCGAAGGGTACAAAGCATATGTGAGGGCGCAGCCGCAGAAGGCGGCGGACTAAGGCTTCGGAAGGCACCGCGCTATGCTCGCAAGAGGCAGAGCGAGCAATTTAGTCTCACCCCCCTGCTACAATTGCTACACCTGCTACTCTGCGTCAAATCCCCTATCAGGCTAAACCAACAACATGTAGTGAGTGTATATTTGTGCGCCACTATAGCTTGCGCTGGCTCTTTCCGTTTGTTAACGTCTTTCCTATAAGCGCGCATGACGTGCGCTCGTTGCCCCATTTGGGGCTTTCCCCTCGGGGGCGAGCAACGTCACGACTGCGTTCCGTCCTCAAAGCAAAAAGGACGGCACGTTATGTCAAACAATCCACAGACCGAAAAGTATCTGACCCTTAATGAGGTCAGCATAAAGCTGGGTAACCGGTCCCGTGCGGCAATTTACAATGACATGGCCTCTGGGCGATTGCCAAAGCCTTTGAAATTGGGCGGGCGGCTTTACTGGCCAGAGGGCGAACTCGACGCCCATCTGCGCAATCTGCGCGACAAGGTTGCTTAATATGAGCGGCGGAAAAGAGGAGGCCCGGGTCCTGTTGGCGCAGGAACCGGGCCGGGTAAATTGCCAAGCGGTAGCGGCTGACACCCAAATCGTAGCACAACGTAAACCAGCGCGCCACACCGGTGGCACCCCATACACTGGCAGTACAAAGGTTGACTGCGCTCTTGCCATTGTTGTTTCTGGCTGTGTGCAATGGGCCCTCAACCAGTTGCGTAAAGCGGGCGCTATGGGCTGTAAGTCTATCGACAAACCGTCACCACGCATGGCGGCTTATGACCTTTCCTTGCGCGGCATGGGCTTTGAAATCGAAACCATCACCGAAGCGCCGGAACGCGATCATGTAGGGCGTCATGCACGGAATGCTTTGCGCTCTGGCGTCTCCCTCGGCCGTAACTGGGGGGCCGGTGCGACCAAACTTCAATTCGCTTTCCTAATGCGTGCTCATGGGCTGACCGAAGCGCAGGCACACGCATTGGCTGTCTTGATCTGGGGGGCTATGTAATGATGGATGCAAAGCACCTGACCCAAACCCTTCACGGGAAATGGTATGGCCGCTACGGTTGCGCTCCATGTCCTGTTTGCCAATTCGAGGGTCGCAAGACACAGAACGCGCTGACCTTGGCTGATGGCAGTGGCGGCGAGCTGTTGTTGCATTGCAAGAAGACTGGTTGCAACTATCGCGACATTACGACAACGGCGGGCATCACGCAGGGCACCTACACGCCACCTGATCGAGCACTCATTGCTCAGCGCGCGGCAGAACAGCGCAAAGCAGATGCAAAGCGCGCACAACAGGCGCAGCGGGTATGGTTGGGCGCGCGGCCCATCGCTGGCACTGTTGCCGAAAATTATCTTAGGGGACGGGGCATTTCCTGCGCACTCCCCGAAATCCTGCGCTTTGACCCACAATGCTGGCATCTCTCAGGCAAATGCTATCCCGCTTTGGTGGCATTGGTAGAGGGAGGCGCAGGCTTTGCCGTGCATCGTACCTACCTTCGAGATGATGGCAGCCGCAAGGCCGATGTAACCCCACCAAAAGCAATGCTTGGCGCGGTAAAGGGGGGGGCCGTGCGCCTGTCTGATGACACTGGCCCCCTTGTGGTGGCAGAAGGCATTGAAACCGCGTTGAGCCTCTCCAGCGGGCTGTTGCGTACCCCTGCGACCGTCTGGGCCGCGCTGTCTACATCGGGGATGCGTGGCGCGCACCTTCCCGACACGCCAGGGCGGCTGACCATCGCCCCCGATGGCGACACGGCAGGCCGTGAAGCCGCAAACGCATTGGCCGCACGCGCTCACGCATTGGGCTGGCAGGTATCGCTTTTGCCTGCCCCTGTTGGCCGCGACTGGAACGACATTCTGACCATGAAAGGGGAAGCCGCATGAAAGCGCCCCAAGCAATTCAATACACGCCCGAAGGACCACAACCGCTCGTGCGCGAAATTGCCCTCGGCGCGGCCTATCCCGTACACGCTCTGGGGCCGCTGCGCGAGGCCGTTGAGGCGGTGCAAGGTATCACACAAGCCCCACTCGCGATCCCGGCACAATCGGCGCTAGCAGTGGCGTCACTGGCCGTGCAGGGCTTCGCCGATGTTGAAACGCTCGGCGGACCACGGGCCTTGTCACTCTATGCGTTGACCATAGCGCGAAGCGGGGAACGGAAGTCAGCCTGCGATGCCCCGCTGATCAGCCCACTGCGCAAGCACGAGCAAGACAAAGCGAAAGCACAGCGCGACGACATGCAAAGCTGGATCAATAAGCAAGCACTCTGGAAGGGGGAGCGCGACCGCATCCTTTCGGAGGCAAAGAGAGCCAAGGGCGAGAAGCGCACGGCGGCACAAGCCGACCTCGAAGCTCTGGGACCGGAACCGGCTGCGCCCCCATCAGCTGACCGAACTGTGACCGAACCGACCTTCGAAGGGCTGACCAAGCTTTTTGCGACGGGACAACCGAGCCTTGGCCTTTTCTCGGATGAAGGCGGACAATTCTTGGGTGGACACGCCATGAACAGCGACAACCGCCAAAAGACGCTCGCGGCGTTGAATGACCTCTGGCAGGGGAACCCGATCCGCCGGACGCGCTCGGGCGATGGACACGCGACGCTCTACGGGCGACGCCTGGCCGTGCATCTGATGGTACAGCCGACCGTTGCGCGCAGCTTCATGGCTGACCCGCTTGCGGCGGATACGGGCTTTTTGCCCCGCTTCCTGATGTGCGAACCGCCCAGCGCCATCGGAACCCGGATGCAAGCGAACGCGCGCCGCGATGACATGGCGCTTGAGGCATTCGGGGCACGGCTGCACGCCATCCTCGACACAGATATGCCGATGGACCCGGACACCTGCGAATTGCAGCCCCGCGTCCTTGGGCTTGCCCCCGACTCCCGCATACTCTTGGCAAGCTTTGCCGACGCAACTGAAGCTGCGCAAGCACCCGGTGGTGACTTGGCGCACATCCCCGGGACGGCATCAAAGGCGGCGGAACAGGCGGCACGCATTGCAGGCGTGCTGACCCTGTGGCACGATCTCGAAGCCCGTCAGGTGCAGCCCAGCGACATGGCCGACGCCATCATGCTGGCGAAATATTACCTGTCCGAAGCTTCACGGCTGGCGAGCGCTGCAACGGTATCTGCAGAAATCGACAAAGCCGAAAACCTGCGGCGGTGGCTATTGGAAAGCTGGCAGCATCGAGAAGTGATGGTACGCGATGTGGTGCAAATGGGGCCGAACGCACTGCGTGAGACACCAAAGGCACGGGCAGCGCTGGGCATCCTCGAAAAGCATGGATGGTTGGTGCGACTGGACGCGGGCACGGTAGTGCGTGGGGCTGCGCGAGCCGAAGCCTGGGTCATCGTGCCGGGCCGTGCCGATGTGGTTTGACGCGCAAGCCAAAGTCGCAAAGCTGGGTGAGTTTGGCAAAAGAAAAACCTGCTCCCCTGGTACACTCGCTACATCTGCTACACCGCGCCCCTTTGTAGCGATTGTAGCGGATGTAGCGACGCCACCCGGCGACGATAGCGATTTCTGCGACACCAGCCCAGCGCACTGCCCTGCCCGTCGCAAAGCCTGATGCTCTCCCACATGGCCTAGCTATCAACGGAAGCCCCCGCACATGGACCGGTCGCATTGTGTCGCTGGACGAATGGCGCGGGCTTCCGGAATGGGAACGGCACGTGCCAAATGAGCGGCACTGTTGCGGCATATCAAGGCAATGGCAAAAGCCTGAATAGCAAAGACCCTTTCGTTCTTCGCACTACCGTTGCAAGAATGAACCCGGACAAAAAGGGGCAGGGTTTTGCAGATCGAAGAATTTATCGACCGCTGGAAATGCTCTGGCGGCAGTGAACGAGCTAATTTCCAGACGTTCGCGAATGAATTATGCGATGCTCTGAGCATTGAACGTCCTGCGCCTGCAAAGGAAACGGCAGCCGCTAATTCCTATTGTTTCGAACACCCCGTGACGTTTATTCACACGGGCACGCAATCGCGGGGGTTTATCGACCTTTACCGCGCCAAACACTTTGTGATGGAAGCCAAGCAGGGCGTGGGCGGCAGTCAACCCGACACCAATGCCCAGCCCAGCCTTATGCCAGACTTGCCCAGCGCCACCCGCAAGGGGCATGGCACGCGCGGCACAAGGCGGTGGGATGACACAATGCTGCGCGCCCGTTCGCAGGCCGACGGCTATGCCCGTGCCGTGTCGCGCGATGACGGCTGGCCGCCCTTCCTGCTGATTGTGGACGTGGGCCATGTGATCGAAGTCTATGCGGATTTCTCGGGCCAGGGCCAAGGCTACACACAGTATCCGGACGGCAACCGCTACCGGATCACGATGGATGATCTGCGCGACCCGAAAACCCAAGAGCGCCTGCGCATGATCTGGACCGACCCGCACGCGCTCGATCCCTCAAAAATTGCCGCGCAGGTCACCCGTGAAGTAGCCGACCGACTGGCGGCACTAGGCAAATCCTTCGAAGGGCAAGGTCACGAACCCGAAGCGGTCGCGCGTTTCCTGATGCGGTGCCTGTTCACCATGTTTGCCGAAGATGTGGACCTGATCCCGCATGGCAGCTTTACGAAATTGCTCAAACGCCTGCGCGGGCATCCTGAACATGCCGCCCAGTCGCTCAAGGGCCTTTGGGAAACAATGAACACCGGCGGCTTTTCCCAAGCCCTGATGATTGACCTGATGCGCTTCAACGGGGGCCTGTTCAAGGACGCAGACGCCCTACCCCTATCCGAAGTGCAACTGTCCCTGCTGATCGACGCCGCCGAAAAGGATTGGCGTGAGGTGGAACCGGCCATTTTCGGCACCCTGCTAGAACGTGCATTGGACAAACGCCAGCGCCACAAGCTGGGCGCGCACTACACGCCGCGCGCCTATGTGGAACGGCTGGTGGTGCCAACCATCATGGACCCGCTGCGCAGCGACTGGCGCGATGTGCAGGCGGCGGCTGTGACACTGGCCACCCAAGGGCGCGAGGATGAAGCCCGCGATGCTGTGCGCGCCTTTCACGCATCCCTATGCGAAATCCGCGTGCTGGACCCGGCCTGCGGATCGGGTAACTTCCTTTACGTGGCCCTTGAAATGATGAAACGGATGGAAGGCGAAGTCACCGCCCTGCTGGCCGAATTGGGCGAGGATCAGGGCGCACTATCACTGGCAGGGCATACCGTGGACCCGCACCAATTCCTTGGCATCGAATTAAACCCTTGGGCGGCGGCGGTGGCCGAACTCGTTCTGTGGATCGGCTATCTGCAATGGCATTTCCGTACCCACGGCAAAGCCAGCCCTTCTGAGCCTGTCCTGCGCGATTTTCGAAATATCGAAAACCGCGATGCAGTGCTGACCTATGCGGGCACCCAAGCGAGGCTGGATGATGCGGGCGAGCCGGTCACCCGCTGGGACGGGCAGACCTTCACCGTGCATCCCGTCACGGGCGAACAGGTGCCAGATCCAGAGGCGCGCACGGCCGTGCTGGACTATCTCAAGCCCCAGCCCGCCAAATGGCCAGAGGCGCAATTCATCGTCGGCAACCCGCCTTTTATCGGGGCGAGCCGGATGCGCGAGAGCTTGGGCGATGGCTATGCCGAAGCCTTGTGGAAGGGATATCCGAAAATGCCACACAGCGCCGATTTCGTCATGTTCTGGTGGGAAAAGGCCGCATTGGCCGCGCGCGACTGGAAATCGGCAACGGCCAAGGGCACCCGGCGTTTCGGCTTGATCACGACCAATTCCCTCCGCCAGACCTTTAACCGCAAGGTGCTGGCACCGCATCTGGCAGACCCAAAAACGGGGCTGTCGCTGACCTATGCCATTCCCGACCACCCTTGGGTGGATGCGGGCGATGGCGCGGCAGTGCGTATTGCCATGACGGTGGCCGAAAAGGGCCGCTCGCCGGGGCGACTGCTGACCGTGACGGAGGACGTCAAAGGGGTAAGCGAGGCCGATGGCCGTTTGGTACGGTTTGATATCCAGAAGGGCAAGATATTCGCCAATCTCCGCATCGGAGCGGATGTGGCGGGGGCAGAGCCTTTGAAGGCCAATGAAGGACTTTCGACGCGTGGAGTGATGCTTTTTGGGGGTGGTTTTATTTTGACCGAAGAACAAGCCTTTGCGCTTGGACTTGGCGTTGATGAAAAGGCCTCCCAAGTTATTAAGCAGTATCGAAATGGGCGCGACCTACTCGGCGTTTCAAGAGGACTTTATGTTATTGACCTTGTAGGACTGACGGAAGAGCAAGTGCGCCGTAACATGCCCAAGGTTTACCAACATGTGCGTGATAACGTTTGGCCCGAGCGTCAACAAAACAACCGCGAAAGCCGCAAGCGAAATTGGTGGATTTTCGGTGAAGCGCTTGCTCCTTTCAGGCCAGCGCTGGAAACTGTAAATCGCTACATCGTCACGGTGGAAACTGCGAAACATCGCTCCTTTCAATTTCTTGATCGGCAGATACTGCCAGATAACAAGCTTGTTGCAATTGCACTTGATGACGCTTCAATTTTGGCCGTGCTTTCGTCTCGGCAGCATGTCTCTTGGTCACTATCAGCCGGAAGCTGGCTTGGCGTAGGCAATGACCCCGTTTACGCGAAATCAAAATGCTTCGACCCTTTTCCGTTGCCGAACCTGACCGACGCCCAGAAAACCTATCTGCGCAGCCTTGGAGAACAGCTCGACGCGCACCGCAAGGACCGCCAAGCGGCCCACCCCAAGCTGACCCTCACTCAGATGTACAACGTGCTGGAAAAGCTGCGCGCCGGTGACCGGATCGAAGGCAAGGACAAAGAAATTTATGACCAGGGGCTGGTAGGCATCCTGCGCGATCTGCACGACCAGATCGATGCCGCCGTGGCCGACGCCTATGGCTGGCCTGCGGACCTGTCCGACGATGATATCCTGCACCACTTGGTGGACCTGAACCGCGAACGCGCGGCAGAGGAAGCGCGCGGGCATATCCGCTATCTGCGCCCCGATTATCAGAACCCTGCTGGCACCGCAGCCAAGCCCAAAGACGAACAAGGCGCTATGGACCTTGGCCCCAAGGAAGCGGTGACAAAAGACCCTTGGCCCAAATCCCTACCCGAACAGATCGCCGCTGTCCGCGCCGTCCTGACCGCCATGGGTGGTGCAACACCCGAACAGGTCGCCCGGCGCTTTGCCCGTGGCCGCGCCACTACCGTGCAACCCCTGCTGGAAAGCCTTGCCGCACTGGGACAGGCGCGGTTGGTCGAAGGGGGCAGGTTTGCGGTGTAGACGCGCACCAATGGCGTGCAGATAACAGGATGGAAGGCTATTCATGGCAAAAACACAGCCAGTTTCTGGCTGGAAGGATGCGCAAATGTTCGGTTGTCGCGGAATTGTAGTAATATCAATTTCAGACGACCTCCAAGAGGCGGATATCATTACGTTCCGTGATTGCCGCAATATTCACATTCAAGTCAAAGCCAAGCATAATGCAAGCATGAAGTCCGATTAATGCTTGCAAATAACCACCCGAATGGGCAATTATGTAAGCATGGACAAAAAAAGGATGCTTGCAAAATGGATAGTAATGAAAAAGGACGGGCGGCGGGAGGGGTCGCTAGGGCGGAAAGCCTTAGCCCGAAAGAGAGATCAAAAATTGCCTCGGAGGCCGCGAAGGCTCGCT
Source organism: Sulfitobacter litoralis (assembly GCF_900103185.1). Taxonomy (GTDB): domain Bacteria; phylum Pseudomonadota; class Alphaproteobacteria; order Rhodobacterales; family Rhodobacteraceae; genus Sulfitobacter; species Sulfitobacter litoralis. The sequence continues at coordinate 48,201 of NZ_FNJD01000019.1, forward strand.
GGTCAAACACCAAAGCCCCAACCCCTGATATGCCCATAGTCGTCGAGGGGTATTCTAGTCACATCGACCTTGTCGATGCACGGTTGCCATGTGCGGTCATTGAGTGGCCAGATGGGCGTATTCAGCGAGTGTTGAGCGAGAATGGGATCACGAATGCAATTTTGGGCGGGCGGAGCGGAGCATCTAAACGCCTGAAAAGCAGTGGGGCTACAAAGCCTCTGTTTCTGGCCCCACGGCAGCTAGAGGCATTCATACACAAAGACTTAGAGGACGGGCCCCTTAAGCCGATTGAGTATGTCGAGGGCTCTCGTGTTGTGCGCGGATATGATGCCGAAATTCTAGTGGCGGTATGCGCCGTCTGGTTGAGGGCGCGCGCCGCAGGCGCTCTGCAAAAGCAACAGTTAGCGAAAGCGCAAAAGGCCGAAGACCTAACGCTTGCCCTAGCAAACACTGGTGTAGCGGCGCTGATTGATGAGGCCACCGGATATCAGGATGACCGCGCAAAGGACGCACTCGCGAAGATATTTGCCCAGTTTCTCGCTAAAGAGCGTCAAAAATGGACTTTAACTTTTCCTCTTGATTTTTATCGAGAAATTTATCGCCTTCGTGGGTGGAAGTTTGAGCCGTGGAATACTCGTAGGCCACAAGTTATCGCAAAATGGACCGACGACTTTGTTTATGACCGGCTAGCACCCGGCCTTACAGAAGAGTTGCGAGACAAGAACCCCACATCGGAAACTGGCAGGAGACCGCATAAGCACCACCAATGGTTCAATCCGCAGCGAGGTCACCCGCAGCTGAAAGAGCATATCGCAGGCGTCATTGCATTACTTCGAGCCGCTGAAACGTGGGAAGAGTTCAAACGAAAGCTGAATAGGGTATATCCCAAGTTTGGTGAGACCATAGAAATGAAATTAGATCGCGGCTAATCCACTGACACGACCTTTGCCGCCTTTTTAGCAATCTCACTGCGTTCTAGTAGCGAGAGCTTATCGGCTCTCGCCTTTCGCCCACCCCAACGCTGGCCTGATATGTCTGGTGCAGCTAATCCGAACTAGAAACATGGCAGGCGCAATTGCCGACGATGCAAAGGCGAAAATTAGCGTAAATTGACTCATGCAAGGAGTAAGCCGCTCTAAAGGGCATCAATGCTCAAAGGGTGGATATTTAGGGGGATACGACGCAACACCGGAAGCAATTTTCCACTAAAAATCAATTGTTTACATGATCTATATGGTGCCCCCACACGGACTCGAACCGCGGACCTACTGATTACAAATCAGTTGCTCTACCAGCTGAGCTATAGGGGCACTGAGGGAGCGTTTAAGAGATTGCTGCGGGCCGTGCAAGAGGGGAAATGTCAATTTTTTGCAGTTTTACACAAGTCCCGCAAAAGGCTATTGGAATGCAGGTACCAGTAGGGGTGGGAAAGCGTTCATGCAGTTGATTTTGCACACAGGTGGCCATTACACCGAAGAAGACAGATTGCTGAAAAGCCTGCAATCTAACCATGATTTACTGACCCAGGCAGGAACACATACGCCAAGCCCCAGCACCTACCGCGGTTTGTTTCGCGATACGTTGAATGCGATGCATAAATCCTCGGCTGCTGACGGGGCGCGGGATGTGCTGCTGGACGCGGTCATGGGGGAGTCAGAAGCGGATCGGGTGATCTTTTCCGACGCGAATTTCTTTCGCACCCCCGCTACGGCTGTTGTCGAAGGGATGCTCTATCCCGCCGCCCCTGTACGTATGATGCGGATGGCACAGTTGTTTCCCGATGACGAACTGCAGATCTTTATGGGGATCCGCAATCCGGCAACGCTTTTGCCAGTGCTTTATGATGTGGCGGCTGACAAATCTCCGACACAGTTCTGGGGCGACAAGGATCCGTTGGATGTGCGCTGGTCAGACACGCTGGGATTGCTGCGCGATTCCGCCCCTGAGATTAATATCACGGTCTGGTGCAACGAAGATGCGCCGCTGATCTGGGGACATATCATGCGCGACATGGCGGGTCTGCCTGCCACGACCCCGCTCAAGGGGGAGTTTGACCTGCTCGAAACGATTATGCGCCCGGAGGGGATGAAACGCTTTACGTCTTATCTGGCCGCACACCCTGAAATCACTGCGGCCCAACACCAGCGGGTGATTGCCGCGTTTTTAGATAAATACGCGATAGATGACGCGCTTGAAGAAGAGCTGGATATGCCCGACTGGACCGAAGAACTGGTCGAGGATATGACAGAGGTCTATGATGAAGACCTCGCGCGTATCCAAGAAATTCCCGGGGTTCGGGTAATTCTGCCGTAAGCTCGTCACGCGTGGGTCACCGTTAATCTTAGTTCGACATGCAAAAAGCCCGCGCTTACCAGCGCGGGCTTTTCGATTTGTTCAACCGAGACCTCAGGACTTTTTGATGTCGCCAACCTTCTGTTTGTCTGCCTCGGCCTCTGCCGCGTCAACGACGCGCTGACCGGAAGCCTTGGCCTTTTCGACGAACGCATCTGCAGCTGAGGAACCGGGGGCAGCGGCGTCCGCATCTTCTTTGGTTTCGCGCAAGACTTTCTTGGCCTCGTCCGATGCCGCCTGCGCAACCTTACCCAGCTTCGACTTCTCTTCCGCAAAGATACGCTCTGCATCGGCCATCAGCTGGTCGCGGTGCTGACCCATATAACGGTCTTCGGTCCGGCTACGCGGCAATGCCGCGCCAATGGCGGCCCCGACGGCCAGTGCAAGCGCACCGACGACCAAGGGCTGATCTTCGAAGATATCGACCGCGCGATCACGGCCTTCGCGACCATAGGATGCTGCTGACGCACGTGCACGCACGGCGCTTTCACGGGCTGCAATCACGCGTTCACGTGCGGCTTCGGACAGATCCTCGGTCCCCTCCGCCAGGCGGCGGCGTAGCTGCGCGGCGCGATCAGCGGTGGAAGACGTGAAGTCGCGTGCGCCCGAGGCAACGGAATGACCGGCATCAGACACCGCACCTGCGGCTCCTTTCGCCTTGCCCGCAACGGTCGACCCTGCGCTGGACGCGGCACCGGATACGCGACCACCTGCGCGCGATGCGGCGTCGCCTGCGCGTTGTGCCAGACCGGGGGTGTCGTCGTCATCGTCATGGCGTGCCCAAGATGGCACATCACCTGACCGTGCGACTTCGCCCGAATAGTAGGGTTTGGACGGATCACCGGGCTGTGGCCCTAGATCGCGGCGCTGTCCTGCGGGGATCACGCCATGCTGCTGTGCGGCGACGGGCAAACCACTGTGGTCGTCGCGATCGCCATAGTAGTTTGTGCGGTTGCGCGGATCACGGTGGTCATAGCTGTCACGTGTACCCATACGGTCACGGCCCGGGGCTCTGTCGCCGGCCATCAGCCATGCCAGCCCTGCCCCGGTCAGCGCCAGCGCGATTGGATTACGCTTCACCGCGTCGGTGACCGACCGTCCAATGTCACCACCATGTTCACGGAACTGATCCGAAAACTGGCGGGCAATTGTCTCTACCGAGAATTTATCTTGCAGATCATCCAAGGTGTTGGTCAGTCCGGCGCGTTCACGTTCGATCTCGCGTTCGATTTCTTCGGGCGTGCGGCTATCATTTGTCATTGTAAACCTCCTTCACGGCTTGCGCGTCGCGCTTTACGTTTTTAGTGGCACGGCTCGGTGCCAAGCTGCTGAGCTTGAGAGCGCTGGTGCCTTTGCTCGCCATCAGATAGGCGATCAAGGCAAAGGCAACGCCGACGATCAATGCAGACCAGCCGGCGGGAATGCCTGCCTCGGTCAAGGCCGCGACAAGCGCCGCAGTCAGTACGTTCAATGCTGTCAAAGCAACAATGACGGCCCCCACGATCAAACCGATGGCAGCGCCCGCTGATTTCAGATTTTCATTCACCTCGGCACGGGCCAGATCGACCTCGCTGCGCACAAGCGAGCTGACGTGGGTCAGTGCATCGCTCAGCAAACTTCCTGTGGATTTATTAGGATCGGTGGTCATTGTGTGCCCCCCTTCGAGGTAGTGTTCACGGCAGGTGCGGCCACATCATTGGTGTTCAGACCCTGCGTACGCTCGGTTGGAACGGGGCGTTCCATGTCGCGGCCCTCATAGGCATAGCGCTCACCACGGGCACCCGTCTCGGAGGCTTTGGCAAAACGAGTTGCGGCGAAGCCCACCAATGCGGCACCACCTAGAAAGACAAACGGGTTACGCTTGGCAAAATCGGTGACAGCACCAACCATCTCGCCCAGATCTTTGTCGCGCATCGAATCCGATGCATCGGCAAGGCCGTCTGCAAGCTGGCTAAAGGTACGTTCTTGCGGCGAACCGCTGCGCAATTCGTCGGCTGCAGTGCGCAATGCGCTGGCCACGCCCTTAACTTCGTCTGCAGCGGCACCCTTGGCGTCGTCTGCATAGCGTGCGGCGTCGGAAGCAACGGTATCGGCCACATCTTTGGCCCGAGTTTTCGCCTCTTGCGTGGCGGAAGCTGCGGTTGCTTTTGCTTTTTCATTCAGGTCCTGCGCGCCGGCAGGATTGCTATTTTTGTGATCAGTCATGGTGCGCTCCTTTTGATTAGGCGACTAGGTTGAGAACGGCGAGAACGACCACGATCAGGCCGATGAGGTAAAAAACTCCATGCATTCGAATTCTCCTTAGTTGGTCACGTTCCTGTCATCGAGGGACCAACGGCCGGTGCTGAATTTCGTTCCGCACCCACACGCCCGAAGCAATAAAAAATCTGCGACGAGCCGGTGAAAATCGGGGGGTGTATATAGGCACGCGCGAGGCGAATAATCGCTGAACACAGCATGGAACACATTCGGACGCTGCGGCGTTTGACACCGAATGCAATCACATCCCAGAGGAGATCGATATGTCGATGAACAGCCTAAAAGACGTGTACCACGACCAACTGCAAGATATGTACAGCGCCAACAAACAGTCGCTTGATGTGGTCGTCGCACTTGGTCGCGCCGCCACGGACAAAGACCTGTCCGAAGCTCTGATCGCGGGGTCGAATGGCATCAGTGAAGGTATGGAAAAGCTTGCCGAAATCTGTAACGCCCATGACATCAAGCCAAGCGGCGAACATTGCAAAGGCATGGAAGGTCTGGTCGCAGAGGCCAAGGCGCACGTCCTGAACGAAGATTTTGGCGACGACGATGTGCGCGACGCGATGATCATCACGCAGTACCAACGTATGGTACACTATGCGCTAGCCGGTTACGGCTGCCTCGTGGCGTTCGCCAACCGTCTGGGCAAAGACGAAGACGGTGCGGTCTTGCAAGAATGTCTGGATCAAACTTATGACGGCGATCGCCGCATGACCGAGATTGCAACTGGCGGCGTGAACAAAGCTGCTGCCTAAGCCGACGTTGGCTGGCCCTGCCCGCCACCCTACGCACACAAAAGCCCCGCTAATTCAGCGGGGCTTTTTCTATGTCTAGGGGTGCCGAACAACCTGTGATGTAGCAGCGCCTAGCTGGCCTCTGCTGCCGAAACTTGCGGAAAATATTCCACTCCCTGCTTTTCAGCGAGCTTGTGAATTTCAGCCACGATGCCTTCGCGTGCATCGCAGGCTGCCTCCCACGAGGTATTGGGATCGGCGCAGGGAACAAGGAACCAGACCTCCATACCCAAGACATCCTGCCCGCCGACCCGCACGCAAGCGTCATCGCGTTTACCAATGTATTTATCTTCCATCTCGTCGATCACCTTGTCAAAAGCATCGCGGAGCGCATCAACATCAGCCGCGTGAGAAAGCTTAATTTTGACGATCCGCAGCATTTCGGGCTCCTGCATGGTCCAGTTTTTGAATGGCGTGGAAACGAATTCAGTCACCGGCACGACCAGCCGCGTTCCGTCCCAGTCTCGTAGTTGGACATAGGTGAAATGGATCCGTTCAACATGACACAGCGCATCGTTGAACACGATCCGGTCGCCGATCTTGGCGGACCCGTTCAACGCGATTTGAAGCGATGACATGATGTTGCTCAGGATGCTACGCGCGGCAAAGCCCAAAACCAGCGTAACGGCACCTGCGGTGCCCAACAGCGTTAGCCCAAGGTTCTGGAACACATTGGTTTGCGACAAGAATATACCGCCACCAACCAGCACCACCGCCACAACGAACACCCGACGCGCGGCTGAAATACGGGTCGCGGTGGTGCGCTTGTGCACCTCCTCCTTGAGGGTCAGGTCGGTTTCTTCAACCTTCGTCAGATGATCCAAGATCACCTCGACGCAGTTGACCACAAACCACAGCCCCGCACCGATTAGACCCAGCCACGCCGTCGGCACCAATATCGTTGTCAACTCTGCCGAAAACGAGAATATCTTGGCCTCGAGCACCATCACAAACAGTGTCGAGACAACAACGCAGGCAGGCCCGCGCACCGAGTTTAGCATCTGCTGCGCCAATCGCGACGGTATGCGCTGTGCGACCCAGCTGGTCAGAAGCCAGACCAGACGCGCCACATAGATTGCCAGCACGATCAGAACTGGCAGACCAATCAGTTCCCACAGAGCAAGGTCGACAACAGTGTTTTGTGTCAGCACGTCCGGCAGCATCGTTTCAAGTCGGCCGGGACCGTAGCGCTCGTAAAGACGCGGGATATTTTGCACGGTGTGACGCGAGAAAACCCAGACCGGCTCCCCGTCCTCCGCCTTGATCCGGTTCAGACGGATCGAGGCAGGGTAGTCCTCCATATCCAGCGTCCACAACAGCAAGGACTTGCGCGGCGTCCCCGCCATCGCGCGATCAGACGTCGCCGTCGCGTCCAGCGCATCGGGCCGGTCCAGCAGTTTATCCCAATCAATCACGGTCTTTCGGCTGATCACGGTTTCAAGCTGACGGATCAGCGAGGTGCCGACCTGCTGTTGGCGGTCTTCCCGTATATCCGACAGATCAAGCAGATGCGCCGCACCGACCCAATCATCACGCCGGACCGCCCGCACCAGGCTCTCCATCGTGGCGCGCGGAGTTTCCCGATCGATCTCCGACGGCACAGCGGGCAAGCCGACATTCAGCGCCTCGACGCAATACCAATGCGCGCTATCGCAAGCCTCTTCCTTATCTTGCGCCCAAACCGGCGCTGCAAAAATCAGCAGCGCGCCCAACAGCCCCGCGATATATCTCAGATTGATCAAAACACTCTCCATTCCGGCGTCACGCACCCGCGTGACAAGTCGTCGTTGAGACTGAGCTAGCGCAGCTGGGACAATCTACCAACCTTTGTTCCTATATCTTGGACCTACGAGATCGTACCGCGGTACCAAGCCACAACACGCGCCGTCGCGCCGGTCATACGAAGGGTGGAAATTATAGTTGGCTCGGGATTTGCGGTGGGGGGGGATTGGCGGAGGAGGTGTCCGCGATCGAACTCTGTTAAGAGTTTGACAATAATGCAATTAAAGCAACTACGACTTATACATACCACATAAGATACCACTCTACGCGTAGCCGGTGATCCTATTTACTATCTGCTACCTTTCAACGGCTTTGTTGCACAAATCGCGTCCTGTAGGATCCACTGTATGAACCCAGTATAGTAGCAGGCTGCTATGAGCAGCTGGACACAGACGAAGTACAAGACCCGGAACTGGGCGGAGTACAATTTTTCACTCAAACAACGAGGATCGCTATCCATCTGGTTTGATCCAGGGATGACGTGGGAAGCGGTCGGGTCTGGTCGAAGGGGGCGTCAGCAAATCTACAGAGTTGCTGCTATGCAAGCCTGTCTGACCCTCAAAGTCTTGTTCGGCCTGCCGTTGAGGCAGACGACGGGGTTTGTGGAAAGCCTACTGAAATTGGTTGGGCTGGATTGGGCGGTGCCGGACTTCAGTACATTGTGACGTCGTCAAAAAACATTGTCTGTCGCTATCCCGTACAAAGGATCAGCAGGTCCTCTGCACCTGCTGTTTCCCCCCCGGGACATTGCTGCGCAATGCCCTGCCGGGCAGTGGACAGCACAGGCATCAAGGCGGAGGGCGAAGGTGAATGGATGTGAGCGATACCTGAACTGCGCCGCCTATGGCGCAAGATCCATATAGGGATTGATGAGGAAACGCTGGAGATACGGGCCATTGAGGTAACAAGCAGCGGTGTCGGCGATGCTCCAATGCTGCCTGACCTACTCAATCAGATCCCCCCGGATCAAAGCCTCGGGAGCGTCACTGCTGACGGAGCCTACGACACGCGCAAATGCCATGATGCGATTGCAGCACGAAATGCCCATGCCGTCATACCGCCGCGTAAGAATGCCAAGCTGTGGAAGCCCGATACGCCCGGGGCCAAAGCACGCAACGAAGCCGTCCAATCCTCAAAGTATCTGGGTCGTGCATTGTGGCGACAGGTGACCGGGTACCACCGCCGCAGCCGCGTCGAAACAAAACCTCTCGGGATCATGCTACGCATAACCCTGTCGGTCAGTGGATGCATTGAGTGAAGTTGCTCGGTCAGCGCCTCTCGGCACGTGACTTCGACCGGCAAGTTGCGGAGATCCAAATCCGTGCCGCGATCCTAAACGGCTTCACAGCTCTCGGCATACCCCGTACCGACCCCGTAGGCTAAATCCGTCTGAGGTAAGGGGAAGTCCAACCTCAGCCCGATTTGTGCAACAAAGCCGGTTCCAGGCCAAACGCGTTATCGAAGATTGGATCAGCTTCTACAACATCGAGCGGCCTCACAACGCTCTCGACAAACGATCACCCGACGACGCTTTCTTCACAACAGAACGGACGCAGAAGGCCGCATAAAACCAACCAGATTATATCTTAGCTGAGCCGCAAACCTGTCCTAAAAAGTAGGACCACTTCATTTCTCTTCACTCACTTTAAACTTTTTTCAAGTTAAGTCGAGGGAATGTTAAATTTCAAGCCAAAGGCGTTAAGTTAACCCATGCTATTATGTGTCTGGCAACCTTATGCCTAATGATGCTTTTCCCGGTGGAAACGATGAACTGCGAAAGATTCGGAATAGCACAAGCAGTCTGTATTTTTCGGTCGGGTTTTTCAGCCTGTTTGGAAATCTGCTGATGTTAACCGGACCATTGTATATGCTGCAGGTCTACGACCGTGTGCTCGGTTCCGGCTCGGAAGAAACACTAATTGCGTTGTCGCTGTTGTTGCTATTTTTATATGGGGTAATGGGGTTACTGGACTACGTCCGCGGCAGAATAATGGCCCGCGTTGGTGCGCGGTTTCAATTTGCCTTGGATGGACGGATATTCGATGCGGTCGTGCGTAAATCTGCCGTTGCTCCGGATACCAAAACCAGTGCTGCGCTGCAAGATCTTGAATCTGTGCAACGGTTGATCATGTCGCCGGTCATGATGGTAGCATTCGATTTGCCATGGAGCCCGATATTTTTCGCAGCTATTTTTATTTTTCACCCGATTTTGGGGTGGCTTGCTGTAATCGGTGCCTTCAGCTTGGTAGTGATCACTGTAGCCAACCAAATATTGTCTCGTCGTCCACAAGCTAAAGCTGCAGCTGAGGGTCAAATGGCACGAGCCTTTTCTGATCAGATCAGGATCGAGGCTGAGATGGTGCAAGCCATGGGCATGCGTGACGCAGCCTTTAAGCGGTGGCGCTATCCCAGAGGCGGCGCACTGGAAGCACAGCTTCGAACAACTGACATTAGCGGGACATTCACATCGATCACAAAGACACTTCGGCTATTTCTGCAATCAGCGATGCTTGGTATGGGTGCTTGGCTAGTCCTTCAAAACGAAATGACTGCAGGCGGGATGATCGCGGGATCTATCCTATTGGGGCGCGCGCTTGCACCTGTCGAATTGGCACTTGGTCAATGGCAAGTTGCACAGCGAGCCCGCACCGGATGGAGAAATATTGCGCAATTGCTTGACGCAGTCGCCCCTGAGGAGCCTAAGACAGCTCTTCCAAAGCCTAGGGCACATCTGACGGTTCGTGCGTTAGTTATCGCCCCGCCAGGTGAAAAACTTCCCGCACTGAAGTCGGTTAGCTTCACTCTTGAGCCAGGCCAGGCTGTCGGCGTGATCGGGGCATCCGGATCAGGTAAATCCACACTGGCCCGCGCACTGACAGGAGTATGGCAACCTTCAAGTGGATCAATCCGCTTAGATGGTGCGGCGCTCGACCAATATGGATCCGAGATATTAGGTTTACATGTCGGATACCTACCCCAACGGATTCAATTATTTGATGGTACGGTCGCCGAGAATATAGCTCGGCTTTCAACCCAACCTGATACCGAAAAAGTAATTTCTGCTGCAAAACGCGCCGCCGCTCACGAGATGATCCTTGGGCTGCCTCGAGGCTATGACACGGTTATTAAAGCCGGCCAAATACGCCTTTCAGGGGGACAAATGCAACGGATCGGCCTCGCGCGCGCGCTGTATAGCGACCCCGTAATTGTAGTACTTGACGAACCCAATTCCAATCTCGACAACTCAGGGTCGCTAGCGTTGAATCACTCCATTTGCCAGATGAAAGCAGAGAACCGGTCTGTCCTGATTATGGCGCATCGGCCCGCAGCTATCCAGCAATGTGATCGCTTACTAGTCCTCGAAGGCGGCGCAAGAGTGGCCTTTGGGCCTAGAGAGGAGGTTCTGGCGGAATTGGTAAAAAACCACACCCAAATTCAAGCGGCACCCAAACCAACTAGGGCTGTGCGTTGAGCGTTTCGGGGTCGCAGCCGTTTTCGACGTTTCGTATTGTTGCAGTAGGCTATATTGCGCTGTTCGCGCTTCTCGGCGGTTTTGCTATGTGGGCCATGTCGTCTCAGATCGCTGGGGCAATTGTTGCTCCCGGCAAGATCAAAGTGGACGGCGACCGACAGATTGTACAACACGAAATTGGTGGCGTGGTCTTGGAAATACTTGTTGATGACGGTGACATAGTGCGCGCCGGTGATCTGCTGTTCAGACTGGAGCCGCAGCAACTCTCATCTCGTTTGAATATCGTCGAGGGTCAACTTTACGGATTAATGGCGCGCCGCGGGCGTTTAGAGGCAGAGCGCGACAGTCTGGGCCGGATTAAATTCGGGAAAGCGCTGAAGGCCGCAGCTAACAACAATAAGGACCTGATAGAGCTAATGGAGGGACAGTCGAACCTACTTGCGGCGCGTCTGGCCACCGTTGCCCGACGTACCGAGCATCTAAACAAACGTAGCGATCAGGTCGCCTCGCAGATCACAGGCATCGAGGCACAAAGTGTAGCGCTCGAGCGTCAGTTAGCGCTACTAGAAGAAGAGCTAGCCGGCCAGAAGTTCTTGTTAAAGCGTGGATTATCAAAGGTGACAGCCTTTTCAAAGCTTCAGCGTGAAAAAGCCAATCTGCAGGGTCAGATTGGCCAACTCATAGCGTCGAAAGCTCAAGCTGAACAACGGATAACTGAAATCGGCATTGAAGTACTAATGCTGAGAACCAATATGCGTGAGGAAGCTATCTCAAGCCTGCGTGATCTACGCGATCGCGAAACAGAACTGGTTGAGAAGCGTCTCGCGCTTAAGGCTGAAATTGAAAGGTTGGATATTCGCGCACCTGTGTCGGGCATCGTTTATGAATTGCTCGTACAGACGCCGAACTCGGTCGTAAAATCCGCCGAGCCATTGATGCATCTTGTGCCACAAGACCGCCCGCTGGTGATCGTCGCGCGCGTTATGCCCACACAAGTGGATCAGATTAACGTGGGCCAAGTCGTAAACCTACGCATGACTGCGCTCGATCAGCGCTCTACGCCTGAATTGGAAGGAGAGATTTTACGGATTTCGCCAGATGCGGTGGATGATTCATTCACCGGGGAAACCTATTTTAGCACAGAAATTGCGTTTGTTCGTGGCGAGCTAGATAGGCTGCCAGTAGGGACGATTTTACTGCCGGGCATGCCGGTGGAGGCGTTTATTAGAACCGCTGACAGGACACCGCTTTCTTATCTGCTGAAACCGTTAACTGATTACTTTTCGCGCGCGTTCCGGGAAAACTGAAAAGACTGTATGATGTATCAATACTACTCGCTGTGCCCCCAAAAGCCCACGTTTATAACTAGTGTTTTCCGCTAGATTCTCCTTAGCTGAAGAAGAATCGGAAACGCATGAAGGCATCGAAGTTCGCGGAAGTTAATCGCCTCGGTTTTGCCGGAAACTGTTAAGTTTCCTTAAGCGAATTTATCGGATTTGATCATGTTTACATTGAACGCATCCCAAGCTTCCATTGGTGCAATGTGAGTAGCCCCTAGTTTCCCAGTCACCTTCATGGTTTATATTATGGTGTCTGTTCTCGAAGTCGACGGGCGACAATGCGCAGCCGCTTCGGGTTAAACAGTTTCATGCTGCTGACACACATCAATAGTCTTTTCTCCAGCTTACGGTTCCTTGATAATTGCTATGATCTGTTTGTCTGTGACTAACGGCTTCATTAGTCTGTTCTTTTGTAGGCCGGAGCCTACACAATTTTTGAAGGAATTTTTGAGGCTCACGGCATGCGTGCTCGATCTGAAATCTAGGTCTCAACACGGAACACGCATGGTGAAATTTTTTAATAGTAGTTTTGATTTGATAAGTTTAGTGGGTGACTGCTCTCACCAAGTTCATATTAGCACGCCTATTATACTATATGGTTAACGGGATATGAGTTGAGTGAACCGCCCCTTGTTTGCCGGAGACCCAGAAGTAACGATGCTGGGTTTGACCGAGTCGCAATTGAATCCTCTATTATTAGCTAGCTCTGTTCAGGTATTGGTCTTCCTTTGACCGATTAGCATATTCCGCTGGCGTCAGGCCAGCGAGGCTTGTGTGCTGGCGGTGATGGTTAAAGTCATTGCGCCATGCCGCGATTAGACGGCGGGCGTGATGCCGGCTGTCGAACAGATGCTCGTCCAGACATTCATCCCTCATCTTACCGTTGAAGCTTTCGACAAAGCCTTTTTGCATGGGCTTGCGAGTGCGCCCCATCACAGTCACAGTCCTGTCCCCTTGGATCGGTGCTTGGGCATTCTTAGCAAAGACGGCATCATGAAGACCCCACATCCAGCTATTAGCGGCATCGCCACGCACATGGCCAGCCACGTCGCTGTTGGATTGATACGCAAGACAACCGAACCGTTCGCGGCGAACGGCTTGGGCAATACATCTTCGAAACCATTGAGGAGGCACAAGACCAAGCAACTGAATGGCTCTGGACTTACAACAACGAGCGACCCAACATGGGTATCGGCGGCATGACACCCGCCATGAAACTGAAAACAACCGCCTGAATTCTACGGCTGGACCCCGTTAAAAATGGGGGGATTACCATAGGAGCTTCGGGGCGCTGGCAGTGAAGATGAGTGGCTTGTTCAAAGCAGAACTGATCCTCAGATACCGTCGAATGGGAAACCCTCAAACGGGTTAATTGGTTCAACAACCGCCGCCTGCTTGAACCTCTCGAATATATCACACCGACGGTAGTTGAGGAGGCGTTTTATACAGACATGAACACGCTCGATAAAATCGTCTAAGAAGAACTTGACAGCCTCCTGTAAAACCGGGGCGGTTCAGGGTGGTGGGCCACGTGAACACCTGTATTCACTGCAAAGACCAAAACGATCTTGGCAGATCGACGTCCTAGCGGGTGAGATTTTACACCATCAAACCCCTAAACAAATGTAAAATTATAGTATTTCTGCACATTACGAACACAATCAGGAGGAATTGCCGACAAATTTCCGGCAGAATACAGACGCAACCTTCAAGCAGAGGAGATTGCAGATGAAGAATTTCACCGTAATTGAAACAGATAGTTTTTCTAAGGATGTTGTAAGTGAAGCTATGTTCGGCACGAACTTCGTAACAACATACGATTATGAATTCTTTAGCGACGAGAATCTTCTGTCTGTTCTGAAGGAAACTGGAACCACCAACTTAAGATTCCCTGGGGGAAGTGTAACTGAAAGTGTTTTCACAGATGTATCATTTAATACAGGTATTTGGGACGCAACGTCATATGTCGATGAGAATGGGGCGGATAAAAATCTCGTTTCTCTGAGTGAGTTTTTTTCGGTAGCGTCTGAAGTAGACGCTCAGGTACAGCTAGTAATTCCAACCCGCGTGGCTTTCACAACCTCTGCGGGGGACGCCGTACTAGATGGAACGTACGGGAGCCGTACAGATCTTGACCCAGCCTATCTTGAAAATGTCAAAAGGTACATTGAGCAGGCTCAATACCTAGCAGAACAAAAAGAAGTAACAATATCAAAATTCGAAATTGGAAACGAATTTTGGGGAAGCGGAATAATGACTGCTTCCGAGTACGGAGTATTGGCGGCAAAATTAACAGTATTTTTGCATGAAAGCTATCCAGATATCGGTTCGATTGCTCAAATCACTTGTGGGGCGAATAGATATAGCCCAAGTAGCGATCGCGACGTATTTCTCAAGCCTCACCTTGAAGGAGGCTATGATATTGTCATGCTTAACGAGCATGAGGGCGAGGTTCCAAATGACTGGATTAGAAAGACACTTCCTGGACAAGGATCCGCGACTGATCAAACAAAACAAATTGCAGACCAATTTATAAATTACGAAAATTCTATCGATATCCTATCAGGAATCGTGGATCACGTTTATTTCGATGGAGGATTCGCAGAAATCGATGAACAACGAAACTATGCTCTTTCATATGTGCCTGAAACGTTCAAGGCTCATATAAGCTCGAATGAATTGGAGTACTTTATTAGCGAGTGGGGTCCGAGAAATATTCGTTCGGATGATCGTAGTTTAAACGCCGGTAACTCAAGCGGTTTGCAATATGCACATAGTACGGTGGAGGCTTTCTTTGAGATGGCCTCATTTGGAGTTGATGGTGCAAATTTTTGGCCGACAACATTCGGATACCCCTCCGCTCTATATAGAACCTTAATAAACAGCGTAGATGAGAGCCTGACATTTGGCGGGGTCGCATTTTCGTGGCTTTCACAAGCAGCAATAAACAAAAAGCCACTATTCGATTTTGAAATCGACGGTCAGATTGATATTCATGGCTTTGAGAGCGGTGGTTCCATGTCGATTTTTGCGGCCGAAAGAAGCGGCAATCGTGATGAAGTCGTTAGCTTGAATCTTGGTGATTTCGCACCCACCTCTTCCTATTTCACGATGATATCAACCATGAATAGCGATGATGGAGAAGCGACTAGCGATATGTCATCGCCTGTTATCTCCTACCTATCTGACGAGAAAGATCTGGATGACACCATTTCGTTCCAGCTCAAGGCGTGGGATCTGGTTTGGCTGGAACTACAATATATTACAGATGGGAATGATACGATCAGCGGAGGGATTGCCGATGATCGTATAAGAGGCGGTGGTGGAAATGATCAGCTATCGGGTGCCGATGGGGATGATACGGTTCGTGGTGAATTGGGACATGATATTCTCGAAGGGGGTAGCGGAAACGACCTTCTAAATGGCGGATGGGGGCATGACCAATTGGCCGGGGGGTTAGGGAACGATGTTCTTATCGGTGGTCAGAACGATGACTTCCTTTCTGGGGGAAATGGATCGGACACTCTGCGTGACGGCACCGGTCGCGATACACTGACCGGCGGTCAAGGCGCAGATTATTTTGTCCTTAGCTTGGACGGTGAAAGTGATACCATAAGTGACTTCTCTAGCACTGAAGACTATATCGATATATCTGAGTGGGAGGGTACGGGTAGTCCCTTAGGCTTATTGCATGAAGTCACATCAGATGGATGCGTTTTAAGTTCAAACGATGAACTTTTAATCGTACGCTCTATTGATTTTAAGCCCCTAAACTTTGAAGATATTAAATTTCTCGGGGATATCAAGGTTGACACACTGGAGACCTATCCACCGAGTTTACATGGTGATGACAGCATACGGGGAGACGCAACTAACGATGAGCTAAAGGGCTATGCCGGCGCTGACGTTATAGAAGGCGGAAATGGTGACGATACCATTTGGGGGGGCAATGGCTGGGATATTCTTAAAGGAAATTCGGAGAATGATGTGATATATGGCGGTGATGGGTACGACACCATTAGCGGTGGTGAGCAAAACGATATACTTTACGGAAATTTCGGTATGGATATTATTTATGGAGATGAAGGTGACGACGAAATTTTCGGCGGGTCGCATTCGGACGTAATATCCGGTGGGACTGGCAATGATACTCTCGAAGGAGGAGCTGGCGCAGATACCATATTTGGTGGTGCAAACAATGACTACATGTATGGGAAAGCTGGTTCTGATATTTTATAAGGCGGAATGGGAAGTGACTACATCTCCGGGGGAATTAATAATGACATTATCACCGGGGGCTCGGGGGACGACACAATGCATGGTGGAAACGGATCGGATCTCCTTGAAGGTGGAAACGGTCAAGACCTTTTAAAGGGAAATTCAGGTCAAGATACCCTTGATGGGGGGGCCGGATCAGATATCCTCTTAGGAGGAATTGGTGCCGATACATTTATTTTTAGTAGTGGGTTTGATCGGATAGTTGATTTTCAGAATAATATAGACAGCTTAGTTATTGATCAAAGCGTGCTGGGAGCAGACGGAATTACGGTTAAGAATTTGGGCTTTTTTGACGTTTCTGAAGGTACTGATAGCCTCCACTTAGATTTTGGATCAGGTAACTATTTAGTAATAGATGACATTCATGATCTTTCTATTATTCTGGACGATATATCTTTCATATGAGTTATTCGGATACAGTTTAGCTGTATACTCTGAATAGCCCCTGAGAGTGTCCGATTGAGGTGCCCCTAGCAACTGTATTAAATTTCTGGGTTCCACACAACAATTTTGGCGAGCAATGAGTTTGCCAATACGATCAACTTTCGAGCAACTGCGATGAGAATGACCTTGGGTGGCTTGCCCTTCGCGCGCAATCGTTTTGCAAAGTCACTTAGGGTTAGGACCCATTAAATGATTGAGCTTGTGGCGCTGTCGTGATTCATGACCCCCAGTTTTAGGGGATATGATGAGCACTCTTTATTGGCTGACGGAGACACAAATGCAGCGGCTTCGACCAAACTTTCCAAAGAGCCGAGGGCGCGCTCGTGTGGATGATCGTCGTGTTTTGAGTGGCATTATTTTCATCAATCGCAATGGCTTACGCTGGTGTGATGCGCCAGCCGAATATGGGCCGCCGAAGACGTTATATAATCGCTGGAAGCGCTGGAGTGATATGGGCGTGTTCGCGCGGATCAGGATGGGGCTGGCCGAGCAGGCCCCCGACAACAAGACCATCTCAATCGACGCCACCTACCTCAAGGCACATCGTACGGCCTCCAGCCTGCGGTTTAAAAAGGGGGGCGAGTACGCCTGATCGGGCTGACCAAGGGCGGTATGAATACCAAACCGCACGCGATCACAGACATCCGCGGACGACCAATCCGCCTCTTCATCACAGCAGGACAGGTCAGTGATTATACCGGCGCGGCGGCCTTAATGAATGGTTTGCCTGAGGCTAAATGGCTCCTCGCTGACAGAGGGTACGATGCTGATTTGTTCCGTGAAACCCTTGTTGACAAGGGCACAACTGAATCGCCCCGAGTTTGTCGGAGACTATCAACTTAAGTTAGGATGATGGTTATGACAAAAAGCAAAATGGCAAATCGCTATTCGCCTGAGGTCCGCGCACGTGCGGCCCGGATGGTGTTCGAGCATCAAGGTTCATACGAAACGCAGGCGGGCGCGATTGCGGCCATTGCACCCAAAATTGGCTGTATTCCCCAGACTTTGAGCGGATGGGTCAAGCAGGCTGAGAAGGACAGCGGCATGCGCGACGGAATGACAACCGGGGACGTGATCGCATAAAGACGCTGGAACGGGAAAACCGTGAACTGCGCCAGGCGGATGAAATTCTCCGCAAGGCGTCAGCTTATTTTGCGCCCCCTCTCGCGCATGTTTACATGCGCTGCCGGGCAGCGGGACGGAACTCGACCGCCCACTCAAGCGATGATCGGCTTCATTAACGATCAAAGGGCTGTTTACGGTGTCGAGTCGATCTGCAGGGTGTTGCCGATCGCGCCGTCAACTTACTACCACCGTCTGGCATGCCTCGCGGATCCTTCTAAAGCTTCGGCACGGCATCAGCGTGACACGGAGCTGCGCCCCGAGATCAAGCGGGTTTGGGACGAGAATTACCAAGTCTACGGGGTCCGCAAGGCATGGCATCAGCTCAAGCGCGAGGGCTTTGAACTCGCGCGCTGCACAGTGGAGAGACTGATGAAACAGGTTGGTATCCGGGGTGCTGTGCGTGGAAAGGTGGCCAAGACAACGATCCCTGACACGTCAGCGCCCTGTCCGCGCGACAAGGTGAACCGGGTGTTTCGAGCACCAGCGCCGAACCTGCTGTGGGTCAGCGATTTTACCTACGTGTCGACCACTGCCCGGCAGTGCATTGCGAAGCAATGTCACGAGAGGGGTGGCAGGGCTTTGTCTATGTGGCCTTCGTCGTCGACACATTCGCTGATAGCATCGTCGGGTGGCGGGTCTCACGGTCCGCCAAAACGGACTTTGTTCTCCCCTATCGTGCATTGCTGCGCAATACCCTGCCGGGCAATGGATGCTTTGGAGCAGGCCCTGCACGATCGACGGCCCGTCCAGAATAGTGGACTGGTTCACCATTCGGACCGCCCCTCTCGGGACATTGCTGCACAATGCCCTGCCGGGCAGTGGGCGGGCAATATTTGTCAATTCGCTACACCGAGCGTTTGGCTGAGGCTGGCATCGAACCGTCGGTCGGCAGCGTCGGGGATTCCTACGACAACGCCCTCGCTGAAACGATAAATGGTCTCTACAAAACCGAGCTGGTTCATCGTCAGGGTCCGTGGCGCAACATGCAGGATCTGGAAATGGCCACCCTTGGCTGGGTCGATTGGTTCAACAACCGGCGTCTACTTGGTCCCATCGGAAACATCCCGCCAGCGGAGGCTGAACAGAACTTCTATGCACAGCACGACGTGCTCGATATGGTCGCGTAAAATGAAGCTACAGGTCTCCGGTAAAACCGGGTCGATTCAAACTGTGATTAACATTTACAGCATGGTCTGGCTTGTAAGAGGTGTGGTTCTTTTTCTTCTCTATCGCTTCGCGTTCATTCGAAACCGAGACCAAAGGGTCCCATGTGTTCGATCAACTAATTTCTCGCATACAGCTTCCCAAGGCAAGATCCTCCTCAGAGCAGCGCATTGGCTCGCGTTTCGCTTTGGAGCGGTGACTACTGCCTCGAAAGCACAGTCCAGATCATCACTGGGGACATGAACCGCCTCTGCTAACCATAGCAGCATTGGGGCGCATTGGATGTGGTTGTAGACAAAACGTGCATCGCGTCTGGGATTGCTTGCCCGACCATACGCGCCCAGTCCGTCATATTCGCCCAGCCATCCCAACCAATGCTCCTTCTGGCTGGAATACCACGCCCCGCCAAATCCAACGCCTTCCTGCAACGCCAACTCCAAGTCGCAGTAGCGCGGTGTATTTGCATCTAATTGTTTGATCCGGAGGCGCAGGTGTTTAGGCCGCAAACCGACCATCCCCGCCCTTTTCTGCCTGACCAAGCGCGGCTAGGCTTTCCATGAGTGGTTCGACGGTCCCTGCCCTCGCGCGGACAAAACGGCGGGCGATTTGTTCTGGGGTGGCTTCGCCCATTTCGGTAAGGGCTTCGCGCACGGCGGCGATTTGTTCGGGCATGGTTTTGGGCCATGGGGCTTTTTCTATTTTGGCGACCACGCCCAGGTCCATATCGCCGGTTTTGCCTTTGGCAACTTGCTGGCCTGTGGGGTTTTGATAGTCGGGGCGGAGCCAGCGGATATGGCCGCGCGCTTCTTCCTCGGCGCGTTCCTTGTTGAGCGCGACAAGGCGGAGGAGGATTTCCTCCTCGCTCAGGTCCACGGGCCAGCCGTAGGCATCGGCCACGGCGGCATCAATGCGGTCGTGTAGGTCGCGCAGGATACCGATCAGGCCTTGGTCATAGATGTCTTTGTCCTTGCCTTCGATGGTGACCCCCGCGCGGAGCTTTTCCAACACGTTATACATCTGGGTCAGGGTCAACTTGGGGTGTGCAGCTTGCTGACGCTTGCGATGCGCGTCGAGGTCTTCACCAAGCTGGCGCAGGTGGGACCGGTGGGTGTCGGTGAGGTCTGGAAAGGGGAATGGGTCGAAGCAGCGGGTTTTGGCGTAAACAGGATCGTTTCCAACTCCAAGCCAACTACCAGCAGCAAGAGACCAAACGATATGAAACCGTGATGATAAGCTAGACAAAGTTTCTGCGCTTTCCAAAGCAAGCGCTACCAATTTGTTGTCTGGCATTACTTGACCATCGAGAAATTGGAAGGTCCGAAACTTCGCAGTTTCAACAGTAACAATATAGCGCGTTAAGCCTGCCAAAGCAGGTCGGAAAGTGCCCAAAGGTTCTCCAAAAAGCCACCAGTTGTCACGCCTCCACGGTCTGTTATTTTGTGACCTTTCCGGCCAAACATTGTCCCTCAAGTATTGATAGATAGCTGGTGATTTTTTTCGAACCTGTTCCTCGGTGAAGCCGAATAAATCAATAACCATCACGTCTCTGGGCCTTGCTAAAAGGTCTCGCCCATTTCGGTAGTCTTTAATAACCAAGTTCGCAAAGCCATCTTTCCCACGTCCTAATTCTATTGCTTTTGACGTAGATACAATAAACCCTGAGCCAAACAACATAACTCCGCGGGTTGCCAATTTTTGGTTAGCGTTTAGTGGCCTAGCGCCAGCAACATCCGCACCAATTTGAATGTTGGCAAAGACTTTCCCGATCTGATGGTCAAAGGTCACGGCACGGCCGTCCGCCTCACTCTTCTCTTTGCTTTCTGTCGCCACCGTCAGCAACCGCCCACCACGATTGCCCGCAGCGCCCACAGTCATGGCGATCCGCACCGCCGCGCCAAACTGCGTATCCACCCAAGGGTGATCCGGTATCGCAAACAACAACGACAGCGGCTTTTTCGGATCGTTCAAATGTGGCTCCAGCACCCTCCGGTTAAACGTCTGGCGCAAGCTGTTCGTCGTGATCAGCCCAAAGCGCCGCGTGCCTTTGCCCGTCTTGGCGTTCCAGCCCCGTGCGGCCAATGCCGCCTTTTCCCACCAAAACATCACCAGATCAGCCGATTGCGGCATCTTGGGATAGGCAGACCACAAGGCCTCGACATAGCCATCGCCCAGACTGTCGCGCAGCCGTGACGCCCCGATAAACGGCGGATTGCCCACGATGAACTCCGCCTCAGGCCATTTCGTCGCCTTTGGCTCGGCATAGTCATAGACGGCGATGCGCGCGGCGGGGTCTGGCACTTCCTCTCCGGTCACGTTGTGCCTAATCGTGGTCACGCCGTCCCAGCGGGTCACAGGCGTGCCATCACCATTCAGACGTGGCGTTCTACCTGCCCATTCGAGTACCGCATCGCCGTTGCGGATGTTCTTGAAGTCGCGCAAAACCGGCTCGGACGGGGCCGCCTGCCCGTGGGTGCGGAAATGCCATTGCAGATAGCCGATCCACAGCACCAGCTCGGCCACGTTTGCGGCCCATGGGTTCAGCTCGATGCCGAGGAACTGGTGGGGGTCCACGGTGATAAAGCTGGCTTGGGTTTCGCCCAGTTCTTCCAATAGCGCGGTGACTTCGCCCTCTAGGCGCTTCATCATCTCCAGCGCGACATAGAGGAAGTTGCCAGACCCACAGGCGGGGTCGAGGACGCGGATTTCGCACAGCTTGCTATGGAAGCCATGGACCAACTTGCGCGCAGCCTCTTCCTTGCCATCGGTTGCCAAGCGCTGCACGGCAGTTTGCACATCGCGCCAGTCTTCGCGCAGGGGCTCCATGATCGTGGGCGTGACCAGCCGTTCGACATAGGCACGCGGCGTGTAATGCGCGCCCAGTTTGTGACGCTGCCGTTTATCTAGCGCGCGTTCCAAAAGTGTGCCGAAAATCGCTGGCTCTACCTGTTTCCAATCTGCCTCCGCCGCCTCGATCAGTAGGCCCAGTTGCAGGTTATTGAGGGGTAGCGCGCTAGGGTCTTTGAATAGGCCCCCGTTAAAGCGTTTGACCTTTGTCAGCAGAGCATGGGCATATTCGCCCTTGTCCATCGCATCCCATAGGCCCGCCAGAGCATGTTCGGCGTCTTGCGGATGGCCGCGCAGTTTGCGCAGCAAATCGGTAAAGCTTTCGCGCGGGATCAGGTCCACGTCTTCGGCAAACATCGAGAACAGACAGCGCATCAGGAAGCGGGCGACGGTTTCGCTATCGTGGCCCTGCCCTTCAAAGCTTTTGCCAAGCTCTGCCAGGTGGGTAGCAATTTCGCGCGTGACCTTGGCGGCTTTTAGTGAAGGGTCGAGGCTTGTCGGGTCCGTCCAGATTGCGCGCAACAGGTCCAGGGTTTCAGTCTTACGGAGGTCTTCGAGATAAATGCGGTAGCGGTTGCCATCTGGGAATTGGTTGTAGCCCTGCCCCTGCCCCGAGAAGTCTGCATACAGCTCGATCACATGGCCCACGTCCACGACCATCAGAAAGGGGGGCCAACCGTCCTCGCGGGCCACCGCGCGGGCGTAATTATCGGCTTGGTTGCGCGCTTTCATCATGGTGTCGTCGAATTTGGGCGTATAGCGTTTGCCATGGCCTGTTTGCTTGGGCGCGTCTTTTGCAAGGAACAGCTCTAGCGTGTCTTTGCCTTTGGTATCAGCGGCGGCGAATTGCTTGGCTTCAAGGATAAAGTGACCCTTTTTATAAAGGTCGATCCTGCCATTCCGCTTGCGCCCGGTATGAGTCAGCGTCACAGGGCGTTCAAAGCGGTAGTCGAGGAAGTCGCCGTCTTTGTCCGACACGTTAGGACGTGGCACACCCAAAAGTTCGGTAAGTTCGATCGCAAAAGACTGCGCCGTGGCCAATTCGCTGCCGCCAGAACCCAGCCAGCGTTCAATAAAGTCATCTATCTGCATAAAACCGTTCAAATACTTTATGTAAATTAGTCGCGAGCTGTGCATGGATAAGCTGGAGTTGCAATACGACGTTGCCACCTTCGTACGTTTGCAAGTGAGCGATCTGGCTTTTGAGTTGCGTAGCCTCAATTGAATTGACGGCTGTGCACAAAGGTCTACCCTGAGGAGACAAAGGAAATCCAAGTCAAAGGTGCACATTTAGACTTGATTTAGATTTAGTAGACAGCATTCTGAAAAGATCTAGTATCATAGGAGACATCATGTCGATTGTTGGTTATCGCCGTGTCAGTACCGTAGAGCAAAATTTCGACCGGCAGGATTTAGGATCTGTTGATAAGCTCTTTGAAGAGAAGCTATCTGGCAAAAGTGCCAAGGACCGCCCAGCGCTCAACGCAATGCTGGAATGGGTGCGAGAAGACGACACTGTGATTGTCCATAGCATCGATCGCTTGGCCAGAGACCTCCGCGACCTGCAATCGATAATACAAAAACTGAATGACAAAGGCGTTTCAATTACCTTCAAAACCGAAAGCCTTACGTTTTCAGCCAAATCGGACGATGCCTTCGCCACACTTCAGTTGCAGATGATGGGAGCTTTTGCTGAATTTGAAAGAAACATCATTCGCAAACGCCAGGCTGAGGGGATCGCGAAAGCAAAGGCCAAAGGCCTTTACAAGGGCCGCCCGAAGGTTGTCGATGACACTAAGGTCAAAGAATTACGTCAATCAGGCATGGGAGCGACCGCAATTGCCAAGCACCTTGGGATCGGGAGGGCAACGGTCTACAAATCTTTGAGATCGTAAACTGAGCAGCCCCAAAATTATGCTTGCCTTGGTTCAGTATCTTAGACTTATGGGAACGTTTTACTCCCGG
>NZ_FNJD01000011.1 GCF_900103185.1 Sulfitobacter litoralis
ACAAACCCAAGGCAAAATCGAACGCTGGCACCAGACCATGAAGAACCGGGTTCTGCTGGAAAACTACTACCTGCCAGGCGATCTTGAGCGTCAGATCGGGGCCTTCGTCGAATACTACAACAACCAGCGCTACCACGAGAGCCTGAACAACGTCACGCCAGCCGACGTCTACTTTGGCCGCGACAAAGCCATTCTGAGGGAAAGGGAAAAGATCAAGAAGCAGACAATCCGCCAACGTCGCTTGCAACACCAAAAACAAGCCGCATAATCAACTACACATACGAGCCAGAGCCTCCAATGCTCAAACCGCTCTGATGCCCCATTTTATATGACGACGGACACGTCAAACGCTGCTTCTTTATAATGGAAAATACGCCGAAGCTATCCTATCACCTGTTGCGTTGCTGTTTATCGCACTTACAATTGGTGTAATGGTCCGTGCATTTATGGTATCTCAAAGGAAAGCCGAATGAAGCAGCACGCGCCGATCACCGATCAAACAGACCCCACTCCAATGCTAAAAAAGGCAATGCAGCGCGAGATGGCGATCGAAGGTGCGACTAAAAGGCAAGCGCTACGCGTTGTACTTGTCTGGGCGATCAACAGTGGCACACTACCTGCTGGCTTCCGTCTGCCTACAGAAACAGATTTAGCACGTGGCCTTGGGGTTAGCATAGGAACCGTGCAGACCGCACTGGGGCAGGTGCAAGATCTCGGCCTAATTAAGCGCCGACGGGGCGATGGGACAAGGGTACTTGATAGCTCCGTCTTGCCGTCCAGTATTTGGCATTTCCGAATGCACTCCATTGAGACAGGTAACGTGTTTCGCATTCTTGACCAACGGATTGAAATTGCGAGCACTGACGCATCTGGCCGCTGGTGCGAGCATTTGGGGCATTGTCCAGAATATACGGTGATCCGACGAAGCATAAAGGGAACGGATGGAATGTGTGTGGGCGCGGAGATGATCCTTGACGCTCGATTGGTGCCCGCGGCCAGCATCACGGCACACGCGCTTCGACAATCCAACGTTCGGACGGTTTTGGAGGCCCGCCTCGGGGTGGTCGCAATTCAAGGCAAGCGGCAGGTAACGCTCGGAGGTATCGACCCGAGACAATCAGCGCTTTTCGAATTATCAACAGACGTGCCAATTTTCGAAGTCGAAGCCAGCACATTCCTCACAGACCAACGCCCATTCTACTTTCAGACTTTGTATGTTCCCGCTGACCGTATCGCATTGGAATTTTAGCTTTTCCGAATGTGACGCTCCCCTTCGACCCGAATCGATTTCTGATGGGCGATACGACCAACGTCAGCCTTCAGCCCGCATCTCCGACTTCTTTCTGAGCATAGAAAATGTCCGTAAACGGTATTTCGCAATAAACACTTAATCTTACTCAAAAGATAAAAGTGTTGCGACCTTTAGAAATCACAAGTGAGGACGGGGCCCTTCTATGTACCAATGACCATCATAAAAGGTGCGGTCGTCTCTCTCAACTTGTGATCTTAATGCGCGATGTCAGGTCAAAGGTCGTATGTGAGCGTGGGACACCCAGGTCGTAACCTATTGATTCCCCTTCTACCGCATTCGGTTTTCGTGGGACACCTACTTCCATATTTCATTGGGATATAGTACACTTCTGAGAGGCCCCTACGGGCTGCCACTTGTGCCTTTCCAGCATTAGCATAGACTTATAGGCCTTTGCGCTGCTATTTATCAGCGCGCTTTGAGGCTGGTACCGCCCCTTGTGAGCCCCACACGAGCACTGCGCGAGATGTAATTTTTCGCCCGATTTTCGTGTTTTTCCTGCGCAGTTTCTCTTGCGCCTTGCTACTGCTTTCCCTAAAGAAGCGCTCACAAGTTAAGTGGCCCGTTCGTCTATCGGTTAGGACGTCAGGTTTTCAACCTGAAAAGAGGGGTTCGACTCCCCTACGGGCTGCCACTTGTACTTTCCCCCAATCTATAGTTGCCGCAGTTACTGGCCCACCCGACGGTCGGTTCGGGCCTGCAGTGGCATGGCGCTGCAAGACTGGGCCGCACCAATCATGTCTGACGCCGAGGGCAGCGTGCAAAACGCGGCTTGACGGGTGCCGGAACAACTGTCATCGAAATGCGGTCGGTTTCCTTCGGGAAATAATAGGGAATTCGCCATTCGAGCTTGGTCTTGGATGAACCGAAACTGCCCCCGCAACTGTAGACGGTGAGCTACCTCCATCATGCCACTGGGCCCTTTGGCCCGGGAAGGCGGGGACAGCCGCGATCCGTCAGTCAGGAGACCTGCCGACACTGAACCTGAAACACCGGGCGGGGTTGCTCGGGAGAGGATGATGATGGGACCGAGCCTTACGACACGCGCAGACCACCTAGCGCCCGCGCGCCGTTTTGCTGGCCCCTTCTCTTTCTATTCAAAGACCCCGGCGTCGGACCAACCGGAGCCTTCGACATGACAACCACACGCGCAAAAGCGACATTTACCGGACTGACCCTGATCGCCTCTCTAGCAGGGAGCACCGTGCTGGCGGCAGAAACAACCTATCCGCTGACCATCGATAATTGCGGCCACAGTCTGACCTTTGATAGCGCCCCCGAGGCCACCGTGACCATCGGGCAATCCACGACCGAGATCCTGTATCTTCTGGGCCAGCAGGACCGGATCAAGGGGACGTCGGTCTGGTTCAGCTCTGTCCTGCCAGAATTCAACGAAACCAACGCCGCCATCGACCGGTTGGCCGACAATGACCCCAGCTTTGAAAGCGTTCTGGCCAAACGTCCCGATCTGGTCACCGTCATGTATGAATGGCACGTCGGTCCCGAAGGTATGGTTGGCACCCGCGACAGCTTTCACGAGGTTGGCGTTCCGACCTATGTGATGCCCACCGACTGCGCCGCAAAGGACAATACGGTCGGGGCGGATGGCACGCGATCTGAACTGTTCACCACCCAGCAGCTCTATACCAGCATCGAGGAACTTGCCCGGATCTACAACGCGCAAGATGCCGGTGCCGCCCTGCTGCAAGATCTGCAATCGCGCGAAGCAAAGGCCGTGGCCAAGGCCAAATCGCTGAACCTGCCTCAGGGGACATCAGCGTTGTTCTGGTTCTCAGCGTCGGAAATGGCGGCGGACCCCTATGTCGCCGGCCAGCAGGGTGTGCCCGCCTATATGATGGACAAGCTTGGCGTCGAAAACGTTGTGACCTCGGCCGAGGAATGGCCGCTGGTAGGCTGGGAAACACTGGCGAAATCCGATCCGACTTTCATTGTTCTTGCCAAGATGGACCGTCGCCGCTTTCCGGCCGATGATATCGAGAAAAAGCGCGAATTCCTGATGACTGACCCCGTCGCCCGCGAGATGACCGCCGTGAAAGAGGGCCGGATCATCACCATGGACGCCCATGCGATGGACCCGACCGTGCGCGCGATCTATGCGCTCGAGACGATGGCCGACGCGCTGTCCGGTTTCGATCTGGCCGAATGACCGCAATCGACCGCCCCGTAATGCGCAGACCGCAGTGGCACTGGTGGGTGATTATCCCGCCCGCGCTGTTGGCCGCGCTGCTGTTTGGTGCTGCCATCGGCGAGGTCTCTATCCCGCCGCAGGTGGTGCTGAAAGTGCTGGCCAATAAGGTGCTGAACGCGGGCTATGCGGTCGACAAGATCGACGAAGGCATTGTGTGGAACTACCGCATGGCGCGGGCCGTGGTCGCGATGTGTTGCGGGGCCGGTCTGGCACTGTCAGGCGTCGTGTTGCAGGCGCTGCTGCGCAATGCGTTGGCAGACCCTTATCTGCTGGGCATCTCGGCGGGCGCGTCGACGGGTGCCGTCGCGGTGACCATCCTCGGGCTGGGGGGGGGTGCGATCTCGCTGTCCATCGGGGCCTTCAGCGGGGCGCTTGTGGCCTTTGCCTTTGTCGCCGTGCTGGCGCAGGCGGCGGGGGGCGGCGTCGGGCTGCGGGCAGCGGGTGTGATCGTGCTGGCAGGCATTGCGGGCAGCCAGATGTTCAACGCCCTGACCGCACTGATGATCACCAAATCCGCGAATGCGGAACAGGCCCGCGCCATCATGTTCTGGCTCTTGGGAAACATGTCGGGCGTGCGTTGGCCGGATGTGTTCAGTGCGTTGCCTGCCGCGATGATCGGTCTGCTGGCCTGCCTGTGGCACGCCCGCGCGCTGGATGCCTTTACCTTCGGCAGCGACAGCGCCGCGTCCTTGGGCATTCCGGTGCGCCGCGTGCAGCTGCTGCTGATCGGCACGGCGGCGCTGGTCACGGCGGTGATGGTCTCGGTGGTCGGGGCGATCGGCTTTGTGGGACTGGTGATCCCCCACGCCATGCGCATTGTCGTAGGGCATCGTCACGCGATCCTTGTGCCTGCATCTGCACTGGCTGGAGCGGTATTTTTGGTCTTTGCCGATGTGATTTCGCGGGTGATCGTACCGGGCCAAGTGCTGCCCATTGGCGTCGTTACCGCTTTGGTCGGCGCGCCTGTGTTTGCGCTGATCCTGATTGGCAAAAGGACGTCGCCATGATCCTGTCGTGTCACGAACTGGGCTGGCGGGTGCGCAACCGCGCCATTGTCAACGATGTGTCCTTGTCCTTGCGACCGGGCGAAAAGCTGGGGCTGATCGGGCCGAACGGATCGGGTAAATCCACGCTGCTGCATATGCTTGCCGGTATTCAGAAACCGTCGCGCGGGCGGGTCGAACTGGACGGCGCACCGCTTGCAAAGATGCGCCAGCGCGACATTGCGCAGCGGCTGGCGTTGGTCGAACAACACGCCGACACGGCTGACCGTATCACCGTGCGCCATGCCGTTGAACTGGGCCGCACACCGTGGCTGTCGGCCCTGCGCGGGTGGAGCCATCAGGATGATGCCATCGTGACGCAGGCCTTGGCGGATGTGGACCTGTCGGGCTTTGGCGACCGGCACTGGCATACGCTGTCGGGCGGTGAACAACAGCGCGTACATATCGCGCGTGCCTTGGCACAAAGGCCGCAAGTGCTGCTGCTGGACGAGCCGACGAACCACCTTGATATCCGGCACCAACTGTCGATCCTCGAGCTGATCCAGCGCCTGCCAACCACCGCCATCATCGCGCTGCATGACCTGAACCAAGCCACCCTTTGCGACCGTATCTGCGTGCTGGAAAACGGCACCCTGCGAGCCATTGGCACCCCGTCCGAGATCATGAACGAACCTCTGCTGCGCGAGGTGTTTGGCGTCTGCGGGCATTTCCTTGTAGATCCGGCGGATAACGCGCAGGTGATCCGCTTTCACACGGCGACCCATTAAGCCGCGCAACCTGCACACCATTTGACAACTATCTTATGCATCCGGTCGGGAACCTTCCGCGCTCTCCTTAGGTTTAACCCAAGGATCCTGAAGGAGTAGCGACAGATGACCGATAAAAAGCAGACCCCTCCCACCACCACTGACGCCGGTATTCGCGTTCAAAGCGATGAACATTCGCTGACCGTTGGCCCCGATGGCCCGATCGTGCTGAATGATGCCTATCTTCTTGAACAGATGGCGAATTTTAACCGCGAACGCATTCCAGAGCGTCAGCCCCACGCCAAAGGCTCGGGCGCGTTTGGCACATTCGAAACGACGCAAGACGTGTCGAAATACACGATGGCGAATATCTTTCAGCCCGGCGCGACATGCGATGTGGTGATGCGGTTTTCAACCGTAGCAGGCGAACGCGGCAGCCCTGACACATGGCGCGACCCGCGCGGCTTTTCGGTCAAGATGTACACCGACGAAGGCATCTTTGACATGGTCGGCAACAACACCCCGATCTTCTTTGTACGCGACCCTATCAAGTTCCAGCAATTCATCCGCAGCCAGAAACGCCGCGCCGACAACAACATGCGCGACCACGACATGCAGTGGGACTTCTGGACCCTGTCGCCAGAAAGCGCGCATCAGGTGACCTATCTCATGGGCGACCGCGGTATTCCGAAAAACTGGCGCGAGATGAACGGCTATTCCAGCCACACCTATTCGCTGGTCAATGCCGAGGGCGAGAAATTCTGGGTCAAGTTCCACTTCCACACCGATCAGGGCGACGGCAATGCCTACCTTAGCCAGGAAGAAGCCGACAAGCTGGCGGGGACCAACGGCGATTATCACCGCGCCGATCTGTTCAATAACATCCGCGACGGGAACCACCCCAGCTGGACGCTCATGTGGCAGATCATGCCCTATGAGGATGCCAAGACCTATCGCATCAACCCGTTTGATCTGACCAAGGTCTGGCCGCACGAGGACTACCCGCTGATCGAGGTCGGCAAGCTGACCCTGAACCGCAACCCTACCGATTTCCATACAGAGATCGAACAGGCCGCGTTCGAGCCGAACAATATGGTGCCGGGCGTGGGTCTGTCGCCGGACAAGATGCTGATGGCACGCGGCTTTGCCTATGCTGACGCGCACCGAGCGCGGCTGGGGGTGAACTACAAGCAGATTCCCGTCAACAAGCCCGTGTCACCCACGCATAGCTATTCAAAGGATGGTGCGGGCCGGACTGAAAAGGTTTCTGATCCGGTGTACGCGCCCAACTCCTACGGTGGGCCCTCCGCGCAGCCGCACCAGCATGAGGCTGGCCTGTGGTATTCCGACGGTGAAATGGTGCGTCAGGCCTATACCCTGCGCCCTGATGATGACGACTGGAGCCAGGCTGGCAAGCTTGTCCGCGAGGTCATGGACGCTGACGGCCGCGCGCGTCTGGTGTCGAACGTAGTGGGGCACCTCTGCGACGGTGTCAGTGAAAAGGTGCTCGTCCGCGCCTTTGAATACTGGCGTAATGTCGACAAGGAAACCGGCGACAAGATCGAAGCCGGAGTGCGTGAAAAGCTGGGCGGTGAATCCAAGGCCCCCGGTATGGCGTCAGCGCTAAGCATTGGCGGCAAGTAACACCGACCTATCTATTGCACGCGATCAGCGGGGCCTTATCGGGCCCCGCTTTGCTATGTCTAGTTTCGCTGTGTTATCCGACGGCGATATTGTCGATCAGCCGCACACCGGCCAACCAAGCGGCTGCAAGCAAGCGTGCAGGACGGTCGGGCGTGGTCATCAGTTCCAACCGGTCGGCAGATCGCAAATCAAGGTATTCCACCTGCGTAAATCCCGCGCGTTCAATCCGCTTTACCGCCACCGCGCGCAAGACTTCAAGATTGCCCCCCGCGCGCAGCCCCTCTGACATCTCCTCCATCGCGCGGTGCAATTCTGGTGCCCACGTACGGGCGCGATCCGACAGCATCAGGTTGCGCGACGACATGGCCAACCCGTCTTCTTCGCGAATGGTCGGACAACCGACGACCTCGATCGGTAGGTCCAGATCGCGGGCCAGACGGGTGACCACCTGCAGCTGCTGATAGTCCTTTTCGCCAAAGAACGCCTTGTCGGCTTGGGTCTGGGTGAACAGTTTGGTCACGATGGTCGCAACCCCGTCAAAGTGCCCTGTCCGATGCGCACCGCACAACCCTTGGGTGATGCCATCGACGGATACGGTCGTCGCAAAGCCATCGGGGTACATCTGCGCCCCATCAGGCACGTAAACCACATCCGCCTTCAACGAGATCAGCTTGCGCGCGTCCTCTTCTTCGGTGCGGGGATAGTTCTTGTAATCATCGGGGTTGTTGAACTGCTTAGGGTTGATGAAGATCGTCACGATCACGCGGTCGCAGGCCGCTTTTGCAGCCCGTACGAGGCTCAGGTGCCCCTGATGCAGCGCACCCATCGTGGGCACGACGGCGACGCTTTCGCCCGCGGCTTTCCAGCCGGCGACTTTGCTGCGCAGTTCAACCAGCGTGCGGATAATTTCGGGTGTCATGTTTTAGAAACCTCGTCAGAAAATACATGGTCAGGTCCGGGGAAGGATCGCGCCGTGATCTCGTCGGCATAGGCCTGAACCGCGGCTTTTGCGTCATCGCCCAGATGGGCGTAGCGCTTTACGAATTTCGCCTTGAAGGCGGTGAACAGTCCCAGCATGTCGTCGACCACCAGAATTTGCCCGTCGCATTGCGCGGATGCACCGATGCCGATGGTGGGGATGGCGACGGTTTCGGTGATCTCGTTGGCCAGCGCTTGCGGTACTTTTTCAAGCACCACGGCAAAGGCCCCTGCCCGCGTCACCGCCTGCGCGTCGGCCATCAGCTGCGTGCCTGCCGCGCCGCGCCCCTGCACCTTATAGCCGCCAAGCGTGTGGATCGACTGCGGCGTCAGCCCGATATGCGCCATCACCGGAATGCCCCGCTTGGTCAGAAAAGCTATGGTGTCTTCCATCACCTCACCTCCCTCGAGCTTGACCGCGCCGGCACCGGTTTCACGCATCAAACGCGCCGCGTTTTCAAAGGCTTGCGCCGGGCTTTGTTCATAGCTGCCGAACGGCATATCGATTACCAACATCGACTGTGTCAGCCCGCGCCGCACCGCTTGACCGTGCAGGATCATCATCTCCATCGTGACCTCGAGCGTCGACGGCAGCCCGTGCAGCACCATCCCCACTGAATCCCCCACCAGCACAAAGTCGCAGATGCCATCCATCACCTGTGCCATCGGCGTCGTATAGGCCGTCAGGCTCACCAGCGGAGCCCCCCCTTTTCGAGCCAGAATATCCGTCGGCATCGGGGCAGTCTTGCGGGCTGTTGCGCTCATCTTGGCGGTCCTTTGTATAAGGTACGTCATTGCAATCACTGTGGCGCATGCACAGGCATGGGCCGGCTTGCGCATGCTTCTAGACCAAAACATCGCGGTTGAGGTAGCAAAACCCGAAAGAATTTACGCGTGTCGCAGCGTCAGTCGATTTAATGCTACTCTGACGGGATGGGCGGGACGGTCTGCGCACGGTGTCCCCTAGGTATGGTCAACACCAGCAGGCACACCACGACCAGTCCTACACCGATCCACCCCAAGGCGGGCAAGCGTTCGCCCACAATGACCACGGCCAGCACCGCCGCAACCACCGGTTCAATCAGCGTCAGGGTGGTGGCCGTACTGGCCCGCACCCGTGACAGCCCGTACCCGAAACAGATGTAGCCCAGAAACATCGGCACAAACGCCATATAAAGCCCGACCGCCGCATTGCCCCATGAGGCCAGCAGCGGGCCACCCGTTACGATCAGCACGGGCATGAGAAACATTCCTCCCAGACCAAAGGTCGCGCCCATCACGACAGATGACCGCACGCCACGCAACATCACCGACCGCGCCGTCCAGCTATACAGCGCATAGGTAAAGCCCCCCAGCAGGCCAAGCGCCACGCCAAGCGGGACAGATGAACCGCCCACAGCGCTGTGGCTGCTCCCCTCGGCCAGACAAATCAACACCATCCCCGCAACGCCCGACAGCGCGCCGACGGTCCAGCGCAGGGTCAGCAAGGATCGTTCCATCACATATTCAATAAGAGCGGCAAACAAGGGCGCGGTGCCGATGGTGACGACGGTGCCGATGGTCACCCCCGCCAGCCGCATCGCGCTGTAAAAGGCCAGCGGATAAATCATGACGGCCAAGGCCCCCAGCACAAGAAGCCCGCGGTGCTGCCAAAGTGCGGCGCGGGCCCGCGCAATGCCGCGCAATGCCAGCAAAGCCTGTCCGAGACCGCCAATCCCCATAGCAGCAGCCCCGATGGCAGCCGCGCTGACATCGGGGGCGAAAGTCGCGGCCGTGCCTGTCGTGCCCCAAACGGTACCCGCGAACAGTACCCCCGCGATGCCACGCGCATTACTTTGACCGCCTGCATTGGCCGCGTTTGTCATAGGGTCACACCTACCGTCTTTCAGCCCGCCACGCCCGCGCAATGAAGGCCGCCGGAGTCATAGCGTTATTCAGAGTGCAACCGCGACACGATGCTGCTGGCTGTGACCGTGCCGATCGTCTCTCCGTCTTCGACCACGGGGATCGCCTGTCCATCGTCGCCAATCTTGCCAATCAGTTCCGACACCGGCGTTTCCGCGGCAACGGCCCCGTCCGAGCTGGCGGCCGGTGGCCCCATCACATCGCGTGCCGTCAGCACGCCAAGCGGATTCATATTGGCCACAAACTCCGCGACATATTCTGACGCGGGGTTCGAGAAAATCTCGCGCGGGGTGCCGCATTGCACGATGCGCCCACCTTCCATGATGGCGATGCGCCCGCCGAGCTTGAAGGCTTCGTCCAGATCGTGGCTGACGAAGATGATCGTGCGTTTAAGCTCGCGTTGCAGATCAAGCAGCTCGTCCTGCAAGCGGGTACGGATCAACGGATCAAGGGCAGAGAAAGGCTCGTCCATCAGCAGGATCGGGGCTTCGGTGGCAAAGGCGCGGGCCAGCCCCACACGTTGCTGCATGCCGCCCGACAGCTCGCTGACCTTGCGGTCGGCCCAATCGGCCAGACCGACCAGCTTCAGTTGCGCCTCTGCCCGTTCAAGACGTTCGCGTTTGGGGACATCCGCCAGTTCCAGCCCAAGCGCCACGTTGTCACGCACGGTGCGCCACGGCAACAATCCGAACTGCTGGAAAACCATTGACACACATTCACGGCGCACACGGCGCAGATCAGCGGCAGAGCTTGCGGTGACATCACAGCTCCAGTCGCCATCATGCACCCGCACCGATCCGCGCACCAGCGGGTTCAGCCCGTTGACTGCACGCAGCAAGGTGGACTTGCCCGAGCCGGACAAGCCCATCAGAACAAGGATCTCGCCCTGTTTGACGTCAAGCGTGCAGTTATGCACCCCAAGGATCTGGCCGGTTTCGACCTCGATCTCGGCGCGGTCTTTGCCTGCATCCATCAAGGGCAGCGCCTTGGCCGGCTTCGTGCCGAACACGATGGATACGTTGTCGAATTCAACGGCGTTTGCGGGGTTGTTCATTTGATCGCTCATTTACGTGTCACCCGTAGCATCCGGTCCAGCATGATGGCGACCACCACAATGATCAGCCCCGATTCAAAGCCAAGCCCCGTGTTCACCTGATTAAGCGCCCGCACCACCGGCACGCCCAGACCATCGGCCCCCACGAGGGCGGCGATCACCACCATCGACAGCGACAGCATGATAGTCTGGTTCAGACCGGTCATAATCTGTGGCAACGCATAGGGCAGCTCGATCTTCCACAGGGTCTGGCTGGGCTTCGCGCCAAAGGCCTGCGCGGCCTCGAGCAGCGCCTTGGGGGTCGATGCGATACCAAGCTGCGTCAGCCTGATCGGTGCCGGCAGCACAAAGATCACCGTCGCGATCAGCCCCGGCACCATGCCGATGCCGAAAAAGACAATCGCGGGAATGAGATAGACGAAGGTGGGCAGCGTCTGCATCAGATCGAGCACCGGTGCCATATAGCGATACATCCGCGGGCGGTGCGCCGCGGCGATGCCGATGGGGACGCCGACGCCCATACACACCACACAGGCCGACAGCACCAGCGTCAGGCTTTCGGTCGTTTCCTCCCAATAGTCCTGATTGAGGATGAACAAAAACCCCACCACGATCAGCAACGGGGTTTTCCAGTTGCGCTGGATCGCCCATGTCAGCGCGCCGAAGACGGCGATGATGATCAGCGGATGCGGCGTTTGCAGCACCCAAAGGATTGCGTCAATCAACCACTCCATCGCGACGGCCAGCCCGTCGAACAGCCACCCGGCGTTGATCAGCAACCAATCAAAAATCGCCTCTGCGGCGTCATCAATCGGGATCTTATTGTCGGTGAGCCAGTTCATGGGAACCTCCGGAGGACTGTTATCGTGCGATCATAGCAAAAAGGGCCCGCCCAGTGGCAGGCCCTTTTCACATTTTGTTGGATCAATTACTCGACGATGGTCTTAGCGGCGGCCATCGCGTCGCCACCGTCACGTGTTGTAACGCCGTCCAGCCATGTGTTCAGCACGTCAGGGTTGGCCTTGATCCAGGCCGTTGCAGCATCACGTGGCTCTTCGCCATCATCCAGAATGGCACCCATGATTTCGTTCTCCATGGCGAGCGTGAATTCCAGATTATTCAGCAGCTTGCCGACGTTCGGGCATTCTTCGACGAAACCGGCGCGGGTATTTGTGGCAACTGTCGCACCACCCAGATCGGGCCCAAAGAAGTCGTCGCCGCCTTCAAGATAGGTCAGGTCAAAGTTCGCGTTCATCGGGTGCGGTTCCCAGCCAAGAAAGACGATCGGCTCGCCCTTGGCGGACAGGCGTTTCACCTGCGCTAGCATCCCCTGCTCGGAGGATTCCTTGACCTCGAATTCGGCCAGATCAAAAGCGTTGTCGTCAATCATCGACTGGATCAGACGGTTGCCGTCGTTGCCCGGCTCAATGCCATAAATCTGGCCGTCCAGCGCGTCTGCATTGGCTGCGATATCGGCAAAGGTCTTGATCCCCAGATCGGCGGCGGCTTTGTTCACCGCCAGCGTGTATTTCGCGCCGGTCAGGTTGGTGCGCACGGTGTCAACCGTACCGTCTTCGCGATAAGGCGCGATGTCGGCTTCCATTGTCGGCATCCAATTGCCAAGAAACACATCTACATCGCCCGCAGCCATCGACGTATACGTCACCGGAACGGAAAGGATTTTTACGTCGGTTTCATACCCCAATGCGTCCAGCACAACGGTGGTCGCAGCGGTTGTTGCGGTGATGTCGGTCCAGCCTACGTCGGAAAAAGTGATTTCGTCACAGCTGGCCGCAGCAAGGCTGCTGGCAAGCGACAAGGTAAGCGCGGTGGTTGCTGCAAGGATTTTCATGGCAGAGGAACTCCCGTTATGTTTATTGTTGGTCGCGCAATAGAGCGCTATCGCGCCCTTCGATGCAACCCGATTTCTATAGGACCGCGCGGCATGATGCAGTGCGGACAAGGAGAAAACCAATGATCCGCATGCCCCAATTTCACCGTCCGCTTTACGCAGGTCGCCCCGCGTGAGCGGCGCAAGCCCTGCGTGGATCGGCGTCGATGTCTCAGACGGACATGTGCATTTGTGGGTGCATGATCCCCGTGGTGACGTGCTGGCACAGGCCGACGGGCCAGTTGCCGATTTGCCCGCCGAGGCGGGGTTTGTTGCCGCACTGACCGACCTGCTGTCGCCCTATTTGTCAGATCACCAGCGCTTGCCGGTGATTGTGGCTGGGCTGCCTGCCCTGCCCGCACACAGTCTGAGGCCGGTGCCAGCGCTGCCCGTTGACGGGGTTTTGGGTCTGGATGCCGACGACCCACGCTTGGATTTACGCGCAGTGCCGGGGCTGAAACAGGCCACTCCGCCGCAGATGATGCAAGGCCCCGAAACTGCGATCGCGGGCTACCTGCAAGCACTGCCAGAGTTTGACGGCGTAATCTGTACTCTTGATGCACAGTCTACATGGAGCCACATCAGCGCCCGCGAGGTGGTCAGCTTTCAAACATTCATGACACCGGCGATGGCACTCCAGCTCGGCGGTGCCGCCCCCCTGTCGCAGGCCGTTGCCGGCGGGACGCTGATTGAAGAGACGTTTGACACGGCCGTGAATGACATCATGGCCCGCCCTCAAAGTTTTGGCACCGCCCTTGCCGAGACTTCTGCGCAAGCCGCCCTTGAGGGGGCCAGTCCCGATACAGGCTGGTCGCGGCTGATGGGGGCTCTTATCGGGCTCGAGCTTGCCGGATCGCGCCCCTACTGGCTGGGCCGCGAAGTCGTGATCCTATCGGATAGCCCGCTTTCGGCACTCTATACACGCGCGCTCAAAGCGCAGGGTGTCTTGGCACAAGATGTCTCGCGCAGGGAGCAACTGCGCGCAGGGCTTCAGGTCTGTGCAGAGGCAAGCGTCAACTGACGAGACGGGCACACCTAAGGGGAAGCCCCCGGCCTTAGGCCGGGGTGCCACCGTTCTCGGGAAAGAAGCAGGCCGCCGCATGGTGGCCTTGGGTCAGTTCGGGCCGTTCAGAACGGCATTTATCCTGCACCTTCCAACACCGTGGCGCAAAGGGGCACCCGTCGGGAATGGCCAAGGGCGATGGCAGTTCTCCCTCCAGCTTGATCCGTTCTTTCGCGGCACGGGGGTCTGCTTGCGGCGTCGCCGACAGCAGCGCTTTGGCATAAGGATGAAACGGCGTGCCGAACACATCCTCGCGGCTACCGCGTTCGACGGCACGGCCCAGATACATCACGATCACCTCGTCGGCGACGTGACGTACAACGCTAAGGTCATGCGAGATGAACAGATAGGCCAGTTGCAGACGTTCCTGCAGATCGACCAGCAGGTTCAACACCGAGCTCTGGATCGACAGGTCCAGCGCGGACACAGGCTCGTCCAGCACCAGCACTTTGGGGTCCAGCATCAACGCCCGCGCAATCGCGATCCGCTGGCGTTGCCCGCCGGAGAACATATGCGGATAGCGGTCAAAATGCTCAGGCCGCAAACCCACCAACCCCAGCATCTCGCGCGCCTTGGCAGTACGCTCCTTGCTGCTCATGTCGGGGCGGTTGATCTTGAGAGGTTCTTCGAGGATCGCGCCGATCCGCTGGCGCGGGTTGAGCGAGCCATAGGGGTCTTGGAACACGATCTGCACCGATTTACGCAGCGATGCCCAGTCTTCGCGGACCACGGGTTTGCCATCCAGTGTCAGCGATCCGGCGGTCGGGTCCTCGATCATCGTGACCATCCGCGCGAGCGTCGATTTCCCGCAGCCGCTTTCGCCTACGACGGCCAGCGTCTTGCCGGGATACAGCGCGAAATCGAGCCCGCCGACGGCCTTGAGCGTGCGCGGCTTGCGAAACAGCCCGCCGCCGACTTCGTAGTGACGCTCTAGCGCCGTTGCAGTCATCACAGGTGCGGTCATGATGCGACCCTTTCGTCTGTGTTCAAGGGGTAAAAACAACGCGCATAGCCCAGATCAGGGCCCAAGGCGGGCGGCGCTTCGGACTTGCATTTGGCGTTGGCGAATTTGCAGCGTGGCGAAAACAGGCATCCTGCGGGGCGGTCGAATTGCCCCGGCACCACGCCCGGAATGGTCGGCAGCCGCTTTTCTGTCGCCCGCTCTGGCAGCGCGTCCAGCAGCGCCGAGGTATAGGGGTGGTGCGGCGCGTCAAATAGCGGGATCACCGGCTGCTCTTCGATCTTTTGGCCCGCATATTGCACGCTGACCCGTTCGGCGGTTTCCGCAACCACGCCCATGTCGTGCGTGATCAAGACCAACCCCATGCCGGTTTCCTCGCGCAGGGATGCCAGCAGGTCAAGGATCTGCGCCTGAATGGTCACATCCAGCGCCGTGGTGGGTTCATCAGCAATCAGCAGCTTGGGCTTGCAGGCAATCGCCATGGCGATCATCACACGCTGGTTCATCCCGCCCGACATCTGGTGCGGGAAGGCGGACAGCCGCTTTTCGGGATCGGGGATGCCGACCTGTTCAAAGAGCTCAATCGCGCGTTTCTGACGTTCGCGGCGGCCCATGCCAAGATGCACCCGTAGGGCCTCGCGGATTTGCCAGCCGACGGTAAAACACGGGTTCAGGGATGACATCGGTTCCTGAAAGATCATCGCCAGATCATTGCCGACGATCTTGCGGCGCGCTTTGGCATCCATCGTCAGCAGGTTGTGCCCGTCAAAGGTCAGCTCGTCCGCGGTGACGGTAGCCGTCCAGGGCAGCAGCCCCATCAGCGCCAGCATCGACACGGATTTACCCGACCCGCTTTCCCCCACAATCGCGAGGATTTCGCTTTCGTTCACGTCTTGGTCGACCCCGTCCACCGCCCGGAACTTGCCCGAGGCCGTGGCGAAATCAACGCTTAGGTTTCTAATACGCAAAAGTGTCATGGCTCAGCTCCGTTTCAGTTTCGGATCAAGCGCGTCGCGCAGGCCGTCACCCATGAGGTTGATCGCCAGCACGGTCACAAGGATCGCCACGCCGGGGAAGGTCACGACCCACCACGCGCGCAAAATGAACTCGCGTGCTTCGGCCAGCATGGTGCCCCATTCAGGTGTGGGCGGCTGCGCCCCCATCCCCAGAAAGCCCAAAGCCGCCGCATCAAGGATCGCGGTCGAGAATGACAGCGCGGCCTGCACGATGATCGGCGCAAGGCAGTTGGGCAGCACGGTGACAAACATCAGCCGGAATATCCCCGCCCCTGCCACACGCGCCGAGGTCACGTAATCCTTTTGCCGTTCTGACATGACGCTGGCACGGGTCAGGCGCACATAGTGCGGCTGCAATACAATCGCGATGGCGATCATCGCGTTGGTCAGCGATGGCCCAAGAATCGCCACCAGCACCAGCGCCAGCAGCAACGACGGGAATGCCAAAACGATATCCATCACGCGCATGATGATGCTATCGACCCATTTGGGTGCAAAGCCCGCGATTAGGCCGATGATGATCCCGCCGCTCGCCGCGATTGAAACAACGACGACCCCCACAAAGAAAGAATAGCGCGCGCCCACGATCAGACGCGACAGCATATCGCGTCCCAGCGGGTCGGTGCCCAGAATATGGGTCCAGCTGCCGCCCTCTTGCCACGCGGGTGGCTGTAGGGTGGCGGCGCGGAATTGCTCGGTTGCGTCATGCGGCGCGACCCAAGGGCCGAACAGCGCCAGAAAGGCGAAGACCGCAAAGATATACAGCCCGATGACAGCGCCGCGGTTTTCGCGGAAGTAGAACCAGAATTCGCGCAAGCGGCCCGGACGTTCCTGAACCATTGCGGCCTCGGCAGAGAGTGCGTCGTCCATATTATCGCTTTCTGATTTTGGGGTTGATGACGCCGTACAGCATGTCGACGGTCAGGTTCACGACCATCACCATCACAGCAATCAGCAGCAGCCCGCCCTGAACCACGGGGTAATCGCGGCGGAAAATACTATCGACCATCCACTTGCCGATGCCCGGCCAGCTAAAGATCGTTTCGGTCAGGATCGCGCCGGCCAGCAGCGTGCCCACCGACAGACCAATCACGGTGATCACGGGGATCAGCGCATTACGCAGCGCGTGGATGCCGTTGATCCGTCCCGGCGACATGCCTTTGGCGCGCGCGGTGCGGATGTAATCCTCGCCCAGAACTTCCAGCATGGCCGACCGCGTCTGGCGCGCGATCACGGCCAGCGGGATCGTCCCTAGCACAATCGTCGGCAAGATCAGATGCCGCACCGCCGAAATAAACGCGCCCTTCTGGCCTGACGCCAGACTGTCGATCAGCATAAAGCCGGTGGGGTTGGGGAAATAGTACAGCAGATCGATCCGCCCCGACACAGGCGTCCATTGCAGGTTGCCCGAAAAGACAATGATCAGCAGCAACGCCCACCAGAAGATCGGCATCGAATAGCCCACCAGTGCCGTGGACATCAGCGCCCGGTCAAAAAACTTGCCTCGGTTCACCGCCGCAATCACCCCCGCCGGAAGGCCAAGCGCGATGGCAAAGATCATCGCACAGACCGACAGCTCAAGCGTCGCGGGGAACAGCGTAAAGAATTCGTCGAACACCGGGCGCTTGGTGACAAAGCTATTGCCCAGATCGCCCTGAAGCACGCCGGTCAGATAGTCCCAGAATTGCACATAGATCGGCTGGTCATAGCCGAATTGTTTGGCCAGTTGGGCATAGCGTTCATCAGAGATTCCGCGCTCGCCCGCCATCACTTGGATGGGGTCACCCGGCAGCGCGCGGATGAACCCGAAGGAGATCAGCGTCACCCCGATGAAGGTCGGGATGAACGTCAGCAGTCGTCCCAGAACATAGTTCAGCATTTTATCACCATCAGCTCTTTGGGGAAGTTGGTCAGCGTTTCATAGCCGTCGTCGGTAATCAGCACGTCATCCTCGATGCGCACGCCGAAATTTCCGATCTCGTAGAGGCCGGGTTCATTGGTGTAAACCGTTCCGGCGGGTAAAGTCATGTGGTTGCCCCGCATGATATAGGGGGCCTCGTGGACTTCGCGACCAAGTCCGTGGCCGGTCTTGGTACGGATACGGTCCCCATAGGGCGATGCTTCCAGCACAGAAATCACGGCGTCATCGATCTCATGCGCAGTCACCCCCGCACGGGTCACGGCAAGGCCGGCCATATTGGCGCGCAGCACGGTGTCATAGACATCGCGACCCTCGTCGGTCACGTGATCCAGAAAAACGGTGCGGGTAATGTCGGCGGCAAAGCCGTTCTTGCGCGCGCCGAAATCCAGCAGCAGCGCGTCGCCTGCCTTGACCGCGTAATCTTCGCGGGCGTGGGCATGGGGCCGGGCCGAGCCATCTGCGGCGGCCACGATGGGACCAAAGGACAGGTCATCCGCCCCTTCGGCAAACAGCGCCTGTACCAGCGTCTGTTCAATCTGCTTTTCGCTCTGGCCCAGCTTGACGCTGTCCAGCGTCCGCTGCAGGGCGCGTTCGGAAATCGCGATGGCCTCGCGCAGGGCAGAAATATCTTCAGGGGTTTTGATCATCCGCAGTGCCGAGATTTCGCGCTCTGCATCGGTGATGATCAGATCGGGTTGCGCGTCTTTGAACGCATGGTGCACGAACACGCGCATCACCTGCCCCTCAACCGCCAGCGACGTGATGCCCAAATGCTGCGTAAGCGCGGCAAAGGCATCGGCATAGCCTGTCTGATCACGCCAATCGAATACCGCACCGTCAAATCCGACTGTATCCCAGCTGCCCAGTTCAAGGTTCGGCAACAGCACAGCCGCGGGTTTATCCGCAGGGATCACCAGAACAAAGGGGCGTTCGTGGCTCATAAAGCTTTGGCCAACGGCACGCGAAAAATTGGGCCCGGGCACCAGCGCCACGGCATCGACGCCCAAATTGGCGGCCACAGCGGCATAGTCGGCAAGACGTTGGGAGAGATTTTCTGACACGGGGGGTTGCGCCTTTCGTTAACGTGGCCGGGGCCTAGAATAGAGGAAGGGACGGCGCGATATGCACCGTCCCCATTGCTTTGTCATCGCTGTTATTGCGACAGACCAACCTGGTTGAAGATGTGGCCACCCAGCGGGTGCACAACATAGTTTTCAACTTCGGGGCGCATTGGCATGTAAACAACCGAATGCGCGATGGTTGCCCAAGGGGCTTGGTCTTTGAAGATTTCCTGCGCTTTTTCATACAGCGGCGCACGTTCTTCTTGTGTCGGCAGAACCTTGGCTTCCTGAACCAGGGCGTCGAATTCCTCGTTGCACCATTGTGCGCGGTTGGATTTCTCTACGCCGTCGCAGCCCAGCAGAACCGCGAGGAAGTTGTCGGGGTCACCGTTGTCACCTGTCCAACCCAGCAGAACGGCACCATCGCGGTCTTTCGCTTTGGAACGCTCAAGGTATTCACCCCATTCGTAAGAAACGATCTCTACGTCGACACCGACCTTAGAGAAATCTTCCTGCATCAGCTCCGCCATACGGCGGGCATTGGGGTTGTAGGGACGCTGAACCGGCATCGCCCAGATTTTCAGCGTCAGGTCGGATACCCCTTCGGCTTCCAGCGCGGCTTTCGCGGCTTCGGGATCGTATTTGTCATCCTCGATCGCGTCGTTGTAGGACCACATTGTTGGCGGCAGCGGGTTCTTGGCAATCTCGCCGGAGCCCTGGAAAACCACGTCGATGATCGCTTGCTTGTCGATCGCCATGTTCAACGCTTTGCGCACGTTGGCGTTGTCGAACGGAGGCATCTGCGTGTTGTACGCCAGATAGCCCACGTTCAGGCCCTCTTGCTCCATCACGACCACATCTTCGGCGTCTTTCATCGCCTGCACGTCCGCAGGGTTCGGATAGGCCATCACGTGGCATTCGCCCGCCTGAACCTTCTGGTAACG
Source organism: Sulfitobacter litoralis (assembly GCF_900103185.1). Taxonomy (GTDB): domain Bacteria; phylum Pseudomonadota; class Alphaproteobacteria; order Rhodobacterales; family Rhodobacteraceae; genus Sulfitobacter; species Sulfitobacter litoralis. The sequence goes on from NZ_FNJD01000011.1 coordinate 19,707, forward strand.
CACGCTTGCGTCAGGTGTGATCGCAAAGATCAACGCTTCGACTTTCGCCGGGTCACCCCAGTATGCGTCGTTGCGCACGTAACGGATCACGGCGTCTTTCTGGTAGGCTTGGAAGGTGAACGGACCGGTGCCGATGGGCGCCTGGTTCAGCATTTCCGGCGTGCCGGCTTCCAGCATCGCGTCAGCATATTCCTTGGACACGATCGACGCGAAATCCATCGCCATGTTTGCGATGATTGGCGCTTCGGCACGGGTCAGGTTGAACTGAACGGTATAATCGTCAACCTTTTCAATGCTTTCGATCAGATCTGGCATCGACATCGCACCGTAGTATTCCCACGTGCCGCCCGATACTTTGTTGTAAGGGTTTTCGGCGTTGCCCTGACGGTCAAAGCTAAAGATCACGTCATCGGCGTTAAAATCACGCGTGGGCGTGAATTGCGCGTTGCTGTGAAACTTGACGCCCTTGCGCAGCTTGAACGTGACGGTTTTGCCGTCTTCGGACACGTCCCAGCTTTCGGCCAGCGCGGGAATGGTTTCGGTTGTGCCGACCTTGAATTCCGCCAAGCGGTTGTAGACCGGGTGGCTGGACGCGTCAAAGGTCGTGCCCGATGTGTACAGGGCCGGGTCAAAGCCTTCGGGCGACCCTTCCGAGCAATAGACCAGCGACTGCGCCTGCGCCGCAACGCCAAGCGTGCTCAGCAGCAGGCCAGTGGCCATGATTTTCTTGAAAGACATTCGATTTACTCTCCTGGTTGGTAAAGTGGTATGTCCCCACGGCCTCTTTGGGCCGATGAGGGCGATAGGGTTAACGCCTGAGGGGTAACATTTCGCGCCGGCTTTCCACCGGCGCGGCCTCATTCTGTCCGATTTCCCCGGACTTATCGTATTTCATCCGACCGACCCATAATATGCGGGCCTGCCGATCTGTCTTGTTGGACCAGCAATGGGGCGTGGTACCCAGATAATGCAGGCTGTCGCCCGCCGTCATCAGATACTCCCGTTCGCCAACCATCTGCGAGATCTCTCCCTCAAGGATATAGATGATCTCTTCGCCTACATGGGTCACTGTTTCGGACTCGTAGCCGGGCGGGACATTCATCACATAGGATGTCATCTCGTGACCCGCGCGTTCAGCACCGATCTGTTCATATTCAATCGACGATCCTGCCACTGCAAAACGGGGCCGTCCGGCACCGCGGGTCAGACTGTCGACCGTACGCGGGGTGCGCACAAAGAAATCCGTATCTACCTCAAGCGCGGCGGCGATCTGGCTAAGCGTGCCAAGCGTCGGCGTCGCATTGGCACGTTCCACCTGGCTCAGATAGCCGACCGACACACCGGACGCGGCGGACAGCTGCTGCAATGTCATCGCCATACGGTGACGCTGCATCCGCATGCGATCGCCCAATCCATCCGGTGGCGAAAGCGTTGCCGCCTGTATCGCTGTTGTTGACAAATAATCCCCCGAAAGCACGCTTTGGCGTATCTTGGCGCACAGACTGTCGCGCAACTTTGTTTACGTCAACAATAAAAATTATTGTCAGAGTGAAAACACCTCTAGTTGCCGCGACGGCACTTTGCGTTGAACCCGACACGGATCGCCCACCGTGGCACAGGACCGATTCTATTTATACGTGCACACGCCCCGCTTTCCGATAAACGCACATTTTTTAGGCAAACGCTAGAAAAAACGACACGGACCGCGCCATCAGCCCGCTTGCGCCGTTGCAACAATCAGCCCCACGACACACGCTAAACAGATGACTATGCCCCCACCTCTGCTGGTGTTTACCGACCTTGATGGCACGTTGCTGTCGCATACCTCCTATCGCTGGGACGCGGCCACACAGGCGCTGGATATACTGCGCGATATCGGTGCGGCGCTGGTGATCGCCAGCTCCAAATCTGCCCCGGAGATCATAGAGATTCGCGCCCAATTGGGCTGGACCAATTGCCCCGCGATCATTGAAAACGGCGCAGGCATTCTGCCCCCCGAGAGCACCGACACACCCAAAACGGAGACCTATGTCCGGCTGCGCCGCGCACTGGACAGCTTGCCCGCCAACCTGCGTGACCCGTTCTGCGGGTTCGGTGATATGACGGTGGCGCAGATCGCGCAGATCACGGGCCTGTCGCACAGCGGTGCCGCTAACGCGGCGGAGCGGGCCTTTTCTGAACCTGGCATCTGGTCCGGCAGCGCCCAACTGCGCGCCGCATTTATCGACGCCTTGCACGACCACGACATCCATGCCCGCGAAGGCGGCAGATTTCTCACACTCTCCTACGGGCGCACCAAGGCCGACCAGATGGCCGCGCTGACCGATGCCTTTGCGCCGCGCCATACGCTCGCGCTTGGCGATGCCCCCAACGACATAGAGATGCTGCAAGCGGCAGATTTCGGCGTCATCGTTGCCAACCCTCACCGTGACCCCCTGCCCCCGATGCCCGGCGAAGACACGGGCCGGATCACCCGTACCGCCCTTGCCGGCCCCGCTGGGTGGAACACCGCCGTGCTTGATATGATCGCGCGTCTGAATCTGAACGAAGGAGCGACAAAGCATGGCTGATTTTCATCAAAACGGAAATATCGCGACGTTGCACAATCTGCGCACCCGCTCTCAGGCCGAGATGACCTACGAGCTTGAAACATTCGCGCAGACCCGCAAAATGACGCTGATCCTGCCGTGCCTCTATTCCGAGCTACGAACCGAAGCGATGCCCCGCATTCTGGATGAACTTTCCAAGGTCACCTATCTGCACCGTATCATCATCGGTCTGGACCGCGCCGACGAGGCACAGTTCCGCCACGCCAAAGAGTTTTTCAAAGGCTTAAACCAGAACCATATTGTGATTTGGAACGACAGCCCGCGCATGCAAGCGCTTGAGGCTCAGCTCCAAGATATGGGGCTCGCCCCCGCCGAGAAGGGCAAAGGCAAAAATGTCTGGTCCTCTCTCGGGTATCTGATCGCTTGTCAGGACAGCGCCGTGATGGCGATCCACGATTGCGATATTGTCACCTATACCAACGACCTGCTGGCCCGCCTGATCTATCCGGTCGCCAATGCGAATTTCCCCTATCAGGTCGCCAAAGGCTATTACGCGCGGGTGGGCAGCGACAAGCTGAACGGGCGGGTCACGCGGCTGCTGGTTAGCCCGCTGCTCATAGCGTTGAAAAAGGTCGTGGGGGATCGTGACTATATCGATTACCTGCGCGCCTTCCGCTATCCGCTGTCGGGCGAATTTGCCATGCGTACCAATATCCTGCCCGACCTTCGCATTCCATCCGACTGGGGGCTAGAGATTGGCGTGCTGTCAGAGGCATGGCGCAACCTCGCGCCGAAATCCGTCTGCCAAGTCGAAATCGCCGACGACTATGACCACAAGCACCAAGATCTAAGCGAGGCCGACGCCGATGCGGGGCTGAACCGCATGTCCACCGACATCTGCAAGGCGATTTTTCGCAAGCTGGCGGCAGACGGCACGGTGTTCACACCCAATGTCTTTCGCACGCTCAAGGCGACCTACTACCGCTGTGCGCTGGATCTGCTGGATGCCTATTACAACGACGCCAAAATGAACGGGCTCAGCATCGACCGCCACAAGGAAGAGCGCGCGATCGAGCTCTTTACCGAGAATATCATGCGGGCGGGACACTTCTTTCTCGATAACCCGCACGAGACCCCCTTTATCCCCACCTGGAACCGCGTTCATTCCGCCGCGCCTGAATTTCTCGCCAAACTACGCGAGGCCGCGGCAGCGGATGACGCCGAATACAACTAGCTGAGGGCCGCGCAGGCGGCGGGGTCAGAACCGGTTGGTGATCCACATGCATTGATAGGGGGCCAGCGTGATGTGATCCGCGCTGGCGTCGATCAAATCATCGCTGATCAGGTCCAGCCACGGTTGATCCTCGATCAGGTTCAGCGCCGCCGCCGAAATCGCGACAGAGGCGTCGCTGACGTTGTGCAGCGCAAAGATCGACTGTTTGCGGTCCAGACTTTGCCGCCACACGCCGAACACACGGTCATCTTGCAGGTTCACGGTGAATTGCGTCGCATTGGGGTGAAATGCCTTTTGTTTCTGCCGCACCTTTAGCCGCGCCGACAGATCGCCCAATACCTGCGACTGCGCGCTGGATGCATCGGCCAGCCGGTCGCGCAAGCTCGGATAATCCCATCGGTGTCGGTTGATCGCGCGGCTCATCCCGCGATGTTCGACCTGCGCGTGATCATTGGGTGTCGCCAGCATGGCGTGAATGTAGAAGGCGGGTATCCCCTCCAGCGACATGACGATGGTCTGCGAACAGATGAACCGCGCATGATGATGGTCATCCTCGCCCTTAAAGGTCCGCGACAGCGCGTCGTAAAAGGTCGTGTTCAGCTCGTACGGGCTTTGCCCGCCGTCAGGCAGGCTGCGCATCGATACCAACCCGCCGACCTGTAACACCGTATCAATGACCTGTTGCTTTTCATCCTCGGGCAACAACCCTTCGGCGGGGCGCATGCCGATGCCGTCGTGACTGGCGGTAAAATTCAGATACGCGCAGCCCATCGGCGCGGGCGGCATGGTGCGCTGCCAGCGCCGCAGATGCGCCCCGTTTCCCGACATCATCGCATGCAAAATCAGCGGCGGCAGCGGGAAATTATAGATTGCATGCGCCTCGTCCCCCGCGCCGAAGTAGCTTAGGTTTTCGGCCTTGGGTACATTGGTTTCCGTCAGCAAAATGATCTTTTCGGGCGCATAATCACACAGCAACCGCATCAGCCGGACAATCGCATGGGTCTGCGGCAGATGGATCGACGGCGTGCCGATCTGCTTCCATAGAAACGCCACCGCATCCAGCCGAATGATCTGCACGCCATTGTCCACATGCAGGCGAATGATCCGCAAAAACTCCAGCAGCACCTCGGGGTTGCGGAAATCGAGGTCGACCTGATCGTGGCTAAAGGTGCACCACACGTGACGCGGCCCATTGGGGGTCTCTACCTCTTGTAGCAGCGGCGTTGTGCGCGGGCGCACCACATCGCGCAGATCATCCTGCGGCGAGGCTTCGAAAAAGAACGTGTCAAAAGGGGACTGACCCTGACGGTACGCATTGAACCAATTACCCTGACTTGAGACGTGGTTCAGCACCAGATCCGACATCAGAGTAAAATCGGCGGCGATGCGATTAATATCAGGCCAGTCACCCAGCTGTGGGTTCACCGCGCGGAAATCGGACACCGCAAAGCCGTCGTCAGACGTATAGGGAAAGAACGGCAGAATATGCACGCTATTCAAAATTCCGCGTAGATATCGGTGCAGGAAATCGTTCAGTAGATCCAGCGGTTTATGCGCACCATCCACAATCGAATTGCCGTATGTAATCAACAGCGCATCCTGTTCCGACCACAGCGTATTGCCCGCCACACGGCCCCTCTTGCGCCGGGTTGTGTCCTCGGGCCAAAAGGCGTCCAATACCATGCTGGCCAAAATGTCGACATCCAGTTCGGGGTAGATTTCGCCCAGCAATGCACGAAGCCGATAGCCGAGAGAACGCGCGCTGTCCGTCATGATCTACTGCCTTGTATAAGTGCCATTTCCAAAACCCTAGCGCAGACAACTGCGCGCGACGAGCCAGCATGCCGCGGCCCCCGCCCTGAGGGCACTAAACCCAGAAGGTCAGGAAAACCCGTCTGATTAAGAGGCGCAACGCCCAATCGACGGGCATTTGACGGACCCCGAGGGCGGGATCAGCCTGCAACGGGCCAGATAGTTCAGAACGGTCAGAGAATGCGGTCTGGTCCTCACAGCTTGCCCACTTGCTAATACAGCGCCTCGGGGAACGAAGATGATCGACAGGCAATTTTTTGCCCGCGACGTCAAAGCGGTTCGCCGCAAGATTGAAATCCCCTCTCGCCCAGCGCGACATTTGGTATTTTCAGTTTGGATTTCCGACTTAAAAGCGGCCCTAGCGGGTTAAGACACCTTTTGTCAGCGAGGGTAGCTTTGGCACTTTAGCCTTCTGGTCCCGCAATCTTCTATTCTGGGGATGCCTTCTATTCTGGGCCTGCGTCGCCCTATCTAGCTGATATATATCTCGCATGCTATTTTGCCGCGATAGCTCGCCCATCTCTTTCCTCTCCCCCTTCCACTAGGGTTTCGTTGCATTGTCGCTTTGCGCTTAGATGTGCAGCGTATGTTGCGCACGGCCAGCGTGCTTGGAGCGGTAGAGCGCCGCATCAGCGTCCGACAAGACATCCTCCGCGACGGCATCCTGCCCCTTGTCGACCCAAATGCTGCCAATGCTGGCCGAAATCCTGCAGGCCGCACCGTCAAAATCAATTGGCCGCTCTAGCCGTGCTATGATCCGATTGCCAACCTCAGTGAGATGGGCACCGTCTGTGATACCGGGTAGAAGGACCGTAAATTCGTCACCGCCGACGCGGGCAATGGTATCGATCTCTCGGGTGGTGTCGATCATCACACGCGCGGCAGCCTGTAGCACATGATCGCCCGCCGCATGCCCCATGCTGTCATTGACCACCTTAAAGTAATCAAGATCGATCTGCATCACCGCGAACCCCTTTTTCCCCGCAATAAGACGTGCAAGCACATGGTCCATCGCACGGCGGTTCTTGAGACCCGTCAGCGTGTCAGTAAAGGCCTGCTCTTCCGCGGCGATCTTGGCGACCTCTAGCTTCTGGTTCAACGCACGCGAAGCCGCCATCGCCGCCGATTTCGCCTCTATGAGATATAGCATTTCAACCGCTAGATCCGTTGGCGCAAAATCTGCATTGCTTAGCCGATACGCGCGTACCCCGTTCAGGATTGAGATCCCGAAGGACAGGTTGATGACGCAATCGTCTTCCGCGGTTTCTGCATCCTGCCCCCCACTGCGATCCGGCAGTGGGACCAATACCCCCTTCAATATCAATTCCGGCCTGTCACGTAGCGCTAAATGCAGCTTGCGCCCTGCCAAGGGGCGGATCTGCGCGATGCTGCAAGCCATATTGGGACGCCGTATGACGAACTGATCAAAGAAGTTTCTGCCAACCCATGTACCGCGATGGCACAGCTTCTGAACTGTGGGCCCCACATGACGAATACGTCCACAAGGCCGCACGATAAGATGCATCGGGCAAAGCATATCCAGCGCCGCCTCATAGGCAGCAGCGGTGATCATTCGCTTGCGCCCAACTCAAAGCTGCGTCCCTGTGCAAAATCCCGGTCAATGATGGTGACGATGATGATCTCCTCCCCCGCAGTGAACCCTTTGCAGTCCAATAGGGCCAATGTGCCATAATCATCCGCGATCACCCGCATAATGCCCATCATCACATACCCAAAGCCCGATACCGGCCCGCGACACGTCAGCGCGAAACGCCAGTCGTCCAGCTGCGTGACCTCCATGGCGGGCAGACGAAGTTCCTCTATCGCGAGGGTGGCACGTTCAGGAAGATCATTGAGAGAATGGAGGAACTCTTCGAAATCGACGCCGCCGAACCGCAGCAGACGGCGCACCCCGTCACGTGCGGGGTTAGACACCAGCCAAGCGCCTAAATCCTCAAGCAGGTCCGGTATCGGGCGGTCCACCACCGCAGACAGGCGCGCAACGACCCGTGGCGTGATGGCGTCATCATAGGTCAGCATCGGCTCAAAGTCGCTCGAGCCCATTGCGCCACATAGATCGGCGCGCAGGGCGACTTGCATCCATACCGCCCCCCCAAAACTGTCCAGCACGAACCGTTGGATCGTATGGTTGATCAGCCCGTGCATCGCACCCCTCTCTGCCGCTTTCAGGGGGGAAGGTGACTAAAGACCGTTAATAAACACCCAACGGAAACAGCCCCCGAGGGGCGAAAGCCGTTCAAATTTATATCAATTCAAAGGCAAACGTCCGACAGCGCGTCTATTGCGACCGACTGTCAAGCCACGCAGGCAGGTGGCCAATGTCAGGCAGCACCACATCCGCTGCGGCCTCAAGATCCTGCCGTGTAGCCATTCCAGTCAGCACCGCAACACATGCCATACCCGCTGCACGGCCCGCTGCCATATCATGCAGACTGTCGCCGATCATTGCCACTTCTGACGGGGCCAATCCAACGGCCTTGGCAAAAGCCAGCAATTGCCCCGATGTGGGTTTTGCACCGTAGCCACTGTCGAAACCCGCGATAAAATCAAAGTATCCGGTCACCCCGGCCTCTCCCAGATGCGCCCGCGCGGGGGCTTCGGCGTCATTCGTCGCAACACCAAGCGTCAACCCGCGCGTCTTGAACGCTTCGAGCAAAGCAATCAGCGGCACGGCCTCTGCCTGCGGGGCGTTTTCTGCCTCGTAATTCAACAGCTGCAATAATTCCGCCTTCGTCATCTCGCTGACCTGAGGGGCAAGCGCCTCCACGATCTCCCCCGGGGTGCCGGCAATGGCAATACTGTCAGCACAGAACGTTTGCGTCCGCACGTCAAACCCGATTTGTTGCCCCAGCAGGGCGGTCCGATCCGCATCCCCCTTGCCAAGCCGCGTGAGGAAGGAATGGGCCCATGCCTCCCATGTGGCGGCGAAATCGAACAGGGTTCCGTCTTTGTCGAACAGCAGGGCTTTGATCATTCTCAGGTCCAATTCATCTGCGCGCCGCCCGGCAAAGACTGCCGCGCCTGCATGATACGGTCGTAGGGCACATTAATCGTGTCGCATAGCCCCGTCACCCATGCGTCATCCATCATGATAAAATCAAGCACAGCGCCAAGAAACACCGGGTCACCCGCTTGCGTGCGCAGGTCTTCGGCCGAGGCACCGGTTGCCCCCATGAATGTCGGCATGAGGTCTTCGTTGGCAGCCAGCCAACCCAGCGCCTGCAAGGCGACTGTTTCAGCGGCATCTTGCTTCATCATATTAAATTCCCTCGCGGCTTCATAATCGAAACACTTTGTTAACCATTCACGGCAACAAAGAGCATTCAAGCCAATTACACGCGAGCGGAGATTGAAGACAAGTGCCGGGTAAAGTCCTTATCGTCGATACTGTTGCCACCAACCGCATCGCACTGAAAACCAAACTCACGACGGCCTCTTACGAGGTACGCGAGGCGACAGCGGTATCACAGGCCGTTGAAATAGCGCAGCAATGCGCGCCAGACATCATTATCGCGACGCACCACCCGGGTGGCCAAGATGCCACGCAACTGTGCCGTGCGCTTGCAGCGTCCCCCCTAACATCACGCATGCCGGTTTTTGCGCTTGCTGACGGGGGTGATCCGGCGATCTGTATCCATTTATTAACCCAGGGCGCACAGGAGGCGATGGTAAAGCCGGTAAGCGACTTTCTTTTTCTAGGGCGGGTGCGCAGCATCATACGCGCACGAAATACGCCTGCCCCGTTTTATATGCACGAGTCTCTCTGCCCCGCGCCCGGTCTAGCGGAACCCGCCGGTGGCTTTGCGCTTCCGGGAAATTTCCAGATTGTCAGCAGTGGCCAGCCGCGGACATCGGCCTGCCTGTCGCAGCTGCGCAAACGACTGGGCGGCATGGTGACACAAACGACGCCCCGCGATGCGCTTGCCTGTCTCAGGCAAAAGACCCTGCCCGACGTGTTTATCTTGACCCTGACCGGCGCGGACGAGACGGATGAAGAGCAGCTGCGGGTGATCTCTACCCTGCGGGCGAATGCAACCGCGCGCCACTGCGGTATCCTTGTCCTGCAGACGCAGCCCCACCCCGTTGCCGCGGCACATGCGCTGGATCTGGGGGCAGATGATCTGATGCAGCACGGCTTTAACGCCGAAGAATTGGTGCTACGGCTTGAAGGCTTGTTGCAGCGCAAACAACAGGGGGACACGATCCGGCGCGACGTGGATGCCCGCCTGCGCGAGGCGGTGTTTGATCCGCTTACCGGTATGTACAACCGCCGCCATGCCCTCTCGGAAGTGGCACGTCTTGCGGTGCGCATGCGCCAAAAAGGGTTACCGCTGGCGGTGATGCTGGTGGATATAGACCACTTCAAACGGGTGAACGATGCCTTCGGCCATGCCTCCGGCGACGCGGTGCTGGTCGAAACAGCGCGCCGGCTGAAATCATGTCTGCGCCCGCTGGATGTCGCTGGCCGCATCGGAGGCGAGGAGTTCTTGCTTGTGCTGCCCGGAATAACCGAGGACGAAGCGGCGCAGATGGCCAAGCGAATTTGCCGCGCCTATCGCACCACGCCGTTTACCATCCCCGCAAGCGTGCAGCCGATCCATACCACCATCAGCATCGGGCTGTGCATCGCGCAGCCGGAAGACAGCCCGCCTTTGGGCACATCGCAAAGCGCACAGGATCTCGTCGCCCGTTTGATCGACCGTGCGGATCAAGCCCTGTACAGCGCGAAACACGGCGGGCGCGACCGAGTGGGGCTGATCCGGTCGGCCGCATGACGGTGCCACGCGGGATATTTGCAATGCGGCGAAAAACACGCCACTCTCGTGCTTGCGCGTTTAGCAATAGCCCGGACGCGTATCCCAGCCCTACAACAAAGGCCTCGCCATGCTGCCCGATAAACCGATGACCGGTATTGCCATGATGCTTGGCTTTTGCATCATCGCCCCTGTGGGGGATGCGATCGCCAAACTGCTCGGGGCATCGGTGCCGCTGGGTCAGGTGGTCTTCCTCCGCTTCGCCGTCCAGCTGCTGATATTGCTGCCGATTGTGATTTTGACCGGTCGGCCCCTGATCCTGCGGGGCAAAACGCTGTGGCTGACGTTTGTGCGCACGCTGCTGCATGTCATCGGGATCGCGATGATGTTCTCCGCGCTGAAGTACCTGCCGCTTGCCGATGCGGTGGCGATTATCTTTGTCATGCCCTTCTTCATGCTGTTGCTCGGCAAATATGTCCTGAAGGAAGAGGTCGGCCCCCGTCGGCTAATCGCGTGCATCGTCGGCTTTTGCGGCACGCTGCTGGTGGTGCAACCCAGCTTTGCCGAGGTCGGCTGGCCCGCCTTGTTGCCCGTTGGCGTTGCGCTGAACTTTGCCCTGTTCATGCTGGTGACGCGTCAGATTGCGAAACACACCGACCCGATCAGCCTGCAAACGGTCAGCGGGTTTATGGCCTTGGTGATTATGCTGCCGTTCCTGGCCCTTGGTCAGGGCATGGCGCTGCCCGCCTTGGGATGGATCGCGCCTGACACAACAGATTGGTCGCTGCTAATCGCCATGGGCGTACTGGGAAGCATCGCGCATCTGCTGATGACATGGTCCCTGCGCTACGCCCCCTCGGCAACGCTGGCCCCGATGCAATATCTCGAAATTCCCGTGGCGACGCTGGTCGGGTTGATCGTTTTTGGCGATTTCCCCAATGCGCTGGCGGCGCTCGGCATGGGGATCACTATGGCCGCGGGGCTTTATATTATTCTGCGAGAGCAGGCCACCCAGCGGCGTCTGGCCGCAGCAACGCTTGTGCAACCTGCTGCATGAGGTCCCGTGGCACCATCAGCAGCGCGGCGGGGCGGTCCATCGAAAGCGTCAGGGCACCTGTGGCACGGTTCGATGTGCCCAAGCGCCCAAGCGGCGATAGCTCCAGCCCGTCAAGCGGCCACTCCAACCCGCGGCTTTGGCCCCGCACTGCGGCCAGCGGATATACCGACACCACATCGCCTGCCCGCGTCGGCAGGGTTATGTTTGGCGGTGCGAGAAAGATAAGCTGCGTGCCAGCGATCAGCAGGCAGCGTTGGTGCGGGTGGCGCGCCAGACTGCTCAGGGCCGCAAGCTGATGGTCCACGCGCCCGCCCGAAAATCCGACCGCCACGATCAAGGGGGCAGCCACCGACCGCAGCGCTTTGTCAAAGTCCGTCGTCTCTTGCTCTGCCAGTTTGAACTGACGCGCAGACGGGATGCGGGACAGGGTTTCGGACGATACGGAATCAAAGTCGCCGACCAGCGCCGCGACCTCTGCCCCTTGGGCAACGGCCAGATTGGCCCCACCGTCGACCGCTACGCACATCGGCGCAAGCTGCAGCGCGTCTTTCAGGTCATCCGGACCCACCTGCCCGCCCCCAACGACCGTTATAGGGCTGTTGCTTGCAACAAACGTTGTTTTCACGGCGATTTACCTCAAATTGGAAACAATGCCGCAATTTTGACATTAAATGATACGTTGCAGGGCACAGATTCGAGCCGAATTGGTCTTGAACCTTATGGTAAACAGTAAGCTGCAAATAGGCAGAGGACGACCATCCGATGATGAATAACAACAAAATTCTGACGGTCTCATACGGCACTTTCTCGTGCACGTTGGAAGGCTTTGACGATTCATTCGGCACCATGAAGGCCATCGCGGAGTATTTTCGCGATTTGTCGTCGGAGGATCGGTATTTCGGTGCAGAACCCGCACAGCCCGATGCGGAGATGCTGGCACATATCGCCCAAAAAGAGATTTCGCGCCGTGTCGAGGCGCGTCAGCAAGACGGACAGATTGTCCTGAGCGCACAAACGCCCGAAAAAGCCGCAGCGCAAGCGCAGCAAAGCCCTACCCCTGTAGCTGCACCTGCCAGCCCGTCGGTTGTGTCGACCTCCTTTGCGCCCCGCGGGCCTCAGGAAATTTCCGCCTATTACGACGCCTACAGCGTCAACGCCTTGAAAGCCGACACAGCTAAAACCGCCCCTGCAGCTCAGGCAGAAACCGCCCCTCAGCGCGTTGATGCGGTCAGCCGCGCCGTCGAGACACCGCAGCCTGCCTACGACGCCCCTGCGCCGCAGGCCGAAACCCCCAAAGCGCCACCCGCCGAGGTGGATATCGTACCCGGCCAGCCCGACGAAGACGTCGAGGCGTTCTTCGCCGATAGCCCACGCACCACTGTGACCCTCGACGACCAGGACGCCGAAATCCAACCGGTCGCGGCACCCGCCGTCGACAGCATCGCGGCCAAACTGCAGCGCATCCGCGCCGTGGTTGCCAATCAGGATGCGCCCGCTGCGCAACATCCCCAGATCTCTGGGGATGACACTGCAGACAAAAACGAGGCAAAAACCGATGATGTGATCGCCAGTGCCATTCACGACATCGAGGATGCCTTGAATGCGGATGATACTGTCGAAGATATTGCCCACGCACGTGAAACCGATACGCAGGTTGAAGAAGCCGCAGCGCCGGCCGAAACTGCGACCCAAGACGATGACGCCTTAGAACAGCAGCCTGACCCAACAACGCAAGACGACGCGTCCGACGAAGATGATGCGCAGAACGACGACACAGCTGAAAGCGAAGAGCTTGAAGCCGTCGAAGATACCGCGCCGCGTGGTCGCGTGCTCAAGGTGAAACGCGCCGACATCGACCGCGCCATCGCCGCGGGCGAGCTGGAAGAAGTCAAAGAAGACGCCCCCGCTGTGCTGGAAGAGACCGATAGGCCCGCCGCGCGCCTCCCGCGCGATCCAGAATCGACGCTCTCGGACGAGGACGAAGAAGATTTGGCACGCGAGCTGGCCGAGCTAGAGGCGACATTACCCTCTGCCTCCGCCGACACGCTGGCCGACGCGCCCGACGAGGATGCCGACACTGCGGTGGAAGACGAGATCACTTCGGAAGACGAAACCAGCGCGGAGGACGTATCAGAAGATACAGATGCCGAAATGTCAGAAGACGACACTGAAACGGCGGCAGAGCCCGAAGCCGAAGCGCCCAAAGATGCCGCGCAACGTCGCAGCCTGCCAACGCTCGACGCGGATACCGGACCGGACATGAACCGTCTGCTCGCCGAAACCGACAACCAGATGGACGAACCCGAAGCCGCCACCCGCCGCGACGCGATCACCCATCTGCGTGCAGCCGTGGCCGCGAAAAAGGCCGACATCGCCCTTGGCGCGCCCGCCACGACAGAGCAGAAGAACAACGCCTACCGCAGCGATCTGGCTGAAGCGGTGAAACCGCGCCGTCCCGCGACGACCACCGCCCGCACCGAGCGTCCGGCAGAACCACGCCCTGCGCCGCTCAAACTGGTGGCGGCACAGCGGATCGACACCCACCAGCCGCGCAACGTCACCCCTGTACGCCCCCGCCGCGTGGCCGCAGTCGCGCCAGCTCCCGCGCCTGCTCCACAGGCCGGTGGGTTCGCTGAATTCGCCGAAGAGATGGGGGCGACCAAACTGCCCGACCTGCTGGAAGCCGCAGCGGCCTATATGGCCTTTGTCGAAGGGATGGACGAATTTTCGCGCCCGCAGCTGATGAACACAGTGCGCCAAGGCGGTGCCGATGACTTTAGCCGAGAGGAAGGCCTGCGGTCGTTTGGCCTACTGCTGCGCACCGGCAAGCTTCAAAAGCTGGACGGTGGCCGGCTCAAAGCGTCAGAGCAAATCGGCTTTCAGCCAGATGAGCGCGCCGTCGGATAAGCTGGACAAACAGAAAATCCGAAACGCAAAACGGCCCCCTCGGGGGCCGTTTTTTTATTGTGATGTAAGGTAAAGTATCCGCAAGCCAGGCCGGCCAAATCGGTTCTATTCAGCGTCGTCGCGCGCGTTCGGGTCGGCTTGACCAATGCCCTTGAACACGAACTTGAGCGGGATCGCCCAAACCACGCCAAGCGCAATATAGATCAGCAGTTCAACCCAGAACGGCGGCCGGTCAAACAGCGACACCGCGACGACAGCCGCAATGATATAGAGCGGCAGACCGACCAGAAGAATGACCAGCGCCCAACGGCGTCGTGCTTTATATCCAAGGGCCATCGTTGTGTCCTTTCATCAGGTGCCAAGGGCCCCGCAGGGCCCCCGGCGATATAGATCAATCGGCGAAGGGGTCAGTGACCAGAATCGTATCTTCCCGCTCTGGCGAGGTCGACAGCATCGCGACGGGGCACTGGATCAGCTCTTCGATGCGGCGCACGTATTTAATCGCGTTCGCGGGCAGATCAGCCCAGCTGCGCGCGCCTTCGGTGCTTTCGGACCAGCCCGGCACTTCCTCGTAGATCGGGGTACAGCGCGCTTGTTGATCGGCTGCCGTGGGCAGGTAATCGAGCACTTGACCGTCCAGATCGTAGCCGGTGCAGATCTTGAGCGTCTCAAACCCGTCAAGCACGTCAAGCTTGGTCAGCGAGATGCCGGTCACGCCACTGGTGACACAGGTCTGGCGCACGAGGGCCGCATCGAACCAGCCACAGCGACGCTTGCGCCCGGTGGTGGTGCCGAATTCATGGCCGCGTTCGCCCAGACGTTGACCGTCGGCATCGTCCAGTTCAGTCGGGAACGGGCCTTCGCCGACACGCGTGGTATAGGCTTTGACGATCCCTAGCACATAGTTGATCGCGCCCGGACCAATGCCGACACCCGTCGCCGCCTGCCCTGCAATCACGTTAGACGAGGTGACGAAAGGATAGGTACCAAAGTCGATGTCGAGCAGCGCGCCTTGGGCCCCTTCGAACAGGATACGCTTACCGGCTTTGCGCTTTTCGTTCATCACCTTCCAGACAGGTGCCGCATATTCAAGGATCTTCGGCGCGATCTCTTTGAGCAGTTCAACCAACCCGTCGCGGTCAATCGCTTCGACGCCCAGACCCTTACGCAGCGGATCGTGGTGCTGCAACGCGCGGTCAACGCGGGCTTCAAGCGTGGCAGGGTCGGCCAAATCGGCAACGCGGATGGCGCGGCGACCGACTTTATCCTCGTAGCATGGCCCGATGCCGCGACCGGTGGTCCCGATTTTGGTGCCTTTTGACGCGGCCTCTTCGCGGGCGCGGTCCAGCTCGCCGTGGTAGGGCATGATCAGCGGCGTGTTTTCCGCGATCATCAGCGTTTCGGGCGTGATCTCGACGCCTTGGGCGCGGATCGTTTCGATTTCTTTCAGCAGGTGCCACGGGTCAAGCACAACACCGTTGCCGATAACCGAAAGCTTGCCGCCGCGTACAACACCCGAGGGCAGCGCGTGCAGCTTGTAGACCTTGCCGTCGATGACCAGCGTGTGGCCCGCGTTATGGCCACCCTGAAAGCGGGCGATGACATCGGCTCGTTCGCTGAGCCAGTCAACGATTTTGCCTTTTCCTTCGTCGCCCCACTGGGCGCCTACGACTACGACGTTGGCCATGAAGATATTCCTTTAACAGTTCAAATAACCGTGCAAACCCGTGGAGGTATAGCGACGACCGCCAAGGTCCGAAACTGTAAAATGCAGCCAAAACGCCGCGGCGTCACATTTCTCGGCATTTATCGGCCTTGGGCGGTAAAACTTGAACCCGCCCCCATAGACTTTGGCGCGGTAGCGCCGATATTCCAAGCCAGACCAAACAAGGAAGTACCACAGATGGGTTTTTTCATACGTTGGGCCTGCGCTTTTGTGCTGTTAGCCGCGACCTTTAATCCGACGTCTTATAATTATGTCACATGGGTCATGCGCTACGGCCATATGAATCTGTCCATCGCCGTCTTGCTGGGGCTGCTGCTGCTCATCGGCTACGTTGTCTATCTGCGTGCGACGCTGCGCTCTATTGGCGGGCTGGGGATGTTGCTGGTGCTGGCACTGGTCGGGGCCAGCCTCTGGGTGCTCTATGATCTGGGGGTCCTGCGGCTGGACAACGGCAGTTTTAACCTGTGGCTCGGCCTAGTCGCACTGAGCTTTGTACTGGGCATCGGCCTTAGCTGGAGCATCTTTCGCCGCGCCGTGTCGGGGCAGGCAGATGTGGACGATGTGGAAACCTGAAGCGAGGTTTCACACCGGCTTTCTGCCCAAGCGAGGCTACGCGGGCCAATCCTCCCTTGCCCCCATAGGCAAACTTGCCTAGACACGCCCAAAGTCAAAACCGCAGAGCCGTAGGTACCAATGGAAAATGTAGTCCTGATTGTCCATCTCATTCTGGCCCTTGGCCTGATTGCAGTCGTGTTGCTGCAACGGTCCGAAGGGGGCGGCCTTGGCATGGGCGGTGGGGGCGGCGGTGCCGTTTCCGGTCGCTCGGCAGCCACGGCGATGGGCAAACTGACCTGGATCTTGGCCGCGGCCTTTATCGTGACGTCGATCACATTGACCATCATCGCGGCAGAAAAATCCGCCGGCTCCTCGGTCATCGACCGTCTGGGCGGCACGCCACCAGCTCTGAACCAAGGTGACGCACCAGCGCTGCCCGATACCGATTCACTGCTGCCGCCGACACCTGCGGAAAACACACCGCAAGTTCCGACTGCGGATTAATCCAGACACTACAACAGCTTGAGGTTAGGCCAAGTTACGCAACAGGATGTTGCGGCTTGGCCTTGCTTTTTCCATCCGAATCCTGTTAGGTATAAGTCCCGTGATGCTGCGGTTTTCCGCAGCTCAATTGCTTGGCTTTTGCCGCATCAAATCTGAACTCACGGGGGCCTTCATCACATGGCACGCTATATTTTCATCACCGGTGGTGTGGTTTCCAGCCTTGGCAAAGGCCTTGCCTCTGCGGCGTTGGGGGCCTTGCTGCAAGCGCGTGGCTTTTCCGTCCGTCTGCGCAAATTGGACCCGTACCTGAACGTCGATCCCGGCACGATGTCGCCCTTTGAACATGGCGAAGTTTTCGTGACCGACGATGGTGCCGAAACCGATCTGGATCTGGGCCACTACGAACGCTTTACCGGCGTCGCGGCACGCAAGACGGATTCGATCAGCTCTGGTCGGGTCTATTCCACCGTGCTCGAGAAAGAGCGTCGCGGCGACTATCTGGGCAAGACCATTCAGGTGATTCCCCACGTCACCAACGAGATCAAGGATTTCCTGCATGTCGGCGATGACGAGGTCGACTTTATGCTGTGCGAAATCGGCGGCACCGTCGGCGACATCGAGGGCTTGCCCTTCTTCGAAGCGATCCGCCAGTTCAGCCATGACAAACCGCGCGGCCAGTGTATCTTTATGCACCTCACCCTGCTGCCCTATCTGGCAGCCAGCGGCGAGCTGAAGACCAAGCCGACGCAACACTCCGTCAAGGAATTGCAAAGCATCGGGATCGCGCCGGATATTCTGGTCTGCCGTTCAGAACACCCGATCCCCGAAAAAGAGCGCGAGAAGATCGCCCTTTTCTGTAACGTCCGCAAAGAGGCTGTGGTCGCGGCCTATGACCTGAAAACCATCTATGACGCGCCGCTGGCCTATCACGCCCAAGGGCTGGATCAGGCCGTGCTGGATGCGTTCGATATCTCCCCCGCACCCAAGCCCGAACTGTCGGTCTGGCGCGATGTCTCTGACCGCGTGCACAACCCCGAAGGCGAGGTCAAAGTCGCCATCGTCGGCAAATACACCCAGCTTGAAGACGCCTATAAATCCATCGCAGAGGCGCTGACCCACGGTGGCATGGCCAATCGGGTCAAGGTCAAGATCGAATGGGTCGATGCAGAGGTCTTTGATCAAAGCGACGACCTGTCCTCGCACCTCGAAGGGTTCCACGCGATCCTCGTGCCCGGCGGGTTTGGCGAACGCGGTACCGAAGGCAAGATCAAGGCCGCGCAATACGCCCGCGAGCAGAAAGTCCCCTATCTGGGGATCTGTCTGGGCATGCAGATGGCCGTCATCGAAGCCGCGCGTAACGTGGCGGGCCTGACGACTGCGGGCTCCGAAGAGTTCGACCACGAATCCACCGGCAAAAAGCGTTTCGAACCCGTCGTCTACCACCTCAAGGAATGGGTGCAGGGCAACCACAAGGTCGAACGCAAGCTGGACGACGACAAAGGCGGCACCATGCGTCTTGGTGCCTATGACGCGACGCTCAAAGAAGGATCGAACGTGGCCAATATCTATGGCACCACGTCCATCGACGAGCGTCACCGTCACCGCTATGAGGTCGACACCGCCTACCGCGAGCAGCTTGAAAAAGCGGGTCTTACCTTCTCGGGGATGTCGCCCGATGGCATGCTGCCCGAGATCGTGGAATGGTCCGATCACCCGTGGTTCATTGGCGTCCAGTTCCACCCCGAACTGAAATCCAAACCCTTTGATCCGCACCCCTTGTTCAAGGACTTCATCCGCGCCGCCAAGGAAATGTCGCGGCTGGTCTGACCCTCGCGAAAGGCGGCCATCGGCATGCTCAGCTACCAACATATCTACCACGCCGGCAATCTGGCCGATGTTCACAAACACAGCTTGCTGGCGTGGATGTTGGGGTATCTGACGCGCAAGGACAAACCGCTGTCCTATCTGGAAACCCATGCGGGTCGCGCGTTGTATGACCTGTCCGACACCCCTGCCCTGAAAACCGGCGAGGCGGCGCAGGGCATCGGCCGTGCCCGTGGCTGGTTTGGCAATTCGCATCCCTACGCGCAGGTGCTCGATCAGATTACGCGTGAGCAAGGGGCCGATGCCTATCCCGGTTCGCCGCTCTTGGCCGCCAAGCTGCTGCGCGACAGCGACAGCATCCATCTGGCCGAACTGCATCCCGGTGAACATGCGGCACTTGATCTGGCGATGTCGCCCTATGACGCCAAATGCCACTACCGCGACGGGTTCGACATGGCTTTTGCCCTGACGCCCCCCACCCCGCGCCGTGGCCTGATGCTGATCGACCCGAGTTTTGAGATCAAAACCGATTACGTCGATATCCCGCGCCACATCGGCAAGCTCGCCCGCGCATGGAACGTCGGCATCATTGCGCTGTGGTATCCGATTTTGACCAGCAAGGCGCACCAGCCCATGCTCAGCGCGCTGATGGGGGCCCACCCCGAAGCACTGCGCCACGAGGTCAGCTTTGCCCCTGCCCGCCCCGGTCACGGGATGGTCGGATCGGGCATGTTCGTGTTGAACCCGCCATACGGGCTCAAGGAAGAAGCGGCCCGTCTGACGGCCAAGTTCAAAACTCTCCCCAGATAAGGAGCTACCGATGCCCAAAGGATACTGGATCGCAAATGTCGACGTCCGTGACGCCGAGGTCTACGACAAATACCGCGCTGCAAATGCCAAGCCTTTTGCC
The DNA here is from genome assembly GCF_900103185.1 of Sulfitobacter litoralis. Classification (GTDB taxonomy): domain Bacteria; phylum Pseudomonadota; class Alphaproteobacteria; order Rhodobacterales; family Rhodobacteraceae; genus Sulfitobacter; species Sulfitobacter litoralis. Next base: position 39,560 of record NZ_FNJD01000011.1, read on the forward strand.
GATTTCGGGGCAAAGTTTCTGGTCCGCGGGGCCACGCCAGACGTCCGCGAAGGTACGTCACACCCGCGCATCGTTGTGATCGAATTCGCCTCTCTTGCGGATGCCGTGGCCTGCTATGAAAGCGACGGGTATCAGGCGGCCAAAGACATCCGGTCGTCGGTGTCGGATGGCAATCTTGTCATCGTCGAAGGCTATGACGCCTGAGGCCACGAACAGCAGTTGTGTGCGCGTTTAGAATTGCGCTTTTTATACATCACCCCTTTGCGAATATGGGCCAATTGGAACGTCCGGCTTTGATTTGAGTTAGCCTACAACGCCCCGAACGATAAAGAGTTGCCATGTTTGAACGTCTATTCCCCCGCCGCAAGCCGGACCCCAAGCCGCTGCCACAGCCGACCCCACAGCTTGCGCTTGGTGCATTGCTGGTGCGTGTGGCGCTGGCCGATCGCACCTACCGTGCGGCCGAAGTCGGGCAGATCGACCGCATTCTGGCGCAGACCTTTGGTTTGAAACCGATCGAGGCGGCGAAACTACGTGCCACTTGCGAAGCCTTGGAACGCCACGCGCCGGGCACGCCTGAATTCGCGCAAATCCTGCGCGAGGAAGTCGCCTATGACGACCGCAAGGCGCTTGGCGATGCGATGTGGTCCGTGGCGCTGGCCGATGGGGCGCGCGACGACGACGAGGAAATTCAGCTGCTGGCGATCGAAACTGCGCTTGGGCTCAGCGACAAAGACATGTCCGCCGCCCGCGAAAAAGCGTTGAAAGCTTTGTGACCTTGGCCTCACGCCGCAACCGCTCTATATCACGCCCATGTTTGCAGAATTCATCAAACGGCTGACCCAGCCTGATCCCGCCCAGCTTCCCGACGGGGATGCCCGCCTTGCGCTGACCGCGCTGTTGGTGCGCATCGCCAAGTCGGATAACGAATACGCCCCGTCCGAGCGCGCGCGCATCGACCAGATCATCGCCAAACGATATGCGCTGGATGATGACGACACCGCCTCCCTGCGTGCCGACGCCGAAGCGCTTGAAGCCGAAGCCCCCGATACCGTTCGCTTTACCCGCGCGATCAAGGATGCCGTGCCCTATGACGCCCGCCTTGCCGTGATCAAAGCGCTGTGGGAAGTCGTGCTGGCTGACGGCATGCGCTCTGACGAAGAAAACGCATTGCTGCGTTTGGTGGCCAACTTGCTGGGGGTCACAGACACCGACAGCGCCATCGTGCGCAAGCAGATTGAAGACAAAGACTAGTTTACGCGCAGGCGGTGAATTTACGCGGGGTCAACCGTTGAATTATTGGGCGAAACCCAAGTTCTGGATTGCAAATCCCCCTTAAAATCACCTTAACTTGCTGCGGAATGCACAATAAGGCAGCACAGTGACAGATCAGCCCCCCGTTATTGAGATCAACAATCTGCACAAGGCCTATGGCCCTCTGGAGGTGCTCAAGGGGGTGTCGGTCAAGGCCCCGCGCGGGCACGTCATCTCGCTGATCGGGTCGTCCGGCTCCGGTAAATCGACGCTGCTGCGCTGCTGTAACCTGTTGGAAGACAGCCAAGAGGGCGATCTGCGCTTCAACGGCGAGGCCGTCACCTGGAAAGGCACGGGCCACAACCGCCGCCCCGCCGATCCCAAGCAAGTGCTGCGCATTCGCACGAACCTGTCGATGGTGTTTCAGCAGTTCAACCTGTGGGCCCATATGACGATTCTGCAAAACGTGATGGAGGCCCCCCTCACCGTTCTGCGCCGCGACCGCGCCGAGGTAGAGGCCGCAGCACGGGCGTATCTCGACAAGGTGGGCATCGGCGACAAATGCGATGTCTATCCAGCGCAGCTGTCGGGCGGCCAGCAACAACGCGCCGCCATCGCACGCGGGCTGTGCATGGAACCCGAAGCACTGCTATTCGACGAACCGACCTCGGCGCTTGATCCCGAGCTTGAACAAGAGGTCGTCAAAGTCATCAAGGATCTGGCCGCCGAAGGGCGGACCATGATGATCGTAACCCATGATATGAAACTGGCGGCCGATGTCTCGGACCACGTCGTTTTCCTGCATCAGGGTTTGATCGAAGAACAAGGGGCCCCCGACGCATTGTTCGGTGCCCCTAAATCGGAACGTCTGCGCGGGTTCCTCTCGGCCACCCACGCGGACTAAAAAACGACCAAAAAACAATAAACTGGGAGACTTCAAAAATGAAAACACTCGTTCTTGCCACTGCCGCACTGGCGCTCAGCACAGGTTTCGCCATGGCAGATGCCCACGGCAAGACCATCCGCATGGGGACCGAAGGGGCCTACCCTCCCTATAACTTCCTCAATGACGCGGGCGAAGTCGACGGCTTTGAACGCGAAGTCGGCGACGAGCTTTGCGCCCGTGCCGAGCTGACCTGCGAATGGGTCACCAACGAATGGGATAGCATCATCCCGAACCTGACATCGGGCAACTACGACACCATCATCGCCGGCATGAGCATCACCGACGAGCGCGAAGAAGTGATTGATTTCACACAGAACTACTTCCCGCCTGCGGCCTCTGCCTATGCCGCGAAATCGGCTGATGCCGACATCACAGGCGGCGTCGTTTCCGCGCAGACCAGCACGATCCAAGCGGGTCACGTCGCCGAATCCGGTGCCACCTTGCTGGAATTCGCCACCTATGACGAAACCGTCGCAGCCGTGAACAACGGCGAAGCCGACGCGGTTTTCGCCGATAAGGACGCATTGGTCCCCACGGTCGAGGAATCCGGCGGCGAGATGGTATTTGTCGGTGATGACGTACCACTGGGCGGCGGCATCGGCCTTGGCCTGCGCGAAAGCGACACAGAGCTGAAAGCAAAGTTCGACACCGCCATCCAGTCGATGAAGGATGACGGCAGCCTAAACAAGCTGATCATCAAATGGTTCGGCGACGACGCCAAAACATTCTGATCCTGATCGGGGCGGCACGTCTGCCGCCCCCTTTTCTCTGCCTACCGATCTGACTAAAGACCCCAATACAGACGCCCGCAAAAGGGCGCATACCACCGGGACATTTCGCTATTTTTGCTTGCACCGACCCAGAAACGCTTTCCGGCCTGTCATGGCTGACGTGCTACCTGACCACGGGCAAGCATTTGGCTTTCTATGGCGCATTCGGCACAGTGTTGCTGTTGCTTGCCATCACCGCCCCCGCAGCACTTGCCTTTGGCTTTGGCGGCGCGATGGCCGCGCGGTCGCCCTTTGCGCCACTGTCATGGCTGGGTCGCGCCTATATCGCCATTGTGCGCGGCGTGCCCGACATCGCCTTCTTCCTGTTTTTTGTCATCGCGCTGGATCAGGGAATCGAATACCTACGCCACAAGGTGAAATGCCCCGACTGGGATCAACCGATCCGTCAGGGCAGTGACTTTCTGGTCTGTCAGGCCGCCAAAATGCCGCTTGGGAATTCGGCGCAATGGGTCCACGAAGCCTACGGCTTTTCGCTCGCCGTCCTGACCTTTGCAATCGTGTTCGGTGCCTTTGCGGCTAATGTGCTTTATGGCGCGATGCGCGCCGTGCCACGGGCGCAGATCGAAACCGGCGAAGCCTACGGCATGAGCCCGCGCCAGACCTTCTGGCGTATCCTTGTGCCGCAGATGTGGGTCTATGCGCTGCCCGGGTTGGGCAACCTGTGGATGGTGCTGATCAAAGCAACCCCGCTGCTGTTCTTGTTGGGCATCGAAGACATCGTGTACTGGGCGCGTGATCTGGGCGGGGCCAAGACGCCGCGCTTTACTGATTACCCCCACCCCGACTGGCGCATGTGGTATTTCCTAGCACTGCTGGTCTTCTACCTTTGCTTTACCCGGGTGTCTGAAATCGTGCTTGACCGGCTGATGCGGCGACTGACCAAAGGTCAGGCCACCGCCGGTGGTGAAGCGCAGCGAAAGGCCGCCGCATGACCTGTTGGGAAACGATCCAATCCTACGGGCTGCGCTCGCTTGGCTATGGTGAACGGCTGCTGCCGCGCAGTGACTTTACGCTGTGTGATCAATTCACCCTGATCGGGTCGGGCATGATCTGGAACGTCTACTACGGATTTTTCGCGCTGATCAGCGGCTTTCTGCTGGCAACGGTTCTGGCCGTGGGCAAGGCGCACCCCAGCCCTTGGCTGCGCAAACCGTCGGAATGGTTTATCTTTCTGTTTCGCGGCTCGCCGTTGTTCATCCAGTTCTTTTTCGGCTATTTTTTGTTCCTTAGCCTAAAATCTGTGCACCCGTTCTTTGATATGTTCACCTCCGCGTGGCTCGGGGCGTTGATCGTTTTGTTCTTTAACACCTCCGCCTACTCGGCCGAGATTTTCTATGGCGCGCTGCAATCCATCCCCAAAGGCGACACCGAAGCCGCTGATGCCTATGGCATTTCGGGCAGGCCGCGTTTCAAGCGCATCGTCTGGCCGACCATGCTGCGTTTGGCCTGGCCCGCCTATACCAACGAGGCGATCTTCTTGTTTCATGCAACAACACTGGTCTTTTTCACCGGTTTTCCGGCGCTGCAACAACGCGGCGATGCGCTTTATTATGCCAGCTATTTTGCGGATAAAACGTTCAACCCGTTCATCCCCTATCCCATTCTCGCCGGCTATTTCATTCTACTGACACTCGTGATCATCTCTGTCTTCGGGCTGATCAATCGCCGTCTAAACCGCCACCTGCCCCAGTCATCGGTGCGGAAAATTCGCTTGCGTCTAAATCTGATCCGGTAGTATCTATTTTTTGATCAAATTATTTAGCGCGTGGGCGCTACTTTCGGTTTTCATGTTTTAAGAACACCGTTCACGCCCGCCGCTTGCAAGGTGTGATATGAAAAACTGGCTTCGCAAACATCCTCAGGTCCGCACAATCCGTGTGGCCGCCGCCGACCTGAACGGTCAGGCCCGTGGCAAGCGCATCCCTACGCGTTTTGCCGACAAGGTCGTAGAGGACGGCACGCGCTTTCCGATGTCGGTGCTTAACCTCGACATCTGGGGCGAAGACATCGACGACAGCCCGCTGGTGTTCGAAAGCGGCGATGCCGACGGCATCCTGCACCCGACAGAGCGTGGCTTTCTACCGATGCCATGGCTTGATGCGCCGTCCGCCCTGCTGCCGATCTGGATGTTCCACGAGGATGGCCGCCCCTATGGCGGTGACCCGCGTCATGCCCTGCGCGCGGTGGTTGATCGCTATAAATCGCGCGGGCTGACACCGGTCTGCGCAGTGGAGCTTGAATTCTTTCTGATCGACGATTCGGGCCGCAAGCTTCAGGTGCCCCTGTCGCCGCGGTCGGGCAAACGCCGCAAGGCGGCTGAAACCCTGTCGATCCGCGCGCTTGACCAGTTCGATGAATTCTTCACCGACCTTTATGACGCCTGCGAAGAGATGGATATCCCCGCCGATACCGCGATTTCAGAAGCAGGTCTGGGCCAGTTCGAAATCAACCTGATGCACTGTGACGATGCCCTGCGCGCCGCCGATGATGCGTGGCTGTTCAAGATGCTGGTCAAGGGACTTGCCCGCCGCCACGGCTTTGCCGCGAGCTTTATGGCGAAACCCTACGAGGATTACCCCGGCTCTGGTTTGCACACGCATTTCTCTGTGCTCGACAAGAACGGCAACAACGTCTTTGACGACGGCGGCCCCCAAGGCACCGCGATCATGCGCCACGCCGTTGCGGGCTGCATGAACGCCATGGCCGGTTGCGCGCTGGTCTTTGCCCCTCATGCCAACAGCTTTGACCGGATGGTCCCCGGTGCCCACGCGCCCACGGGCATTTCCTGGGCCTATGAAAACCGTACCTCGTCGATCCGTATCCCGTCGGGCAGCCACAAGGCGCGGCGTATCGAACACCGTGTGTCGGGCGGCGATGTGAACCCCTATCTGATGCTGGCCGCCGTACTGGGGGCCGCGATGAACGGCATCGAAGACGGGGCCGAACCCCCTGCCCCGATCACCGGCAACGCCTATGCCGCCGAACTGCCGCAAATTCCAGGCGACTGGAAATCCGCGATCGATGCCTTCGAAAACTCGGAAGAGGTGAAACGCATTTTTGCCCCCGAAATGGTGCGCAACTTCATCCTAACCAAGCGCCAAGAGCTGCATTATATGCAAGAACTGACCCCGCAAGAGCAGGTCGAAATCTATCTGGACACGGTGTAAACAGATGGCGCGCATGAAAATCGGCATCCTCCAGACCGGCCACTCCCCCGACAACATGAAAGACGCGCTTGGCGATTATGGTGATATGTTCGTCAAACTGCTGGGCGGGCATGATTTTGACTTTCAGATTTGGTCGGTGGTTGATGGCGACTTCCCCGCCTCTGCCGTGGATGCGGATGGTTGGCTGATCACCGGATCCAAACACGGTGCCTACGAAGACCACGACTGGATCCCACCGCTTGAACAGCTGATCCGTGGCATACGCGACGCAGGCCGCCCCTTGGTCGGCATCTGCTTTGGCCACCAGATTATCGCCCAAGCCCTTGGCGGCAAAGTCGAAAAATTCGCGGGGGGCTGGTCTGTCGGCCGGACCGAATACACCATCGACGGCGAAACGCTGGCGCTGAACGCTTGGCATCAGGATCAGGTTACCGAACTGCCCCAAGGCGCAAAGGTCGTCGGCGCATCAGATTTCTGTGCCAATGCCGCCCTCCTTTATGATGATCAAATCTGGACGATCCAGCCCCACCCCGAGTTTACGCAAGATTTCATCGACGGGCTGATCCGCACCCGCGGCAAAGGCGTGGTGCCCGATCACCAGCTTGAATCTGCCTCCGCCCTGCTGGACGCCCCCACTGACAACGCGAAAATCGCCGACCACATTGCAGACTTCCTCAAGAAAGAGAGATTATGATGTCCGACTGGCTTGAAGAGCTTCCCCCCGCAGCACGTACATATCTAGAGGGTCGACGGCTCGACGAAGTTGAATGCATCATCCCTGATATTCCCGGCATCGCACGCGGCAAGGCAGTGCCTGCGACGAAATTTGCGCGTCAGGAATATTTTCACCTTCCCGACAGCATCTTCTACCAGACCATCACCGGCGAATGGGGCGATGCCGCCGGTGTTGACGGCTTCATCGAAAAAGACATGATCCTGCGCCCCGATATCTCGACCGCGACCGCCGCCCCCTGGACCGGTGACTGGACCTTACAAGTCATTCACGACGCCTATGACCGCGATGGCAACGCTGTGGGCTATTCGCCACGCAATGTGCTAAAGCGGGTCGTCGAGCTGTATCGCGCGCAAGGCTGGGAACCCGTTGTGGCCCCCGAGATGGAATTCTTTCTGGTCGCCCGCAACCTTGACCCCGCCCACGAAATCAAGCCGATGATGGGCCGCTCGGGCCGTCCCGCCGCTGCGCGACAGGCCTATTCCATGACCGCCGTGGACGAATTCGGCCCCGTGATCGACGACATCTATGATTTCGCAGAGGCGCAGGGCTTCGAAATTGACGGCATCACCCAAGAAGGCGGCGCGGGCCAGCTGGAGATCAATCTGATCCACGGTGACCCTGTGCGTTTGGCAGACGAGGTATTCTATTTCAAACGTCTGATCCGCGAAGCCGCGCTGCGCCACGATTGCTATGCCACCTTCATGGCGAAACCCATCGCCAACGAACCCGGCAGCGCCATGCACATCCACCATTCGGTGCTGGACGCGACAACGGGCAAGAACATCTTCTCCGGCCCGCAAGGCGGCGAGACGGACGCCTTCTACCACTTCATCGCCGGTATGCAAAACCACATGCCCGACGCGCTGGCCGTCCTTGCACCCTATGTGAACAGCTATCGGCGCTACGTCAAAGACCACGCCGCGCCGATCAATCTGGAATGGGGCCGCGACAACCGCACCACGGGCATCCGCGTGCCCCTGTCCGGCCCAGCTTCACGCCGCGTCGAGAACCGCTTGGCCGGCATGGACTGCAACCCCTACCTCGGCATCGCCGCCTCGCTCGCCTGTGGTTATTTGGGCCTGATGGAGCAGAAAGACCCCAAACCCGAATTCAAGGGTGACGCCTATAATGGCGACGGGGATATCCCGCAGGTTCTAGGGTCAGCACTGGATCTGTTCGAAGAGGCCACAACCCTGCACGACGTGCTAGGCCCCGAGTTCGCCCGCGTCTATGCCATCGTGAAACGCGCCGAGTATGAAGAATTCCTTCATGTGATTTCCCCGTGGGAGCGTGAGCACCTGTTGATGAACGTCTAGGTTCGCCGCACCCGCGGGAGCCTTCGGCGAGGATTTAGGACCATTTGGAAGCGGTCGAGGGGGCCTATCTGCCATGAATCTGCTATATGAAAATGACGCGCCGGGGCGCTACCCCGACAGCTGGTACGCTGCGACCGCGACCCCCAGCACCCCCTACCCAACCCTAAAGGGGGACCAGCGCGCCGATGTCTGCATCGTGGGCGGCGGCTATACCGGACTGTCCGCCGCCTTGCATCTGGCACAAGCCGGACGCCGCGTCGTGCTGGTCGAGGCGCAGCGCGTGGGCTTTGGCGCATCGGGCCGCAATGGCGGTCAGCTGGGCAGTGGTCAGCGGGTCGAACAGGACGCGCTTGAAAAGATGGTCGGGGCTAACGCCGCCCGCCGTCTGTGGGACCTAGGCGAAGACGCCAAGGCGCTGGTCAAGCAGCTGATCGCCACCCATGACATTGACTGCTACCTCAAGCCCGGTGTGGCCTGGACCGCCAGCGCGTCGACGGATGTGGACCACCTGCACGCCTATGCTGGCTTCTTGCAGGACCGCTATGGCTACGACCAGATAGAGGTGCTGGACCGCAACGCTCTGCGCAATGTCTGCGCCTCGCCCGCCTATGCTGGCGGTATTCTGGATATGGGGGCCGCGCATCTACATCCCCTGAACCTCGCCCTTGGGCTGGCACGGGCGGCGCAGGCAGCAGGGGTCGAAATCTATGAACGCAGCGCCGTGCATCACATCACCGAAGGCAGCCCCGCCACTGTGCAAACCGATGGCGGGCGGGTCACGGCGGATCATGTGATCCTTGCCTGCAACGGCTATCTTGGCGGGCTGAACCGCAAGGTTGCGGCCAAGGTGATGCCGATCAACAACTTTATCATCGCCACCGAACCCTTGGGGGATCGCATAAAGGAAGTGTTGCCCCGTGACGTCGCCGTGGCCGATAGCAAATTCGTGGTGAATTATTTCCGGCTTAGCCATGACGGGCGGCTGCTGTTTGGCGGCGGCGAAAGCTATGGCTACCGGTTCCCCAGTGATGTCGCGGCCAAAGCCCGCAAGCCCATGGCCCAGGTTTTCCCCGCTTTGCGCGATGTAAAAATCGATTACGCTTGGGGCGGCACGCTGGCGATCACCATGAAGCGTCTGCCGTTTCTCGCACGTATTGCGCCGAATATCTTGTCGGCCTCTGGCTATTCCGGCCACGGCGTCGGCACGGCGATCCACGCAGGCCAGCTGATGGCACGTGCGATTGAAGGCGACGGCGATGGCTTTGACACCATGAGCGCCCTGCCCACCCCCAGCTTCCCCGGCGGCGGAGCCTTGCGCAGTCCGCTGCTTGCGCTGGCGATGACCTGGTTCAGTTTGCGCGATCGGCTGGGGATCTAGTCACAAAACATTCATGAAGCCGAGCGGTGAAAACGCTTGGTCCCACAGGCGCATTGTTTTACCATTCTGAAAACAAACATTCAGGATATTGAAATATGACCCTGCCCGACATGCACAGCGCCGAAGCTATTCCGGACTCTGCCCGCGCCGAGATAGAGCAGCTGTTGCAAAGCGGCGATCTGTTTCGCTACACCGCTGCTGCCGATGCGCCGGTATCCCTGCTTGAGGCCGAGTTCGCGCAAATGATGGGCAGCCGCTATGCGCTGGCAGTGTCGTCGTGCTCTGCCGCGCTGTTTTTGTCATTGCTGGCGCTGGACTTGCCGCAGAACGCCAAGGTGCTGATCCCCGGCTTTACCTTTGCTGCCGTGCCCTCCGCTGTGATCCACGCCAATTATACGCCGGTGCTGTGCGAAGTCGGGGCGAACTACCGGATTGATATGGCGGATTTTGCCGCCAAGCTGCCGACGGTAGATGCGGTGATCATCAGCCACATGCGCGGGCATACCTCGGATATGGATGCGATCATGGCGCTTTGCGATGCCGCAGATATACCCGTGATCGAAGACGCGGCCCATTCGCTCGGCACGCTCTGGCATGACCGCAAGATAGGCACCATCGGCAAGATCGGCTGCTTCTCGTTCCAGTCCTACAAGATGGTCAACGCGGGCGAAGGCGGTATCCTGATCACCGACGACGCCGATCTCGTGGCGCGTGCGATCATTATGTCAGGGGCGTACGAGCACAACTGGAAGAAACACCCCGGCATCGCTGACGCCTGTGCGCGGTGGCAGAACCAGCTGCCGCTTTATAACCTGCGGCTCAACAACCTGTCGGCGGTGCTGGTGCGGGCCCAACTGGCCGAACTGCCCCGCCGTGTGGCCGACGGGCTGCGTAACCACGACTATGTCGCGGCCAAGCTGAATGCCGTTCCACAGATCGACGTCCCCGCCCCGCTCCCCCCCGAGACCCGGGCACCGGATTCCATCCAGTTCAACCTTGTGGGTCTGGACGACGCGGCCATCCGCGCCTTTGCAGATGCCAGCGCCAAGGCGGGCGTCAAGGTGCAGGTCTTTGGTCAAAGCACTGACAATGCGCGCGCTTTCTGGAATTGGCAGTTCATTCAAGATTTGCCCGACCTGCCCCAGACCCGCGCCATGTTGATGGCCGCCTGCGATGTGCGCCTGCCCGTGCAATTGCAAACCGCCGATTTAGACGCCATCGTGAATGTGCTGTTGGGGGCGCTGGCAACGGTGACGAAATCCGCCGCGGCCTGAGGCTTCATTTTGCCAGATAAACTCCCGCCGGAGGCATCCGGCAGACACAACAAAGCCCACCCGTCAGCGGATGGGCTTTGACCGTTCTAACGCATCTAAAACGCACCGAGAAAGAGGTTACTTCAACTTTGACAGTTTCTCTTGCAGTTCGGCCAGCTGCTGTTTGATCGCATCAAGACTTTCATCCTGACCGCCCCCCTTGGCGGGGCGCGCATCGCCCCCCCCCATGCCATTCCAGGGCGTCGGCATGGTGCCCGTCATCGCTTTCATAAAGGCCTCTTGCTGGGCCTGCATGACCTCGAAGCCCGGCATTTTCGACATCGGGTTGATCGTATTCATATTCTCGAGCACCCGTGCCTGACCATCGCGCAGCATATCGAACGACGATTTCAAGAACTGCGGCACGACACTGGCATCGGGGGACATATAACTGCGGACAAGATCGTTCAGCACATCCACGGGCAGCACGGATTCACCGCGGCTTTCGTGTTCGGCGATGATTTGCAGCAGGTATTGACGGGTCAGATCGTCGCCTGATTTCAGGTCTACAATCTTCACCTCTCGGCCATCGCGGATAAAGCCCGAAATATCGTCTAAAGTGACATAATCACTGGTTTCGGTATTATACAGGCGGCGGCTTGCATATCGTTTGATAAGCAGGGGCTTGACTGTTTCGGTCACACTAGGTCCTTCCCAAATAGGCATGCTGCATTGCAGCTTAGGGCAGCTTAAATGAAAAAGATAGGCGCCACAAAAAAGGGCAGACCGCAAAGTCTGCCCTCATCAATCTTTACTGAACCAAAGGCCAGAGCGATTACTTCGCTGTGGTTTTCTTTGTCGCGGCTGTCGCGTCGGCAGTTGCCTTTTTGACAGCGGCCGTTGCTTCTTCGGACATGTCCTTGCCAGCAGCCATCATCAGCTCAACAGTGTCCATCTGGACCTTTTTGGCGATCTCGGCAAAAGCGGCCATGTGCTCGGACGCAACTTCGGCAGAAGCCGAGGTGAACTCGGTCATTGCTTTGGCATAATCAGCAGGCTCTTGCTTGGCTTTCGACATTTCCGACATTTTTGTCAGGGTGTCTTGAGTCCATTTGCTGGAAATCGCTGCGGATTTCTCAGCGGCGCTCAGGGCCACACCGGACAGCTTTTCGTTCAGCGTCGCGGTGGTTTTGAACGCATCGTTCATTGCGGATGTGTCAACGGGGAATGCACCCATCATGTCTTTCATCATCGCGGCGAAATCTGGTGTCTTCGTCATGGTAAACTCTCCTTATGGGGGTAAGCGGCGTCTACCGCTTCGTTATGACTAAACTTAAGATAGATGCTGCAGTGCGGCATTGCAAGCTTTTTTCTGCATTGCAGCATCGTCATTTCTCGACACTCACGCCCCTAAAAAATTGGGCAATCAGATCAACCTCTTGCCCTGCGGGCCACATAGGTGCCGGGCGCATCGCCAAACGTCTCACGGCCATTTTCACCCGCAATACGTGCATCCACCTTACCGTCGGACTGATTCTCGAGCCATGCCCCCCAGCGGGGCCACCAAGACCCTTCGTGGAAGGTCGCGCCCTCTCGCCAGTCCTCGTGGTCCAGCGACACATCAGCGTTGGTATAGTGGCCGTATTTGCCTTTGCTGGGCGGATTCACGATGCCTGCGATGTGCCCCGACTGCGTCATGACAAATGTCTTGTCAGCGCTGCCCATCAGCCCCACGCCGCGATAGCTGTCTTTCCACGGCGCGATGTGGTCCGTCTCGCAACCGACTGCCATCAGCGGCACGTCAATGTCTTCGAGCTTTAGCCGGTGGCCCAGCAGGTCGAACCCGCCGTCGACCAGCTTGTTCTGCTGGCAAAGCCCCCGCAAATATTCCATCGCCATGCGTTGCGGCAGGTTCGCCCCGTCGCCGTTCCAGTACAGCAGATCAAAGGCGGGCGGCGTATCGCCCAGCATATAGCTCTTGATCGCAGGTCCATAGACCAGATCGTTCGACCGCAAAAACGAAAAGGTACGTGCCATGATAAGCGACGGCAGCATACCTTTATCCTGTGTCTCTGCCTCGATCCCGTCAATGAAATCATCGGTCAGGAACGGCTGAAACTCACCTTGATCGGAGAAGTCGGTCAGGGCGGTAAAGAAGGTCGCGGATTTGACCGACGTATCGCCCCGCTGTTTCATCAGCGACAGCGCCAACGCCAGTGTCGTGCCTGCAATGCAATACCCCACGGCATGCACATTGTCTTGACCCGTGATCGCCTTGGCCTCCTTGATCGCGGTCAGGAACCCGTCTTCGATATAGTCGCCCATGCCAATGTCACGATAACTTTGGTCCGGATTGACCCATGACACCATGAACAACGTATAGCCCTGGTCCACGATCCATTTGACCAGACTGTTCTGCTCTTTCAGATCAAGAATGTAGAACTTGTTGATCCACGGCGGAAAGATCACGATTGGGGTGGCGTCCACTTTTTCGGTGCTGGGGCTATACTGGATCAGTTCGAACAATTTGTTACGAAACACGACCTTGCCGGGGGTTGTGGCGATGTTGCGACCCAGCTCGAACGCGCTCTCATCCGCCAGCCGCACAACCAGCTCGCCGTTGTTGGCCTCTAGGTCAGCAATCAGGTTCTCAAGCCCGCGGATCAGGCTTTCACCTTCTGTGGCGACGGCACGTTCCAAAGCATCGGGGTTGGTGGCCAGAAAATTTGTCGGGCTCATCAGATCAACGATCTGGCGGCTAAAATAGCTCAGGCGTTTGCGTTCGTGCGGGGCCAGATCGGCGACGTTCTCGACCGCTTGGCCAAGCGCCTCTGCGTTGATCTGGTACTGTTGTTTGACAAAATTGAAATAGGGGTGCGATTTCCACAACGGGTTGGCAAAGCGGCGGTCCTCGGGCGCGGTATCTTCAGGAGCTTCCAGCTTGCCTTTGGCCAGCGCCTGCTGCGCCTCGACGAAGTGGCTGACAGATTTGCTCCAGTACGACACCTGCTGCTCGATCATCTTGGCCGGATTTTGCACAGCTTCGGTCCAATAGGACGTCGCAGCCTTTGTGAACAGCTCCTGATTCGGGCCGTCCAAACTCGCCTGATGCGTGTCCCGCCCGACCATGATCTGCGACAGTCGTGCCCCCAGCGCTTCGACCTTGCGCAGGTTTTCCTCCATACGTTCCTGTGCCTTGGAACTCTCAACGTCGGTCTTAGTTGTTTTTATTGTCATGTTAACCGTTCCTCCCTATGTTTGCACCTGCAGCATCGCGCCGACCTTTGGGGGAGGGTCCGACAAGATGCAGGGCGCAAGGCCCCCCAACAGGAGACCCCTTACATGAAGTATATGGCATCTTACGATTTAATGGAAACGATGAGAAACACCAATCAGTGGCTTGGCGCCACCGCGTTGGCGATGGCATCGTATCCCGCTTTTGCCGCTGTTCCGAACCCCGCGCTGAACTGGATGGCCGCTTGGGGCGAAGTCACCGAACGCAGCTTTTCGCGCATGGTGGTCAAACCTGATTGGGACATTCCGCCGGCTGTTGGTGCCGATGGTCTGGATCATCCCGTCCTGATTGAAAAAGAGCTTCAAGGTCCGTTTGGCGATCTGGTGCATTTCGTTGTGCAGGGCCGCGACACGCCCAAGCGCAAGATCCTGCTGGTCGCGCCCATGTCGGGCCACTATGCGACCCTGCTGCGGTCCACCGTGATCAGCCTGATCCCCGATGCGGATTTGTACATCACCGACTGGCATAATGCCCGCGACATCCCTGTCAGCGCCGGCAAGTTCGACGTAGAGGATTATACCCTGCGGCTCGTCGACTATATGCGCCATCTGGGCCCCGACGTGCATGTGATCGCCGTCTGCCAGCCTGCGCCACTGACCCTTGCCGCAACCGCCTATCTGGCCGAACAGGATCCCAAGGCGCAGCCCAGCTCGCTCACGTTGATTGGCGGCCCGATCGACACCGCCGCCAGCCCGACAGAGGTGACGGATTTCGGCCACCGCGTGAACATGAACCAGTTGCAAGAGATGATGATCCAGCAAGTCGGCTTCCAGCACCAGGGCGTGGGCCGCAAGGTCTATCCCGGTCTGTTGCAGCTGAACTCTTTCATCACGATGAACGCCGAAACCCACGCCAAGGCCTTCCGCGACCAGATCATGCGCGTCGCACAAGGGACGGCAGGCGACCATGACAAGCATAACAAGTTCTACGACGAATACCTCGCCGTGATGGACATGCCCGCCGAATTCTACCTGTCTACCGTGCAGCGGATCTTTAAGGACAATGAAATCGGCACCAACAGCTTCACGATCCAAGGCCAGCCCGTCGACATCGGCAAGATCACGGATGTTGCGGTGAAAACCGTCGAAGGCACCAAGGATGATATCTCGGCCCCTGGCCAATGTGTCGCCGCGCTGGACCTATGCACCGGCCTGCCCGACGACAAAAAGGCCAGCCATCTTGAAGACGGCGCAGGGCACTATGGTATCTTCGCAGGCAAAAGCTGGCGCGAGAATATCCGCCCGCTGGTGCTGAAATTCATCGATGAAAACCAGCGCACGGCCAAGGCAGCGGCCCCCCAAGCCCCCGCCGCCCCAGCCAATGCCGGCAAGACTTCGGTTCCGGCCCAGAAGTCGACAGCATAATGCCCGCCGCGCCGCGTGATCTGCCCTTTGCCTGCACCTGTGGGACTATCAAAGGGACTTTGCGCGGCGTGACACCCGCACGCGGCAGCCATGCCCAGTGTCACTGTATCGATTGCCGCGCGGCCGAGGTGTACTTGAACCACCCCGACCCTGCGCCACAGGCGGTCCAACTGTTCCAAACCACGCCCGACCGTTTCGACTTTGATCAGGGGTTCGACCGACTGGGCGTGTTTGCTTTTGGTGAAAAGAGCCTGCTGCGCTGGTATGCGACCTGCTGCGGGACGCCGATGTTCAACACGCTGCGCAAGCCCAAGCTTGCCTTTGCCAGCATCATGACCAGCGCTCTGTCCGACCCTTCGGCGCTTGGGCCCATCGTCGGCACCGGATATATCCCCACACCGTCAGGCAAAACCCGCAACGAGGGACTGCCGCGGTTGATCTGGGGGGCGCTATCGCGTGCTGCGGGGGCCAAGATAACGGGACGGTGGAAAACCAACCCCTTTATCGATCCCGATACCACGACGCCCAACCGCCCTGTGCAGATCGTGCCGCACGACCAGCGCCAAGCCATCCTCGACGCCCTGCGTTAATCCCGTCCTCAGTCGCTAGGCAGGGGCCAGGGGCAGCTTCATCCATTCCTTGATCGCTGCAGTCGTTGCCTCTGGCTGCTCCAGCGTGGGCAGATGCCCTGCCCCCTCGATCACGCGCAAAATGGCATAGGGCAGCAATTCGGCCATAAAACTATGGCGCTTGACGGGGTTCAGCTTGCCCACCTCGCCACACATCACCAGCGTCGGCACCTTGCACTTGCGCAGCACCGCTTGCTGGTCGCGTGCCCGTTGCAAGGCGCGGGCCTGACGGATGTAGACCTCGGGTCCCATCGTGTCTGCCATATCCATCGCGATCTCTAGGATCGCCGCGCGGTTCGGGCCGGGGGCCAACCACAAAGGGTCCAGCTCTTCGCGCATCGCATCCGCCAGCCGCCCCGACTTGACCTTGACGATCAGCATCTCGCGGGCCGCCGCGGCCTGCGGTGGTTCGGCCAGCGGACTGGCCCCAATCAGCGCCAACCGTGACAAACGGTCCGGCGCACGGCGCAAAATCTCAAGAGCGACCGCCCCGCCCAACCCCATCCCTGCCAGCGCAAACCGTTTGGGCAATTGATCCAGCAGACCGGAGGCAATTTCCTCGATCCGTTCGCCTTGGGTGATCGGGGCCACGGTAACGGCGGTTTTCGCCGACAGTTCGGCAATCTGCGGCCAGAACACCCGCGCGTCAGACATGAGGCCGGGCAGAAGAACAAGAGGGTCAGCCATGTATGTCCCTGTCATTAGTCATAAATTCGCGCCACTTCGGGACACTGCTGCTGCGCCGTACCTCATCATGGATAGGCGATGCCACGCAAGGGCGGAAAATCCTTATAGCGCGTGCGGCGCTGCGCCAAGGGCTCTGACGGCGACTTCCCGCCACGCAGTAACATTCCGCGCGGTGCGATATAGCTGGAAATGCTGCGCTGCGGCTCTGGTCGCCAGGTCAGGTTAAAGGCCGCGAGCTTGGGAAAGAACCACATCTCGGAATAGGGCAGATGATCATGCACCCACCACGCCAGATCGCGCCAGTCGCGGCCCTGATCATACTGGTCGGCAAACCACGGGATCACGATGCTGGCGCCCGCGATTGCCTGCGCCCCTGCCCCGCGATCCCAGATATGACATTCGATCGGGTTGTCATTGGCCGCGCAATTCAGCTTGTGCCGGTTGCCATAGGCATTCAGCGCCGCCGACCGATACCCTGACCGCACAGCGATACGTCCAAAGGTTTCCTCTAGCGGGTCCAGCAACGACGTGCAAAAGGCCCGCCCGTTTTCGATCGCAAGATCAGGATCGTCGGGGATATTGGGCTGTCCGTGAAAGCCCGAAATCTCAGAGTACATAAAATCGCGCATAAAGAAATGCCGGGACAGCCGGACCCGCCCAAAAGTCTCGAGGCTCCACATGCTGGCCGGTTTGCGCATGGCGAAGCCCCTTTCCCTCAGGCCGCGGCGGCGACCTCTTCCACCGCTTGGATCAGCAGGCCCAGACAGCGGTCGTCGGAAAAGCGATGGTCCGCATCCTTGACCAGTTGCAACTGCATATCCGGCCCCTGCGCATGTTCCAGCAGCCGCACAGCGGTGGCAACGCTGACGGCGGTGTCTGCGGTGCCTTGAAGGAAACGCGTCGGGAACGGCAGATGCAGCGGATCGCGCAGCACCAGCTGTGCGCGCCCGTCCTCGATCATCCGGCGGGTGATGATGTAAGGCTCCATATAATCAGACGGCAGTTCGACCTGCCCCGTCTCGGCCAAAGTCTGTTTCTGCGCATCGGTGAAGCTGGCCCAATAGCCGTCTTCGGTGAAATCAGGGGCCGCGGCGATGGTCACCAGCCCCGCGATCCGCGACGGCAGCGCGCGCGCCAACAGCAGCGACTGCCAGCCGCCCATGGACGACCCCACCGGCAAGATCGGCCCCTCGGTCAGTGCTGCTACCGCCGCCAAGGTATCTTCGGCCCAATCGCCAATGCAGCCGTCGGTAAACGCGCCAGAGGATTCCCCGTGACCCGAATAATCGAACCGCAAGAACGCCCGCCCCTCGCGTTTGGCCCAGTCTTCAAGGAACACCGCCTTGGTGCCCATCATGTCGGATTTCAGACCGCCCAGAAACACCACGCAAGGGCCTTTTCCGTCGGTCTTGTGATAAGCCAGCCGCCGCCCTTGAGGCGTTTCCAGATACATCGGAGCCGTCATCCTCAGCCCCCCAGATAGGTGCCCTTGGCGGGGCGATAAAAGATTTTCTGATTGTGCAGACGGCCCAGCAGATCGTCGATCCGGCGCAGGCTGTCTTTGGCGGCATCGGCGGGCAGCATCGATGCCGTTTCATTCAGCGCGTCCATCGACAGATCACGTTTGGTCACATGCAAGGCCGCTTCGATCAGGTCGATATCGCTGATCGTCAGCTCAAAGTTGCGGTTGTGTTTGGACATGGGCTTCCCCCCTTTGGGTCAAATGCGCGCCCCAGTCATACGGCGCGCGGCCCCAACGATCAATCCGCCGCTTCGACTTCGCGCAGGCCAAGCGCCGCCAACGCCGCCGCCGCGGACATGGCTGCGAATAAAACCAGCGTTGCCACTGGCCCGATCAGTGCCGCGCCGCCACCCGCCACACCGGCGATCAGCAGCAGCCCGCCAATCACGGTGTTGGACACGGCGGCATAGGCCGACCGCTGGTCCTTGGGCGACATATCCACCAGATAGGTCGACCGCCCCTGCCGCACCCCGTGATAGGCGATCATCAGGACAAACAGCACCAGCGGCATCGCCCAGATCTGCGTCGCCATGCCAAGCAGCGCCAGCGCCACCGCCCCCACCATCGCCACTGCACCGACAATGCCGGTCAACATCAGCACACGGCGGCTCGACCGATCCGACAACCGCCCCCAGACGTACGAGCTCAGCAGCGACGCCAAGGCCGAGGCGAGCACCAGCGCGCCAAGCTGGCCGAGGGCGGATTGATCCTCGCCCCCCGCCAGCACCACAAAATACGGCGGCGCAAGCGATGTGGCGACCAACAGCCCGCGCACCAGTATGAACCGTCGCAGGTTTGCGTCTTCTTTGAGGATGGCAAAGCTGGCCGGCGTGGCCTTGGCGCTGTCGCTCGGGGCCTCGTCCAGCGTTGAAAACAGCAGCGCCGCCCCGCCCCACAGCAGCGCGGCCAGCGCAATCGCCGCAATCACCACGCCGCGATCCTGCACCAGCCCTGACATCAGCAACAGCGCCAGCACCAGCACACCGCCCGCGGCAACGGATCCCGCCGTGCCCGTGATCGATCCGCGCCGCGACTTGCCCACGGTCTTGCCCAAAATATCCTTATACGACACCGAACAGGCGGCACGGCTGACCGCCAGCCCCGCCAGCGCCCCGCAAATTGCCAGCCCCGCCGCTGATCCGTCCAAAGTGAGCGCCGCCAGCACGATCAACGCCGCGAAAATGCCCTGCCCCGCAGACCCCGCGACCCAAGCCCATTTGCGCCGCGCCATCGCTTGCACCCAGCCCGCCATCACGATCTGCGGTAGCAGCGCCCCCGCCTCGCGGATCGGCACCAGCGCCCCCGCATAGACCGCTGGCGCGCCAAGCGCTGTCAGCAGCCACGACAACATCAGCTTGGGGTCAATCAGCCCGTCCGCGACTTTGGTCATCGTCAGGCTGGCGATATGGCGCAGGGCGTTCCGGGCCTCGGCCTCTTGCGCGTGGGGCGACAGGTCCTGCGCGTCGCCCTCTGCCCCCGAAAGGGTATCAAACGCCCGCTGCGCCATATCATCTTGCATATCTTCCGGTCCCGTCGCTTCTTGGTAATTCCCTGCAATCTATCGCATGGGGCCGCCAAGGAAAGGACCCCACCGTGATATTGACAACCCAGACCACCGACGCCAAACAGGCCGAACGCATATAACCCGCAACCGGGCGTCTCGTAGGCGCCAAACCGACGAGGAGGCCCGAATGGCCCAGATCACCCTCACCCTTCCCGATGGCAACGCACGTCAGTACGACGCAGGTATCACTGCGGGCGACGTGGCCAACGACATCTCCAAATCGCTTGGCAAAAAAGCGATCAGCGCCACCGTGGACGGTGCGCATTTTGATCTGGCCTGGCCGATCAACGCAGATGCCGACATCGCGATCCACACCATGGCCGACGAAGCGCAAGCGAACGAGCTGGTGCGCCACGACCTTGCCCACATCATGGCCCGCGCCGTGCAGGACCTGTGGCCCGATACCAAGGTCACCATCGGCCCCGTCATCAAGGACGGCTGGTACTATGACTTTGACCGCAAGGAATCCTTCACCCCCGAAGACCTTGGCCTGATCGAAAAGAAGATGAAGGAAATCATCAACAAGCGTGACCCCGTCCGGACCGAGGTCTGGGACCGCGCCCACGCGATCAAGCATTACGAGGATTTGGGCGAACCTTATAAGGTCGAGCTGATCAACAGCATCCCCGGCAACGAGCCGCTGCGCATGTACTGGCACGGCGACTGGCAAGACCTCTGCCGTGGCCCGCACCTGCAACACACCGGCCAAGTCCCCGGCGACGCCTTCAAACTGATGTCCATCGCGGGCGCTTATTGGCGCGGCGACAGCGACCGCGCGATGCTGCAACGGATTTACGGCGTGGCCTTCACCGGCAAGGAAAAGCTCAAAGCGCACCTGAACATGCTCGAAGAGGCCGCCAAACGCGACCACCGCAAGCTGGGCCGCGAGATGGACCTGTTCCACATGCAAGAAGAAGCGCCGGGCCAGATCTTCTGGCACCCCAACGGCTGGCACATCTATACCGAGCTTCAGGATTACATGCGCCGCAAACAACGCGCCGGCGGCTATGTCGAGGTGAACACACCGCAGGTCGTGGACCGTAAACTCTGGGAAGCCTCCGGCCACTGGGAGAAATACCAAGACCACATGTTCATCGTCGAAGTGGACGAGGAACATGCCCGCGAAAAATCGGTCAACGCGCTGAAACCGATGAACTGCCCCTGCCACGTGCAAATCTTTAACCAGGGTCTGAAATCCTACCGCGACCTGCCCCTGCGCATGGCCGAATTCGGGTCGTGCAACCGCTATGAACCCTCGGGCGCGCTGCACGGGATCATGCGGGTGCGCGGCTTTACGCAGGACGACGGCCATATTTTCTGCGCCGAAGACCAGATCGAAGCCGAGACCGCCAAGTTCATCGAATTTCTGTCCGGCATCTACAAAGACCTCGGGTTTGAAAACTTCAGCGTCAAATTCTCGGACCGGCCTGAAAAACGCTCCGGCTCGGACGAGGTCTGGGACAAAGCCGAGGCCGCGTTGCTGTCTGCCACCCGCGCAGCTGGCATCGAACCCACGCTCAACCCCGGCGAAGGCGCGTTCTATGGCCCGAAACTGGAATTTGTGCTGACCGACGCCATCGGCCGCGACTGGCAATGTGGCACCCATCAGGTGGACTTCGTGTTGCCCGAACGGCTTGATGCGACCTATATCGGGTCGGATGGCGCGAAACACCGCCCCGTTATGCTGCACCGCGCGACATTGGGATCATTCGAACGTTTTATCGGCATCCTGATCGAAGAACACGCAGGCAAACTGCCCTTCTGGCTGGCCCCGCGTCAGGTTGTCGTGGCCGCCATCACCTCAGAGGCCGATGACTACGTCCACGAGGTCGTCGCCACTCTTAAGGCACAAGGCGTCCGCGCCGAGGCGGATGTCCGCAACGAGAAAATCAACTACAAGGTCCGTGAACATTCGGTCGGCAAAGTGCCGGTGATCCTTGCGGTCGGTGGCCGCGAGGTCGAAGAGAAAACCGTATCGGTGCGTCGTCTGGGCGAAAAGCAAACCTCCGTTCAGGCACTATCGGACGTAGCGAACGCCTTGGGCATCGAAGCCACACCGCCCGATCTGCGCGGCTGAAACCTGTAACAAACCTCTCGGGGCGCAACGATCTTGCGCCCCGATCCTGTCACTATGTTTCAAAATTGCGCCTTACGACGCGGGATTCTCACGCATTGTTACAAAAAAACCGGCGATTTCCTGACGCCTCTGTGACACACTTTGATGTGAGTAGCTTTGTCGCACCCCCCGCGGCTTAATGTCCTTATCGACACGCAACCCAATCAGGAGGAAACACCAATGTCCAACACAATGAAAACCCTCGCCGTTGCCGGCGCTGTTGCCGCAGCCATGTCCGCTCATGGCACAACAGCCAATGCGGCATCCAAAGAAAAATGCTATGGCGTGGCACTTGCCGGTCAGAATGATTGCGCAGCAGGCCCCGGCACCACATGCGCCGGCACATCCGTCACTGATTACCAAGGCAACGCCTGGACGCTGGTTGACGCAGGCACCTGCGCCGAGATGGAGCTGCCCGAAATGGCTGACGGCTCCGAGCGTATGGGTTCGCTCGAAGCGCTGGACCGCGATCTGCCAGCCTAAGGCCCCTTGCGGCTTAAACCCCTCGCCTGTGCAGCACGGAGCATCCGGCTGCGCAGGCCCCTTACGCGACCCCTAAGATAGGGAGCCCCCCATGCCAGACGGAACCGCCCGTTTCGCCACCCTGCCCGCCAGCCCCGGCGTTGGCTATAAACCCCAGCATTTCAAAGACCTGCAAGACGATCCTGGTCCGGTACAGTGGATCGAAATCCATGCAGAGAATTACATGGGCGACGGCGGCCGTCCCCTTGCGCAGCTGCGCGCGCTGTCCGAAAAGTTCGCGCTGTCAGTCCATGGTGTCGGCCTCAGCATCGGTGGTGAAATGCCGCTCGATCGTGACCATCTGGCCCGTCTGAAAAAGCTCTGCGACTGGGCAAAGCCCGCCAGTTTTTCCGAACATCTGGCCTGGTCCACCCATGAGAGCGAATTTTTGAACGACCTGTTGCCCTTGCCCTATACGGAATCCACCCTGTCCCGCGTGGCCGACCACATCAGTCAGGTTCAGGACACAATTGGGCGTCAAATGCTGCTGGAAAACCCCTCCAGCTACCTCGCCTTTGATGAATCCACCTTGTCTGAAACCGACTTTTTAGCCGAACTTACCCATCGAACCTCCTGCGGTTTATTGCTGGATGTCAACAATGTGTTCATTTCGGCCCAAAACCTTGGTCTCGCGCCCCGCGACTATATCGACGCCTATCCGGTCGACGCCGTGGGCGAGCTTCACGTTGGCGGCCACGAAGAAGACAGCGTTGGTTTCAACCAGCCGCTTTTGATCGACAGCCACAGTCGCCCCGTTGTCGACCCCGTCTGGGATTTGCTGGCCTATACGCTGGACCGCACCGGCCCCAAGCCCGTGCTGGTGGAATGGGACAATGACGTGCCCGACTGGCCGACCCTGCGCACAGAGGCAGAGCGTGCGGCGGATGTGCTGACCCGATGACCACGCTGCAACGGTTTCGTACGCCCCTGCTGGACCCGACGCAGGACCGCCCCGAGGGGCTGCGCGGTGCCGCTGGCGCGCCCGCCGACACGCGCTATGACGTCTACCGCAACAACGTCACCCATTCCTTAATTGCAGCGCTGCACAGCGCTTTTCCCTTGGTGCTCAAAGTATTAGGCACGCAGAATTTCGACCGGCTGGCCCCTGCCTACGTCCGTGCGCACCCGCCGACCTCTCCGCTCATGATGCATTACGGCGCTGATTTTCCCGACTTTCTCGCCGCACAACCGCAATTGTCTAAAATGGGTTACCTGCCCGACTGCGCCCGCCTCGACCTTGCCTTGCGCCGATCCTACCACGCGGCTGACAGTGCGCCCTTTGACCTCGAAACGTTCCAGCAGCTTACGCCAGAAGAGATGATGCAAACACAGCTCATCCCCGCCCCTGCGACGGTTTTGCTGCGGTCAAGCTGGCCGCTTTTTGATATCTGGCGGTTCAACATGCAGGCCGATGCCCCCAAGCCGCAAATGCAGGCCCAAGACGTGTTGATCACCCGCCCCGAGTTTGACCCCGCCCCGCATCTTTTGCCCCCCGGCGGCGGTGATTGGTTCGCCGCATTGGCCGAGGGCGCAACGCTTGATCAGGCCCATGACACCGCGCTGGCGCTTGTGCCTGATTTCGATCTTGGTGCGGCCTTGGGACTGTGCTTTGCAACTGGCGCATTTCGCGCAAAGAACGGCGGATAAGATGCTGAAGACCCTCACCCTTTATGACCGCGCCACCCACTGGATTTCAGCGCAGGACTGGCTGCTGCCGACGCTTGCACGGTTTCTATTTGCTGCCGTCCTTATGCAGTATTTCTTTGCCTCCGGCCTTACCAAACTCGACGGGTTGGTGACGCTGAGCACCGGTGCCTATGTCCAGATTTTCCCCCGTGCGTTCGAGGCGGCGGGCTATGACGCGACAGCGCTTTCGCCGCTGCACGGGTTGGTGGCCTATGCGGGGACGCTGGCGGAGTTTGTGCTGCCGGCGCTCATCGTGGTGGGGCTGTTCACGCGGTTTGCGGCTTTGGGGATGATCGGCTTTGTGGTGCTGCAATCGCTTACGGATCTGTACGGCCACGGGCAATGGAGCGCGCTTGGCCAGTGGTTTGACCGTCTGCCGGACGGAACCATTCTGGACCAACGCGGGCTTTGGGTGCTGCTGCTGGTGGTGCTGGTGGTCAGGGGCGGCGGGCCGGTGGCGCTGGACCGTATTTTGCTGGCGCGCCGCCGCTGAGGGTTACTGCGCGGCTTTGACCTCGGCTTGGGTCGTGTCGTTCCAGCCGAGGTAAAGATGCTCCCCCACGGCGATGAGGGGGCGTTTCATCAGCGTGGGATGGGTGGCCATAAGTTCAAGCGGATCGGAGGCGCGTTCGGCATCGTCCAGACCACGCCATGTGGTGGAGCGCGTGTTCATCAGTGCTGCGCCAAAGCGGGCGTGGGCGCGGGCCAGAACGTCAGTGGGGACACCGTCTTGGCGGACATCGAGAAGCTGCGCGTCGGGCAGCGCCTTGATCGCCTTGCGGCAGGTATCGCAGTTTTTCAGACCGTAGATCAGCATTCTTGTCTCACTTTTTCGGGTTTCATATGTCCTAGGATAATCGTGCGCTGCAAAATTTCTTGATTTTCGACGCAGGCGAACAACCTTTTACCGCGTGGGGCGGCGAAAGCAATTTTCGGGCCTGCGACAGCGAGTAATGAGGAGCGTTGAGATATGCCTACGGGTACAGTCAAATGGTTTAACACCACCAAGGGATACGGATTTATCGCGCCGGAGAGCGGCGGGTCGGATATTTTTGTCCATATTTCGGCAGTGGAACAGTCCGGTCTGACCGGTCTGGCGGACGATCAGAAAGTGTCGTTCGAGATGTCCGAGGGGCGCGACGGGCGTCAGATGGCGACGGAACTGGAGCTGCTGTAAAGAATCCGATGCCCGAGGGGCGCCGGATCCAGTTATGCGGGCATCAATCGGGGCTGCGGCTTAGCGGCAGCCCTTTTCGCCCGGCACGCAAGAATAGCTGGCGCGGCGCGGGTGATAGTGGCGGACCTTGTGCTTTTTCGGCGCGGGGTGCGACATCATCTGCTGGTAGCTGGTGGCCGTGTTCGGCGTGCCGCAGCAGATCACGCCGGAGATTGTGACCGGCTGAAGCCCTGCGGGGCAGAAGTTGGCGGAGGACGGATAGGCGTAGATTTTTGGCTCTGCCGAGACCTGCGCGGGCAGCAAAACCGCGCCCATCAAACCCAATCCGGCGATCATTCCTGTTGTCAGACGCATAATATCCCCCGTTCTTTTCAATTTCCTTTAATTTGCCCAGACTTAAGCGCCAAGTCTAGCTTTTTCGCCTTTTGGGGCTGGAGGCTGGCGGGATTGGCGGGGCGGGCTTTGCGCCGCCGTCGGGCCTCGGGTTACCCATGGGTAACTTAACCTATTGTTATTGTTTGTTTATTTTTGGTTAGAGTGGCGTGCGGTGTGGTGCGTTCGTTGGCGTGAGGCATGGTCCGGCTTGGTTGGACTGAGCAGTCTGGTGGACGGCTCAAAGGGCCGAACGCGGAATGCGCAAGCATTTCGCCGGGGGTGTATGAGGTGACCTAAATCGGGACCGCCGCGCCCGAACCGAGGGGTGGGAAGCAAAGCGCCCGCCCCGTGGGGGCGGTTCGGGCGCTGCCCAATCAGAGATTGGGCAATGGGGTTTACCGCATACGACGTCTGATTAGCGCCGATAAAAGCTTTGAGCTAGGTGACCCGATTTCATCCGAGCGACCAACTGCCAGATCGTTATACTCTTTCGCGAACTTTCTATCGAAATGTACGAATTGTGAAAAATCCGAAGACACTCGAGCCGCGACAATTGCAATATGGGGATCAATTGGTAACCACAACTCTGTCAGAGCATTATCCAAACTGCCATCGCCTCCATTAGAAAGCCTTTGGATCATATTGCTAGAAAGTATAAACATTGCATTGTCTGGAAGTAACGCAAAGCGGAAACGCATACCCTCCATACCTCGCAAAAGGCTTTCAGGGTAAGTCGTCCTTACCTGTAATTGAACGTTCTGCATTTCCTCTAAGTCATCGTTTCGAGTCTCGACGACTCGTCGAATCTCGCCAATTCTTTCTGGGTATCTCTCAATAAGGTCGGATTGGATACTTCGAAGTTTAGAACGATAGCTATCAGCAAAGTCTTTTTGCGCTTCGGGGCTCCTTCTCATCATTTCGATAAAAATAATTCGAAGCGTAAAGTCGCTATCATCAGCGATGTTAAAGTTTTCGTTCCGTCTAATTAGTGGGCGAATTTCGTCAACCAGCTTGCAAAGACAATCATCAACAACGCTGTACAGTTCCTTCTCGACCACGTCAGTAGGTTGACCATCAATATAACGAGTATTGTGGTTTCTCTTAAAAAAAACATTCGCAGGATTCCGTGGTGAAGCTGACGAAAACTTTCCTGTTTCATCTCGTTTGGAGTAAAAGAGTTCGCCGTAACCTTCGATAAATCTTCGTTGGAAGCCTACTGGCAAATAGTGATGCTTTTTTGAGCGATTAGACGGCATCTACTACCCCCCCCTTGGCCGCGCAGGCTTGCGCGACCGTTTTGAACTCAAAACGCTCCACTGGAGCCTTTTGACCCCGCTATGCGGGGTCGTTCAAAACTCCAATAAACTCCCGCCATTCCCCCTTGCTCATGCCAGAGGTCTCCTGCGTGACGTCCTCACCTTTGACCATCCGGCGGATACACTCAAGGGCTGTATTTGACATAGTCGCGCCACCTAGACGGTAATCCTCGAAGGCGCGGTAGGCGGCGGGGACCCAGTCGGCGACGACGTTGCAGATGGCATCGGCATAGACGCGGATCTCGTATTGGGCGTGGGCATCGGCGCGCAGACGCAGGAAGTGGAACAGGTTGTGCAGGTCCACCTTCCAATACCATTGCGTGTAGATGTTCGACGGCAGGTTCATCCGTGCCAGCTCTCGCGCCAGACCGTCCTGGGGTTCGCCGTCGGGGCCGGTTTCGGCAATCATCGCCTCGTAGTTGTCATAGGCGCGGTTGCTGTCGGATTTGAGAGTCTCGAGCACGCGGGCGGCCTCGGCGCCTTCGAGCACGCCACCGCGGCCTTGATTGTTCACCACGCTTTGCGCGTTCACATGGGCGGGTTCGGGGATGTAGAATTCGCGGTCAAGGATCGAATAGCGGGCGGAGTATTCGTTGACGTTGGCGGTCCGGTGACGGATCCACTGGCGTGCGACAAAGACGGGCAGTTTGACGTGGAGCTTGATCTCGCACATCTCGAAGGGGGTGGAGTGCCAGTGGCGCATCAGGTAGCGGATCAGGCCTTCGTCGTTTTGGACCGATTTCGTGCCACGGCCATAGCTGACGCGGGCCGCCTGACAGATCGCTTCGTCGTTGCCCATATAGTCGATGACGCGCACAAAGCCGTGGTCGAGCACGGGAATGGCCTTGTAGAGATGCGCCTCCATGCCTTCGGAGACGGCGCGCAGGGTCTGTTTCGGCTCTGCCCGCAGGGCGTCGATTTCGGCTTGTTGGTCGGGGCTGATCGGCATGGGGGGCGTCCTGTCATATGGGCGTGGATTCGGGGTTTACTATATCTGCGGCAGCAAGGCACAGGAACCGCCATATGCGGTATTGTTTTTGGGATGCACTTTGCCGGCAAATGCATGGGCGGTGCGGTGTAGCGTTGACAGACGGGCGCGGGATTGGCGACTGTCGCGGCAATAATCAAGAAATTTTCGAGGCAGACAGTTATGAAATTCGGGACATCAGCGCTGGCGCTGTGCGCATTTTTGGCAGCATGTGGTAGTGGCACGCCGTTTAACGGCAAGGTAGACGTCGATACGGGGACGGACGGGAGCACGGGGGCAAGTGCGATCCCCGAAGCGCTGACCAATGACCTGAAGAGCTTTAGCTATGATCCGGCGTCGGAAACTCTGTCGATCACCGGCATCACCGCAGATGACAGCGCGTTCACTGCTGCCTATCGCCGCCGCCCCGGTTTGGACCGCAACGGCTATGAGGCCTACACCGCGCAGGACGGGTCGCTGGACCGCCATGTCACCGCGTATGTCAAAGATATAGACGGCACCCGCGCCGCTGTCGTGATGACGGGCGGCCAGTTCGAGCAGGTCTTTTCAGGCGCGGCCTATAGCAGCACATCCTATTCCGCGCCGGTCGCTGCGGGCGCGCAATCCGAGGGCGGGCTGGTGACCTATGCGGGGAATTATGTGGGGCTTTTGAACGGGTCCGGGTCTGGTGAGGATCTGGAAGAAGTTACACCGGGGACTGATACCGCCCCCCTGTCCCGTCAAGCCGCAGAGGTGACCGGCAAAGTGGTACTGACGGGAGACTTTACCGACGCTGCGGTTGCAGGGATCATTTATGACCGCAAGGTTACCGACTATAATGCGGCCGGTGGTCTTGATCCCAATTCGGCCGATCCGTTCAAAGCGGCAAACATAGCGCTGGATAATACAGGCATCGCGGATGACGGTTCGTTTTTCGGTGTCGCGTCACAATCGGATACTCCGGTCGGCGAATACGGCGGCATTTTTGGCGGCCTTGGGGCGACCGAGGTGGCAGGGGTGATCCATGCCGAAAACCACATTGGGATAGGGGGATCAGGCACGCCCATCGAATATGGCGCGTTTGTGCTCACGCAGTGCGGCCAGCCCGGTGAAGACCCGATCTGCGACCAGCCCGTCCGATAGCCCTCGTGCGTATCGCGGCCCTATCCCAGCAGGTGAGGAACGGCGCGTTGGCCTGCGGCTGCCTGCTGGCGGCTGCTCCTGTCCATGCAGAACCGTCACTGGCGTTGACCCTCCCCGAAGCGCGGTCGCTGGCGGTGCATGCGTTGCAGGGGGATCGGCCTGCCCTCGCGTCGCAGATTGCGCATGGTTTGCTGGTTGCTGACCCACGTTCGCCCTATGCGCATTACGTATTGGCGACGGCACATGCGGATATGGGCGACGCGACTGCAGGGCGAAGATCAGCGGCGCGGGCTTACCGCTATGCCGAGACGACGGTACAGAAGTTCCAAGCAGCAGAGCTGGCCGCACGCCTGACCTTTGCCGAAGGGCGTCCGACACGCACACAGCTTTGGCTGCGGCGCGCGGTGCAAAATGCGCCCTCCCCCGAGATCGAAGAGCAGCTTGCACGGGATTATGCCCGTGTGCGGCGCGAAAACCCGTTTCGTTTTTCTATCAGCGGTGGCGTGAAGCCATCGAGCAACGTCAACAACGGAGCCGACACCGCACAGCAGGTCATCGACGGGCTGCCGTTTACGGGCCGGCTTAGTGGTGGTGCGCAGGCCTTATCCGGCGTGGTGGGCACCGTTGACGCTGTCGCTGGCTATCGGTTGCGCAGTACAGACAGGGCACGCACAGACCTCGCTGCGCGGCTTTTTGTGCAACGTATCGCGCTTGATAGCAGATCGCACCACCTTGCGCCTGAAGTACGCAATCGTGACTTCGGCGCGACTTATGCGGACGTTACATTGCGGCAGACCTATGCGGTTGGGACACGAGGCAACACGGTTGATGTGACGGGATCGGTTGGTGAATACTGGTCCGGCGGCAATCGCAGCTATACATTCGCGCGGGTCGGACTAGGGCACCGTTGGCAGGTTTCAGCTGCGACGTCCGTCTCATTCGGGGCCGCTATCGAAGAGCGTTTTAGCGACCGGACGCATTTTTTCGATAGTAGCACTGCGTCGGTAAGCGCGGGCGCGACCCACACGGTGGCCGGGGGCGACGGGATCGGGCTCTCGGTCAACCTGCGCAAGACCGAAAGCGATTTCATCAACTATGCGTCGACGGCGGCGTCGCTACGCCTGACCTATAGTTTTGCCGACCAGATTGGTCCGGCCATAGTGAGCGCGGGTCTGGTCTTGGGTAAAACCGACTATGACGACTATGTCGCGGTGTTTAGTGTGCCCGGCGGCAAACAAGATTACGCGACCTATGCAGATGTGAACGTCCTGCTGCCGGATGTGGATTACGCCGGCTTTGCCCCTAGCGTGAATTTTCGCGCCGGACGGACACGTTCTAACGTCAGCCGGTTTGAAACACGTGAGCTTTCTGTGTCGCTAGGATTTCAGTCAAAATTCTGACATCCGCTGGCAACTGCAGCCAGCCGTGCTACTCTGCGTGTCGAAGATGAAAGCAAAGGAGCCGACCCCATGCCGATCAAATATTTGCACACGATGGTGCGCGTCAAAGATCTGGAGAAATCGCAAGCCTTCTACGAGCTGCTGGGCCTGAAAGAGCGCAGCCGGATCGACAATGAGGATGGGCGGTTTTCGCTGATTTTCATGTGCCCTCCCGGGCAGGACGACGGCCATGCGGATGTGGAGCTGACCTATAACTGGGACGGCGACGATGCGCTGCCAGATGACAGCCGCCATTTCGGGCATCTCGCCTATACCGTTGAGAACATTTACGAAACTTGCAAAATGCTGCAAGAGAACGGGATCACGATCAACCGGCCTCCGCGCGACGGGTATATGGCTTTTATCCGGTCGCCCGACAATGTGTCGGTTGAATTACTGCAAGAAGGGGATCGGCTCGAGCCGCAGGAACCTTGGGCCAGCATGGAAAATACCGGCCACTGGTAGGCCGATGATCCGGACGGCTTTCCTTGCCACTGCGCTGGGCTTTGCACCTGCTGTCCTGTGGGCGGCGGAGTGCAGGCTGGCGCTGGTGCTGGCGATGGATGTGTCCAGTTCGGTCGATGCGGTCGAGGACCGTTTACAGCGTGGCGGGACCGCCGCCGCGCTGCTATCCGATCCCGTGCGGCGGGCGTTTTTCGCCAGCGATCTGCCGGTGGCGCTGGCGGTCTATGAATGGTCGGGGCGCTATAATCAGCAGATGGTGCTGGACTGGCAAATGATCAATTCCCCCGATGATCTGACGCGCGCGGCGGGCGTGGTAGCGGGCAGCACACGCAGTCATAATGATTTCCCCACGGCGATGGGCTATGCGCTGGGCTTTGGCGCGGCGGTGATGGCGCAGGCACCACGTTGTTTGTACAAGACGATTGATCTGGCTGGGGATGGTCAGAACAACGAAGGCTTTGGCCCGCAACTGGCCTATCAGTCGTTCGATTTTGACGATGTGACTGTCAACGGGTTGGTGGTGAATGCCGCCGATTTCGAGGCCGAGACGGGGCTGATCGCCTTTTACAAACGCGAGGTCTTGCACGGCCCCGGTGCGTTTCTGGTGATCGCCAACGGGTTCGAGGATTTTGAACGTGCCATGCGGATCAAGCTGGAACGCGAGCTGACACCCCCTGCGATTGGCAGCCTGCCTGTGGCCAAGGACGCGGGATGATCCGCGCCGGTGCTGTGGCTGCTGTCGGCGCAACGCTTTGGGCGTCGGCGGGTTTGGCGGACTGTCGGCAGGCTTTAGCGCTGGGGCTGGATGTGTCAGGGTCCGTTGATGCACGAGAGTATCACTTGCAATTGGATGGCGTCGCGGGGGCCTTGGACGACCCTTTGGTGCGCGCGGCGATCCTGTCGGCACCAGAGGCGCCGGTGTCCCTGCTGGTCTATGAATGGAGCGGCCCGACAGACCAGCGCGTGATCGCACCCTGGCGGTCGATCACGGATGGTGCCGCCTTGCAGGAGATGATTGACAGGTTGCGCCAGGTTGAACGCTCGGCAGCGTCGCCCGGCACCGCGCTTGGCGTGGCGATGGCGGCGGGGGCGGCGTATCTTGCGCAGCAGCCCAACTGTTTAAAGCACACGTTGGATATTTCAGGCGACGGCACCTCTAACCTTGGGCCCCGCCCTCGCGATGTGAAACAGCAGTTGGCTGGCAAAGACGTGACCGTGAATGCGCTGGTTATTGAACCGGCGGGGAATGATGCGCCCCTGACGGCGTATTTCGCGGCAGAGGTGGTCACCGGCCCCGCAGGTTTTGCCCTGCCCGCCGCGGGGTTTGACGCCTATCAATCGGCCATGACCACCAAGCTGCTGCGCGAACTGGCAGTGCTATCGCTGGCGCAACTGGCCGAATAGCATGCCCTCCCGCCGCACCGTTTAGTAGATATAGCGGATCTGGTCTGTCCAGTATCGTTCCATCCGTTTGAGAGAGCGGGTGATGTCATCCATGCCGGATGCGCCCAGCGCGCCCTTGTTCATCAACCCGCTGGCGTGGCGGCCAAAAAGGTCCGAGACGACGCCGCTGATGTGACGCCCTTTGCCGGTCAGCCGCACCCGAACCGAGCGGCGGTCGATCTGGCAGCGCTGGTGGTGCATATAGCCCATATCCACCAGTTTTTTCAGGTTATAGCTGACGTTACTGCCCTGATAATAACCGCGGCTTTTCAGCTCTCCGGCGGTGACTTCATTGTCGCCGACGTTGAACAGCAGCAGCGCCTGCACCGGATTGATCTCAATCACGCCGACACGTTCGAATTCGTCCTTGATCACGTCCAGCAGCAAACGGTGCAATCGTTCCACCAGCCCGAGCGCATCGAGGTAGCTTTGCATGAATCCCGCCTCTGACGGCGGAAGGGGGATGGGGTTTTGGATGCTCATATTCAACTCCGACATTGCGATTGGGGCGGAAGCTGAAGATAAAACTAAAATATATCGTTAAACTGGGCGGATGCCGGCGTAGCGCGGCCGACATCCAATGCGCAAACCGCGCCTAAAGCGGGTTTGCAGCCAGATGAGTCTGGATGTCCGCGATCAGCGCAGTAAAGGGTTCTGGCGCGGGGGATTGACCCGTAACCCATTGATAAAGATCGTGATCATTCTCGCTTAGCATTTCACCATACAGCGACAGCGCGGCGTCATCCATCGCCGCAAGGCGGGTTGAGGCATAAGAAGGTAAAATGAGATCCATTTCCTTAATACCGCGCCGCATGGAGCGCATATGCAGACGTTTGACCTTGTGTTCGTGCAGCTCAGCCATGGGTGGTCCCTTTGAAAATCCGGCGTAGTTTCTTTTCTAGACGGCCCATTTGTTCCGCCCGTTTCAACAGATCGGCGCGCATGTCGCGCAGTTCGATCAATGCTTCTTTGATGTTGTCATCCGAGGTCTGGGCATCATCGGGGGCGTCGATCCCGTCACCCTCGCCATTGATCAGCCACATCATCGACACGCCCAAAACGCCCGCGAGCGTTGCCAAGCGGTTGGCGCGGGGTTCGGACAGGTCGTCTTCCCAGCCGCGCAGGGTGGATTGTTTGATCCCCAAGCGCTTGGCAAGCGCGGCTTGCGTCATATCCGCATTCTCGCGCGCGGCAGCGACCCGGTCGCCAAAGGTTGCCACGTCGGATGCGTACCAGTCTTCGTTCTCGGTCATTGCGTCTCTCCTGTTTGGACCAATCTGGCTTGATCGGTGCGGGGGTGCGCCCTATGAGGGTGCTGTACACATATCAAACTGAGGCCGAAATGGAACTGCTGTCCAAGACCCTTGCGCGCGTAAAACCGTCGCCCACCATCGCCGTGACCCAAAAAGCTGCCGAGCTGAAGGCCGCAGGCAAGGATGTGATCGGGCTGGGGGCCGGAGAGCCGGATTTCGACACACCCCAGAACATCAAGGACGCTGGTATCGCCGCGATCACCGCGGGCAAGACCAAATACACCGCCGTTGACGGCATCCCCGAGCTGAAGCAGGCGATTTGCGTCAAGTTCAAGCGTGACAACGGGCTGGATTATACCCCGTCGCAGGTCAGCGTCGGGACGGGTGGCAAGCAGATCCTGTACAACGCGCTTGTGGCCACGATGAACCCCGGTGAAGAGGTCGTGATCCCTGCGCCCTATTGGGTCAGCTACCCCGATATGGTGCTGCTGGCCGGTGGCACGCCGGTGATCGCGCCTGCGACGCTGGAGAATGATTTCAAGCTGACGCCTGAGGCGTTGGAAGAGGCGATCACGCCCAACACGAAATGGTTCATCTTCAACTCGCCGTCGAACCCTACGGGCGCGGGCTATAGCTGGGATGAGCTGAAGGCGCTCACCGATGTACTGATGCGTCACCCCCAGGTCTGGGTAATGACCGATGATATGTATGAACATCTTGCCTATGATGATTTTAAATTCTGCACCCCCGCGCAGGTGGAGCCTGCCCTTTATGACCGTACGCTGACGGTTAACGGTGTGTCCAAAGCCTATGCCATGACCGGCTGGCGTATCGGCTATGCTGCGGGGCCGGAAAAGCTGATTGGCGCGATGCGCAAGGTACAGTCGCAATCCACGTCGAACCCCTGCACCGTCAGCCAGTGGGCGGCGGTCGAGGCGCTGAACGGCACGCAGGACTACATTGCAGAGAACAACAAGATGTTCACCCGCCGTCGCAATCTGGTGGTGGATATGCTGAACGAGATCGACGGCGTGATCTGCCCCAAACCCGAGGGCGCGTTTTATGTCTACCCGTCCATCGCAGGGCTGATCGGCAAGACCACCCCGTCGGGGATCACCATCACCGATGACGAGGTTTTCGCCACCGCGCTGCTGGAAGACACTGGCGTTGCTGTCGTCTTTGGCGCGGCTTTCGGGCTTAGCCCGAACTTCCGCATCAGTTATGCCACCTCGGATGAAACACTGAAAGAAGCCTGCATGCGTTTGCAGAAGTTCTGCGCCGCGTTAAGCTAAGCCGGACCCAAAAGGAGCCGCCATGTCGAGCGATTTGCCAGAGTATTACTTTCGCGTGCGCGAGAATGGCGCGGCTGTGTTTCGCGTGGATGCAGAGAACCGCCAGCGGCGGATCGAGATGGACCAGATCGCCGTTGTGAATATCCGCAACGGCGAGATCAAGCCGCAGGGCGACCGTGTGCTATCGGACGGTGATATAGAGCGTATCCGCCAGTGGATGAACGCGCGCGCGCAGGTGCTGGCGCAGCGCGACATCGACGATATTCACCGCGCTGTCGATCACCTCAACCTGACCACGCAATGGGTGCAGTCAAAGGCCACAGATGAACAGCTTGATGCTGTGACGGACGCGTTGCTTTTGGCAATGCATGATCTGCGCAGCACGCTGGTGCGCAAGAAAGCCGACCGGCTGCCCTAAGCTGCCGGTCGCGGGTGCCCTTACGCGGCAGTGGGTGCGGTTGGCCCCAGCCGTTTCAGCACGCTGCCCCAGAAGCGTGCATTCAGCAGGATTGCCGCCACCCCAAGACCAAAGACCAGCCCGAGCCAGACCCCCACCCCTTCGAGGTCGAAGACAAATCCCAGCAGATACGACGCCGGCATGCCCACAATCCAATAGCTAAAGCCAGCAAGGATCATCGGCACCGTGGTATCCTGCACCCCGCGCAGAATGCCCAGGGCCACGGCCTGCGCGCCATCGACAAGCTGGAACAGCGACGCCATCGCCAGCAGTGCCACACCGATCGCAAGGATCTGTTCGCGGGCGGGTTCATCACGTTGCATGAACAGGTTGATCAGGGGTTCGGGCCACATCACGAAGACAAAGACCGTGACCACTGCGACCAGCGCCGACATCACTGTCGCCATGATCGCACCACGCGCCAGATGCGCCGGATCGCGGCGGCCATAGGCATTGCCCGCACGAATGGTGGCAACGTTGCTGATACCAAGGTGCACCATGAATGTGATTGACGCCAGCTGCAGCGCAATGCCGTGGGCGGCGAGTGCCACCGTGCCCAGCCAGCCCATCATGACGGCGCTGGCCGCGAACAGCCCGACCTCGCTTAGCCCCGTGAAACCAATGGGCAGGCCAAGGCGGAACACCCGGGCCAGCATCTCCCAATCGGGGCGCCAGAGACGGACGAACATCTGGTGCTGCGGCATTTTCCATAAAACATAGACCACCACGGCGACCAGCGACACGCTGTGCGACGTGACAGAGGCGATGGCCGCACCGCGCACGCCCAGTTCGGGCGCGCCCCAGTTGCCGAAGATAAACGCATAGTTGGCCAACACATTCGCAACGCCTGCCAGCAGCGTGATCCACAGCACGACCTGCGTCCGCTCCAGCGCGGCAAGGTAGCTTTTGAGCACCATGACCATCAGCGCGGGGAAAATGCCCCAAGCGGCGATGAACAGATAGCCGTCCACCATATCGGCCAGCGCCTGATCCTGCCCCATCAGCGCCATGATGGGCCGCGACCAGATCATCAGCGGCAGTGCCAGCACGGCAAAGCCCATCGACAGCCACATGCCCATACGCGTGGCGCGGCGCAGGCCGACCTCGTCGCCTTCCGCGTCAAAGGCGGCGACCAGCGGCATCACGCCCCATGCAAAGCCCGATCCAAAGATCAGCAGCACGAAGAAATAGGTACTGGCGAGGGTGACAGCGGCCAGCGCCTCGACGCTGTACCAGCCCGCCATAACCGTGTCGGAGACCCCGATCGCGATCTGCCCCAAATGCCCGCCCACAAGCGGAAGCCCCATCACGGTGATGGCCCGGGCGTGGCCCGGATATGTCATGTGTTTTCTCATCCACCTTTCCTACGCCGGAGCCGCCGCCAAGGAAAGAGCCGATGGCCCTGGGGTGGTGCCGCCAGACGGGCTTGCACGCTGACGCTGCGCGGGCCACAGTCCGGTCAACAAGAGCAAAGGGGATGTTCGTGCCTACCCCGCCTAAGACAGTGATGAAACGGAGACGTGATGACCGCCCATTGGACCGAAACCACAGAGCTGAACGGCTACCCGTTCTTTATCCGCCACTGGGGGAACAAGGATGCCCCCAAACTTTTGATGTTGCACGGCTTTCCAGAATACTCCGGCGCGTGGAACGATCTGGCCCCGCTGCTGGCCGACCGGTTTCACTGCATCGCCCCCGACCAGCGCGGCTATGGTCAAAGTTGGCGACCGGCCGAGGTAGAGCACTATAAGACCGCAAAGCTGGTGTCGGATATGGTGGCACTGATCGGGGATGAACCGGTGATCTTGCTAGGACATGACTGGGGGGCCTCTGTCGCCTATGCGCTGACCATCGGGCGGCCTGATCTGGTGTCCAAACTGATCATCATGAACGGCGTCCACCCTGCCCCGTTCCAGCGCGAGCTAGCTAAGGGGGGCGCGCAGACGGACGCGTCGCAATACATCCATTTCCTACGCCGTGACGGGTCAGAGGATATTCTGGCCGCGGATGATTTCGACAAGCTGATGGGACTGTTCTCGGCGCATATGGATATGAGCTGGCTAGAGGGCGAGACGCTGGCGGGGTACAAAGGCGCATGGCGTGATGCAGCGGGCTTGCGCGGGATGGTGAACTGGTACCGCGCCTCACCGCTGAGACTGGGGGCCGAGGGCGAGGCGATTGACGACGCGCTGAGCTTTGATCCGGCGCGGTTGCAGGTCCGCTGCCCGCACCTGTTGGTCTGGGGGACGGACGATACCGCGCTGCTGCCCGAAACGACCCGCGGGCTTGAGGCGTACGCCCCAGACCTGACCCGCGTCACCATCGAGGGCGCGGATCACTGGCTGCACCACCAAAAACCGCAAGAGGCGGCGGAGGCCATTCTGAACTGGCTTTAGGCCACGCCTGCCCCGTCCCGCGCGTTATTTGCGGGCGCGGGTAAAGACCATTTTCTGCTGGTGCAGATCGGCAGGGTCGCCCATCCACGCATAGGCCAGCAGCGCCGGTTCGCGGTCCCCTACCGTGATCCGGTGCAGATGTTCCGGCGGGTTAAAGATCATTGATCCGGGCACATAGACGCCCTGATGGTTTTCCGACACCGCGCCGGACAGACACACGTAGCTTTCGGTGATCCCCTTATGGGCATGCGACGGATATGTGCAGGCGGGCGCAAAAAGCACGACACCCAGAATGATATCATGGCTGACGACCGGCCCCTGCGCCCCCGCCAGTTCGGCATAGGCATAGCTGTTGGTCAGCCCTTTGGGGACTTTCTCGTAGCCGTATTGCCAGCTGAGGTCATGGGCGATCGCATCCAGCGCCCGCACAGCCGGTGCCAAGGCCCCCTGTTTACCTTCGTCAAGCGCGCGACGCAGATGCGCTGTCACGGGTTTGACGGCAGGCGGTTGCAAGCGCAGTTCGGCGTTGCCGCGCAGCAGCCGCGCAATCGCCTCGCGGGCTTTGCGTTGGTGGCTTTTGATCCGGTCGCTGCCGCCTGCCGGCAGGTAACGGTACAGCTCGTCACATTCCTGCATCATATAGCGCCAGTCGGGCACATCGCGCAGGGTTGTGGGGGCAGCGGTGTCAAATGTCATGGCAAGCCTTCCAACGGTTTCCTGCACCGATGATAGCAAAGGCACAACCACAGGAAACCCCGCATTGCGACGTCATCCGCCCTTCCCCCGACCATGGCGCTCTGGCATAGTGGCAGGCTCAACAAAAGCAACAGACAGGCAGGCCCCTACATGTCCGATCTTCTTTCCGGTGCGCAGACCAACGCCAAGGAATATGATGCCTCATCAATTCAGGTGCTTGAGGATATGGAGCACGTGCGCCTGCGCCCGGGCATGTACATCGGGGGCAAGGACGACCGCGCGCTGCACCATATGGTCGCGGAAATCATCGATAACTCGATGGACGAGGCGGTCGCGGGCCATGCCACCTGGATCGAACTGGAACTGCACGAGAACGGCCATGTCACCGTGCGCGACAACGGGCGCGGCATCCCCACCGATCCGCACCCCAAAGACCCCAGTAAATCCGCGCTGGAGATCATCTTTTGTACGCTGAATGCGGGCGGCAAATTCTCGGGCGATTCGTATGAGACCTCGGGCGGTCTGCACGGGGTCGGGTCATCGGTGGTTAACGCCCTGTCCGATCACCTGCGGGTCGAGGTCGCACGCAACCGCGAGCTTTTCGCGATGGAGTTTTCGCGCGGCATCCCCCAAGGCAAGCTTGAAAAAATCGGCGCGGCCCCGAACCGGCGCGGGACGGCTGTCACCTTCCACCCTGATCCCGACATTTTTGGCGCGCTCAAACTCAAGCCCGCGCGGCTGTTCGCGATGGCACGGTCCAAGGCCTATTTGTTTTCCGGCGTCGAAATTCGCTGGAAAACCGCCCAGACCGACGGCGACACCCCGCAAGAGGCGACGTTCCATTTTCCCGGCGGTCTTTCGGACTATCTGAACGAAACGCTGAAAGGGTCGACGACCTACGCCGAACACCCCTTTGGCGGCACCGTCGATTTTCGCGAGAAGTTCAATGCGCCGGGCAAGGTCGAATGGTCGATCAACTGGACGCCGTCGCGCGACGGGTTCATCCAGTCTTACTGTAACACCATCCCGACCCCCGAAGGCGGCACCCACGAGGCCGGTTTTTGGTCCGCGATCCTGAAAGGCGTCAAAGCGTATGGCGAGCTGGTCGGCAACAAAAAAGCCGCCACCATCACCCGCGACGATCTGATCACCGGCGGCTGTGCGCTGGTGTCGTGCTTTATCCGCGAGCCTGAATTCGTCGGCCAGACCAAGGACCGGCTGGCCACGGTGGACGCGCAGCGCATGGTAGAAAACGCCGTGCGCGACCACTTTGACAACTGGCTGGCAGCGGATACCAAATCGGCAGGCGCGATCCTTGATTTTCTGGTGCTGCGCGCCGAAGAACGCCTGCGTCGCCGTCAGGAAAAGGAAACCGCCCGCAAGACCGCAACCAAGAAGCTGCGTCTGCCCGGCAAGCTGACTGACTGTACGTCAAAAAACCGCGAAGGCACCGAGCTGTTCATCGTGGAGGGCGACTCTGCTGGCGGCTCTGGCAAGGGCGCGCGCAACCGCGTGAACCAAGCGCTGCTGCCGCTGAAGGGCAAGATTTTGAACGTGCTGGGGGCGGCCTCGGGCAAGCTGAACACCAATGCCGAGATTAACGATCTGTGCGAAGCGTTGGGTGTGGGCATGGGCAGCAAATTCGTGCTGGACGATCTGCGCTATGACAAGATCATCATCATGACCGATGCGGACGTCGACGGGGCCCATATCGCGGCCCTGCTGATGACGTTCTTTTACACCCAGATGCGCCCGATGATCGACGCCGGCCACCTCTACCTCGCCTGCCCACCGCTGTACCGTCTGACGCAAGGGGCAAAACGGGTCTATGTGTCTGACGACGCAGAGAAAGACATGTGGCTAGAGAAGGGTCTGGGCGGCAAAGGCAAGATCGACCTGCAACGCTTTAAGGGTCTGGGCGAGATGGACGCGAAGGACCTGAAAGAAACCACAATGGACCCCAACACCCGCAAACTGATCCGCGTCACCGTTGACGAAGACATGCCCGGAGAGACCAGCGATCTGGTCGAGCGTCTGATGGGGAAAAAACCGGAGCTGCGCTACCAGTATATTCAGGAGAACGCCCAGTTTGTGGAGGAGCTGGATGTTTGAGGGGGGATGAAAAGCAACGCTTTAGACCCGTTTGGGCTGGTGACAATCAACTAGTAAAGGAAATAGGCGGATGAGATTTTGTTTTGTTGATGAGAGTGGCACGCCGCCCAACAAACCAAATGCCCGCCGACCTTATTTTACACTTGGTGCAGCCATAGTAGACGCTTCTGATTGGCGTAAGTGTAATAAAAAAATCCACGGCTATAAGGTTCGCAACCACATCTTCGGCGAACTCAAGTGGCGGTTTTTTGCACCGCATAATCGCGACAAGGACAACCCCTTGCTTGATGTTTCAGCGAGTGATCGGAAGGCTTTGAGTCTTGAGTTTGCGGCCTTAATTGGCAGCCTCCCCCTGCAATTGATTGTATGTGTAACGGATGTCGAGGCCGCATTCACCTACAACTCTGTAAACAATCAACAAGAGCTATATTATTTTACTTACAAGCCCATTACCGAGCGCTTCCAATACCTCCTCCAAGAGTATAATGATATTGGCATTGTCGTCGCCGATCACAGAGGGCGTTCAGACGACAAACTCTTCAGAGCGCATCACTCTTCACTAACCTCGGCAGGGGATAGTAACAAATCTGGGTACTCCAGGCTCATTGAGGGCTTATTCCTCCAGGATTCCGCCCATTCAACGGGCATTCAAATTGCAGATTATGTTACTGGTGCAATCCACAGAGCGTATAGCGTCGGCGACGGTGAACACGCTGCACTATTAAAACCGAATATGCGAGGATATAAACAGCACGCTATCCTTGGAAGGGGATTGATACTGCATCCTAAGAAGGGCTTCCGCCTTAGGAATAAGACGTCGGGCGGGGTCGTAACCCCGGCGCCATGAGTGTCAGGCTCCCGAACGTATAAGTAAGATACTATCGATCATAAGATTAATCAAGAGTGCCATTTGAGAATGGCCTACACCAAAACGTCTGAATAACTTCTTTGCTGTACCAAAGATGCCCCCCCGGGGCTCCGCCCGTTCGCCCCTGAAACCTTCCCTCGGAAGATTTCAACACGGGTCTCACGTCAAAAATACCGCTTGATCCCGCACCCGCTTTCACTCAACGTTTCTCCATGATCCGCGCCCTCATCCTCCTTATGTTTCTTGCCTCCTGCGGGCGGCCGTTGACGGAGAATGAAATGCTGTTCGCGGGCGACATCATGGGCGACACGCTGAATTATCCCAAGGTGCGGCTGCATGACGGGTCGCCCTCGCGGGGGGTGACGATGACGCGCAAGGCGCGGCCGCGCACGACCTGTCGCGAACGTATTCTGCCGCCCGAAAAAGTGGGCGAGGTGATCACCACCAAACCCGCCGCCGTGGCGCTGTGGAATACGGTGCTGTTCGACGAGGACTGGTATCTAGACGATTATCTGCCAGATTACCCCGACCGGATCGGGCTGATCGCGACGATGATCTTTGCGCATGAGCTGACCCATATCTGGCAATGGCAGAACCGCAAGACGACGGGCTACACCCCGCTGCGTGCGGCTTTTGAGCATGGCGGCAGGGCTGATCCGTACCTTTTTGATCTTGAAAGCGATCCGCAGTTTCTGGATTTCGCCTATGAGCAGCAAGGCTCCATCGTCGAGGAATTTGTCTGCTGCCGTGCGTTGGACCCGCAGGCCCCACGCACGCAACGGCTGCACGCGCTGATCTCGCAGGTCATGCCTGTAGCCCCCCTACCCCAAAGCCGCGCCTCTGCTGTGCGGATGCCGTGGGACGGGGTCGAAGTGAACGGGATTTGTGGTTAACGCTGGATGCTTTCGAGATAGACCAGCAGGCCGGCAAGGACGCGTGGCGTCGGCGTCAATTGTCCGTCAAGATCAACCGGCACCAGATCCAGCGCCATGCCCTCGCCAAAGTTCGGCATCACCCGTTTCAGGTGAGACCCGCCGAAATCATCTTCAGGATCGCCATAGATATAGGCCAGCGTCTTGGTCTGTGGGAACCGCCCGCCGTTGTCGCGCGCGAGCAAGGTCAGGTCGCGTGGCTGCGCGCTGAGCCCCTTGGCAACCGCGCCATCGCCTTGCGCGTTGCGCCCGTGGCATTGCACGCAGTTCTGCGCGAAGAACGCGGCCCCTTCGGCACGGTCGGGGGCGTCGGGCATCGGCTTGGCGGGCATACAGGCGGCAAGGCTCAGCAAGAGCGTCGCGCCAAGGGCTGTGGTGATTTTCATCATTTGATCCTCCGGTAGGTCACTGGGATGCTTGCCCTTGCTACGGGTCTTCGCCATGATCCAGATCAAGTAATTGAATTAATTTGGGCATATCATGGCACATTATGCAATTGTGATGCTGTTGGCTGGCATCGGTATTCCGGTTCTGGCCGCGCTGAACGCGGGTCTTGGCAGCCGGATCGGGTCTCCTGCGGCGGCGGCAACGGTGCTGTTTGTGGTGGCTTTCGCGGTAAGTCTGGTGGTCGCGATGCTGGTGGGGCGGCAAGGGTTTGCGCAGATCCCCGCGGCCCCGAAACATCTGCTGCTGGCCGGTTTTCTGGTGGCCTTCTACATCTTGTCGATCACCTTTATCGCGCCGCATTTCGGCGTGGGCAATGCGGTGTTCTTTGTCTTGGTGGGGCAGCTGTTCAGCGCGGCGGCGATCGACCATTTTGGCCTGTTCGGCGCGCAAGTGTCGCCCTTGGGTGCCGCGCGCGCGGGGGGTATCGCGGTGATGTGCGCCGGCGTGTGGCTGACCCAGCAGGCCTGAGGGCAGAGGTCTAAAGGCTGACCAACTGCCCTGCATCCAGCCGGATCTGACGGTCCATCCGCGCGG
Source organism: Sulfitobacter litoralis (assembly GCF_900103185.1). Classification (GTDB taxonomy): domain Bacteria; phylum Pseudomonadota; class Alphaproteobacteria; order Rhodobacterales; family Rhodobacteraceae; genus Sulfitobacter; species Sulfitobacter litoralis. The sequence continues at coordinate 83,098 of NZ_FNJD01000011.1, forward strand.
CCAGTTCAAGGTTATGGGTCGCGATCACCGCAGACAGCCCCGTTCCGCGCACCAGCGTCATCAGCGCGGCAAAGACCTGATCCGAGGTGGTCGGATCAAGGTTGCCTGTCGGTTCATCCGCCAGCAGCAGCCGCGGCGCATTGGCCAACGCACGGCAAAAGGCGACCCGTTGCTGTTCGCCGCCCGACAGCGCCGCGGGCCGGTGGTCGGCACGGTGGCCGATACCGACCTCGTCCAGCAAAGACCGCGCTCGGGTCTGGGCATCGGACTGCGACACGCCATTGGCAAGCTGCGGCAGGACGATATTTTCCAGCGCCGAAAACTCGGGCAGCAGGTGGTGGAACTGATAGATGAACCCCACATCGCGCCGCCGCACGCCTGTGCGTTTACGATCGGACTGCCCCGTCATATCGGTGCCGCCGATTTCAACTGTCCCCGCGTCGGGCGTATCCAGCAGCCCTGCGATATGCAGCAGCGTCGACTTGCCCGCGCCTGACGGGGCGACCAGCGCCACGACCTCGCCCGGGGCGACAGTCAGGTCAATGCCGCGCAGCACGTTAACTTCGTTCGGTTGGCCGGGGTTGTAGGATTTGCCGATCCCCGAGAGCCGCAAAACAGGATCATTCATAGCGCAGCGCCTCGACTGGGTTCATGCGCGCGGCACGGCGCGCAGGGAAGATGGTGACAACAAAAGACAGCCCGAGCGACAGGCCTATGGCCGACATCACGTCACCGAATTGCAACTTGGCCGGCAGGAAATAGATGCCGCGGATCGACGGGTCCCATGCGTTGCCGCCCGAGAGGTAGTTCACGGCGGCAAAAATCTGATCAACATACAGCGCAAAGAGACAGCCCAAGATCACCCCCATCGCCGTGCCGATGATGCCGGTGAAGGCCCCGCAGATAAAGAAAACGCGCAGGATCGACCCTTCGCTCAGGCCCATGGTGCGCAGAATACCGATGTCGCGGCCCTTGTTTTTGACCAGCATAATCAGGCCCGACACGATGTTCATCGCCGCGATCAGCACAAGGATGCTGAGGATCACGAACATCACGCGGTCTTCGATATCAAGCGCGTTCAGGAACGACCCCGACGCATCACGCCACGTCCAGATCATGCCGCGATCCCCTGCCGCGGACAGCAACGGCACGGTCAGATCGTCCACGCGGTCGGGGTTTTCGACCATCACCTCAAGCTCGTCGGCGACGCCTTCGCGGTTAAAGAACGACTGCGCCTCGGTCAGCGGCAGATAGGCGCGCGTACGGTCGATGTCATAGCGACCGGCGGTGAAAATATAGGTCACCTCATAGCCATTTACCCGTGGCGAGGTGCCAAAGGCGGTTTTCACCCCGTTCGGAGAAATGATCTTGATCGTGTCACCCAAGCCGACCCGCAGCGCCTGTGCCACGCCGGACCCGATGGCAATGCCCTGTTCGAAATCGGCCAGATCACCTTTGGCGGTTTCTGGGTTGGCGATGCGCGGGATATTGGCCAGATCGGCGGCAGCAATGCCGAAAATTTCGATCCCCGCGTTGGCCTGCCCCTTGTTCGCCATCACCTGACCGCGCACCAAGGGGGACACGTGCGTGACGCCCGGCACTTGGGCCACGCTTTCAGCCATCTCGGTGTAGTTCGCAATCCCCGTCTGGGAGACACCATTATCATCCACGGTCGCCATATTATACACGGTCACATGGGCGTTGGCCCCAAGGATCGTGTCGACGAATTCAGCCCGAAAGCCCGAGCGTACGGCAAGGGTCGCGATCAGGGCAAAAACCGCCAAGGTGATCCCGATCAAGCTGATCCAAGTCATCACGCTGACGCCGCCTTCGGCGCGACGCGCCCGTAGGTAGCGCCAGGCGATCATCCATTCAAAGGCAGCGAAGGGCGGTGTCGAGGAAACTGGTTTGGCCAAGGGATGGCTCCGATCTGGGATCAATCGCGCGCAACCTCGCGGTTTCGGCGCATCGGGTCAAGCGAGGAGTGGTTGCGCAGCAGTCTGCAAGGCGGGCATAGGCGGTAAGGTCAGCGACCCTGCGCCGGTGTGAGGGGGCGCCGTCGTCGGAACGGGGCGCGCAGCAGCCGCAGCAGCAGCCCCAGACCCAAACCGCCCGCAACAAAGCCCACGCTCGCAAAGATAACCCCCGCAAAGTTCAAGGGCACGGCAGGCTGGAACTCCTGCCATGCCGCCCGCGCAATCTGCGGGTCGGACATCTGCGATAGGTGATAGGCCCGCATGAACGGCCCCTGCCCCTGCAATCGGGTCAATGCGGTATCCAATGTATCAAAGCGTGCAAATGTCTCGGCCATGTCGGTGCGACGTCGCGCCATAAAGGCGGTGCCGGTCATCTGCGCCAGCGCATCACTGCGCGACAGACCGACCGCTTGGGCGCTGGCATCGAAATCGGCAACAACCTGGTGCAGCGCATCAACTGCACCGCCCAACCGTTGCAGGTATTGTTGCGAGTATTCGGGGAACTGCGACGTTACCGCAGCCCCCGCCACACCGCCAGCAAGCGTCAGCGCGCGCAGGATCATGAAACGCCCCGAAGGTCCGTAATGCAGCGTTCCATGATCCGCCTCCGTTTCTAAAAAGGCCCGTCGTTCAAGGTTAGGCGATACCGCGATAGATCTCGGCGATCTTTTCAACCGCGGCCTCGGGTGTCATCTCTTCGCTCTCGCCGGTGCGGCGCGAGGTGAGTTCTACCACGCCGTTTTTCAGACCCCGCGGCCCGACGGTGATCCGCCACGGCAGACCGATCAGGTCCATCGTTGCAAACTTGCCGCCCGCGCGTTCCTTGGTGTCGTCATATAGCGGGTCCAAACCCAGGGCTTGCAGGCTGGCATAAAGCGCGTCACAGGCCGCATCCGCCTGATCGTCGCCCTGCTTGAGGTTCACGATGCCCACGTGGAACGGCGTGACGCCTTCGGGCCAGATGATGCCCTTGTCGTCGTGGGATGCCTCGATGATCGCGCCCAGCAGACGGCTGACGCCGATGCCGTGCGACCCCATGTGAACCGGCACAGGCTTGCCATCCGGCCCCTGCACGGTCGCGCCCATCGGTTCGGAGTACTTGGTGCCGAAATAAAAGATCTGCCCCACTTCGATCCCGCGCGCGCTGCGCTGGCGTTCGGCTGGCACTTCAGCAAAAAGCGCCGCGTCGTGGGTTTCATCGGTGCGGGCGTAGCGCGAGGTGAACTCCTCCATCACGGCCTGACACTGGTCGACGGAATCATAATCGATCTCGCGGTCGCCGAACTTGAGCTCGGTGATCTGGCTGTCATAAAACACCTCGGATTCGCCGGTTTCCGCCAGCACAAGGAATTCATGCGTATCGTCGCCGCCAATCGGGCCGGAATCCGCGCGCATCGGGATCGCCTGCAAGCCCATGCGCTCGTAGCTGCGCAGATAGGTCACCAGATGGCGGTTATAGGCGTGCAGCGCGTCTTCTTTCGTCAGATCAAAGGTATAGCCGTCCTTCATCAAGAACTCGCGGCCGCGCATGACGCCGAAACGGGGGCGGACCTCGTCGCGGAATTTCCACTGGATGTGGTACAGCGTCATCGGCAGGTCCTTGTACGACCCCACATGGCTGCGGAAGATATCGGTGATCATTTCCTCATTCGTGGGACCATACAGCATATCGCGGTCCTGACGGTCCTTGATGCGCAACATCTCGGGGCCGTAGGCGTCAAAGCGGCCGGATTCTTTCCACAGGTCCGCCGATTGCAGCGTCGGCATCAACATCGGGATGTGGCCCGCGCGCTGCTGTTCTTCGTGCACGATGGTTTCGATCTTGCGCAGTACTTTAAAGCCAAGCGGCAACCACGAATAGATCCCCGCAGCCGATTGCTTGATCATGCCGGCCCGCAGCATCAACCGGTGGCTGACGATCTGCGCCTCGGACGGGTTTTCCTTGAGCACAGGTAAAAAATAACGGGACAGACGCATGATGATCCTCTCAGAGTGAATTGGCACCTGACTATGATAATCCCCGCGTCGAGACAATCACCAACAAGCGGGCACCAACAAGCGGGCACCAACAAGCGGGCACCAAGACGGGCGCACGCTTGGTGATTGACGCTTGGGGCGCAGACGCGTTTCTTACCGAGATCGCCAAACCACAAAGGACGCCCCATGACCATGATCCTAGAGCCCGCGCGCGAAACCCCTGTGATCCACGAGACCGGCGTGCTGGTGATCGGGTCCGGCCCCGGCGGTCTGGCCGCCGCCCTTGCCGCCGCACGTGCGGGGGCAGAGGTGACGCTGCTTGATCGTTTCGGCTGCTTTGGTGGCAATATTACCGTGGTCGGGGTCGAAGGCTTTGCCTGGTACCGCCATGAACAGACGATAGAGGCCGGCGGCATCGGCTGGGAATTCGAAGAACGCGCCAAGGCGATGGGGGCTGCCAGCCCCGAATCCCAATCGCTCAGCTACGAGCTGGACAGCGAGGGATTCAAACTTGTCGCCGACCGGCTGGTGACCGAAGCAGGCATCCACCCGATGCTACACCGCCAGTTCGTAGCACCCATCATGGAGGGCGACACGATCAAGGGCGTCATCGTCGAATCAAAAGCGGGCCGCGAGGCGATCCTCGCCAAAATCGTGATCGATGCCACGGGCGACGCCGATGTCGCACATCGCGCTGGTGCCCCCACACAGAAAACCCCGATTGAGGACATGCAGGCCGCCTCGGTCATGTTCCACATCGCGGGCGTCGACAAGGCGGCCTTTATGGCGGGGGTCAAGGCCGACCCGCAGACTTACGCCAATTGGTCCACGGGCGAATGGGTGGTCGAAACCGATGGCAAGGAAGACGCGATGTTCTCTCCGTTTCTGGCCAAACCCTTTGCCCAGGCTATCCGCGACGGGCGTATGCCCGCCAATCTCAACACCATCGGGGGCACGTGGGGCGCAGTGCATGACAGCGGCGAGATGACCTATATGAACCTGATCCACCTTGCCGAATGCGACGGCACCGACCCCGACAGCATGACCCGCTTTGAAATCGAGGGCCGCGCCCAGGCGATGCACGCGATTGACGCGCTCAAGGCGTATACACCCGGCTGCGAGACCGCGCGGCTGCGCAATTTTGGCATGAGCATCGGCATCCGCGACACCCGCAAGATCGACGCGGTCTATAACATGACCGAAACCGACGTGCGTCAGCAGGCCCGTTTTGACGACAGCATCGGCATCTACCCTGAATTCATCGACGGCTACGGCGTGCTGATCATCCCCACCACGGGGCGCTACATGCACATCCCCTACCGTGCGATGCTGCCCAAATGGGTCAAGAATCTGCTGATCGCAGGGCGCGCTATTGGCGGCGACAAAATCGCCCATGCCGCCACCCGCAACATGGCGTGCTGTACTGTGGCGGGCCAAGGCGCGGGCGTCGCGGCAGCAATTGCGCTGGCGACAGGCTGCCCGCTGGACGCCGTTCCGCTAGAGCGCCTGCAAAAAACCCTGCAAGATCAGGGCGTCCGCGTGTTCTGACCCGCAAGGGCTGCTTCCAAATGGTAAAAATCCTCGCCGAAGGCACCTGACACGTCCACGCGCGCAGGCCGTCCATTTCACCACGGGCCTTGAAAAACGTGCCCCGTTGCGCAATGTCGACCCAAACCAAAGTGCGAGGACGCGGCATGGGCCTGCCAATCAGAGATCAGATGAAATACTGGGGCATCGCCGGGGCGGTCTTTCTTGTTGTCTTGTGGTTCACCGGCGACATACTGCTGCCGTTTCTGATTGGCGCGGCGATTGCTTATTTTCTGGACCCCGTGGCGGACCGGCTTGAAGCGCTCGGCTTGAGCCGCGCGATGGCCACGATGGTGATCACATTGATGGCGCTGCTGATCTTTGTGCTGATGGCGCTGTTGGTGGTCCCCGCGCTGATCAACCAAGCCGTGAACCTGATAGAGGTAGCACCCCAGCTGACGCGCAACTTCACAAATTTCCTGACCGAACGCTTTCCCACGCTGCTGGTCGAAGGGTCGACGCTGCGCAGTTCGATCAACTCTATCGGGTCCACCATTCAGGAACGTGGCGGAGAGTTTCTAAACACCGCAATCGCCTCGGCCGCGACGGTGCTGAATGTGCTGCTTTTGTTTGTGATCGTGCCGGTGGTTGCGGTCTATCTGCTGCTGGACTGGGACCGGATGGTCGGCCAGATCGACCGGTTACTGCCACGCGATCACGCGCCAGTGATCCGCCGACTTGCACGTGATATCGACCGCACGCTGGCGGGATTTATCCGTGGCATGGGGACGGTCTGCCTGATTCTGGGCACCTATTACGCCATTGCCTTGATGTTGGTGGGGCTGCAATTTGGCCTTGTTGTCGGCTTTATCGCCGGTCTGGTCACCTTTATTCCCTATCTCGGGGCTGTTCTGGGCGGTGCTTTGGCCATCGGTCTGGCGCTGTTTCAATTCTGGGGGGATTGGTTCTCTATCGGGATGGTCGCGGGTATCTTTGTGCTGGGCCAGATGATCGAGGGGAATCTGCTTACGCCTAAATTGGTCGGTAACTCGGTCGGGCTGCATCCGGTCTGGCTGATCCTCGCGCTGTCGGTCTTTGGCTCGCTGTTCGGGTTTGTCGGCATGCTGGCTGCCGTGCCGATTGCCGCCGCCCTTGGGGTGATCGCGCGGTTCGCAACCGAACAATACGTCGAAAGCTCGCTCTATCAGGGCACGCAACGATCGACTTTGGACGAAACGGCGGACTGATAGCATGGCACAACAGCTTGGACTTGACCTTCCCAGCCGCCCCGCACTGGGACGGGACGACTTTTTTGTCGCCCCGTCAAACGCGATTGCTGTGGCGATGATCGAGGGCTGGCAGGCGTGGGCCGGCCGCAAGCTGGTGCTGACCGGCCCGCCCGGGTCGGGCAAGACCCACTTGGCGCATGTCTGGGCCAACCTGTCGGGCGCACAGATCATCGACGCGGCCGATATTGCCACTGCAGATATCCCCGCGCTGGCCCAGGGGCCTTTGGCGGTTGAAAACATCCCCGCAATCGCCGGTGACACCACCGCCGAGACAAATCTTTTCCACCTGCATAATCTGGCGCTGGCCGAGGGTCACAGCCTGCTGCTGACCGGCGCGCCGGCGGTGCCCCACTGGGGACTGCACCTGCCCGACCTCACAAGCCGTATGCGCGCCGCCACGGCTGCAGCGCTTGAAGCGCCCGATGACAGTTTGCTGACGGCTGTGATGGCCAAGTTGCTGGCCGACCGGCAGCTGACGCCAAAACCTGATGTGATCCCCTATCTGCTGCTGCGGATGGACCGGTCCTTTGCGGCGGCGGGCGATCTGGTGGCTGCGCTGGATGCCGCCAGTCTGGCTCTACAAAGGCCGGTGACACGCACCCTCGCGGCACAAGTGCTGGACAATGGGATTTCCGCTGCGCGATAGTCTTTATAGATCGCGTCACAAACCCATTACATTCCAACGCCATAAGGCCGTCATGACAAACGCTGACTTTCTCGAATCCGCCTTCGTACCGGCCCAAGATATGCCTGAACTGGATATCACCGGACCGGGTCGCTTTTACAACCGCGAGCTCAGCTGGCTCGGGTTCAACTGGCGTGTGCTGGAAGAGGCCAAGAACCCCCGCGTGCCGCTGTTGGAACGGCTGCGCTTTCTGTCGATCTCGGCGGGCAATCTGGATGAATTCTATACCGTGCGCGTCGCTGGCCTGCGCGAACTGGCACAGGCGGGCAACACAACGCCTGCCAGCGACGGGCTGACCCCTGCTCAGCAACTTGTGCTGATCAATGAAGACGCGCGCCGGCTGATGACCGAACAGCAAAATGTTCTGGTCGATCTGATGTCAAAGATGGACGATCAGAACATCATGCTTGAACGCGCCGCTGATCTGGACGCGGCCGACCTGGCCTATCTGGATGATGTGTTATTGCACCGCGTCTTTGCCGTGCTGACCCCGCTGGCCATCGATCCCGCACACCCTTTCCCGTTCATTCCCAACACCGGCTATGCGCTGGCGTTGCAATTGGAACGCACCAGCGACAAGCGCCCTTTGCAAGCCTTGCTGCCAATTCCGGCGCAGATCGACCGGTTTGTCTCCCTGCCTGCCCCCGCAGGATCGCTGCGCTTCCTGCCGCTCGAAGATCTGCTGGTGCTCAAGATTCCCGGTCTGTTTCCGGGCTATAAGTTAAAGGCCCATTTCGAATTTCGGGTCCTACGTGACAGTGACCTCGAGGTCGAAGAAGAAGCCGAAGACCTTGTGCGCGAATTCGAAGTCGCCCTGAAACGCCGCCGCCGCGGCGAGGTCGTGCGTCTGACCCATTCCGCCGGAGCGCCTGAAAAACTAAAATCCGTGGTCATGGCCGAATTGGGCGTGCGCCCGCAAGACGTGATAGAGCTGGACGGGATGATCGGCATCAGCGATCTGGCGGAACTGGTGGTCGACAGCCGCCCCGATCTGCTGTGGCCACAATTCACGCCGCGCATTCCCGAGCGGGTGACCGACCACGAAGGCGACATGTTCGCGGCGATCCGGTCCAAGGACATGCTGCTGCACCACCCCTACGAGACGTTCGACATGGTCGTGCGCTTTCTGGCGCAGGCCGCACGTGACCCTGATGTGGTGGCGATCAAACAGACGCTCTATCGCACCTCGCGCGACAGCCCCATCGTAGAGGCGCTGTGCGAGGCCGCCGAAGACGGGAAATCGGTTACCGCGCTGGTCGAGCTCAAGGCGCGTTTCGACGAGGCCGCCAACATCCGCCAGTCGCGCCGGTTGGAACGCGCAGGCGCGCATGTGGTCTATGGTTTCCTTGACCTCAAAACCCACGCGAAAATCTCGACCGTCGTGCGCCGCGAAGGCGATCAACTGGTCACCTATACCCACTATGGCACCGGCAACTACCACCCGATCACCGCACGCATTTATACCGATCTGTCGCTGTTCACCTGTGACCAGAAGCTGGGCCGCGATGCGACCAAAGTGTTCAACTACCTATCAGGCTACGCGCAGCCCGACACGCTGGACAATCTCGCCATATCGCCCATCACGCTGAAACCGCGTCTGCTGGCCATGATCGCCGCCGAAGCCGAATATGCCGCCGCAGGCAAACCGGCAGAAATCTGGGCCAAGATGAACTCCGTCGTCGATGCGGATGTGATCGACGCCCTGTACGCCGCAAGCCAAGCAGGAGTAAAAATCAGCCTCGTGATCCGCGGCATCTGCGGCTTGCGCCCCGGCATCAAAGGCCTGTCCGAAAACATCCGCGTGAAATCCATCGTCGGGCGCTTTCTGGAACATTCGCGCATTGTCTGCTTTGGCAATGGCCACGGGCTACCGCATAAAAAGTCGCGGGTCTTCATGTCCTCCGCCGATTGGATGGGCCGCAATCTGACCCGCCGTGTCGAAACACTGGTCGAGATCGAAAATCCTACCGTTAAGGCACAGATCACCAGTCAGGTTATGGCGGCCAATCTGGCAGATGTGGCCCAAAGCTGGGTCATGTCGCCCGATGGAAGCTTTGAACGTCCCGAAATTGCCGACGGCACATTTGCGTTCAATTGCCACCGCTTTTTCATGGAGAACCCCTCCCTCTCAGGGCGCGGCACGGCGGGCGCATCGGACGTTCCGAAACTGACCCATACCGAAGACTAGCCGCTTCATTTTGCCTTTGTAAACTCTCGCCGAAGGCGCATCTATCCGCCCGCGTTCCCGCTGGCGTTTATACACCCTCTATCCCTTGAGGATTTTCAGTTGCCTGCCCGTCTTAGCGATTGACCTAGCAGCCCGGCTGGGCCACCTTGCCCCCCCAAGACCAAAGCCCCCGCAGGAGCGTTCGTGGCAGATAGAACCGACACCCCTCCGCCCTCGCCCGTCCCTGAAACGGGCGTCGCTGATTTAGGCTTGTTCGGAAAACCCCTGTTTCTTGATCCGTCCGCCCGCGCGCTGGCGCGTGTCGGTGTGGTGGATGTGGGGTCGAACTCTGTCCGCTTGGTCGTCTTTGACGGGGCCGCGCGATCGCCTGCGTATTTCTATAACGAAAAGATCATGTGCGCGCTTGGGGCCGGCATGGCTGAAACCGGCCACCTGTCCCCCGACGGGCGGGTCCGGGCGCTTTCTGCCATGCGACGTTTCAGCAAACTGTCCCAAAGCATGGGCCTGTCAGAGCTGACCGTAGTGGCCACCGCTGCGGTGCGCGACGCCAGCGACGGACGCGACTTTTGCGACGAAGTCCAGCGCGAGACGGGCTTGAAAATATGGGTTATCGACGGCGAAGAAGAGGCACGGCTGTCCGCACAGGGCGTCCTGCTGGGCTGGCCCGGTGCCTATGGGTTGGTCTGTGACATCGGCGGATCCTCAATGGAGCTGGCCGAGATTTCCGGCGGGCGTGTGGGCAAACGTGTGACCTCTGCGCTTGGTCCCTTGAAACTGCGTGACATCAAGGGCGGGGCCAAAGCGCGTCAGACCCAGATCAAGTCCGTGATCGAAGGGCTGGCGGAAAAGATGGGCGCGCAGCGCGACCGTCTGTTTCTGGTGGGTGGGTCATGGCGTGCCATCGCGCGGATCGACATGGTGCGCCGCGGCTATCCGCTGCACGTGCTGCATGAATACCGTATGACGCCCACATCGGTGCGCGAAACGGTCAAGCACATCCAGACCAGCGACCACGAAGAACTGCGTAAAATCAGCGGCGTCTCTTCCAGCCGGATGGCGCTGGTGCCCTTCGCCGCTGAAGTTTTGTCACGGCTGGTCAAGACGTTCAAACCCAACGATATCGCGATTTCCAGCTACGGCATCCGCGAGGGGATGCTGTACGAACAGATGCCGCAGCGCCTACGTGACCGTGATCCGCTGATCGAAGCCTGCCGCTTTGCCGAAGCCAAAGACGCGCGGTCGCCGGGGTTCGGCAAGGCGCTGTTCGACTTTATCCTGCCGCTTTATAAATCCGCGTCACCGCAGCGCAAACGACTGGTCAAGGCTGCCTGCCTGCTGCACGACGTCAGCTGGCGCGCGCACCCCGACTACCGCGCCGAAGTTTGTTTTGACAATGCCACCCGCGCCAATCTGGGCGGGTTGAAGCATGCTGAACGGATCTATCTGGGGCTGGCATTGCTGCACCGCTATTCCAACAAGCGCGAAAACACCCGTTTCGAAGACCTCTACGAAATGGTCGATGAAAAGACCCGCAATGAGGCCGAGATTCTGGGCAAGGCCATGCGCTTTGGCGCCATGCTGTGGATGAACCCCGAGGAAGAGCGCGGCCATCTGCGCTGGTTCCCGAAAAAGAAGCTGCTGGAGCTGTGGCTGACCGACGACATGATGCCCCTGTTCGGAGAAGTCGCTGAAGCGCGGTTGAATTCCCTCGCCCTATCGCTGGGGGCCGAGGTGCAGCTTAAGACCTGCAAAAAGTAAAGTGAGTCAGAGCCGGATCGACCTGTCAAAGGTCAATCTGTGGCACTTCGTCCAGATAGATCGCGGGCGGAGGCGGTGTATCTTCTGGGGTCTCGGCTTCGGGCGCGGGGTCTGGCTTGCGACGGATCACGATATCGCCGTTGGGCATCTTTTGAGGCGGCTCATAGACACTCCAATCCTCGACCTCATCCAACAAATCGGTGAGCGCGGGCCCCATCTCGGACACGAAATTGCGCAATGCGGGGCTGGCCTTGCGGCCCCAATCGCTGAGCCCGTCCAGCGCGGGGGCCATCTCTTTTTTCATGCCGTCAAAGAAATTTCTGGCCCCGCGTTCCATTAACGAAAAGCCGGAGGTATCGTCGTCGCTCTCCTGTGCCAGCGCGAAACCGGACAGACAAATCAGAGTGGTGGTCAAAAGAAACTGTCTCATGCCTAAGACACTGCCCTATTTCCAGACACGAGGAAAGCGGGATTAAGCGGGCTTCGTCAGGTCCAGATCAATCGTCACTGGAAAGTGATCCGACGCCGTGATCAAGGCATCGCGCAAACCTGCATCGGCCCAGCATTCCGGATCGTCCATCGGGTGCCAGATGCGCCACTGGGGGTGGTACGCCGTCAGGGACGGGCTGATCATGATGTAATCCAGCAGCGCCTGAAGATAGCGTTTCTCGGGCGCGATCCAAAAGCGTGAGGTCGTGGGCATCGCCCCGATCCGCTGCCCCAACGCACGGGTTGCATGTGGGTCGACCAAAGCCCGATCCTGCCTGTGCCCCATCACGATCTCTACCGAGGACCGCCCAAAAAGATCCTCGAAACTGTCCAGCCCGGGCCCGTCGTTCAGATCGCCCAGAACCATCAACGGGGTTCCCGCGTCTAACCGCGCATCAATGCGGCGGCGCAGCCAGACCGCCTGCGCCAGTTGTTTGCGCCGGTTTGCGATTCCGATGCGCAGCGCATCTTGCGGCGTCTTGGCCCCATGCGGTGCTTTGGATTTCAGATGCGCGCCGATCATATGAAAAGCGAACCCGTCACGGGTGACGATATCCAGCTCAAGCGGCGGCTTAGAGAAGACCACGTGATCCTCGCGCGCGTCGATATCCAGATCAATGGCCAACGTCCCGTCAAACCGCGGCGCGTCCCCCTGCCCGACCGAACCACCGGGCGCATGGGTGGCCGACAGCCGGTCCGGATCGAACAACAGCGCGATTTCCTGCTGCGTGTCATTGGCAAAGCCGATCAGCGCCTTGCGCGTGCGCAGATTGAAATGCGTGGCAAAACGTTCCAGCGCAGCCACCGTCCCGCGCTTGCGGCTTTGATCGGGGGCCTCGATCACCATCACCGCATCGGCGTCCAAGGCACGAAACACAGCGCCCAAAGCCTGTGCTTGCTGCGCACGGGTAATATCATGGCGGGCGGACCAGCCGTCATCCAGCAGCAGATGGTCATTGTCGTCGAACAAACCGGTAAACCATTCGACATTATAGGTCGCGATCCGCATTACCGCGCCTTGCCTGACCAGGTCTCCCATGCGCGATTGATGTCGATCATGCGCTTTTCGGCCATCGCCACGGCCTCTTGTGGCAGACCGCGGGCGACCAGCGCGTCAGGATGATTGGCCCGCACCAGCTTGCGCCACGCCGCGCGCCCCTCTTCAAGCGAAGCATCGGGCCGTATGCCCAAAACCGCATGGGGCAAAGGCGATGTATCGGGCACAAACCGTGCCCGAAGCGAGGCAAAGTCGCTGTCATCCATCGCGAAAATCTGCGCCACCCGCACCAAGAACGCGTCTTCATTCGGGTGGTACATGCCGTCGGCCATGGCGATGTGGAACAACCCTTCGATCAGATCGTGCAGCATCTCGGGCTGGTCCGCAAACATCTGCGCAATGCGTGCGGCGTAATCCTCGAAACCGGCCACATCATGACGCGCCAGATTGAACACCCGCGCCGCACCTTGCTGGTCGGCCTCGGCGATCTGGAACACTTCGCGAAAGGCGGTAACTTCGTCGCGGGTCACCTGCCCGTCGGCCTTGGCCATCTTGGCCCCCAGGGCAATCACGGCAATGGTGAAGGCCACCGACCGTTCAGGCGGGGTGCGCAGACGGTCGAAAACAGCCGACAGCCCCTCACCGGCGGTGAGCGCTGACAAAGCTTCGGTAATGCGAGACCAAATAGACATGACGCCCACCATACGGGGCAGCGCCGGAGAAGTCAGCGGGGCGACAGCATTTTCTGCATCAAAATTAGGTCAAGCTGCTGGCCGTTCTTCTGCCCGATGCGCGGCATCCTGCCCACCTGGCCAAAGCCAAGTGCGGTATGAAACCCGATAGCACCGGGATTGGCCCCGCTGATGGCCGCCACCATGATGCGCCGCCCCTGTGCGGCTGCGGCGTCAAAAGCGGTTTGCATCAGGGCGCGCCCCACGCCGGTGCCCTGCACGGATCTGTCCAGCACGATCGAATGTTCCACCACATCGCGGTATCCCGGCCCAGAGCGAAAGGGGCCGAAAGTCACAAACCCAACGATCCCATCAGCCTCTGCGACCCAAAACTGGTCTGCACGCGCAGCGATAAGATCCGCGACCTCGGCGGCCGTTTTAACGTCCGTGGTAAAGGTAAACAGCGTATCGGCGATCATGCTATTCCAAAGTGCGGCCACCGCAGCCCCATCGTCACCGCACGCCGTCCGCAGTATCACGCCAACACGCCCCTGCCCGCAGGGGTATCAAAGGTTGCAAACAGCCCTGGCGTTCCGACCTCGAACATGACCCGCGCATCCTTCAACAACGGTGCCAACGCAGCCGCTAACGCCTCTGCCTGCGGATGCTGCACCATGAATGTCACCAGCCGACAGCCCGAGTTATCAAGCCGTTGGGTCGGATGTGCATCCCCATCCCACTGCATCAAAGCAGGGGCGCAATTATCATAGGGCAAGACACCGTTTTCCGGCACGGCCATACGCCAGCTCAAATCACCGCGTTGTAACTGTACCGGCGCGCCATAGCCTTCTGGCAAAGCGTCCAGCGCCGCCGCCAGATCATCGCAGCGGCAAATCCAGTTGGACAGACGCGCCGGCCCGTTGAACCGATCCAGATCAAACCACCGTGCATAGGCGGGCTGTGGCGCATCGGGATCAACAGCAATCGCCTCTAGATAAAGCGCATCTGACAGGCCTAACAGATGGTTATGCGTCCCAAATACCGCATGCGCGCCACCCGATTGCAACGGGACCCCTAGCACCTGCGCGGCATAGTCTGATGCTGCCTCAAGGCTTTCGCCTGCGACTGCAAGGTGATCCAGTTCAATCATGCTTCATGCTTCCAAATGGTTCGAATCCTCGGGGGAGTGTGAGGGGGCAGACAGCCCCCTCGCGCCCAGCTCAGTCCCGCGCGGCGCGGATTAGTTTCAGGATATCCTGCGCCGCATTCGGAATATTGGTGCCCGGTCCAAAGATCGCCTTAACCCCCGCATCTTTAAGGAACTTATAGTCCTGTTGCGGGATAACGCCGCCGCAGATCACCAGAATATCCTCGGCCCCTGCCTCTTTCAGCGCTTTAATCAGTTGCGGTGCCAGCGTTTTATGGCCTGCCGCCTGTGACGAGATACCGATGACGTGCACGTCATTGTCCACGGCGTCCTGTGCGGCTTCGGCAGGGGTCTGGAACAGCGGGCCTACGTCTACGTCAAAGCCGATGTCGGCAAAGGCCGTCGCGATCACCTTGGCCCCGCGGTCGTGCCCGTCCTGACCCATTTTTACCACCAGCATACGCGGGCGGCGGCCTTCGGCTTCGGCGAAGTCTTCTACGGATTTCTGAATTTCCGCAAAGCCGCTGTCGCCTTCATAGGCTGCGCCATAGACACCGGCCAGCGTTTTGACCTCGGCGCGGTGACGCCCGAATTTTTCTTCCATCGCCATGCTGATCTCTCCTACGGTGGCGCGGGCACGGGCAGCTTCAACCGCCCCTTCCAACAGGTTTCCGCCCTCGGAGGCACGACGGGTCAGTTCGGCCAGCGCGGCGGTACATGCCGCTTCATCCCGAGACCCGCGGATCGCTTCCAAACGCTTGATCTGGCTGTCGCGCACCTTGACGTTATCCACATCGAGAATGTCGATCTCATCCTCGACCTCGCGGCGGTATTTGTTCACGCCGACGATCACCTCGGTCCCGCGGTCGATCTTGGCCTGACGGGTGGCGGCGGCCTCTTCGATGCGCAGTTTTGGCATGCCGGAGGCGACGGCTTTGGTCATACCACCCAGCTCTTCGACTTCCTCGATCAGCTTCCAAGCGGCGTCTGCCAGATCGGCGGTCAGCTTTTCGACATAGTAGCTGCCCGCCAAGGGGTCCACGACATTGGTGACGCCGGTTTCTTCTTGCAAAATCAACTGCGTGTTGCGGGCGATGCGCGACGAGAAATCCGTGGGCAGCGCAATCGCCTCGTCCAGCGCATTGGTGTGCAGCGACTGCGTGCCGCCAAGCACTGCGCTCATAGCTTCATACGCCGTGCGGACCACGTTGTTATAGGGGTCTTGTTCCTGAAGGCTGACGCCCGAGGTCTGACAGTGGGTCCGCAGCATAGAGGATTTGGGGTTCTGCGGTTTGAATTCATCCATAATCCGCGACCACAGCAGGCGCGCCGCGCGCAGCTTTGCCGCCTCCATGAAGAAGTTCATGCCGATGCAGAAAAAGAAGCTCAACCGCGGCGCAAAACGGTCGACATCCATGCCTGCGGCAATGGCGGTGCGCACATATTCGCGGCCATCGGCAAGGGTAAAGGCCAGTTCCTGCACCAGGTTCGCGCCCGCCTCTTGCATGTGGTAGCCCGAGATCGAGATGGAATTGAATTTCGGCATATGGTCCGACGTGTATTCGATGATGTCGCCAATGATCCGCATCGAGGGTTCAGGCGGGTAGATATAGGTGTTGCGGACCATGAATTCCTTCAGAATGTCGTTCTGAATGGTGCCCGACAGCACGGATTTATCGTGCCCCTGTTCTTCGCCCGCGACGATAAAGCTGGCCAAAATCGGGATCACCGCGCCGTTCATTGTCATGGAAACAGACACTTTATCCAGCGGGATGCCGTCGAACAGGATCTTCATGTCCTCGACGCTGTCGATCGCAACGCCCGCCTTGCCCACGTCCCCTTCTACGCGGGGGTGGTCACTGTCATAGCCGCGGTGGGTGGCCAGATCGAATGCAACCGAGACACCTTGCTGCCCTGCCGAGAGTGCGCGGCGGTAAAAGGCGTTCGATTCCTCAGCCGTGGAGAACCCCGCATATTGACGGATGGTCCAGGGACGACCGGCGTACATGGTCGCTTTGACGCCACGGGTAAAGGGCGCTTCGCCGGGGATTCCGCCGAGGTGATCCAGCCCTTCGGTGTCTTCGGCCGTATAAAGAGGTTTGACATCGATGCCTTCCAGCGTGTTCCACGTCAGGTCATCCAGGCTACGCCGCCGCAATTCCGCCTCAGCCAGATTGCGCCAGTTTTCTTTGTCCGCTGTCATGGTGGTGTCCTTTTCTTCTGTCGCCTTCCGGCCAGCTTGTGCTGGCTCTTGTGGCGGTTGAGTTCTCTGTCAGGGTCGCAAGACCATCGGCACCGGCGGTAAGCCAGAACAGATCGTCCGCATAGGTTTCGCGCAAGACCGCTGTCTGGTCTTGTGTAAAAGGTTGCCAGTGGCCCAGATCATCGCTGGGCAGCTTTGCCGCTTCGGGGTCCATTTGCGCGTGCAAGGCAGCCACGTCCGGACGCCGGTTCAGCCAGTATCCGTCGTTTACGACAGGTGCAGCACGCCCCGTCAGTTGCGAAAACAGCAGGTCGGGGTGGCCGGCGAAGTCGTCATAGCGGGCGACGGTGATTTTCGCTTCGGGCAAGGCGCAGGCAAGATCGGTGATGACATCGCGCCAGCCACGCGGATCATGGGCGATCCGGTCGAACTGATCCGCATCGGGCACCGGATGCCCGCGCCCTACCGTGTACGCCACCGCAGAGGTCCACCACTGATCGGTTTGCCGGATCGCCAGCACCACCTGCGTCACGCGCCCGCCAAAGCTGGACCCGAACCGTGCCATACGTTCGCCAATCGCAGGAAAAAGCCGCGCGCTGCGCACCGAATGACGTGCCGACCCGATCATGTTCTCGTCTGAAATCAGCAGTTGATCCGCACCAAGCTCGCGGGCCTTGCCCATCAGCAGCGAAACGCGTCCGTTGACCAGATTGGGGTCGGCTCCAAGGCCGCCGGAGGCAGGAAACAGCCCGGTAAAAAGCCCCCCGCGAGTCTGGCGCGGCCCCCAGACGCAGGTGCCACGCGCCGCGATCTCCTCTGAATGATCGGCCAGATAGTGTTGAAAACTGGTCGTGCCGGTCCGGTGCGCGCCAACGTGAAGAAGGATATCCATGATCTGCTTGCCCAATCCTTGAAAGGTGGTCAGCCAAAAAGCCCCACCAAGTGTGTGAGCCACAGTCATGCCTGCAAACCTGTTGCAGAGTGCTTAATATGCGCAGATGTCGGGTTGTGCATCGCAATCGCGTCGCGCAATCTTATATCTGTACGGACAGGAGAAACGATGAAATCAGTGATAGCCCTTGTTTTTGCAGGATTGTTTGCGGTCTCGGCGGGGGCGGAAACGGTCTCTGAACCACAGGTTCCCGACTTGTTCCTGCCCGCCGATATGGAAAATTTGAGTGAATTCCACTGGAAAAAAAGGCCCATTCTGGTCTTTGCAGACAGTGAGGACGACCCCGCATACCAGACCCAGATGGAGCTTTTGCGCGAGCAGCCCGAAGACCTAGTGAGCCGTGATGTCGTCGTATTGACCGACACAGACCCCGCCGCACGTAGCACGCTACGGCTGCGGATGCGGCCACGCGGGTTTATGCTGGTGCTGGTCGGCAAAGACGGCGACATCAAGTTGCGCAAACCCCGTCCCTGGGACGTGCGCGAGATTACCCGCAGCATCGACAAAATGACCATCCGGCAGCGCGAAATCCGCGACGCGAAGGAACAGTCAGGTAAAATCTTTGACTGAAGGCACGCCAGCCGCAACGATATGGGGCGGTGCTGCGCAGGAATCCCCCGCAGCGCCGTATCGTATCCCATGATCACAACGGCTGGCATGGTGTTTATTCAAACTCGATGATGACATCATCCACAGCAAGGCTGTCGCCCGCTGCGCCGTTGATCTTGGACACCTTGCCCTTTTTCTCGGCGCGCAGGATGTTTTCCATCTTCATCGCCTCAATGGTGCACAGGTTCTGGCCTTCTTGGACTTCGTCGCCCACCTCGACGTCGATCTTCACCACCAGACCCGGCATCGGGCACAGCAGCAGCTTGGATGTATCGGGCAGCAGCTTTTCAGGCATCAGACGCGCGAGTTCTGCCTGACGGGGGCTGCGCACATGCACTTTCATATCCGCGCCACGCGCACGGACGCGGAACCCGCCCGAGATCTTGCCGACCTTGAACACCAGTGGCGTGTCATCGACGGTCATTTCTGCCAGCTGGTCGCCCGGCGTCCAATCGCCCGCGACGCGCAGCGCTGTACCGTCGTCGAACGTAACGGTCGCGCCCTTGGGGTCCGCTTGGATATCCACGTCAAACGAGTGGCCTTGCACCGCAACATTCCATGCAGTGCCGACCTTGCGTTCGTGGTTATCCATACGGCCCGACACGCGCGTCCGGCGGATTTCTCCGACGCGGTGCATGGCTGCTGTGGCGGCAGCAATGCGACGCAGGTCTGCTTCGGGCAGCTCTACCCCGTCAAACCCGTCCGGATACTGCTCTTCGATGAAGGCGGTGGTCATATTGCCTTCGACAAAAATCGGGTGATCCATCACGGCGGACAGGAACGGCAGATTGTGCCCGATGCCTTCGACCTCAAAGCTGTCGAGCGCCACGCGCATCCGTTCAATCGCCTCGGCGCGGGTCGGTGCCCATGTGCACAGCTTGGCGATCATCGGATCGTAATACATCGAAATCTCGCCGCCTTCATAGACGCCGGTATCATTGCGCACGGCCATGTCGCCCGCTGGCGCGTCGCCTTGCCATTTATCGTTCTCAAGCAACGGGCCTGCCGCGATCTCCATCGGAGGACGGTAGCGCGTCAGACGTCCGATCGAGGGCAGGAAGCCGCGGTAAGGGTCTTCGGCATACAAACGGTTTTCAATGGCCCAGCCGGTCAACTTGACGTCGTCTTGGGTGATCGTCAGCTTTTCACCATTGGCGACGCGGATCATCTGTTCAACCAGATCAACGCCCGTAATCAGTTCGGTCACGGGGTGTTCCACCTGAAGACGTGTGTTCATTTCAAGGAAGTAGAAATTCTTGTCGCCGTCCACGATGAATTCGACCGTACCGGCAGAGGTATAGCCCACGGCCTGCGCCAAGGCGACGGATTGCTCGCCCATGGCTTTGCGGGTGGCTTCGTCCAGGAAGGGCGACGGGGCCTCTTCAACGACCTTCTGGTTGCGGCGCTGGATCGAACATTCACGTTCGCCCAGATAGATGCCGTTGCCGTGGCTGTCGCACAGGACCTGTATCTCGATGTGGCGCGGCTGGGTGACGAATTTCTCGATAAAGATACGGTCGTCGCCAAAGCTGTTGGCGGCCTCGTTCTTGGACGACTGGAACCCCTCGCGGGCTTCTTCGTCGTTCCACGCGATACGCATCCCCTTGCCGCCGCCGCCTGCAGACGCCTTGAGCATCACCGGATAGCCGACCTCGTTCGAGATCTTCACCGCTTCGTCAGCGTCGGCGATCAAGCCCATGTAACCGGGGACGGTGGAAACGCCCGCCTCTTGAGCGATTTTCTTGGAGGTGATCTTGTCACCCATCTTCTCGATCGCGCCGACGGGCGGGCCGACAAAGGCGACTCCCGCAGCGGCAAGCGCTTCGGCAAACTTGGAGTTCTCGGACAAAAAGCCATAGCCCGGATGCACAGCCTGAGCGCCCGATTTCTTGACCGCCTCCATGATCTTGTCGATCACGATATAGGATTGGTTCGCAGCGGGAGGGCCGATGTGGATCGCCTCGTCGGCCATCTGGACGTGCAACGCCTGCGCATCCGCGTCTGAATAGACAGCGACGGTTTCAATGCCCATCTTCTTGGCGGTCTTGATAACGCGGCAGGCAATCTCGCCGCGGTTGGCGATCAGGATCTTATTGAACATCGACTGTCCCTTTTGGTCTTGAGTGAACGGAAAAACCCCGCATCAGCACGAGGCTGAGCGGGGCAAAATCTTGAGCAATACTGCTACCGCGGCGCGTGGCCGCAGCAGATGTCAGATTATTGGCAGCGTACTGCGCCGGACTGGCAGGCCAGTACGTTTGCGCCAGCACCGATGGCTGCACCTTGTGCAAGGCTACCGCCTGTAACCGCTGCGGCACCAGCGCCCACGACACCACCGCCAAGCGCTTGCTCGCCCAGAGTGTCGCCACAAGCGGCAAGGCCAGCGGACGCAGTAACGGCGAGAAGAATTGTTTTGATGGACATGGGTATAAACCTTTTATTGAACGTGCGTTATTCGCGATGTGATACTGCTTAACGCATGATTTCAAAGAAGGTTCCACAGCCGTCGGGAAAAGAGCGTGCGCCCCCCTCAAACTGGGCGTACTCTTGCCCAATACGCAAAGCGCATGGCGAAAAGCAGCCTGAATGATGGGGGCAACGCGCATCATTAGTCCTCGAACGCGTCTGGGAACGACGCACGGGCCAGCGCTTCGTTGATGACCAGCATCGCCTCGTAGTCGGCAGGATCAAACGGATCGTCGACCGCAACCACTTCGCGGCCAAACAGCCACGACAGACGGCCGGCATCGAGATTGCCCCTCTCGAACGGCTGGTCGCCAAAGGCTTCCCAGAGCGCGCGCATAAAGGCAGTGTCAACGCGACGGTCCGCCGCCTTGCGATCAGACCGGCGTTCGCGACGGGTCAACGGTGTGATCCCGCGCGGGTTGGCGCGACGAATGACGAATTGATAGTCTGAACCGGGCATACGCCCCGGGAAACCGCGATGCTTCAGCATGATGCCCCCCAGACGACAGGGGAAATGCGCGGTGAAACCCCTGCGTTAATTGCCGCAGAGGGAATGGAGACAGGCGCAGACGCCTGCCCCCAGCAAGTCTTACTTGTACTTGCCTGTGTACACGGGCTCAACCGAGATGGGCTCGGGTGCGACCACGACATATTCTTCTTGCTGCTTGGGTGCGCATGCCGAAACGGCTGCGATAAGGCCGAATGCGGCCAGCATTGTGATGCTCTTGGACATCTAAGTCTCCTGTCACTGTTTAAAGGGCCCGGCACTGCCTCATGCCAATCAGACCCCGGTTTTAAAGTGGGCAATACATCGGTATTCCCCGCCGCGACATTATCGCAGTTCAAAGCGGTTGGATACGGTGTGGTTTCCAATCCGCCCAAATGTGACGCCAAAGTCGCAGTTCGGTGCGCTGGTACCGCAGCGCTCGCAAGATGTTGTGGGTGCATCAAAGACCCTCCCAGATACAGGTGTCGTTGCTCAGGCGAAACGCCTCGAAAAACTGTGTGGCCTCGGGGTCTGATACCCCGAATTCCGTGACGCGATCAGCCAAAGAGATCACAATGACCTCTCCGTTCAGCGCGTGTTGCGCCATATAGGGAATGGCCAGCGCGTCGCACAGATAGGTCATATCGGCCCCTACCTGCGCAAAGTCCACAGCGCCTGTATCACGCGCGATATAGGGTGCGACGAAACGGAAGCGCAGCCATGTTTCGGTCGCCACCTGATCAACCAGAACCTCTTGCAGTTCCAGGCTTTGCCCCGACGGCATATCGACCGCGCTTGCCGCGACGACACCTGCGGACGTCGCGGCAAGCAACACCGATGCAGCAAGCCACGTCACCGCCGACGCCCGAAGGGGGCGGTCCGTGCAGCTAAGCTGATAAAGGGCGGGGCGAACTGTCACGCAAAGAGGTCTCCTGCCCCTCGGGGCACCTGTCGGGGCACCGCGAGGGATGCGCGTTAAACGACGTTAAAGCGGGATGTTGTTGTGCTTCTTCCAAGGCATCGCGGCTTTCTTGTTGCGCAGCGAGGCAAAGGCGCGGGCAATCCGCTTGCGGGTCATGCGTGGCTGGATCACTTCGTCGATAAAGCCGCGTTCTGCCGCGACAAACGGGTTTGCGAAACGCTCTTCGTAATCGGCGGTGTGGCGGGCGATCTTTTCGGGATCATTCAGATCGGCACGGTGGATGATCTCTGTCGCGCCCTTGGCCCCCATCACAGCGATCTCGGCTGTGGGCCACGCATAGTTAAAGTCCGACCGCAGGTGCTTGGACGCCATCACGTCATAGGCCCCGCCATAGGCTTTGCGGGTGATAACCGTCACCATCGGCACTGTTGCCTCGCCGTAAGCGAACAGCAATTTTGCGCCGTGTTTGATCACACCGCCGTATTCCTGCCCCGTACCGGGCAGGAAGCCGGGCACGTCGACCAACGTCAGGATCGGAATCTCGAAGGCATCACAGAACCGCACAAACCGCGCGGCCTTGCGCGAGCTGTCAATATCAAGACACCCCGCCAGCACCATCGGCTGGTTCGCGACGACGCCCACAGTGCGCCCTTCGATCCGGATAAAGCCGGTCAGGATATTCTTGGCGAAGTCTTCCTGAATTTCGTAAAAGTCGCCTTCATCCGCGAGCTTGTGGATCAGCTCTTTCATGTCATAGGGCGTGTTGGCGTTGCTCGGCACCAATGTATCCAGCGACGCCTCGATCCGGTCAGGTTCATCAAAGAACGGGCGGACGGGTGGCATGTCGCGGTTATTCGCGGGCAGGAAATCGACCAGACGACGGACTTCGGCCAGTGCTTCGACGTCATTTTCGAACGCGCCATCCGCGACAGAGGATTTGCGCGTGTGCGTGGACGCGCCGCCCAGCTCTTCTGCGGTGACCTGTTCGTTGGTCACGGTTTTCACCACATCAGGGCCGGTCACAAACATGTAAGAGGTATCTTTGACCATGAAGATAAAATCGGTCATCGCAGGCGAATAGACCGCCCCGCCCGCGCACGGCCCCATGATCACGCTGATCTGCGGGATCACACCCGAGGCTTCGATATTGCGCTGGAACACTTCGGCATACCCGGCAAGGCTGTCGACACCTTCCTGAATACGCGCACCACCGGAATCGTTAATACCGATAACCGGCGCACCATTCTGGATCGCCATGTCCTGAATTTTACAAATCTTCTGCGCGTGGGTCTGCGACAGCGATCCGCCGAAAACGGTGAAATCCTGACTGAACACATAGACCAGACGACCATTGATGGTGCCCCAGCCTGTGACAACGCCGTCGCCTGCGGGTTTTTGCTGTTCCATCCCGAAATCGGTGCAGCGGTGTGTGACGAACATATCGAATTCTTCGAACGACCCTTCATCAAGCAACAGGTCGATCCGCTCGCGGGCGGTCAGCTTGCCACGGGCGTGCTGCGCGTCGATACGCTTTTGCCCGCCGCCCAATCGAGCGTCGTCGCGGCGGGTTTCAAGCTGTTCCAGAATATCTTTCATCACGCACCTCTATAAGATTTCCGGTATGCTAGCGTCAGGCCCGTGCGAACCAAAGCTCATTTTTGCAAATTTGCAAATAATATACACTTGGTTATTTGCTAATTGGAAAATTGCAAATTGTTCGGTTACCGTATGGTTCTGGATAGACAAGGTTCAACCGCAGGCATACTTATACGATATGGCCAAGGATAACCCCGTCCGTTTTCTGGATAAAACCTCTCCCCCGCATATTTCGACGTTAATCCTTTTGTCGGGGATTGGCGCGTTGGCGATGAACATGTTTTTGCCAAGCCTTCCCGCTATGGCTGAATATTTTGACGCCGACTATTCGGTCATGCAGCTGTCGGTCCCGCTTTATCTGCTGTGCAGCGCGGTATTGCAGGTCATTATCGGGCCCGTTTCTGACAATCTGGGGCGGCGTAATGTGCTGCTGTGGGGGCTTGTGATATATATGGTCGCTACGGTCGGGTGCATCTACGCGCCCACGACGGCCGTTTTTCTCGCGTTCCGATGCGTTCAAGCGATCGTGGCCGTGTCGATGGTGCTTAGCCGTGCCGTGGTGCGCGACATGTTCGCCCAAGACAAAGCCGCGTCGATGATTGGCTATGTCACGATGGGAATGGCGCTGGTGCCGATGATCTCGCCCGCTGTGGGCGGGTTGCTGGAACAGTCGTTTGGCTGGCAGGCAACCTTCTGGGCGATGTTCTGGATCGGTGGACTGGTGCTGGCGATTACATGGTTCGATCTTGGCGAAACCCATGTCGCATCGGGCCGCACACTGGCCCAACAATTTGCCGAATACCCTGAACTGCTCGGCTCGCCGCGGTTCTGGGGGTATTCGATGGCCGCAGCCTGCTGCTCGGGCGCATTCTTTGCTTATCTGGGCGGTGCGCCCTTTGTCGGCAGCGTGGTCTTCGGCATGGAGCCGGCAGAGCTTGGTCTTTATTTCGGGGCGCCCGCCGTGGGCTACTTTCTTGGCAATTTCATCACGGCCCGCAAAGCAACGGTCGTCGGTGTGAACACGCTGGTGCTGTGGGGATGTCTGGCGAATGCTGTTGGTGGCTCTGTCTCTATGTTGATCTTCTTGCTGGGCTATGGCTCGCCGCTGTCGTTCTTTGGGATGATGACGCTGGTCGGGCTTGGCAACGGGCTGTGCATCCCCAACGCGACGGCGGGCCTTTTGTCGGTGCGTCCGCATCTGGCGGGCACGGCATCGGGGCTTGGCGGGGCGATCATGATCGGCGGCGGTGCAGGGCTGAGCATTCTGGCCGGTGCCCTGCTGAGCGAAGAGACAGGTGCCTACCCGCTGCTTTGGATCATGCTGGCCACAGCCGTCGCAGGCGTGGCGTCGATACTGGTCGTGATCCGCCGCGAACGGGCGCTTGGCATCACCTGACAAACCTTGCCGCGGCAAGTTTGCAAAGATACGGTTGGTATAACAGCAAACTTTGCAAAGGCCCCCTCCTGATGGCGATCCAAAAGCTTTACGCTGGCGCAAAACTACGCGAGCTGCGCACCAAACTGGCCCACACCCAAAAAGAATTCGCCGCGCGGCTTGGCGTGTCTCTCCCGTACTTGAACCAGATGGAGAATAATAACCGTCCGGTCAGCACCACTGTCGTGTTGGCGCTGGCGTCCGAGTTCGGGTTGGATGTCACCGAACTGTCGAGTGGGGATAGCGAACGGTTGGTCAGTGACATGCGCGAAGTCCTGTCTGATCCGGTGTTCGAGGGCGATGTGCTGCCGTTGGCGGATGTGCAGCTGGCGGCTTCTAATGCGCCGGGGCTGGCGCGGGCGTTCATCAAGCTGCATCAAAGCCACCGACAGACACAGGAACGCCTGGCCTATCTGGACGAAGCCTTGGGCCGCGAGGATGCCCGCCCGTCCCCCAGCCCATGGGAAGAGGTGCGCGATTTCTTCCATTATTGCGACAACTACATTGATGCGGTGGACCGTGCCGCCGAATATTTCGCCCGTGACACCGGCAGCGGCCAAAGCCTGCGCGACACCACCAAAGCCGCCCTATCCGCCGCCGGGATCACGGTCGCGTTCGACGAGACGGACGCCCTGCGCCGCTATGATCCGGCCAGCGGCGTGCTGCATGTCTCTGCCCGCGCCTCGCACGCAACGCAAACCTTCCAGATGTTGTTGCAAGTCGCGCTCGTGCGGCAGAACGACCTGCTTGAAGCGACACTGGATTTCGCCCGCTTCAACAGCCCTGCTGCCCGTGACATCGCGAAGATGGGGTTGGCGAACTATTTTGCCGGGGCCGCATTGATGCCCTATGGCCGCTTTCTGGAGCACGCTCAAAGCTGCCGTCATGATCTTGAGGTCCTTGCGACGCAATTCGGAGCCTCGATCGAACAGGTCGCGCACCGGCTGTCGACGCTGCAACGCCCCGGATCAAAGGGCATTCCGTTCTTCTTTGTGCGCGTGGATCAAGCCGGCACGATCACCAAACGCCATTCGGCGACGCGGCTGCAATTCGCGCGTTTTGGCGGAGCTTGCCCCCTATGGAATGTGCACAGTGCGTTCGAAACGCCGGGGCGTTTTTTGCGCCAGCTTGCCGAGACGCCGGATGGGGTGCGCTATATCTCGCTCGCGCGCGACATATCGAAACCGGCGGGGCGGTTTGGCGCACCGGTGCGGCGCTATGCGATTTCGCTGGGATGCGAGGTCCGCCACGCGCCCGCGCTGGTCTATGCCGACGGAATGGATACAACACGCGCCTCTGCGTTTGAGCCCATCGGTATTTCCTGCCGCATCTGCGAGCGCAAACATTGCCATCAACGGTCGGTGCCGCCACTGGAACGTCAGTTGGTGGTGGATCCGAACCTGCGCGACGTGCTGCCCTATCAGGTGGATTGACCGTTTACCGCTTTGCCGCCCGCCATCCTGCGGCACGTGCTTGCGCAGCGGTGCAGAACCAATATTCACCCTTATCGGTGCGGATCACGGTGCGGTCATAATCGCGCTGACCCGGCATGTGGAATATCCGCGTGCCCTTGCTGCTGACGTTGCCTTTGATCTGGCAACCGCCCGGACCCGCTGACGCGGCGGACTTTGTCGCTGTTTTCGACGCCTTGCGAAAGACATCAGGGCGCTGCGTTTCATAAGCGTGTACCCCGCGCCCTGCCCGTTTGGCCGCCGCTTCGGTCTTGACGTAATCACGGCTGTAGCGCGCATAGGAAAACGCCAACCCTGCCGCGACCAGAGCCTGCCCCATATCCTGCCCGAGCGCTTTGCAGCGTGCCACGGTCCGACCATAGCGGTCGGTATCGACCCTCACACAATCAGCGCGTTGCCCGTCATAGCTTTGGTGGACCAAGGACGACACCCAAGCGCCGCAGTTCAACACGGTACCATCCGCAGCGGTGCAGGGTTGATCCCCCTCGACGGCGTCGATACCGAACAGCCGGATGCGGGTTTTGCCAAGGGCGATTGTATCGCCGTCAATCACCCTGATCACACCGGTGATACGCGGTTCGACCGCCGCAGACGGCTGCATGGTTGCGACCACAAAAGCCGCGGATAATAGTGTTTGAAGTATTAATTTCATATCCGGCTGATTGGGACGTTTCCGCGCCCTAATCAACCGGAGATGTTAACGTAGGTTAATTTTCATTAACCACAGTGTCATGTCGTCCTTGTCGCCCGATAGCGCCTGCCTTAGCGCTGCGAGGTTTCCCAATCGGGGTGGATCCAAGGCGCGTCATTTGACGCGGCCAACGGGTCAAGCCCCAGCACATGGTCCGAGATTTTCTCGCCAACCATGATGGACGGCGCATTGAGGTTACCGTTGGTGATCCGCGGAAAGATCGAGCTGTCGGCGACGCGCAGCCCCTCTACCCCGATCACGCGGCCCTGGGGATCGACGACCGCCTGCGGGTCATCGGCGCGACCCATGCGGCAGGTGCCACAGGGGTGATAGGCGCTTTCGGCATGTTCGCGGATAAAGGCATCAAGTTCGTCATCGCTTTGCAGGTCAGCCCCGGGCTGGATCTCGTGTTTGACGAAGGGTTTGAA
Organism: Sulfitobacter litoralis; assembly: GCF_900103185.1. Taxonomy (GTDB): domain Bacteria; phylum Pseudomonadota; class Alphaproteobacteria; order Rhodobacterales; family Rhodobacteraceae; genus Sulfitobacter; species Sulfitobacter litoralis. The sequence goes on from NZ_FNJD01000011.1 coordinate 111,063, forward strand.
CGCGTCCTGCGCAAAGATCTCGCGGGTGAGACGAATACAATTGCGGAACTCCTCCCAATCCTTGTCTTGCGACATGTAGTTGAAAAAGATTTTCGGCGCGTCGGCCGGATTGCCCGAGGCCAGCGTGATCGACCCGCGCGAGGTCGACCGCATCGGCCCCACATGGGCCTGAAACCCGTGCCCTTCGGCGGCGGCCTGCCCGTCATAGCGTACGGCAATCGGCAGGAAGTGATACTGGATGTCAGGGTATTTGATCCCCGCCTTCGACCGGATGAAGGCCGCGCTTTCGAACTGGTTCGACGCGCCCATGCCGGTTTTAGTAAACAGCCACTGCGCCCCGATGACGGCCTTCGAGAAGATGTTCCAGTGCTTATAAAGCGTGATCGGCTGGCTGGCCGCCATCTGGATATACAGTTCAAGGTGGTCTTGCAGGTTTTGCCCGACGCCCGCGCGGTCGGCGACCACGTCGATGCCGTGCTCTGCCAAATGGGCCGCAGGGCCGATGCCCGACAGCATCAGCAGTTTAGGAGAGTTGATCGACGACGCCGCGATGATGACCTCGCCGCTGGCACGCAGAATTTCGGTCTTGCCACTGCGCAGCACTTCGACGCCGACAGCACGACCGTCTTCAATCACGATGCGCTGCGCCAAGGCACGGACGAGCTCGACGTTGCCGGTCTTTTGCGCGGGCCGCAGATAGGCGTTGGCCGCGGACCAGCGGCGGCCTTTCCAGACCGTCTGCTCCATCGGGCCGAAGCCTTCCTGCTTTTCGCCGTTATAGTCGTCGGTTGCCTCATAGCCCGCTTGCTTGCCCGCCTCGACAAAGGCTTTGAAGAGCGGATTTTCACGCGGGCCACGGCTGACATGCAATGGGCCGTCTGTGCCGCGCCATTCGGGGTCGCCCCCGTGGCCGCCATCGTGCCAGCTTTCCATACGTTTGAAGTAGGGCAGCACATCGGCATAGCCCCAACCATCGGCGCCCTGTTCGGCCCAATGATCATAGTCCATCGCATGACCGCGCACATACACCATGCCATTGATCGACGACGATCCACCGATCACCTTGCCGCGCGGGGTCGCCAGACGGCGGTTATCCAGATGCGGTTCGGGTTCGGACTGGAAGCCCCAATCATAGGTTTTCATGTTCATCGGGTAGGACAGCGCCGCAGGCATCTGGATGAACGGCCCCGCATCGCTGCCGCCATGTTCAATGACCAGAACCTTGCGCCCCGCCGTCGCCAAACGATACGCCATCGCACAGCCCGCGCTGCCCGCCCCTACGATAATAAATTCAGTTTCCATCTTATCGCCTTTCTTCCGTATGTCTCGGGCGGGTCAAGGCGGCCCTAGGCCGCCGCGCATCTGGCGCGGCTTGTCCTTGATGCGCTCATGACTTGCATCCCAACATTTGCAAGGAGCCTTGAGGATCAGACCGATCCCAAAGGCCCCTCGCAGCACCTTTCCCTGCGCCCTAGAAAGGCGCTTCCATATCGCCCATGCGCACGTAGACGGTTTTCAGCTGGCTATAGTGATCAATCGCCGCCTTGGAGTTTTCCCGCCCCACACCGGAGTTTTTCATGCCGCCAAACGGCGCTTCGACCGGCGCATCGTTATAGGTGTTGATATAGCAGGTGCCCGCCTCGAACCCCGCCGCGACGCGGTGCGCGCGGGACAGGTCTTTGGTGAACACACCGGCGGCCAGACCGAATTCGGTCGCATTGGCGCGGGCCATGACCTCTTCCTCGGTCTCGAAATCCAGAACGGACATGACCGGCCCAAAGATTTCTTCACGCGCGATGGACATGTCGTCGGTCACATCGGCAAACACGGTGGGCTGCATGTAGAACCCTTCACGGTCAATCGTCGCCCCGCCATAAACCAGACGCGCGCCTTCGGCCTTGCCCTTTTCGACATAGCCAAGCGCGATCTCCATCTGGCGCTTTGATACCATCGGGCCAAAGCTGGTGTTGGGGTCCATTGGGTCGCCAATCACAGCGTTTTCCAGACGTTCCGCCAACCGCTTGAGGAAAGCTTCCTTGATGTCGCGGTGCACAAAGACGCGGGTACCGTTCGAACAGATCTGACCTGAGCTGTAGAAGTTACCCAGGATCGCGCCGCTGATGGCGTTTTCGATATCGGCATCTTCGAACACGATCATCGGGGACTTGCCGCCCAGTTCCATCGTGACGTGCTTGATGCCTTCGGCAGCGGCGGCATAGACCTTGCGGCCCGTGGGCACAGAGCCGGTCAGCGATACTTTGTCGACGCGCGGGTCGGTCACGAGGGAGGCCCCCACTTCGCCCATGCCCTGCACAACGTTATAAAGACCGGCGGGCAGCCCTGCCTCTACCAGAATTTCCGCGACTTTCAGCGCGCAAAGCGGCGTCGTCTCGGACGGTTTGAAGATGATCGAGTTGCCACAGGCCAGCGCCGGTGCGCCTTTCCAGCATGCGATTTGCGTCGGATAGTTCCACGCGCCGATGCCGACACAGACCCCCAGAGGTTCGCGTCGGGTATAGACCCAGTCTTCCCCCAGCTGGATATGTTCGCCCGTCAGCGATGCGGCCAGCCCGCCGAAATATTCCAGCGCGTCGGCACCACTGGTCGCATCCGCGACAGAGGTTTCCTGATAGGGTTTGCCGGTGTCATAGGTTTCGAGGATCGACAGATCGTGGTTACGCTCGCGCATGATGTCGGCGGCGCGGCGCAGGATACGGCCCCGTTCGGTGCCGGTCATCGCCGCCCAACCAGCCTGCGCATCACGCGCGGCGGTGATAGCCTTGTCCACGATTTCAGGCGTGGCAGCGTAGACGGTCGCGATCACTTCGCCGGTGGCCGGATAGATCACCTCGATCGGGGTGCCATTGGTGTCTTCGACGTATTCGCCGTTGATGAAATGGCTTGCTTTGGGTTGCGTTTGCATAGGTCTCTCTTTTTCGGTTGGGCCCCGCCCGTACGGCGGGGCCTGAAAGGTTTAGGGTTTATTCGGCAGCCACATTGGCATTGCCGTCCAGCCCGTGCAGGTGGCGGCGTTTGACAAAGAACATATAGCCAAGCGCCAGCAGGTAGATGCCTATTACGATGGTCCCGACCCACTGGATTTGCAGCCACTGGCTTTGGAACAGCAGGGTCAGCACGAACAGGCCGATGGCGTTGGCAAAGACGTAAGACACCGTGCCAAAGCGTTCTGTCGTGAAGTTCAGGTTATCGGTGTAAAGGCGGATCAAACTGTCGAAGGAGTTGATCACGAACACGATGCCCACGATGGTCATAGCCCAGTTCGGGAAGCCTTCGGTGCCGATGCCATTCAGGTGGTAGTAATACAGCACCGAGAACCACAGCCCCAGCGGGATCGACGGGAACACCAGCAAGGACGCCAGTAGCTGCCACGTCTTCAGCCCGCCCACAAAGCGGCTCACGAACTGCCCGATCATGATCGACCATGCGAACCACCAGAACAGGTAGAATTCGTGGTAATCCGTCAGCGGGATGACGAATTTGTGGATGTTGGTGAAATAGCCGCCCAGATTGCTTGCGGTTGACGCGAATTCGCCCAGTCCCATGCCGGCGTTCAGCCACATGTAAGCAATCAGCGCCAGAAACAGCAGCGTCGAGCTGACAGAAAGCACGCGCACGAACTTGAGGTCCGTCGAACTGAAGGCCGCAATCAGGATCACGAGGAAGCAGATCAGGTAGAAGACCGGCAGGATCGTCTCTCCGTCGCCGACCTCGGCGATGTAATACGGCATATAGATCAGGAACAACGCACCGGTGAAGGCACATGTGGTGATGATGACGATGTTGTTCAGCAGCTTGATCGCGGGAATTTCAAAGAACTTCACCCGCGGTTCGATTGCGCAGAAATAAAAGGTCGTCAGGAAGTAGAAGGCCCAGATCAGAAAGCCCCAGAACCCGAATTCGAGCGCCAGCGGATTGGTGAACGCATAGGCAGGCTCCGCGCCCGTGTCCGCATAAAGCGGATAGTCAAAGGCCAGTGGGAACATGATCAGCCCCACATCCAGACCCGAGGTGAAAAGGATCGCGATAAAGGTGAACAGCGGCACCGGCGTCACACCGGTCAGCGGCAGGTTCCACCACTTGATCGTACAAAAAACGGTTAGGCCCAAGGCCATGATGACCCCGAACGAAATGATGGTCGTTAACATATTGTCCCTCCGTGTTTGGGGTGCATTATAATTTTAAGTGCCCGCACCCCTTGGGCTGTCGTTCTATTCGCCGCGCGGAAAACGTTTGTTGTCTTCGAGCACGTTCAAATCCATGTGGTTGCGCATGTACTGCTCTGACGCTTTGCGCAGCGGCTGGTGATCCCAAGGATAATATCCGCCCTTGCGCAGCGCCTCGTAGACGACCCAGCGGCGGGCCTGACTTTTGCGCACATCAGCGTCAAAGGCAGCCAGATCCCAGCGGGCATCAGCCTTGGCCGACAGGGTCAGCCGCGTCCCCTGATGGGCGGGTTCCTCGGCAAGGTTGGTGAGCTCGTGCGGATCAGCGTCCAGATCGAACAGTTGGTCAGGATCAAGGGCGCAGCGGTTGAACTTCCACTTGCCATAGCGCAGCGACACCATCGGCGCGTAAGAGGCCTCTGCCGCGTATTCCATGGCGACGGGTTCGGTGCGTTCCACCCCCTGCCCCATAGGCACTAGCGATTGCCCCGTGGTCCATTCCTGCACCTCGTCCATGGACACGCCCGCCAGATCACAGACCGTCGGACACACGTCGATATTGCTGACCGGCGTGGTCTGCCGACCGGGTGCCATCTGCGGGGCGGCGATCATCATCGGCACGCGGGACGACCCTTCGAAAAAGCTCATCTTGAACCAGAGCCCCCGCTCGCCCAGCATATCGCCGTGGTCCGAGCAAAAGACGATAATCGCCTCTTGGCGCGTGTCTTCAAGCGTTTGAAGGATCTCACCGATCTTGTCGTCGAGATAGCTGATGTTGGCAAAGTAAGCCTGACGCGAGCGTTTGATGTCCCGTTCAGTGATGTCAAAGCTGCGCCAGTCGTTGGCATCAAAGATACGTTTCGAATGGGTGTCTTGATTGTCGTACCCCAGATCGGGCACCTCGGGCAGCAGGTGCTCGCAATCGTTGTACAGATCCCAGTATTTCTTGCGCGCCACATAAGGATCATGCGGATGCGTAAAGCTGGCTGTCAGGCACCACGGACGCGGATCAAGACCGCGCGACAGGTCGTAAATCTTGCGCGTCGCCTCATAGGCCACGGCGTCGTCATATTCCATCTGGTTGCTGGTTTCCGCCACACCTGCGCCGGTCACCGACCCCATATTGTGATACCACCAGTCAATGCGTTCCCCCGGCTTGCGATAGTCCGGCGTCCAGCCGAAATCGGCGGGGTAGATATCGGTGGTCAGGCGTTCCTCGAACCCGTGCAACTGATCGGGGCCGACGAAATGCATCTTGCCCGACAGGCAGGTCTGATAGCCCGCACGCCGCAGATGGTGGGCGTAGGTGGGCACGCTCGACGCGAACTCTGCCGCGTTGTCATAGACGCCCGTGGCCGACGGGAGCTGCCCCGACATGAACGCCGCCCGCCCCGGCGCGCACAGCGGGCTGGCGGTATAGGCGTTCTTGAACCGCGTCGACCGCGCGGCCAGCTTTTTGAGGTTCGGGGCATGCAGCCACTCGGCGGGGCCGTCGGGAAACAGCGTGCCGTTCAACTGGTCAACCATCAGGATCAGGATATTGGGCTGGGTCATACCGCGGTCCCCACGAGCATATGAAGGACGGATAAGGCACGGTCACTGGCGGTGCGCGCATTTCCATCATCGGACAGGGCGGCGCGCAGGTACAAACCGTCAATCAAGGCAGCCAGCGTGTCGGCATCCCCGGACGGATCGTCCGAGATCGGGCGCAGCGCATAGGTCAGGTTCGACCGCAAGCGCCGCTGGTACACCACGAGCAGGCGATAGGTTTCAGTATTGGTGCGCGACGAGGCATAGAGCGTCATCCACGCACTGACAGTGGCCGGATCGAAATAGCTTTCCTCAAAGCTCGCGCGGATGATGGCTTCGGCGCGCCCGAGGGGGGATTTGGTCAGCCGGAGTTCGCGCCGCACCTCGGCGCTGTATTCCGATAGGATATAGCGCATGGCCGCCAGAAAAATCTGATCCTTGCCGCCAAAGTAGTGGTGCGCGAGCGCGGATGACATACCAGCGCGGCGCGCGATCTGGCCAACCGTCACATCCAAAGACTGTGCGGCACCGATTTCGGCAATCGTCGCTTTGACCAATGCGTCGCGGCGAATAGGCTCCATTCCGACTTTGGGCATAAAGAATCCTTAGTGGTTTGATAGCGTCTGGCTATCAAATCTACGTTTATTGACTGACAAGTCAATAAAAACCTCAGGGTGGATCAACCCCCGATTTAGTCACATCCAAGCAGCCGGTGCCGCTAAAATTTCGTCGCCGGTGCAGCGGGTGTGATCTGGCGTTTCAACATCGCTTCGCGCCAGGTGATGAAGGTGACAGAGCCAAGGATCACGGCACCACCAAGAACAACCCAGATATCAATGGGTTCGGCAAAAGCAATCGCGCCAAGCGCCGTTGCCCATACCAGCTGCAGGAAGGTCACAGGTTGGGTCACCGTCAGGGGTGCAGCAGCAAAGGCCAACGTCATCGTGTAGTGACCTGCGGTTGCAAAGCAGGCGACAGCGGCAAGGATTCCGATCTCCTCCCATGTGGGGGTAATCCAGGATGCCAGTGCAAAGGGGGCCAGAAACAGCGTCACGAACAGCGACATCATCGCCACGACCACCGAGGGGCGCACCTCGTCCGCGAGCACTTTGGCCAGCAAATATGCCCCGCCAAACACCACCGCCGCGATCAACATAGCGAAATGTCCGCTGGTCAGTTCCCGAAACCCCGGCCGCAGGATGATCGCGGCCCCGACCAACCCGAGCACAACCGCAATGATCCGGCGCAGCGCAAGCGTTTCGCCCAAAAACAGCGCGGCCCCGACGGTAACATAAATGGGCGCGAGATAGTTCATCGCCGTTACCTCGGCGATAGAGATGCGGGTCATCGCGTAGAACCACAAGATCACCCCGATCCCGTGCAGCCCGCCCCGAACACTGAAAAGCGCCCATTGCCGGCGCGACAGCTTGGCCTCTCGCAGCGCGCCTATGGCAGGCAACAGGAACACCAGACCAAAGCCGTAGCGGATAAAAGCAGCCTCTGAGGATGGCAGGCGCGGCCCCATATGCTTGACCAAAGCGGTCACACAGATGAAACAAAGGCCGGTCACGACCATCCAGAAGATACCGGTGACGGGGCTTTGGGGATGTGCAGTTTTCATCTGCGCAACATTCCGCAATGCTTTGGCAAGAGCAAGGTCACATCAGTAGAAGTTTCAACGCAATGGCCCACATTGTCAGGGCGATGACGCCGTCCAGTATCTGCCAGCTGCGCGGCTTGCTGAAGAACGGCCCCAACAGCCGCGCGCCATAGCCAAGTGCAAAGAAGAAGACAAAGCTCGAACTGACCGCCCCCAGCCCGAAGGCAAAGCGGTTGTCATATTGCGCAGCGATCGACCCCAACAGCACAACTGTATCCAGATAGACGTGCGGGTTCAGCCAAGTCAGTGCTAATAGGGTCAGGATCGTGCGGCGCAGGCTGGTCGGCGCGGTGCCATCGACCGACAGCGCATGCCCCCCCTGCCATGCAGACCGTGCATTCTGGAAGCCATACCAGATCAAGAACGCCGCGCCGCCAAAGCGCATAACCGTCTCGAACCACGGCACCGCCACAGCCAGCGCGCCAAATCCCGCCACCCCCGCCGCGATCAACACAGCATCGGAAAGGGCGCAAGTCAGGCACACCCAGAAAACATGCTGCAATCGCAATCCTTGACGCAGCACAAAAGCATTCTGCGCGCCGATGGCCAAAATCAAGGTTAGACCAAGCGCAAAGCCGGGGAAAAAAGCGGTCATGTCTGGAAGGCTCCGTTGGGTATCTGGGTCGGTTTCGGCAGGAAGTGGCACCGGCGTTTACCCAAAAGCAAAACCTTCCCCCGCTGCAACCCCAATTTTATTATTGCGGGCGCGAAACATTTGCGTGATTGGGCCCGTTACTACTAGCGAACCACAGATAGAGCGCCTATCTGACCCCTCTAAGACAACCAAGGAATACTGTCATGTTCGACAATAAACAGAAGCTGGAAATCAGCCAGGATGAATTGGCGCTCATCGAAGCAGCCCTGCACACGCAATCCAAGATCCTAAGCGTGCAGGCAAGCGCAGGCGGCTCTAAGGCGTTGGGACGTTTGAACGACGTCAAGCGCGTGCTGTCAGCCATTGCGCAACAGCGTGCCCCCGAGACAAGAGCCAAACCCGCATGGGGTGGTCTGTTTCGTATGGCGCGACTTCTGGGATAAATTCTGGCCCAAGCGCTGATTAAAAAAACCGCCCCACTGGCAAGCCAGGGGCGGTTTTTTTATGTCTCTAAAAGCGTGGTGACCAGTGCATGCAAAGGCAAACCCCGCGCCCCGACAGATGTCAGAGGCGGGGCGCGCTGCTTACAGCTGTTCCATCACCTCGTCAGAGGCTTCGAAGTTCGTCGTGACGCGTTGCACATCATCGTCGTCTTCCAGGGCGTCGATCAGCTTCATCAGCTTCTCCATCCCCTCGAGGTCCATCTCTGTCGTGGTCGTCGGACGCCAGACCAGCTTGGTGCTGTCGGATTCGCCGAGCTCGCCTTCGAGAGCGCTGCTTACTTCGTTGAGGTCGGTGTCCAGGCACCAGATCACATGCCCCTCGTCCGAGCTGTCAACATCTTCGGCACCGGCTTCGATCGCTGCCATCATGACCGTATCGGCATCGCCGACGCTGGCGGGATAAGTGATTTCGCCCTTGCGGTCGAACATGAAGCCGACGCTCCCTGTCTCGCCCAGATTGCCGCCGTTCTTGGTGAACGTGGAACGTACAGTCGACGCGGTGCGGTTGCGGTTGTCGGTCATCGCCTCGACGATGACAGCAACACCATTGGGGCCATAGCCTTCATAGCGGATTTCTTCGTAATCCTCGCTCTCGCCGCCAACCGCCTTCTTGATCGCGCGATCGATGTTGTCCTTGGGCATGGATTGGCCCTTGGCCTCTTTCACCGCAAGACGTAGACGCGGGTTCTTGTCCGGGTCGGGTTCGCCCATCTTCGCCGCGATGGTGATTTCCTTGGAGAGCTTTGAAAACACCTTGGCGCGCAGTTTGTCCTGACGGCCCTTACGGTGCTGGATATTTGCCCATTTTGAGTGACCTGCCATGGTGACCTCATATGCTAAAATTCAGTGTTGGCTCTCTATACGGCAGCCTAGGCACCTGAACAAGCCACCGCGCACGCAGAGGGGATGGCTGCGTTTGGGGCAGACAGCCTGTGGTGCGGCTGCTAGTGCTGCAAGCGCAGTTCACCCAAGGTATGCCGAAATGACCACTGACCAAATCATCCTGTTTACGCTATTTGCCGCCGTGTTTGGCATGCTGCTGTGGGGGCGTTTTCGCTATGACCTTGTGGCCTTTTCCGCGCTGATGGTCGCGGTGGTGCTGGGGGTCGTTGACAGCAAGGACGCCTTTGCGGGCTTTGGCCACCCCGCGACGCTGGTGGTGGCGCTGGTGTTGATCGTATCGGCGGGGCTGACGCGGTCAGGCGCGGTGTTGCTGATCACCCGCACGCTGGTCGATGCCTCGCGCAGTTTGGGCGGGCATATCACCCTGATGGGGGTGATCGGCGGGGTGCTATCGGCCTTTATGAACAACGTCGCCGCACTGGCGTTGCTGATGCCGGTCGACATCCAGACCGCTCGCAAGGCGGGGCGATCACCGGGGTTAAGCCTGATGCCCCTGAGCTTTGCCACGATCCTTGGCGGCATGGCGACGCTGATCGGGACGCCGCCCAACATCATCATCGCCTCGATCCGACAGGAATCCCTTGGCGAGCCATTTCGCATGTTTGATTTCGCCCCCGTGGGGGGGATTGCGGCGGCGGCGGGGCTGGCCTTTGTCGCGCTGATCGGCTGGCGCTTTATCCCGCAACGCGAAAACAACGTATTGGGCCCCGAAGACCTGTCCCCCTATCTGGCAGAGCTGACGATCCCCGAAGGCAACGCCCAGATCGGCAAGCGTCTAGCCGAACTTCAGGATGTTGCCGATAAGGCTGATGTCGCCATGCTGGGGGTGATCCGCGACGGCAAGCGCCGCTACGGCCAATCGCGCAACCTGCCCCTGCGCGCGGGCGATGCGCTGGTGCTTGAAGCGACCCCGGACGCGCTCGACGAGTTTCGCAGCACGCTGGATTTGCACGTCGCCGACGCCGACCGCGAGGACCGGCTGCACGCCGATGGCGAAGGGGTCGAGATCATCGAAGTCGTGGTTACCAGCGATTCCCGTATGAATGGCCGTTCGGCACAGGCAGTTGGTCTGTCGTGGCGGCAACGCTCAGTGCTGCTGGGGGTGTCGCGGCGCGGCAAACGCATCACGTCGCAGCTGCGCAAGACCGAATTGCAGGTGGGCGATATTTTACTGCTGCTGGTACCCCGCGATACCGCCTCCCATGTGGTTGAATGGCTGGGCGTGCTGCCATTGGCCGACCGCGGGTTGGCGGTGACTGAAAACCACAAGGTCTGGCTTGCCATCGGCCTGTTTGCCGGCGCGGTCACGGCGGCGAGCTTTGGGTTGATCTATCTGCCTGTGGCCTTGGGGCTGGTGGTGATTGCCTATGTACTGGCGCGGATCGTCCCGCTGTCGGAACTTTACACTCATATCGAATGGCCCGTCGTCGTCCTGCTAGGGTCAATGATCCCGCTGGGGGCTGCGCTGGATAGCTCTGGCGGGACGGAACTGATTGCCGGTGCGCTGGTCGGATTGACCCAAGGGATGCCCGCGTGGGTGGTGCTGACCGTGTTGATGCTGGTCACGATGACCTTGTCGGATGTGTTGAACAACACCGCCACCACCATCGTCGCCGCCCCTGTGGGCATCCAGATGGCGCAAAGCCTTGATGTCTCGCCCGACCCGTTCCTGATGGCGGTCGCCGTCGCGGCTTCAAGCGCGTTTCTGACACCCATCGGACATAAGAACAACACCCTGATCCTCGGGCCCGGGGGCTATAACTTTGGCGATTACTGGCGCATGGGGCTGCCGCTGGAGATCATCGTCGTAGCGGTATCTATTCCGGCCATTTTGGTGTTCTGGCCGCTTTAGGGGCAGAGCCAAGTGAAGGAGCCGGGGGCCAGCCCCCAGCCGTTCTGATTTATGTGGTTCGCTGACATCTAACGTTGACACTGGGAGGCCATAAGGCATTGATATGCCTTATGGCTATAAAATCCAATGACCTTAAATACGCAGAGAAACTCTCGAAGAATTCTTCGAGAGGAGCAATCAGTCAGAAGCTCGCCCCACGGACCGTGGGTGGATTCTCCGTGAACGCATGCAGAAACGCTCTCTGTTCCTCCTTCACATTGCCGCCGATTCTGCATTCAGTGAACGCGGGCCATGCGCGAGGGCAAATCAAAGGTTCAAGCGAAAATCGATCCTACTACTGCAATGAGTGCGGGAAGAGTTCTCGACTCAAATCCAATACTGCA